>NZ_CDOI01000101.1 GCF_000827555.1 Capnocytophaga canis
CCCTGTGGCTACCGATCGGTTACCTGCTGCCCCCACGCCACCGGCAAATACTAAAGGTAGTAAGCCTACGATAAAGGCAAATGAGGTCATCAAAATGGGTCTGAGCCTTGCCATAGCGGCATTGATTGCCGATTTGGATAGGCTCTCGCCGTGATGCCTACGTTGTACGGCAAATTCCACGATTAAGATGGCATTCTTAGCCAACAAACCGACCAACATAATGAGCGATATCTGAAAGTAAATATTGTTTTCCAAGCCCATTGCCCATTGCCCCAAATAAGCGCCCATAATTCCGAACGGAAGTGAGCAGATTACCGCCAAGGGTAACAGATAACTTTCATACTGAGCCGATAGAATGAAATAGGTGAAAATCAGCGAAAGTGCAAAAATAACAAGGGTTTGCGTACCTGCACGTTGCTCTTCGCGAGTAAGCCCCGTATAGTCAATGCCATAATTACTATTTAAAGTTTCCGATGCCACCTCTTTTACTGCATTTAAGGCATCGCCGGTACTGTATCCTTCGGCATTAGCGCCGGTTAAGGCTACCGAAGTAAACAGATTATAGCGGTTCACACTCTGCGGACCAAAGGTACGTTTGAGCGTAACGAATTGCGAAATAGGTGCCATCTGCCCGTTGGAGGTACGTACGGTAAGTCCGTCAAGGCTTTGAATGCTTTTTCGGTCATCAGGAAGTGCTTGTACCATTACTCGGAATTGTTTTCCGTACTTGGTAAAGTCTGTTGCATAGAGTCCACCGATATAATTTTGTAGCACCGAAAGGATATGCGTAACGCTAATGCCCGATTGTGCAGCACGTTCTACGTTTATTTCCAACTGATACTGCGGATAGTTTACGTTGAAAGAGGTTTGCACATACTGAATTTCAGAGCGTTGGTTAAGGGCTTGAAGGAACTGCTGTGTGGTGCTGTTAAGTTCGCTGATTTCGCCCCCTGTTTTGTCCAACAAAACCATTGAAAACCCTGAACTCATACCGAAACCGGGTACAGCAGGTGGCTGAAAGAAAATGACTTTGGCATCGGTAATACCTGAAACTGCCCCAAAAGCCTGACCTAATATAGCTTGTATGCTTTGCCTTGGGTCAGCTTGTCGCTCGGCGAAGGGTTTTAATCGTAAAAAGCCCATTCCGTAGTTGCTTCCGGCACCTGAGATAAAGCTTCTACCTGAAATTCCTGTTACCGAATGCACTCCGGGTATTTTACGAACTCGCTCCTGTACCTCTTGCAGTACGTTTGCCGTACGCTCCATCGAAGCACCGGGGATAAGCTCTACGTTCATCATCAGCATACCATTATCTTCCGTAGGAACGAATCCTGTTTTCATTTTCTCGTTACTGTAATAAAGCACACCTCCTGCCACTACAAAGAGGATAAGCGTTACCCATTTGTGGCGTAAAAAGAAGGTAAAGGTTTTTCCGTACCGCTTGGTGGCTGCCTCGAAAGCAAGGTTAAACTTATGGAAAAACTTGCCAATGAAAGATTTTTCTTCATAGGCTTTATCCGGATGAGGTTTCAGTAGTAAAGCACATAGTACGGGGCTAAGCGTAAGGGCATTTACTGCCGAAATAGCAATAGCAATGATAAGTGTAATCCCGAATTGTTTGTAAAATACACCTGTAGTTCCGCCAATGAACGTTACCGGAATGAATACCGCAGCCATTACTAAGGTTACCGAAATAATCGCACCTGTTATCTCGTGCATAGCCGATAGGGTAGAAGCCTTGGCTTTGTCGCGAGTTTGCTCCATTTTGGCGTGTACGGCTTCCACTACAATAATAGCATCGTCCACTACAATACCAATGGCAAGTACCAAAGCGAATAGCGTAAGCATATTTATAGAGTATCCGAATAGGTTCAAGAAGAAGAATGTACCTACTATTGATACCGGAACTGCTATGGCAGGAATTAGTGTGGAGCGGAAATCTTGTAGGAATAAGTAAACTACTAAGAAAACAAGTAGAAAGGCTTCGAGTAAAGTGGTTAAAACTTTGGAAATGGAAGCGTCTAAGAACTCATTAGAGTCCATATTTATGGTGTATCCGATACCTTCAGGAAGGGCTAACTCGGCTTCTTTGAGGTATTTTTTTACATCGTTGATAATGTCACGTGCGTTAGAGCCCGGCGTTTGATATACTCCCATTGAAACGGCAGGGTTTCCGTTATTACGTGCAAATCCTGTGTAATACAAAGCCCCTAATTCAATATCAGCTACGTCTTTCAATCGGAGTATCTGACCGTTGTTCATTGCCTTTATTACGATGTTCTCATATTCTTGAACCTCATTATATTTTCCTTTATACTTGATTACGTATTCGTAAGAGCTACCGCTGTTCTGACCGAGTGTACCTGCTGCAGCCTCACGACTTTGGTCGGTAATGGCAGCGGTAACTTCAGCAGGGTTTAAACCATAAGCGGCTAACTTTTCGGGGTGTAGCCAAATCCGCATAGCGTAATCCTTCCCACCGAATACATTGGCATCACCCACACCATTGATACGCTTTATGGCAGGAATGATATTGATATTTAAGTAATTCTGTATAAAGATGTCGTTAATCTTATCATTGGTGGAGTAAAACGTCATAAACATCAAAGCCCCTGTGTTTTGCTTTTGAGTAACCACCCCTGCGCGAGTAACTTCGGCAGGTAAAATGGAGTTGGCACGAGCCACACGATTCTGTACGTTAACTACAGCAATATCAGGATTAGTTCCCTGCTTAAAATAAACGTTTATCGATGCCGAACCATTGTTCGTAGCGGTAGAGGTGATATAATCCATATTCTCCACACCATTGATTTGCTCCTCTAACGGAATTACTACCGATTTCAAAACGGTTTCCGCATTAGCACCGGTATAATTTGCTGATACTTGAACCGTCACCGGAGCAATATCAGGGTATTGCGAAATGGGTAAGCCTACAATACCCAATATACCGAGTATTACAATGAGTATGGAAATCACTGTTGACATTACAGGTCTGTCGATAAATAGTTTTACCATATTTGTTTTATTTTGATTTTTTATGGTTTTATATACGGATAAACATATAAATACGATGAATTGAATGAGTTTATCTGATTTATAAAACTTATTTTTCTATAAATGATTATTGTTTGTTATTCGTTGTAACCTATCTTTATAACTGACTTACGTAGTTTTATACTTTTAAAAACTGCTATAATTTTCCGAGAAATGGCTTTTTTACTTTTGAAAATGACTATATTTTTCAGATATGTCGTTTTTCACTTGTAAAAAACTGCTATAATTTTCCAAGAAATAGCTTTTTCACTTTTAAAAACTGCTATAATTTTCGGATATGACGTTTTTCACTTGTAAAAAACAGATATAATTTTCCAAGAAATGGCTTTTTCACTTTTGAAAACGACTATATTTTTCGGATATGACGTTTCTCACTTGTAAAAAACCGATATAATTTTCCGAGAAATGGCTTTTTCACTTCTGAAAACGACTATATTTTTCAGATATGGCGTTTCTCACTTGTAAAAAACCGATATAATTTTCGGATATAGCATTTTTAATTATTGATAAACTCAAAAAATAGGTTGCTTTTATTGTTTTTATATAGAAATTATCTGAAAGCAGGTTTGATGGCTTGTACTAAGCTATCCATAGAAACGGGTTTCGTTTGGATTTTCATACTTGTTCGGATACCATTAAGTCCTTGCACGACCAAAATATCGCCTTTTTGCAGTCCGTCAGACACTACGGCTAAGTTATTATTTCGGTTTTTAAGGGTAATGATGACTTGTTTTACAGTGTCTTGCTCTACTTTATAGGCGAAAATTAAGCCTTGTTGCTCAAAGGTGGCTACCTCCGGAATTACTAAACTATTTGCGTGTACCTCCGGAATAAGTATGGTACCGCTGTTACCATTAGTAAGCAGTCCTTCCGCATTGGGGAATGTAGCTCGAAACCGAATGCTTCCGGTGTTTTTATCAACTTGACCCGTTACGGTACTGATGGTTCCTTGGTGTGGATAGCGTTCGCCATTGGCTAAAACTAATGTAATCTTGGGCAAATTACCGATTTTTTCATTCAAGGACTTGCCTTTGGCAACCTCTAAGAAGGTAATATAGTCTTTCTCATTCATAGAAAAGTAAGCATATACCTCTTTCACATCTGAAACGGTAGTCAAAACCGTGTTATTGGCACTAACCAAAGCACCTTCACGTAAGGGAATGCTACCCACTACACCTGTTACAGGGGCTCTGACTATGGCATAATCAATGTTGGCATTCACTTCGGCATAACTTGCCTTTATCCGAGCCAAGTTGGCTTTGGCAGTTTCTAACTGTACGGGACTGATAATATTTTTGGCGACAAGAGGTTCAAGGCGATTGACTTCCACCAGCGCTGCATCTACTGCCGATTTGGCGGCTTGAGAGCTTTGGTTAAGTGCTTGAGTTTCCAATCTAAAAAGAGGTTGACCTTTGGTTACTTGCTGACCTTCATCAACCAACACTTGTGTAATATATCCCGATATCCGCGCTTGTACAGGGCTATTCACTTTTCCTTCAATGTTCACCGGATAAGAAAGGTGATACGTACTGCTTTGTTCCCCCACCGTGATTACCGGAAGCGTTTTTATACCTTGTTGAACTTGTTTTGGGGTGTTGTTACAGGCTGTCATTAGGCTCAAACCTGCCAAAATGAAGAATATTCTCATACGTTTTCTATTTTAAAAAGGGTTTCTTTAAATGCTTCTATACCTTGTTGTAAAAATTCTTGATGGATTTGTTTGCGTTTTAGTAAGGTTTTAGGAGTATTGGGGTGCTTTTTCGATAGGTTATTAACGCGTTGTACTACGCTAAGGGTGTATTCCATCCGTTCGATGGATTGTTTTAACCATAGTATAATATAGTCTTGATTGTAAACGAAGTAGGTTTTTCTCTCGTTGAACTTGTTAATTTCTAAAATAATCCCCTTATCGATGAGTTTACGTAGGTTCATCGAGATGGAACCCTTACTTACCCCTAAGGCTTGTTGAAGTTGGTCGAAGGTAGCACCATTTCCTTCGAAGTCCAATTTCAGATAAGCACAAATTTTTGCCATAATAGGGCTTAGCCCAAAATGGTTGGTGTACAAGGTAATCAAATCTTGTAGTAAAGTATGGTCTGTGTTTTTTATCATTTCTGCGAAAAAATCATTTCGGAGCAAAAGTAGAAAAAAAAGTTTAATTAGTTCAATAAGTATTGAACTTTTTAGATTTTTTTAATTGTTAGAGGTGTGAAAAAGACGATTAAAGATGTTCATGGGTTTGTATTTTAATTTTTTTTTATATGTTTGCTTCGCTTTAATTAAAATTTATTTTCATGAAAAAAATCATTGCTACCATGTTTATGGTATTAGGACTGAATGCAGTTTATGCGCAACATGTAAGTGTAGAGAAAGATCTTGTAGGCGTTCAAGCAGGATTATTGGGGGTAAATATTTACAATGAACACCGGCTTTCCGATGCTATAACTTTGCGTTCTGATGCAAGTTTACATGGAGGTTTTTGGACAGGAGATATTTATGACAAAACGGGCTTTTTACTTGCTCCTGCTATTTCCATAGAGCCAAAGTGGTACTATGGATTGAACCGCCGTGTAAAAAAAGGAAAAAATATTAGCAATAACTCAGGAAATTATTTTTCACTTAGGACAGAATTTTCTCCTAATTGGTTTGTAATCTCTAATGATAGTAATGTAAGCAACGACTATAATGCGATTAGTGTTATACCTGTTTTTGGGATTCGCCGTAGCTTTAGCCGAAATTTTAATTACGAATTTAATGTTGGTTACGGTTATTCGACCACACTTGGAAGAACACCTAATAGCAAAGGAGGTACTTTTTGGATTAGTTTTAAAATTGGTTACGATTTCTTTAAACGTTAGTTTTCGTTGTAAAATGCGTATCTGATAGAGTTGAATTTCCTTAACAACAAATGTTGAGTTTAAAGGCTCCGAACTTAAAGAAAAGTCTATGGAAAAATATTTTGAAATTATCAGTGGATATGTTTGGTCGTATGCCTTAATTGGTTTATGTATCTTTTCGGGAGTGTATTTCACCATTCGCACAGGTTTTTTGCAGTTTCGTTATCTAAAAAGTATGGTTCGTTTGCTTTTTAGCGGAGGTAATTCGGCACAAGGTATATCGCCATTTCAAGCGTTTTCGTTGGCAATTTCAGGACGTGTAGGTACGGGGAATATTATCGGAGTTGCATCGGCAATCTCTTTTGGTGGGCCAGGGGCCGTTTTTTGGATGTGGGTGATTGCTCTTTTGGGTGCTACTTCGGCATTTGCAGAGGCTACGCTTGGTCAGGTTTACAAACAAGAAATCAAAGGACAATACCGTGGAGGCCCTGCTTACTATATCGAAAAAGGATTGGGAATCAAGTGGTATGCTGTGTTTTTTGCCTTGGTGGCAATTCTCAGTTGTGGTTTTTTGTTACCAGGTATTCAAAGTAATAGTATTGTAACCTCGCTGAATCAATCTGTACAGATTCCAAATGTAAACATAGCTGGATATGAAGTTCATACAGTAGGCGTGGCAATCATTATTCTGGTTTCGATTATTATCTTTGGAGGTGTGAAACGTTTGGGTAAAGTAACGCAAATCATAGTGCCTTTTATGGCGGTTAGTTACATTGTGATGGTTTTGATCATTATAGGTATGCATTTTTCACAAATTCCCGATGTTTTTATGTTAATAATTGATGCTGCATTCAGTAGCGAGTCTATTTACGCAGGTATAACAGGTTCGGCAATCGCATGGGGTGTAAAGCGTGGTATTTATTCTAATGAAGCAGGACAGGGAACAGCACCACACGCCGCAGCTGCATCCGAAGTAAAACACCCTGTGGAACAAGGATTGGTACAGGCATTTTCCGTTTACGTTGATACGCTTTTCATTTGTACTGCAACTGCTTTTATGATACTTTTCACAGGAAAGTACAACGTAATTAATGAAAAAACAGAAATAGCCATCGTCGAAAAGATTCCTTCTGTGGAATATAGTTTTTTTACGCAAGAGGCGTTGAATATTCATTTTCCAGTTATCGGAAGTCATTTTGTGGCACTTGCACTCTTCTTTTTTGCTTTTACTACTATTTTGGCATACTATTACTATGCTGAAACTAATATCGCTTACATCTTCAAAGGGAAACGAAATGCTCAACTTTATATTTGGATTTTGCGTATCGGTTTCCTCTATGGAGTGTATATGGGAGCAATTAAAGAAGCTAAATTGGCATGGACTGTTGGGGATATTGGTGTAGGGCTCATGGCATGGGTCAATGTAGTTGCTATTTTGCTACTCAGCGGTGTGGTTATCCGCGTTTGGAAAGATTATGTTTCTCAAAGGAAAAAAGGCATAAAAAATCCAATTTTTGATCCTAAAAAATCTAATATAAAGAACAGTGATTTCTGGAATCCGTAGATTAGAAATATTTAGAATGGTGTGAGTTGGTAAATGTCGGTTATTCACCGACTTGTCTGCTACTTAATTTATTGACTATTAAGGATACTGCCCCGTCACCAGTAACGTTACAAGCAGTCCCGAAACTATCCATAGCAATGTACAGGGCGATCATCAGTGCTTGTTGCTGAGCATCGAAACCAAGTATTGATTGTAGTATAGCTAAAGCAGCCATAATAGCACCGCCTGGAACGCCAGGGGCGGCAACCATAATAACTCCCAACATCATAATGAATCCCGCGAATAGATCAATACTAACCGTTTGTCCGTTCATCAACATTAATGCCATGGCACAGGCTGTGATTTTCATGGTGCTTCCCGAAAGGTGAATAGCGGCACACAAAGGCACAACAAAACCAGCTATTCGTTCCGAAACCCCCAATTTGATTACTTGTTGTAAAGTTACAGGAATGGTTGCTGCTGATGATTGTGTTCCCAATGCTGTGGCATATGCAGGCATCATGGTCAATAAAGCCTTCAATGGATTTTTTTTAGAGATAATTCCCGCTAGTAAAAATTGAAGTAGCAACAAAGCAATGTGCATCACAAAAATGATTCCGATGATTTTAAAAAATAGCCCCATTACAGAAGCAACCTTCTCGCTGTAGGCTATTTCAGAAAATATACTCATGATATAGATCGGTAATAATGGAATAATCACTTTTTCAATTACCAGTACAATGATGTCTTTAAAATCTTTAAGTACACCTCCTAACGTTGAGTTACTTTTTAGTGATAACCCAATTCCGATCATAAAAGCCAGTACCAAAGCACTCATTACATCCAGAATTGGCGGAATGTCGAGCGTGAAAAAAGGAGTTAATGTACGCTCAACAACTTCTGTATTTACGGTTGGGCTTTGTCCTAATAGTTTTGGAAAGACTATTTTCCCTACAAAAAAAGTAGAAAATCCTGAAAATAAAGTAAATGAGTAGGCTATGATTACTGTCATAAAGAGCAGTCGTCCTGCATTTTTACCCAATTCAGCAATAGCAGGCATTACCAATCCCATGATAATAAGAGGAATAGAAAATCCTAAGAAACTTCCGAATAGCTTGTTGAATGTCACAAACAAACGATTATACCATTCAGGGGCATATGATCCTACAAGAATACCAATGATAATGGCAATAAACACTCTAAATAGAAGATTATTAAATAGTTTCATTTGATTTCGGTTTATGTGAGAAATACATCTGCTACAAAAATAGTAGATCCTTTCAAAAAAGACAAAATAATTTTCAATTTAATTCAAATATATTTAGTATCTTTACACGAAATAAGGTTTAATGATTTCTAATGTTAATCGTTTTTCTTAGGTACAAAAGCAAATTGGTACGCTTATTTCTTTTTGATAATCAATCTTTTTAGGAAAAGATTTTTTAACAACAAAATATTTAAGATTATTTACAACCATTGGTAGAATAGATGATTGCATAAAATAAAAGTGAAGCACTCGAAGTTATAGATACATGAAATTTCAAAAAAATAGATTAATAAAAAAATAAGAAAATATGTCAAAATTTAGAACTGAATCTGATTTGTTAGGTGATTTACAAGTGCCTTTTGATGCCTATTATGGGGTACAAACTCAACGAGCTATTGACAATTTCCATATTTCAGGAAGTAAAATGAGTGATTTTCCGGAGTTTGTCCGTGCCATTGCTTATGTGAAACTGGCAGCTGCACAAACCAATCACGAGTTAGGATTGTTAAGTGACTCGTTGTTGAACGTCATTTCTCAAGCGTGTAATGAATTAATCGAAGGCAAGATGCACGATCAGTTCCCTGTGGATATGATTCAAGGAGGGGCTGGTACATCTGTGAATATGAATGCGAATGAAGTAATAGCAAACCGAGCTTTACAGATTATGGGACATGCGTTGGGAGACTATCAGCATTGCTCTCCTAATGACCATATAAATTTATCACAATCAACCAACGATGCCTACCCAACTACCATAAAATTGGCAATTATCCGAATGAATCAAACCTTGATTGAGCATTTGAGATTATTGATAGCTTCATTCCGTAAAAAGGGAGTAGAATTTGCCGATGTGATCAAAATGGGACGAACCCAGTTGCAAGATGCTGTGCCGATGACTTTAGGACAAGAGTTTGAAGCTTTTGCCGCAACGTTGGAGGAGGAAATCACTCGTTTGCAATACAACGCTAATTTGTTTTTAGAAATTAATATGGGAGGAACTGCCATCGGTACGGGTATCAATGCACCCAAAGAATTTCCTGCTGTATGTGCCAAAAAATTAGCAGATTTGACAGGAGAAGCATTCGTAGCTGCGTCGAATTTAGTTGAAGCCACTCCCGATACCGGATCGTACGTAATCTACTCATCTGCATTGAAGCGTATGGCAGTTAAATTATCTAAAATATGTAACGATTTGCGTTTACTTTCTTCTGGTCCACGTGCTGGATTAAACGAAATTAACTTACCCCCGATGCAACCTGGTTCATCTATTATGCCGGGGAAAGTAAATCCTGTTATCCCCGAGGTGGTTAACCAAGTGTGTTACAAGATTATCGGAAATGACCTTACGGTTACTTTTGCCGCTGAAGCTGGTCAATTGCAATTGAATGTAATGGAACCTGTTATATGTCAGTCGATTATAGAATCTATTGTTTTTGTACAACGAGCTATAGAGACCCTCAGAACCAAGTGCATTGATGGCATTACAGCCAATCGTGAAGTATGTTTAAATATGGTAAAAAATAGTATCGGTATCGTTACTGCGTTGAATCCACATATAGGTTACAAAAACAGCACGAAAATTGCCAAAGAAGCCTTAGAAACAGGTAAATCAGTCTATGATTTGGTTTTAGAAAAAGGACTGCTTTCGCAAGAGCAGTTGGATACAATCTTAGACCCTAAAAATATGTTGGGAATATAAACTTTTCTAAGCAATGATATTTTGGATCTACCGTAAAAGTTAAAATGAATATTTTAACCTTTACGGTAGATTTTTTCTATTTGCTTGTCTATCAATTGTTTCTGTGAGGTGTTAATAGGTAAAAAAAAATACGTATCTTTGCCAATATAAAATAAATACGTAGGATGTCACTAAAATCGTTTGGAGCCAAACTATTTGCGTCTATTGTTAAGAGAAAAATAGACAAATGGGCAAAAAGGCCTATTGAAACGCAGCAAAACGTCTTTGAGGAACTTATTCGTAGAGCAAAACATACTGCTTTTGGCAAAGATCATGATTTTGAAAATATAAAAGACCATGCCGATTTCGTTAAAAAGGTGCCTGTTCGAGATTATGAAGACTTAAAACCTTATATTCAGCGTTTGATATCGGGCGAGAGAGATGTGCTTTGGAGAGGAAAACCACTTTATTTTGCTAAAACTTCGGGTACAACCAGCGGAACTAAGTATATTCCAATCACAAAAGAATCTATGCCCTATCAAGTACAAGCTGCACGAGATGCTTTTTTGTGTTATATTCACGAAACCAAAAAAGCTAATTTCGTTAACGGTAAAATGATTTTCTTACAAGGAAGTCCTGTTTTAGAGGAAAAAAATGGTATCAAAATAGGTAGGCTATCAGGGATTTCGGCACATTATGTGCCTCAATATCTACAAAAGAACCGTGTTCCATCATGGGAAACCAACTGTATCGAAGATTGGGAAACCAAAGTAGATGCTATTGTTGAGGAAACTATTAGCGAAAATATGACCCTCATTAGCGGTATTCCTCCTTGGGTACAGATGTATTTCGAGCGACTTAAAGCAAAATCAGGTAAAAATATAGGTGATTTGTTTAAGAATTTTTCACTTTTTGTATATGGAGGGGTCAATTACGAGCCGTATCGCCAAAAGTTTGAACATCTTATCGGAAGAAAGGTCGATAGTATTGAGCTTTTTCCTGCCAGCGAAGGCTTTTTTGCTTTTCAAGATACGCAAACTGAGAGAGGAATGCTTTTGTTGCTCAATTCAGGTATATTTTATGAATTTATCAAGTCTGACGATTTTTTTTCAGAAAACCCAAAACGTCTGACCTTAGCTGAGGTAGAACTGAATGTAAATTATGTGATGATTATTTCGACCAATGCTGGGCTTTGGGCATATAATATTGGTGATACTGTTCAGTTTACAAGTTTAAATCCGTACCGAGTAATTGTTTCGGGACGTATAAAACATTTTATTTCGGCTTTTGGAGAACATGTCATCGCTAGTGAAATTGAAGAAGCTATGATTCAATCTATTCAAGGTACGGAGGTGCGGGTTTCCGAATTTACGGTAGCTCCACAGGTAAATCCTTCCGAAAATCAGTTGCCTTATCACGAATGGTTTGTCGAATTTGAAAAAGAACCTGATAATATGGCAGATTTCGTCTCGAAATTAGACAATTTCCTACAGCAAAAGAATTCATATTACTTCGATTTGATTCAAGGAAAGGTACTACAACCTTTGAAAATAACTAAAGTTGCCAAAGATGGATTCGTACGTTATATGAAACAAAGTGGTAAATTTGGAGGACAAAACAAAGTACAACGTTTGGCTAATGACCGAAAGATTGTTGAGCAACTAGAACTTGAAAATTTAAAATAAAAACTTTGACAGGAGTCCTACGGTTTGTCATAAAATTTCGATAAAGTACGAAAAAGCATTTTTCTATTTACTTTTTTAATTTTGATTTCGATCCAAAGCAGTTCCAAAGACAAAAGCTATTAAGGATGGTAATAACCATTCTAAGCTATATTCCTGTAATGGTAAATAGGATTTTAGAGTGCTTAACAACTCTTTTTGCATATCCAAATTGATTCCTACGGAAATTAAAGAAACGATAGCGGTAGTAATGATACTTGCTACGTAGGGTTGTCGTATTTTTACGTATCGACCAAAAAGTAATAAATATAGTATTAATGCAAAGACAATCGGGTAGATGAACAATAATATGTTGACAGCATATTTTATAATAGCATCTACTCCGTTAATGGATAAGACTACCGAAATCAGTGTGCAAAGAATAACGCTTAAACGATAAGGTATTTTTCCGTGTGATATTTTTTCAAAAATGCTTCCAGTGGCCGTAGTCAATGCAATTGCCGTGGTTAAACACGCGAAAGCAATAGCAATAGCTACTACGAAAGTTCCTTTTTCTCCCAAGATGGAGGAGGAAATGTGCAATAGCAATTGCGTACGGGTACTGTTATCTTGCATTGGAAAATCGGTTGTAGCTCCCAAGTAAATTAATCCTCCATAGATGAGAAGCAATGAAATAGTAGACACCAGTCCTGCGGCAAGTGTTATCCTACTTCGTTCATTCTCAGAAGAGAACCCTTTGTCAATAACAGCTTCAATTATGACTCCTGCAAAAATTACCGATGCTAGTACATCTAATGTTTGGTAACCTTCAACAAATCCGAAAGAAAAAACCTCGGTTGCGGTCATTGTGCTTTCAGTAATGACATCAGGAGGGTTTATGACTCCCAGAACTACTAACAGTACCAATGATAGCAATAAAAAAGGGGTCAGAAACTTACCGATAATATCCACTGTTTTGGTTTTTGAAATTGATAATAGAAATACTGTTCCAAAAAATAGAATAGCGAAAACAACATTGCTAAATGAAGGAAAAGACGGTTGCACTCCAATTTCAAATACAGTGGCTCCTGTGCGTGGGATTGCTACTAACGGCCCGATACACAAGATGATTAGTATTGCCAACACATTGATTAACTTTGGATGAGTTCTATATCCCAAATCCGTAAACGAAAGTCCTGATTTTGAAATAACAAGTACACCAAGAAAAGGAGCTAAAATGGCTGTTAGGAAAAATCCTACTAATGCCATTAGCCATTCATCGCCTGATTGAAGTCCTATGAAAGGAGGTAAAATCAAGTTTCCAGCTCCAAAAAACATAGCAAATAAGGCAAATCCAACAGTTGTTATAGTAAGAGTTTTATTTTTGTGTGTTTTCATTCTTTAAGGTATAAAAGGTACTTATGTTTCTGCAAAAGTAAAAATAAAAAGGGTCTCTTGAAATTTTTGTGATGTAAACTTCTTAAATTCCATTAGTAAGTGCAATTTTTTGGGATAGTTTTTCTCTCTTTTTCTTTGGGCTAGCCCAAAGAAAAAAGAGAGAAAGTAAAAAAACTTTCTCCCTTCAAAACAAAAGATTTTCTATTTAGGGAACTCAAAATTGAATTCACAGAAAAATTACTAAAGCCATTTCATTTGGTCTGTGAACAATTGCAACTTACAGATTTACAACCTTCAACAAATCGTTTAATAGCATCAATTCCTTTTATGGTAAAAAGGACAGTTACTAAAAAGACAAAAATTCTTTTAATAACAGACGCTTATTTTTCATTACCTTCATAATTCTGAAAAACTTTTTCGTAAAAGTAAAAATTGCGAGATTATCGTAAAATCTCGCAATTCCATGAATAGAATTAATTATAAAAAGTAGACGAAATTAATAACACTATGGTTATCAGGTTAATAATAAATATAAGTCTAAAGCTATTATCTTTTTTTATTACTTTTATTAAACTAAAAATAAACATAAATAAAAGAAATAAAATCAATGGAATAGTCAGTAGTTCACCGAAAAAGCTAACAGAACCAACCATTATTTCATTATTTAGTGAATGATAGTTAATTAACAGTAAAAATACAAAGTAACAAAAACAGAAAATACTTCCTGCCAAAAACCATCTTTGAGAATTTGTTTTCATATAAAAGTATGTTATAAATTAGTTATTTCACTGATTTTTTGAAGATTTGTTATTCACTTATGGAGATATATCAACAATGAGATTTTAGTATATCATATTTTTGCACTATTTTCCTATGAAGAAACTTCTCGTAGCTTAGAAATCTGTCAGAAAAACCTTTAAATGACATTTATCTTCGTATAATTTCCGCCAAGATAATGTTTTTTGCTGTAATAGGAAAATTATTTTGTAAAATGTTTTACAAAACAATAAGTAATTGATTATTAGAAATTTTAAAAAATCATAAAGTTTTGAAAATATGATAATTATATGTTGTACAGGAATGCGTTACAAAAAATGGAGTACAGTTTGTCGGTGTTAAAAATATATTTATATTCGCAACGAGTTTTAAAATTATTGTTCATAACTATTTTTACTTTTACTCTTTTTAAAACAAGAAGCAAAGATTTTGGTTTCATAAAGAAACTGCTCAAAAACCATGTTGATATTTGTCAGCGTATACTAAGAACTACTCAAAAAATATTTTTTTTGTTTACAGTTTATAAGCATACAGAAATGGACATTTATCTTTCCTCCGGTAAGGACATAGTGAGTCAATTTAAGTTTATTATAGGAATAATTTGAGAATCTACTTGAATTACTTCTCTGAACATGTACTATATGAAAAAATCAATTACATATTTGCTTATTATATGCGGTTTTTGCCTTTCAACAGCACAAAATACCGTAGAAAATGACACTATTTTTCTTAGTGAAGTCGTGGTAACACAATTTCAAAAAGAAAAATTAAATAAAATAGCTACTAAGGGAAGAAAAAATTACAGCATAGGAAGCTATTATAATACGTTTTTTGCTAATGAAATTAAAGTAGATAAGTGTTTTATAATCAAGAAAATAGTATTCTTTATAGAAAAAATAGAGAAAAATTACGACACGAAAGCAACCTTTGAATTAGTATTTTTTTCAGTAGGAGAAAACGGATTTCCTGATAAAAAATTGCATAGTCAAACACTATTATTTGAGTCTGTTAGGAAAAATAAATTGGAAATAAATATCGAAGATTTATCACCTAAATTCTGTGAAAATTTCTTTGTTGCACTGAAAAAAACTGAAGATACAAACAAAAAGTCAACAAATTACAGGATTTTAGGACACATGAACAAACGAAAGGAAATATACCTAAATTCAGAAAATAAAGGTTGGCACAAACTCGAAGGAGGTAATTTAGCAATAGAAATTTATTATATAGAAGAGAAATAAAATTGCGAGATTATAGTAAAATCTCGCAATTTAAATTCAAAAAAACGTTTTCTTTCCGAAAATATATCTAAAATAGTAGTACACATCGGCAAAAGGTACCCAAATATAAAACGATTTGTTTGTAATATTCTTATTATAAACCAAGTGAACGCGGACTTTATACTTTACGAACACAATAAAGCCTAACAAAAGTAATATTGATATTCCAAATAAAATAGGTAGTGTTTCCATAGTTAAAAATTTTATCGTACCACTTAAACATGAACACAACCAATCCTATGGTTTTAATTTAATGGACTGATTTTTAGAACATTATATTTTGCACTATTTTCCTATGAAGAAATTTCTCGTAGCTTAGAAATCTGTCAGAAAAAAACTTTAAATGACATTTATCTTCGTATGATTTTCGCTAAGATAATGTTTTTTGCTGTAATAGGAAAATAATTTTTGTAAAATGTTTTTAGAAATAATATAAATCACAGAAAATAAATAAGTTAATTGTTTGATGTGTCTCTAAAGTTACAAAAAAAATATAATCAATATTAAAGAGAAATATAGGATAGAGCTCTATGTTACTATGTGGTTTTAATCATAATAAATTCTAAAAAATATTTCAGGAGTTTAACCTAATTAAAATACCCTAAAATTAAGTTTGTTTTTTCAAAATAAAGAACGACTTTTGCAGTTGCAATCCATTAATTTTGCAGTTATGACAATGAATAAAAATACTATTTTAGGGTATGCCACTTTGATTATGGTTGTTATGGGGTTGATTCTCATTGGTTTGGGGATTTTTAAATACAACGAAGTAGCAGGAATAGGTTTTGCTACTGTAGGGATAGGTTTTTTAGCCATCGCATGGGTGTTTAACTCGCTAAAAGGCAGAGTGTAATGCTTTAAATTATTAAACAGATTAATATAGAATGAAAAAATTTAGAGAAATTCCTGAAGAGTTTCGTGTTGAGCCTTTGCATCAAGATATTTATTTGGCAAATGGGGAATTACGCAAATGGGAAGGAGCCATGACAGATGTTTACTCCACCATTTCATCGACCGAAAACTATGAGCCCACATTTTTGGGGAGTGTTCCCAATATGGGAGAAGAAGAGGCTTTAGAGCTATTGTATTCATCATGCGAGGCTTACAACAAAGGGAAAGGTTTGTGGCCAACCATGAAAGTGAAAGACCGAATTCAATTTATGGAAAAATTTGTCAAGCAGATGGCAACCAAACGCGATGA
This sequence comes from Capnocytophaga canis, assembly GCF_000827555.1. Classification (GTDB taxonomy): domain Bacteria; phylum Bacteroidota; class Bacteroidia; order Flavobacteriales; family Flavobacteriaceae; genus Capnocytophaga; species Capnocytophaga canis. The sequence continues at coordinate 16,697 of NZ_CDOI01000101.1, forward strand.
GGTCGTGAAACTAATGATGTGGGAGATTGGGAAAAGTTTAGAAGATTCTCGCAAAGAGTTTGATAGGACGATACAGTATATTTATGACACTATAGAGGAATATAAAAACCTCGATCGAGATTCCTCTCGTTTTGAAAAAAGAGATGGTATTTATGCTCATATTCGTCGTGGGCCTTTGGGAGTGGTGTTTTGTTTAGGGCCTTACAACTATCCGCTGAACGAAACTTTTGCGTTGCTGATTCCTGCTGTGATTATGGGTAACACCGTTATTTTCAAACCCGCAAAACATGGAGTTTTGTTATTTGCTCCGTTGTTAGAGGCTTTCAAAAACAGTTTCCCTCGTGGAGTTATAAACATCTTGTACGGACGCGGTAGAACGGTAGCTCCACCCATTATGCGAAGTGGTCGTGTGGATGTGTTAGCACTTATTGGAAATAGTAAGACTGCTATCGCACTACAAGATTTACACCCTAATAAAAACCGATTGCGATTAGTGTTCGGGTTGGAAGCAAAAAACCCAGGAGTAGTGTTACCTGATGCTAATTTAGAATTAGCCGTTGAAGAATGTGTGAAGGGAGCTTTGTCTTTCAATGGGCAACGTTGTACTGCTCTGAAAATCATATATGTACACAAAAAAATTAAAGATAAATTCATCAAAGAATTTTCTAAAAAAGTGGATGAGTTGGTCTATGGAAATCCTTGGGAGAAAGATGTAACTCTTACTCCATTGCCTGAGAAGGAAAAACCTGCCTACATCCAAGAACTGATAGATGATGCTATTTCAAAAGGAGCTAAGATTGTTAATCAAAGAGGAGGAGAACGCTCTGAAAATTATATTTTCCCTGCAGTTTTATACCCCGTTTCAACCGATATGCGTGTGTTTTCAGAGGAACAATTCGGCCCATTAGTGCCAATCAAATCTTTTTCGCACATCAACGAAATTTTAGATGAGATTGCTAATTCAAAATACGGACAGCAAATCAGTCTTTTCGGGGAGGATGCTTATGAGCTTTCACCTTTGATTGACAATTTAGTGAATTTGGTTTGTCGTGTGAATATCAATAGTCTCTGTCAGCGAGGTCCAGATGTTTTTCCGTTTACGGGTCGTAAGGATTCTGCAGTAGGAACTTTGAGTGTTCACGATGCATTGCGTTCATTTTCAATACGTACTTTTGTAGCATCACGGGATGATGACTATAACAATAAAATTGTAGAAAATCTCCTACGAACAGGGGTTTCAAACTTTATGAACACGGATTATATTTTGTAGATTTTATTGGGTTCAATTGAAGAACACGCCGAGATGAGGCATTTGCCTCATCTCGGCGTGTTTTTAAAACATGCTACCCCAATTTGATGTTTATATCCTATAAAAAACTGAGAGTTCTTATTTTACAGGTATAATACGATAAGAATAACTGTAAGGTCTGTGTAAATAAAGCAGATACTGTGCCATTGGTAAATTACCCCAGCTGTTATCGCCTCCTACACCTAACTGCTGATAATCAACGTCTAAATGTATGTGTTGATCTTTTTCCAATTCTTCGGAATGTGTTTGTTGTTTTTCTTCTCCAGGGTAAAGTGATGCAGGACTATAGGGTAATGCATTGATATTCATGAATTTTTCTTCGCTTTGGACAAGAATTCCACTGCCATCTTTACGCAGTAATTTTGCATATCGCACTTGGGTTTTATTCCCCGATTCTTGTGGTCGTACATACGGGTGGTATTGTTCGTCAATACTTCCTTTGTAAAGTCCTACAAAAGCCGAGGTCTGACGATCTTCATAGCTTTCCCAAGGTCCTCGTCCGTACCATTCGAGATTTGTAAAATCTTTTGAAAGAGTAACATGGTTTCCTATTTTGAAAGTTAATCTGTCGCTTTCCCTCAAAGGAACAAATGTATTTTCTACTAAAAAGCTTCCTTTTCCGTCGAAAGTCAATGTTTGAGTGAATTTAATGCTGTTTTCTATCAAAAATTTATATATTTTCACTTGCTTTTGTCCATTTTCAGCGTCCGAAAGCGTTATTTTTTCAATTTTTGCATCTTTATCAGCATATCTTAAGTCTTTTAACTTTTTTTGTAAACCAGCTCCAAAATCATTGTCAGTAGCAGGTCGCCAGAGGTTTAGGTAAAGCCCTTCCCCTGAAATGTTTTCTTTTCCATTAGTTTGGTGATATACCAATCTTCCTTTTTCTTTAGAAATGGTTGCTTTGAAATTTCTGTTTGATAGTGTTATTTCTTTGTCTGTTTGTTCGGTAGTAATAATGTTATTATCTACTTGATATACAGGTTTTTTGTAGGTGTTTAATGGAAATTCGGCAAAAGCCAATGAGGTGTTGGCAGTTAAAATACCTTCATCAGATTTCAATTTACCTTCGATCTGCAAGTAGTATTCATTCTCTGGGTCATTTTTTACGATTTCGGATGCTAATCTGTTAATTTCCTGTGTGTTTTTCCCTTTTTTTGTCAATTTTTCTCTGATTACCAACGGGAAAACTCCTTTTTGTCGTGGTAGTACGTTAATGTTATCTAATTTGCCTTGGTTTATAGGAGTTCCATTTCTTAAAAGAGTCCAGCTGAATTCGAAGTTCGATAAATCACGGAAAAAATATTTGTTTTGAACCATTAATTTATCTTTTTCAAAGGAAAATCCAATTTCTTGGTACACCTTTCTGACCTCATAACTATGAGGATGAAAGGTTCTGTCCGATGCGATTACTCCATTAATCAAGAAGTTATTGTCGCTGGGTGTGTTTTTATCACCAAAGTCGCCGCCATATGCCAAGATGGTTTTTCCTGAAGCATTTTTCTTGTAAATACCTTGATCCATCCAATCCCAGATATAGCCACCTTGCAAACCGGGATAGCTCTCAAAAACATCCCAATATTCTTTAAAATTCCCAATACTGTTACCCATTGCGTGAGCGTATTCGCAGAGTAGAAATGGTTTTTTTGGGTGGGACAAGCCGTAGTCAATCAGGAATGGGATACGACGATACATTCGTGATTCTATGTCAGTATTCCAATCATAGTGAGCTAGTTCGTGGTGTATAGGTCTTTGAGGATCAAGAGCTTTTAGCATTTTATAAGCTTGGTAGAAATTCCAACCGTTCCCTGCCTCGTTGCCTAAACTCCAAATAATAATGCTTGGGTGGTTTTTGTCTCGTTGATACATTCGCATAATTCGCTGTTTATGAGCTTCTTCCCATGCGGTGTTAGTGGCAAGTGTTCGTTCTGGTTTGTAACCCATACCATGGCTTTCTACGTTGGCTTCATCCATCACATAAAGCCCGTATTTATCACATAATTCATAGAAATAAGGGTCGTTAGGATAGTGTGAAGTACGTACACTGTTGACATTCAATTGCTTCATCAGTAGGATGTCTTTTTCCATACTTTCTCGACTGATAACCTGTCCTGTTACAGGATCGGTATCGTGACGATTTACTCCTTTGATGAATATTCGTTTTCCATTCACCATTAAGTCGCTACCTTTGATTTCGATACTTCTAAATCCGATGTGCATACTTACTGCTTCGCTGATTTGATTTTTATCGTCCCTAAGTAGAACTTCCAAGCGGTACAAGTTTGGTATTTCGGCACTCCATTGCTTTACCAGAGGTAAGTTAGCTGAAAAATAAAGCTCTGTTTTGCTGTTTTTTCGTTGAATTTGGGTAATGCTTTTAGTTTCTTGCCATATTTTTTGGTTTTTATCGTTGAAAATAGCAGTTTCTAACTGATAATTACCTTTGTTTTCATCAGTTTCATTCCAAATTTGTACTAGCAAATCCAATTTTCCGTCGGTATATCCATTCGAAAGTCCTGTTTTAGCGTCAATATCGTAGAGATGTACTTTCGGACGTGCATACACATAGCAATCGCGAGTGATACCTGAAAGTCGCCACATGTCCTGAGCTTCTAAAAAACTTCCATCTGTCCATCGGCGAACTTCCATCGCAATTTGATTTTTCCCCGCTGAAACGTAGTCAGTTATGTCGAACTCTGAAGCTAATTTACTGTCTTTACCTACACCTACAAATTTCCCATTTACATATAATTTGAAAGCTGATTTTACAGCTCCTAGGTGAAGATAAACCTTTTCATTTTTCCAATCCGAAGGTATTGAAAATTCTTTACGATAAAGTCCCGCAGGTTGATTGATTCCATCTGGGACATCTGGTGGATTTGGGTTTTTTGTTGCAAATTCGAACTTTTCATTTACATAAATTGCTGTTCCATAACCGTTCAATTCCCAAACGGAAGGCACTTGTATTTTGTCCCAAGAACTGTCGTTGTAATCGGTTTTAAAGAAGTCCGTTGGTAATTGTTTGTAATCTTCTTTCCAAAGGAAATTCCATTTCCCGTTCAGGTCAATGTACCGGTTGGAGGCTTTGTAGTTTTTCTTTTCAGCCTTTTCTGAGGATTCAAAAGGCAGGTAGTGACTACGCATGGGCATACGGTTAATTTCCTGAACCGCTGGATTTTCAAAAATAGGGTCTAAAAAGGGTTGATCTTGTGCATGTAAGTTTGCTGAAAAGCAGGATAACAACAAAGTCGATGCAAAAAATTTTACAACTGTGGTCATAAGTATTTATGGTATTGGTTATATTATTCTGTTGATTTTTAAGGTTTTCTATGTCAAATCATGAAAATGTATTTGTTGTTTAAGGTTCTATATATACCATTTCTTGAAACGGAACTACTGTTGAAAATCCTTTTTTGTGGAAATAATCGAATACGTAGTTTCGTTCGCCCACGGCCAAAACAAAATCCCCTCCCCATGCTCCTAAACTTTTGATACTTCCTGAAAAATCTCGAAAAAGAGTTTCTTTGACCGTGGGGATTTTGAGAAAATCGGCTATTATTTGCTCGTGATTATCAATCAATTGGCAAAAATCAGATAGCGAAGTCGTTCGGATAATATTTTCCGTGATTTCTGTAATGCGACTTGCCAAGTTTTTCTTACTTCGTTTGATGGATTTATATAGGGCGATACCTTCCTTACTATTTTGTTTCTTATTCAAATATACGAAAAACAACTGGTCGGTCTGTGGCAGTAAAAATTGTAACGGATAGGCGCTGGGGCGATTTTCCGTCAGTTTGTACAGTATGGGGGTTTTATGCATGGCACAAGCGATGTCATAGCCACTGCCTCCAAAACTTTTGAATAACAACTCAAATGGGTTTACTCCTGCCCATTGAGCGATATTGTTAATTAAGGTGGAAGAAGTACCTAAGCCCCATTCTCGCTCAAACTCTAAATGAGTTTCTATCTGACAGTGACTTAGTTGAGTAGCGAATGTAGGATTCAACTCCACGGCCGTATTTAAGATATTTAGCAAAGTTTCAGCCGTTGTTGAAAATGTTGTATTTTGTTTAAAATCATCGAAAGTCAATTCATGGTGTTCAAACCATACTTTTTTATTAAAGTCAAAACTTTTCCACGAAAATCCTTGATTTGTTTCCGAAATACATAAGGATTGTCCCAAACGCGTAGGGAAAGCTAAACTCAACGCTCCATCCAAAACGGCATATTCTCCCGTGAGTAATAGTTTGCCTCTACTGTGAAAAAATTTTGTCATATCTTGTCGCTGAATATTTTTTTCGTACATTTGTTTCTTGTGTTGCAAAGGTAAAAAATATTACGGATAAATGTCCTATTTTTTTGGGATAAGCACTCAAATATGTGTTTGAATTTGTAAACATCTTATGTTAAAAATATTAAAAATGAATGCAGAGAAAGTTACTAATCATATAGTACATTGGCTAAAGACCTATGCCGAAAATGCAAAGGTAAAAGGCTTTGTCATTGGAATTTCAGGAGGAATTGATTCAGCAGTTGTTTCCACACTTTGTGCCGAGACGGGCGTGCCGACACTTTGCTTGGAATTGCCAATACATCAGGCAGAAAATCACGTGAGTAGAGCTAAAGAACATATCGCTTTTTTGAAAGAAAAATACAGTAACATCACTGATTTGCAAGTAGATTTGACACCCGTTTTTGACCAGTTTGTAAAGCAAATTCCTACTACCGATCAACATTCCTATGAAATGGCATTGGCAAATACGCGTTCTCGACTTCGCATGACTACGCTGTACTATTTTGCAGGTTTGGACGGACGCTTGGTTGTTGGGACAGGTAATAAAATTGAAGATTTTGGAGTAGGATTTTTTACTAAATATGGCGATGGGGGAGTAGATATTAGTCCTATTGCCGATTTGATGAAGAGTGAAGTCTATCAGTTGGCGCGTTATTTAGGTGTTCCTGAATCCATTGTAATGGCGAAACCTTCCGACGGGCTTTTTGGCGATGACCGAAGCGATGAAGACCAACTCAAAGCGAATTATGACGAACTTGAATGGGCGATGTTGCAACACGAAAACGGCAAAACGACTGAGGATTTTTCAGGCAGACAAAAGGAAGTTTTTGAGATTTATCAACGGCTCAACCGAGCTAATCAGCATAAAATGAATCCCATACCTATTTGTAAAGTTGAGAATAGCGTGAAAAAAGGTTAGATTACAAGTATATTCAAGAATACAGTCGTTTTTTCTGAAGAATAAATGAGAATCATATTGTTATTTATCATAAGTTTTTCGATGTATAGCCAAACATTGGAAGGCTTTGTTATTGATTCTCTGACCCAAGAACCGCTTCCGTATGCAAATATTTCTTTTTTGGATAGAAATATTGGAGTTTCAGCAGATGAAAATGGATTTTTTAAGTTGGATATATCAAAAAAAGAGTCTGAAAATGTATTAATATCGTTTGTAGGTTATGAAAGTAAGATTATTTCATTAGAAAAGTATGTTGAAAACAGAAAATATACGCAAAAAATAAACTTATTGCCCACAACCGAAGTTTTAGAAGAAGTCGTTTTAGTAGAAAAACAATTGCAAAAGGCAAAAAAAACGAATGTAGGGACGTTCCATAAAAAGGGTGTTTTTCTGAATTCTGTTCCATTCGGATATGAAAAAGCGGTTTTTATTGAGAATAAAACACGAAAATCGGGACAAATAACCGCTGTTACGCTCTATTTTAAGTCAGAAACGAACGAGCTTTATGAACCACTTGAAGCCTTTTTCAGATTGAATTTTTACAACGTGGACGACAGAGGTTTTCCAAAAGAAACGCTTTCAAAGGAGTTGTTTTTGATAAAACCTGGCGTAAAACAGCAAAAAATTAGGGTAGATTTATCAAATTATGGATTACCTTTTCCGGAAAAAGGGATTTTTGTTGGAGTAGAAGTGATTAATCCGACAGAAAAACAACCAAAAGGGAGTTTGTACGTGACAAAGCCGAGTTTAGTCCATACGCATACGGATAAAAACATCGTAATAACACGATTTCGAGGTAAGGAATGGTATAAAAATAGTAAAAAATCGACTTTTAAAAAGGAATATTACGCCGTTCCGAGAGTGAAAATGGAAGTTTTATTGCCAAATCGTGAATGATACAAATTTATGTGTGAAACAAAAATAATAAAAACATATAGAAATGAACATATTAATATTAGGTTCGGGTGGACGTGAACATGCTTTTGCCTTGAAAATTAGTCAAAGTAAACTTTGTGAGAATTTGTATGTAGCTCCAGGCAATGGAGGAACGCATCAAGTGGCTACCAACGTGAGTGTTTCTCCTACTGATTTTCAATCGGTTAAGAAATTTGTTTTGGACAATCAGATTACTATGCTTGTGGTAGGCCCCGAAGATCCTTTGGTACACGGAGTGTATGATTTCTTCAAAAATGATTCTGATTTACAGCATGTCCAAGTAGTAGGGCCTTCAAAGGAAGGAGCAAAACTCGAAGGTAGCAAGGAGTTTGCCAAACAATTTATGCAACGTCATGGCATACCTACGGCAAGATATGAAAGTTTTACAAAAGAAACTGTTGAACGGGGGTGCCAATTCCTATCCACGATGCAACCTCCATATGTTTTGAAAGCTGATGGACTGGCAGCAGGAAAAGGGGTGTTGATTATCAATGATTTGTCTCAGGCACAATCTGAATTGAGAAATATGTTACTGAACGAAAAGTTTGGAAGTGCAAGTCAAAAGGTGGTTGTGGAAGAGTTTTTGGATGGTATCGAATTGAGTTGTTTTGTACTGACTGACGGTAAAAATTATAAAATTTTACCTACAGCTAAGGATTACAAACGAGTAGGGGAGAATGACCAAGGACTTAACACAGGAGGTATGGGAGCTGTTTCGCCTGTGCCATTTGCGGATGCGGATTTTATGCAAAAGATTGAGGAACGCATCGTTCAACCGACAATCGCAGGGCTCAAAAAAGATTCCATTGAATATCAAGGATTTGTGTTTATAGGATTAATAAAAGTTAAGGGAGAACCTTATGTGATTGAGTACAACGTACGCATGGGCGACCCTGAAACAGAAGTCGTACTACCTCGTATTGAAAGTGATTTAGTAGCTGTTTTTCAGTCGCTTAGAAGTCAAACATTGGATGAATTAACCCTGCAAATCAATCCAGAAAGTGCTACTACAGTGATGATGGTCTCTGGAGGATATCCCGAAGACTATGAAAAAGGAAAGATCATTACAGGCGTAGAAAACGTTTCAGGAAGTATCGTTTTTCACGCAGGAACAGCGCGTAAGGGTGATGATTTAGTGACTTCAGGAGGTCGCGTATTGGCGGTGACATCTTTTGGAAAAGATTTTAAAGAAGCCTTAAAAAAATCGTATGAGAATATCGAAAAAATTCATTTCGATAAGATGTATTTCAGAAAAGATATAGGGTTTGATTTGTAAATAATCGATTGTATATCACTTTAAATGTAACACAAGAGAAATGAGACTATCCGAAGAGTTTGGTTTTTAGCAATACTACATTGAAAACCAACTTTTTCAGGTGGTCTCTTATTCTTTTCTTTCCTTTTTCATTTAGATTTAGCAGAACTAAAATTGTTGATAAGATTGATTTTCAGTAATTTATCATATTTTACAAACAGAATATGTTAAAAAATACTTCAGTTACATAAAAACCACCCGAAAACCAACGAAGATTTGCCCCAATGCATTGCGATTATCTCTTCTGGCTATGCGTATATTCATTTTTTGCTGATTGTAATGCCCTCCACGTGTAACTTTATCCTCTGGATACGAGTGGTTGCTTGGTGTCTTACTCATTATTGCCATAAAAAACGCACTGAAAACTGAAGGTTTTTCTTTTTTCTCTTCTGTATTCCCGAGTTTATAGTCATACGACGTGAAATCATCTTCGCACCACTCTGAAACATTGCCATTCATATCATAAATACCGAGTTCATTAGGTTTTTTCTTACCAACTGGCTGAAGATAATCTGTATTTTGCCGATGCCAAGCTACTTCATCAAGCGTATTACTCCCCGCATAAGTGTACTTTTGAGTTTTATTTCCTCCACGAGCTGCATATTCCCATTGTTCTTCCGTAGGTAATTTGCCTCCAACCCATTGAGCGTACGCATTTGCTCCGTACCACGATACCAATACCACAGGATGTTGTTCATATCCCTTTTTGGCGATGTACTTGCCGTTTACTTTTTCAATCTGGCTCCAACCTTCTTTTAGTTCTATGTAAGGAATGTCGCCTTTCATCTGATTGCCTTTTGCATTTAGGAATTCGGCATATTGTGCATTAGTGATTTCGTATTTGCTTATCTTAAAAGTTTGTAAAAACACCTTATGTTGCGGGTGCTCAATGGTTTCTCCTTCCGATTTTGGACTTCCCATCAGGAAAAAACCTCCTTCTACTAAGACCTTATCCTTTTCTGGGTAAGTTCCTTTCGTTTGTGCTTTTATCATTGTCGCAAATGAAACAAGAAAAATAAAAAATATTTTGTGATGCATAAATTATTATCGGTTTTTTACAGAAAATAATTACTTCTTTATAAAAAAGTAGAAAGGACAAGTTAGTTCTTGCCCTTTAATTATTTTTCCAAAATTAGTTCTATTTTTGAAAATAGTTCCCTGACACATTCTTCTATGGTTTTATGCGAAGTATCAATCTGTATTCTATTTTCAGTCCAATTTTCGTAATGATATTCTGATATAGCTTCCCAATTGGGTAATTTCAAATTTTCTATTTCAGATATTCGATTAAAAACTCGCCTATGGTGTTCCTCTTTATCTGAACACACAATTTCAATGTTAATTAGAAAAGAATTTGTGTTATGAGCTATATTTTTCCATTCATCACGAGTTAAGGTGATTGGGTTGCAACAATCAGCAACTACATTCATTCCCAATAGTAAATTGTCTTTGGCGATTCGATATGCCATTCGATATCCTTCTCCTTCTACATTAACATTACACAAGTCACGAAGCCCTTGCTCAATGGTATCTATACGAAGATACACTGCAATAAATTTTGATACTATCCATTTGGAGAGTGTTGATTTTCCAGAAGCAGGAAGTCCTGAAAAGACAAATAAAATAGGACGCATAACTCACCAAATTAGTACGCTCTATCTTTCTTTCCTTCGTAATAGTTGATAAAAGCTCGGTTCACTACCCTATTTCCGCCGTTGGTAGGATAATCGCCTGTGAAATACCAATCGCCCAAGTTCTGCGGACAAGCTTGGTGTAGATTTTCAACGCTTTGGAAAAGTATTTCTACCTCTGGCATAAAGTTATCAGGTAATAGCATCTGTGTGATTTTTCGAGTAATTTCCTCATCGGTAAATGGTGCATAAATTTCTTTTACATGATTAATTACCTTATCGTCACTCAAATTTACTTGGGAAATACATTTCTTATACGTCTCATCAACAATGTTGTATGTTCCCCGTTCGCGATGTAATGCTAACGCAGCCTCAAAAGCAATCAATTCTTCCATACGAGCCATGTCAATTCCGTAACAATCGGGATAACGAATTTGAGGAGCGGAGGAAACTACCACGATTTTCTTTGGATGTAGGCGACCAAGTATACTCAAAATACTCTTTTTTAGAGTTGTTCCACGTACGATACTATCATCAACAATAACTAGATTATCTCCTTTTTCTACCGAACCGTAGGTGATGTCATAGACGTGAGCCACTAAATCATCACGCGAACTATCCTCAGTGATGAATGTGCGCAGCTTAGCATCTTTGATAGCGACTTTTTCCTTACGGATTTTTTCAGAAAGGATTTCATTCAATCGCTCGGGAGTTATGTTTTTCTCTGCTAAAATGAGTTGTTGTTTCAGTTGGTTGAGGTAGGTGTTAGCTTCTTCCACCAATCCTAAATAAGAGGTTTCTGCCGTATTGGGAATGTAGGCAAATACGGTGTTTTTCAAGTCATTATCAATTGATTTTAAAACATCAGGCAGTAATAAAGCTCCTAATTTCTTACGTTCTCGATAAATTTCCTTATCGCTTCCTCGTGAGAAATAAATCCGCTCAAACGAACATGCTTTTCGTTCCAACGGTTCTACGATTTGCTCAATACTGAGGTCTCCATTTTTTTTGATAATAATTCCTGAGCCTGGTTCAAGTTCGTGGATTTGGTCGAATTCCAAATTGAAGGCCGTCTGAATTACAGGTCGTTCCGAAGCTATAACTACAACCTCTTCATCTTTATAATAGTATGCTGGACGGATACCTGCTGGGTCACGAACCACAAACGCATCACCGTGTCCGAGAATTCCTGCCATTGCATATCCGCCATCCCATCGCCGTGCTGATTTTCGCAAGATTTTCGCCACGTCCAGTTCCTCAGCAATGCGTTTGGAGGCTTCTATCTTTGAAAGTCCTTCGTCCTTAAATTTACGGTAAAGATTTTCTACTTCGGTGTCCAAAAAATGTCCGATACGCTCCATAACCGTAACGGTATCAGTGTTTTCTTTCGGATGTTGACCGAGTTCTACCAAACGTTGGAAGAGTTCTTTGGCATTGGTCATGTTGAAATTTCCTGCCACAATCAAGTTGCGCGATTGCCAGTTGTTTTGTCTTAAAAATGGATGTACACTCTCTATGCTGTTCTTCCCGAAAGTTCCGTACCGAACGTGTCCTAAATAAATCTCACCCAGATAAGGCAACATGCGACGTTGTTCCTGTACATCGTTTTTTAGTTCTGGATATTCTTTTAGCAAATTACTAATCCGAGTGTTAATTTGCTTGAAGATGTCTTGAATCGGTTGTGATTCGTTTGACCGTACTCGACTGATGTAGCGTTCACCTGCCTGCATGTCAAATTTGACACTCGCCAAACCCGCTCCATCCTGTCCGCGATTGTGTTGTTTTTCCATCAACAGGTACATTTTGTTGATAGCATAAAAAAGGGTTCCGTACTTTTCTTTGTAGTACTCTAAAGGTTTTAGCAGTCGCACCATCGCGATACCGCATTCGTGTTTTAAATTGTCACTCATTGTCTTTTTCTCCTATCCCTCTAAATAAGAAAGTTTTTTGTTTTGAAATTGTCGGGCAAAAATACAAAAAAGAAAGCAAATCACACATCTGCTTTCTTTTGTAATGTTATTTTTATGGTGTATCTATCTCAAATTTTGTCAGTTCTTTAAACTGTAGTAAACGTTGTGAGAATTCATTTTTGCTTAGGTTGAGAACTCGTTCAGTACCAAATTTTTCCACGCAGAACGAGGCCAGAACAGCACCGTAGACGATGGCGTTTTTGATGCTTTCGAAAGAATAATCTTCAGCGTTAGTCAAAAAGCCAACCATTCCACCAGCAAATGTGTCACCTGCACCTGTGGGATCAAAGACTTCTTCCAAAGGTAGGGCAGGAGCAAAAAACACTTTGTCTTGGTGAAACAATAATGCCCCGTGTTCTCCTTTTTTGATAACTACATATTTGACTCCCATCTTCATAATCCGTTGTGCAGCTTTTACCAACGAGTATTCTCCCGTAAGCTGACGTGCTTCTTGGTCGTTGATGGTAATCAGGTCTACCTTTTGGATAACTTCCATCAGTAAATCCCATGTGTGAATCATCCAATAGTCCATTGTGTCAAGAACCACCAAACTTGGTTTCTGCTGCATCTGTTCCAACACATCCAATTGAATCCTTGGGTGCAAATTCCCTAACATCAGCACATCTGCTTTTTTATATTCTTCAGGAACTACGGGCTTAAAATCAGCAAGAACGTTCAGTTGGGTTTCGAGTGTATCACGTTTGTTCATATCATGATGATATTTACCTCTCCAAAAGAATGATTTGCCTCCTTTAACAATTTCAATACCTGAAGTTTTGATGTTTCTATCGCTAAGAAGTTGTAAATATTCGGAAGGATAATCTTCTCCTACAATTGAAACGACCGCCGATTCTCCACAACAGTGCGATGCTGCCAAAGCAATATAGTTTGCAGCACCTCCCATAATACAGTCTGTTTTTCCGAAAGGCATTTCAATTGCATCAAAGGCTACGGTTCCAACGATTAAAAGTTTTCCCATTATAAATCAGATATGAACAAAAAACTATAAAATATTTTATCCTATAATGAAAGTATTATTTTTTCTTTAAGCTAAACAAATAACGTAGTCCTGCATAGGCTTGTATACCTTGAACAGGATAGTACGCCCATTGGTTGTAGTTGTTTGATAATAAATTGTTTACTTTAGCAAAAAGCATAAATTGTTTGTTGATTGTATAATCAACGTGGAAGTTGAGGTCGAAATATCCATCAACAGTTAAAGTTTGGGTGGAGTAGTTTAAGTCATACCGATTCCCTACATAAAATGCATCTACTCCTGCAAAGAGGTTTTCTATGATTTTAACATCCGTAAACAACGATGCTTTGGTTTCTGGTAAGTTCCATACCTGAGTTTGGATGTCGGGTGTGAAGCGGTTGTATTGAGCTTCAAAATCAAAGAAAAATCGTTCTGCGATGCTACCCTCCATACCTGCTGTTAGGTTGAACATGTTGACTTTGTCATAGACCAAACTGAAAGCATTATTATGTTGATATCCAAGGTTTCCTGTTTCTGTGTGGGTGATGAACATTGGCAAGTTCTCACATTGCTTGTAACCAGCTTTAATTTTGTAGTACAATCCTGTACCCACCTCTCCCTTGACTCCTCCGAAAGCATCAATGCCAATATTTGTAGGTGTAATATGCTGTATTGGGGCTAAAAAAGGATTGTTTTTAGAGAGTTTCTCAAAGGTATTTTGCTGCATCATCCCACGAACACCTCCGTGGAAAATAGTATTCCCTTCCAAAAGTTTATACGAAATTTCTACGTCGGGGTAAGCCTTGAATCGACTTTCATTGGTTTGATTTCCTCCTAAATAAGCTATAGCAAGTCCGACTTTCAAATCCAGGTTATCCATGGTTAAATTATACGATGGATTAGCACCAAAAATTAACCATTTATTTTCAATTGCACTTGGAGTAAGAGCGGTAGCCCGATTGAATTTACTATTGTAGTAATCCAATAAGACTCCAAAATGTATTTTTTGTTCTTCACTGCTGATAGGTAGCTCAAAAGAAGGTGATGTTTTCACGTTTATTTCGCTAGTGTCAAACGCATCTGACAATCCACTAAACTCAAAATCAAGTCCTTTAAAGTATGGGTTTGCGAGTTTTATGTAAGCATTTACACCATAATCGATATAGGTTTGCTTTAATCCGGTAAGGGCTTTCAGCTGTTCTTCGGAAGCGTAGAATCCTTTTTGGATTCCGTACCAATTGTTCGATCTTCTCCCGAAATCGGCAGCTATACCGAAGTTGTAATCACTATTCAAAAAGTCGTATCGCAATTGAGCTGTTGTTTTCGCATAGTTGTTATCTGGAATCACTCCTTTTATGTCACCATTGGAAGACAGATGTTCAGCTATGAAAGCCAAATTACTTTCGTTATTTACGGGTAAGGTTATGGACGCATCACCATATAACGTGTTTGCATTTCCAAAAGCTCCTCCTATGTATGAATCCAAGTAACGTTCTCTTTTTATGTTGGTTCTCATGGCACTTGCCTTTCCCTTTTCAGGTACGAAAGTTGATGCCACAGGTACAGAGTAAATAGAATAATTGATTTGTCGTTTAGCTATTGACAACGAATCGGCTTTGAGATTAGCATCTTCACGTTTTTTGTAAGCATCGGCAATTGAGGCTGTGTAGGAACGAACTACGTCTACTACTTTGGTGCTTAAGCTGTCACGTTTAGTTTGCCCCGTAACTATTCCAAAAGTTGATAACGCAATTATCAATAGGGATTTACGGTAGGATATATGTTTATTCATTGTTCTTTTTTTTAGAAATATACCATTAATATATTTTGTTTTTGTTCATTTGGCTTTGAATTGTCTTCAAACAAATCAATTACATTTTCACAGAAGAATTACTCTTCGCTGCTTCTGCCTTCACTACAGCCAATTCTTTTTTAGCTTCTGCAACCACTTCGGGGTAATCCTTGAAATTATTTATCACGTTCTCAAGGATATAAGTGGCTTGATAGGAGTCTTTCAGTCCGTAGTAGTTCTTTGCCATTACTACCAACCCTTTGGAAGCGAATTCTTTATGTCCTCCGTATTCTTTTGCCAACTGTTGTACTACGTCGTTCGATTCTTTGAACTTGCCGTCTTTATGTTTGAAGTAAGCATCATAGTACATAGCTTCGGCAGCCAAACTTCCTGTAGCGGTTTTTGCTACTTCTTGGTATGCTTTGCGAGCCTCTGCCTCATTTTCTGTTTTGATGTAGGAGCGTGCTAAAACGCTGTAAGCGTCGTTTTTAATGCGTGTGTCGACCGATTTTTCGGCTAATACCTTTTGAGCATACTGGATAGCGTTGCTGTACAATTTTTCGGTATAGCAAACTCGCATTAAGTTTGATTGTGCATAGACCTTATTCTGTGCGATGGTGGCTGTTTTTTCCAACTGCTCCAAATGAGGTTTTGCTTTCAGATAGCTCCCCGCATCCAACAAAATCTGTGTTAATCGCACTAATGACTGTTCTGAATATTCTTCTGAACCACTGTTGATTACGTTTTCGTATAAAGTTACAGCTTTTGATTTTTGGTTTGAAGCGTTGTAAAGTTGTGCTAAATGGAATTGAGCGTTTGTAATCCGCATTCCGTTAGGGAATTCTTTGATGTATTTTTCAAATCCTGCAATAGCTTCTTTTTCATTTTGTTGAATGTGTTGTCGTTCGGCAGCTTCATAGGTGGCATTTTCTAACTCCAAATCTGACACTTCAACATAGCCTAAACTTTTTGCCCAAGAAGCGTATTCGTTCACTTGTCCCATGTCCATATAAATTTGTTTTGCAGATGCAATGGATTGAATTGCTTCGTTTGAGTTTGGATATTGTTTTGCGATGTCTTTAAAAAGTTGCAACGCTTTTTGATTTTCATTTTTGTTGTAGTAAACTAATCCTTCGCGAAGCATGGCACGAGGAACTAAATTACTATTCTTGTATTCGGTTTGTACCTGTTTGTAGAGTTTTGTGCCTTTTTCGGAATTTCCTGCGGACACATAACTGTTTCCTAATTCGAATAACGCGTTTGGGCGTAGATTTGAGTTGCGATATGTTTTCACGAACTTTTCTAAGTCTTCAATTTTGCGTTGTGGTCTGTCCACAAATCCGTAGCTCATAGCTTTTTGATAGGCGGCATAATCCTCGTCGGCTGATTTTAAGTCAATTAATTTATTGTAACGTTCCATGGCAGGCCAATATTTTCCCTGTACGAAATAGGAGTCTGCTAAACGCAATAAAGCATCGTTTGTCCAAGAATTTGCTTTCGGATTTTGTTTCAAATATGCCTCAAAATTATCTACAGCTCCTCCGTAATTTTTTAAATTAAAATTACTGTACGCCAAGCTGTAATGAATATTTTTGTATTCATAGGTTGATTTTGCATTCGGATGGTTGATAAATTCGGTGTAATATTTTTTAGAACTTTCAAAATCATGTAGTTGATAAGCCGATTCACCACTCCAAAACAGAGCACGAGCCGATAGTTTAGGGTCGCCACCAACGGCTTTTTGTAAAAACACCAATGCTTCGGCGTATTGCAATTCATTAAATAGTTCTAACCCTCGGTAGAAGGCTACTTTTTTGTAAATCTGTTGATCTTTTGGGTCATTTGATTTTTCTAAAAGATTAATCGCAGCTTGGTAGCTACGCGAAGAAATGTACGAATCCACCAACAAAGCTTGGATTTCTTGCTGATTGTCGTTTGGATAATTTTTGGAATAGTCCAACAACACACCAGGCACACTTTCGTATGGGTTTCCAATATCATAACTCAAACGAGCGTAGTTCAGATGAGCATCCTTTTGAATTTGTGGCTCATAGTTCATCTGATATGCATTGCGAAAAGCGTTCAAAGCCTGTGGTTTCTGTCCTGTTTTCAGATAGCATTCCGCTAAATGATAGTAAGCATTTTGTGCTACGGCATCGCGTCCGTCAATGATTTTGTTGAACTGGTCGATGGCATTGGCATAGTCTTTATTTTTGTAGTAAGCATATCCTAAATAATAATAATCAGTATTTGAGAACTTTCCTCTTTTTCCTTTGTATTCCTTCAAATACGGGATAGCTTCATCGTATTTTCCTAAATTGAAATAACTTTCCCCAATGATTTTGTTGATTTCCGATAAGTCTTGTGCGTTTTTAGTTTTGGATTTTTGCTTTAAACCTTCGTCTATAGCCTCTTGGAAAAGCCCTTGCTTAAAGTTCATATTTGCTTGAAAATATGACACACTTGGGTCGTCTTGTACTTGACTGAAGTAAGTAGATGCTTTTTCATAATCATCGGAGTCGTAAGCGATATATCCTAAATAGTAGTTAGCATCCGTGCTGTAGTCGGGATGATTTTTTACAAAGTTGAAATATTTTTCCGATTCTGCCTTTTTGTTCGTAGCAAACAAAGCATATCCTTTTTGGAAGTAATATTTGGAGCGTTCACTTTTGCTGATGCCACTTTCTTTGACCTGATCATACCATTTTAGAGCTTCTTTGTAGTTTCCTTGTTGAAAATAAAGATCGGCCATACGTAAAAAGGCTCCTGAAGCCAATGGTGATTCGGGATGTTCTTCAATAAAATTTCGCATTAAGGATTCTGCCCCTGGCTCTCCTAAAATGACAGCAATTGAAGCTACGTAAAACTTTGATTTTGTCCGTAAATCACTATCAGTAGTTTCAGCGATTTCTTTTAGAAACAAATGCTGAGCAGGTTTGTACAAATTTCGGTTGTACAAAAACATTGCTTTTTCAAAATTTACCAACGAATTGGTGTGTGTTTCAGTGCTTTGAGCCATCAAAAACGGGCAAAAAACACTTAAAAGAATAGTAACAAAAAATGCTCTTATCATAAAAAAAGTTTTAATGGACAAACTTACGTATTTTTACCGAACTAAAAAAGAAAAGTGTTTTTTAGTTGAGAGCTTAGATTCAATCTCAAGTATAATAATTCGATTGAATCTTTTTAACGCAAAATAATATCCTTATTAATAGTTATAGATTCTTATTTCTCTCTCAAAAACCTACTGAATCAATACTAAAGGTGTCAATTTTAGTGTTTAAACTTTCACGTAAAATTACAAGTTATCTGATTTTGTTTGTTTTGAATTTTTGCTATGTAAAATGAACAAAAACTCACAAATAATACCCCAATAGAAGCATTCCTACAGAGAGTAGCAAAAGCATTAGCAACAAAGGTGACACGAATTTTAACCATTGTTTATAATTCAAATTCACCATCGCTAAAGAAGGTAGGATAAGCCCTGTGGGGGTAATGAAACTCATCAAACCCATTCCAAACAGATAAGCATTTACAACGTGTTGCCCTTCGATACCTACTACCGTTGCTAATGACCCCATGATGGGCATCGTTACTACAGCCATTCCCGATGAGGAAGAAATAAACAATGTTAATAATCCGAATACACACATCAATACAGGCAAGAAAAGAATGGGCGACATACCTCCCACTAAGTTTGTTGAATAATGTAAAATAGTGTCCGAAATTTGTCCGTCATTAAGGATAAAAGTCACTCCACGAGCAATCCCAATGATGAAAGCTACCCCAAGCAAATCTTTTGCTCCTGCGATAAAATCAGCGATGAATTGCTCTTCACTCATTCGTAAGAACAAGGCAATACATACGGATGCTACCAAAAACAAGGCAGTCATCTCCTCAAACCACCATCCCCAACGAGCTACCCCTATAATCATTATCAAAAACGACAAAGCGAAAACAAGAAGTAACCATTTGCTTGACAATTTCAATCTTTCAACAGGAGCTACCTTTTGCGAAGTCAGTGAATCAGGTAGTGGTGTTTCGTATGCAATTGACAGTTGTGGGTTTCTTTTTACTCTCTCCGCATAACGTATGACATACGCAATGGTGATAGTCAAAGAGGCAATAAGCATAATGACACGAATGGTTGTTCCTGTAGTCCAGTCCACACCTGCTGCGTCAGAAGCTATAATGACTGAGAACGGATTGATGGTCGCTGCCATCGTTCCTATAGAGGAACCTAAATAAATAACCGCTAACGGAACCATCAGGTCATAACCTGCGGCTAAAAAGACAGGAATCAAAATCGGATAAAAAGCCAAAGTTTCTTCGGCAAGTCCAAAAGAAGTTCCTCCCAAAGCAATGAGTGTACACACGATGATAATCAATATACCTTCACGTCCTTTGAGTTTATGAGACAAATAACCTACCCCTTCGTTTAACGTTCCTGAATTGTTAAAAACTCCAATGAATCCCCCCAGAATCAGTACAAATAAGATGATGTCTATAGTTTCATAAATTCCTCTTATGGGAGCGAATAAAACCTCTTTAACTCCTTGAGGGTGAGGAGATGTTTCTGTGTAGGTATTTGGAATTGATACAGGCTTTTTAATTTTCCCTTCCTTAAATTTGGCAATATTGATAGCTATGGATTTTTCGTCCAAAGTCTGTTGCGTAGCTGGGAGAGTTTGGGTTATTTCCTTCGATTTTAACACAAAAACATCTTGAGTAGCGTCATAGGTTAGAGTGTCATACGAACCCGATGGCAACAAATAAGTTAGCAATGCGGCAAACATAATCACTATCATCAGAACCGTATAAGGGGTTGGGAATTTTAAAAATCGTTTCATTTTTTTGTTTTATCGAAAAGAGTTTATTTATTGTTAAACGTATTCATGGTTATGTTGATACCGGACAAACCAAAAGAAAGTACCGCTTGAGCACATTTTTCCAATCGTTCGGGTAAGGCCGTGTTTTCTTCGTCGCTCCATTCCCCCAATACGTAGTCCACCTGTTTTCCTTTAGCAAAATCATTACTGATTCCAAAACGGAGTCGTGCGTAATTGATGCTATTCAATTGGGCTTGTGTGTCTTTCAGTCCGTTATGACCTCCATCACTCCCTTTGGATTTGATGCGAATTGTTCCAAAAGGCAGGTTTAAGTCATCAGTAATTACTAACAGATTTTCTATGGGAATATTTTCCTTTTCCAACCAATAGCGAATGGCTTTTCCGCTCAGATTCATATAGGTAGATGGTTTCAATAGAATAAAGGTTCTTCCTTTGTGCTTTACCTCAGCCAAATCCCCTAATCTTTGTGTAGAAAAAGTTGTAGTATGTTGAGATGCTAAAAAATCAACCACTTTAAAACCAATATTATGACGTGTGTTTTTGTATTCCTCGCCAATATTTCCCAGTCCTACGATCAGATATTTTTTCATTTTATGACTGCTTAAACAAAGATATTAATACCCTCCTATCGCTCCGAGAAATCCTACGATTAATAACACTCCTATAAGAATCAGAATGTACAACGATAGCATCACGATGGTAAAGATTCCCATAAATTTGTAATGAGACTTCAAATTTTCAAAAGCTCTACTAAAAACAATTCTGTTGCTCGTTTTCAATGAATCTTTCATATTTGTAGCAAAATCATACAGATATTTTATGGGAAAGTAATAGACCGCCGCCATACCTAAATATAGAACTCCAACAAAAGCAAGAGGAAAAGGAGTATCCTCCATGCTGGAAGCAATCACTCCGAAAATAATTGTGAAAATAGATACTAGCACAAGAATCGCTATGCCTACGAACCCTAGAATAGCTAAAAATTTCGCCCATTTAGCAATTTCTTTTAGATTTTCTTGAATGCTTTGTGTAAACTCTAATTTGTCAGCACTCAAATATTGATTCTCCATTTTTTTTCGTATAACTTTTTCTAATTAACAATGATTTTAAAAGCCGAATCTCTTAGCAAAGAATCTAGCGTTCGAATTCTTTTAAAGTGCTTATAATAATATCAATACACTCTTTCAATTGCTCTTGGTTAATAACCAATGGAGGAGCAAAACGAATGATATTTCCGTGAGTAGGCTTTGCTAACAGACCTTTATCGCGCATACGTAAACATATATTCCATGCGGTGTCGCTTTCTTCTGTATCGTTGATAACTACCGCGTTAAGTAATCCTTTTCCACGCACTGCTGTAGCGATATTTGAGTTTTCGATATACGCACCGATTTCCTTACGGAAGATTTCACCCATTTTTTGTGCATTTTCGGCCAGTTTTTCGTCTTTTACCACTTGTAGCGCTTCGATAGCTACGGCTGCGGCTATAGGATTTCCGCCAAAGGTACTTCCATGTTGCCCTGGCTTGATCACGTGCATTACCTCATCATCTGCTAAAACCGCACTCACTGGATAAGTTCCTCCACTCAAAGCCTTTCCTAACACCAAAATATTGGGCTTTACGTTTTCATGATCAACAGCTAAACGCTTTCCTGTACGAGCAACTCCTGTCTGTACCTCATCGGCGATAAACAGTACATTGTATTTTTCACAAATAGCTTTGGCTCCACTCAAAAATCCATCCGAAGGAACGTATACACCTGCTTCCCCTTGAATAGGCTCCACCAAAAATCCTGCAACATTCGGATTTTCAGCCAAAAAAGACTCCAAAGCTCTCAAATCATTGTACGGAATGCTTACGAATCCCGGTGTGTAAGGTCCAAAGTTTTTACGTGCGTTTTTGTCCGAAGAAAAAGAAATGACTGTAGTAGTACGTCCGTGGAAATTTTGCTCACAAACCACGATAATCGCTTGGCTCTCAGGGAGATTTTTTCGTTCGTACGCCCATTTTCGGCATATTTTGATAGCTGTTTCTACTGCCTCAGCACCAGTGTTCATCGGTAACATCTTTTCAAATCCGAAATATTCGGTAATATATTTCTCATATACCCCTAACTTATCGTTGTAAAACGCGCGTGAGGTCAACGTTAAAGTTTGTGCCTGTTTAGTCATCGCTTCGATAATTCTAGGGTGGCAATGCCCTTGATTCACAGCTGAATATGCGGAAAGAAAGTCAAAATATTTCTTCCCCTCCAAATCCCACACGTACACACCTTCGCCTTTGCTGAGTACTACAGGTAGTGGATGATAATTATGGGCTCCATATTTGTCTTCAAGCTCCATCGCTTGTTGTGAAGATAATTTTTCTGTTTTCATATCTAAAAAAGTATAAATCGTTAAAAAGTTTGGCAATATACGAAATAGATTTCTCTTTGCAAAGAAAAATTACCTTTATAAGTTGGATGTAGCGTCAACAAAAACACCTTAACCATTTTTAATTTTCTAAAATTATGTTTTATTTTGCATTTCCGTACGATGAATTTCTTTTGATAGAAGGCTGAAAACTATTAAACTTCACCTTTTATTTTCTTGATTTGTACTGATACCATTTAATAACCAACATATATTGTATAATGAATCTTTCGTTATTTGGAAAAACTATATCCAGCGGACTTAAATATTTTGCTTATTTCTTTTTATTTTTTTCTCGCTAATCGTTTCCTATTTTTATACGTATATGGTAATTATGAGCAACTGTCCTCTATATTCCACAAAACCAAATGTGCTAAAATTCAAAACGAAATGTACATTTTTTAAACGTACGTACAAAGCAATCAAATGTATTACTCAACAAAAAAAGCCCCTTTTGGGGCTATATTTTACCCCGTAGATAGACGAGGCACTAATGCGGATGCAACGGAATAATCTTTGTTGTCAGATGTTCGTTTTGCATAAAATTTGGCAACTAACAACAACAAGTTTATTTGTTATTGATTTTTTTCAGTAAAACTAACTTGTCTAATGTCTTTATCTATCTTTTTTATTTTATAATTATTGTTTTCTTTTGAATATCTTCCTTGTAAAATAGCAGGGTGTATTCCGTAATGTTTAGAAACACTCATCACAGAACTTTCATTATGAAAATTTATCGATTTTATTTTTTTCCACACATCATCAGGAATAAGCAGTTTAGATGCTAATTCATCAGCCTCTTGTTCTTCTTTTTGGTGCTTTTCTTCCAAATTGATGTATTCCTTTCTGTTATTATTCACCAAATGCAAATAAATATGAGAAAGCTCGTGAAAGAGCGTAAAAGCAAAAGAATCTATACTTTTGTTTCTCAAACTCAAACATATAGTAGGGTTTTCACTCCAAAAAGAAACTCCATCTACTGCACAATCTTTTGGTTTTGGAACTATTAGAAATTTTATTCCGTAAGAACTTAAAACTTCTTTTACTTCATCTAATATATTTTCTTTATTTTTATATAAAACCTCTCTTATTGCCTTAAAAACCTGTTCCTTTTCAGATTGGTTAAAGTCCGAAACATACAATTGACTTGCCTTATATTTCACATAATTTACCCAACAAACAAGGCTGTTTCTCTCAATATTTGATTTTTCGGACTTTCTAAATCGTTGATATTCTAACTCTGCAAATCGCCCAACAAATCCATCTAAATCGCTAACTGCAAACACTTTAAAAATAATGTTGATGTTTTGCTTTAAGTCATCAGTGATAACCCCCTCACGCTTGAAAAATGGCATACGAATATAGGATTTTATTACACTCCATATTTCATTGTTTTTCACAAATTCTTGATGTTTTTCCTCCACTCTTCGTTTGTCTATTTCATAATCAGCCTGTGCGTTGAGCCAAAATTTAGCAGGAATTCCCAATACTTTTTCTAATCTCAATGCGATGTCTGTATTTATATTTTTTTTACCCTTAATAATTTCATTAACAACAGATTTTGGTAAATCCATTTCCATAGCCAAATCTTTTTGACTCATCTCCCTTGCTTGTATTTCATCAAGAAGATGTTCGCCGGGGTATGTTGCTTGTTTTGGTACTAATTTTTTTATATTTATCGTTGCCATTCTCCTCTTTATTTACTGATAATGATTACTTAATTCTTCAATGGACAAAATAATTACTTTGCCCTCTTCGTCTTCTATTTCTTCAAAAATGATTCTGTATTTTATATCTACTCTCACAGATGATTTTCCACTTAAATTACCTTGCAACTTTTCATAATTTAATGATTTAAATAAAAAAGCATCTTCTATTTTTTCTAATGATTTTAATCTATCTACTGTTTTGATGAATAATTTTTGAAGATTACCATTTGATTTTAATTCTTTATTTTTGACCTTTCCTCCTTCATAAAATCTTGCTAATTCTTCATCTATAAATTCTATCTGCATTGCGGTGAAATTTATTTTTGCACAAAGATACAAAAAGTTCGTGATTTAGCGAACTTTTTTCGATTTTATTTAAAATATTTTCGGTCTGAATTTTAAGAAGCCTGCCACTACAAGCAATATAAGTCCTGCAATGATGTATGCCGAAGCTGGCGACCATAATATCCGACAAGTTTTTGAATACGATAGTGAGAATGCTTTTCTCCAGCGAAGTGTTCCGATACTTTTCTACGTTCCAGAAGATTATAAACCCCTGTTCTTTGATGCAAACGTTATGGCTTCGCACAAAGATATTTTCCCTACGTTATTTCATTTGAGCCTTTCCAATCAAAAATATATGTATTCGGGAGATGATTTATTTTCAAAATCTTTAAATTATCGCTTTGGTATAAATGATTATAACTTCATTGCAGATTCTCTCGGAGTACTTTTCAAAGGAAACCAAAAGCCCTTATATTTTACGTGGAAAGACAGCATAAAACGGAAACTTGCTCCTAACAATTCTGATAGTCCACACGCAGAATTTCTGTCAAACAAACTGAAAAGTTTCGAAACTTTACAGACAATCCAAATTTATTCCGACATCAAAAATCAGAAAAAAAACTAACGGATTGGGTTTAGTAACAACAGTATCCCATAAAAAACCAACGCAAATTCGTGACAAAAGAAAAGTCGCAGCTTTTTAAATGTAAAACTACTAAGTTGAAATTCTGCTATTTCGCTCAGATTGGCATACCGTTTGTTTTACTAAGTGGAACCGAAGCATCAGTGATGATTACAGTAAATTCAATAATGATTTGAAGTGTTCCTACACTTGTTTTACAATTAGAAACTCACAAAGGCTAACGTCTTTTTTAGAAGAACCCTCCCTTTGCTTTGTTGTATAAATAGTTTGTTTATTCTATATTTGCGAGGGGCTCTTAATGCTGAAATCCTTTTTATTCAATTAAAAATCAGCAATAAAAAGTGAACTTTCTTTTTTAAAAAAAGAGAAAAAAGAGAAGTTTTCAGCAAAGGACGATATTCTCTTTTTCATCAAAACCTCAAAACCTTACACGATGAACTACGACCGCATTAACGAAAAACTAACCATACTTGCCGATGCTGCCAAGTACGATGTTTCTTGCTCTTCCAGCGGAGGCAACCGAAAAAATACTCATAAAGGCTTAGGAAATTCGGCACCCTCGGGCATATGCCACACCTACACCGAAGACGGACGCTGTGTGTCTCTGCTCAAAATATTACTCACCAACCACTGTATTTACGATTGTATCTACTGCATATCCCGAAAAAGCAACGACATTAAACGAGCTGCTTTTACTGTAGATGAAGTGGTGGATTTGACCATCAACTTTTACCGTCGTAACTACATCGAAGGGCTATTCCTCAGCTCGGGAATTTTCAAAAATGCCGACTACACGATGGAACGCCTGATTCTTATCGCCAAAAAATTAAGAACCGAGCATCGTTTCAATGGGTATATTCACCTGAAAACCATTCCAAATGCCTCGCCAGAGCTTTTGCAAGAAGCCGGTTTGTGGGCTGACCGACTCAGCATCAATATGGAAATACCTACTGTTTCGGGCTTAAAGCTATTGGCTCCTGACAAAAGCCACGAGCAGATGATTCAACCAATGAACCATATAAAAAACAGCATCGTACAAGCTCAATCGGAACGAAAAATCATAAAATCAACTCCCAAATACGCTCCTGCCGGACAAAGTACACAGTTTATCATCGGTGCAGCGGGCGAAAACGACGTACAAATTATCCTCAGTGCCGACCATTTTTACAAGCAATTTCAACTCAAAAGGGTATATTACTCGGGCTATGTTCCTGTTACGGCCGATAGCAGACTACCCGCACTTACCACGCCTGTTCCCACGATTCGGGAAAATCGGCTTTATCAGGCAGATTGGCTGATGCGCTTCTACGGATTTGAAGCACGCGAAATTTTAACGCCTCAAAATCCTTTTTTGGATTTAGAGATAGACCCAAAACTAGCTTGGGCACTTAGAAATCCCCAACTTTTTCCCGTGAATTTACAAACAGCAGCCTATGAAATGATTTTGCGTGTTCCAGGTATTGGGCGAACTTCGGCTTACAAAATCGTAAATTCCAGAAGATTTCAGACCATTACAATGGAACATCTGAAAAAAATGGGGGTTGCCGTAAATCGAGCTAAATTCTTCATTGATTTGGCAGAAAAGAATCCGTTTCTAAAATATTTAGACCAACTTGAACTTAGGCAATTGGTTATCAGTAGTATGAAATCTAAATATAAAAATCATTTTTCCCAGCAATTGAGTTTATTCTGATGATACGTTTGGTCTATGATGGCAGTTTCGAGGGATTGCTTACGGCTGTTTTCGAAGTTTTTGAATACCACTATGCGGATGTTGAGATTGTATGTAGCACTCATACCCTTGGTGCACTTTTTTCGGAAGAACAAGAGGTGGTAACCCATTTCGAAAAAGCAGAACGCGTAGTGAAAGGCATTGAAAAATATGCCGATAAATCCGCAGTAAACCAACTTCTGAAAGTATTTCTATCGGAAGACCCTCAGCGAGAGTCTTTGATTCTGTATGCCGTACGCTATTTAGTAAATACCAAGGAAAATATTTTCGAAAATTATGCCGATGCTCAAATGATGCGCATTGCTCGTTTGGTAAAGTCGGTTCAAAGGGAATCCCACAGAATGAAAGCCTTCGTGCGTTTCCAAAAACTGCAAGATGAGAGCTTTTTCGCTCAAATAGCTCCCGATTTTGATGTTCTACCTTTAATCATCAAGCATTTTAAAGACCGATATGCCGACCAAAAGTGGATGATTTACGACCTCAAACGCGGTTATGGTATTTATTATGACTTAGAAGAAGTACTTCCCGTAGTTCCTGATGCTGCTACCAAGCAAAAACTTAAAAATCCTGAGGCTTTTTTCCACGAGGAGGAGCGCCCCTACGAAACGCTTTGGAAAAACTACTTTCAAAGTGTGAATATCAAGGAGCGATACAACCCAAAACTCCACCGACAATATGTTCCTAAACGCTATTGGAAATATTTGGTGGAGAAATAGAGAGTAGTTTATACCTTTTATGAACTTTGAAAGAATGACTTTTTTGGGCATCCTCGAAATTTTATAAGTCAACAAAGCAAGACTTAAGATTTTATATTTTTGAGCATTTCTGTAAATATAAGGGCTACTTAGTTGATTGCATTGTTATTTTATAAATACTTTTATTAGAAGTATATTTTAATGAAAAAATGATTTTTTGTAAAAATATATTTTACTAATTGTTTTTTTATGCATACTTTTGCAGCCTTAATCTATAAAAGATCGCAATGTCAACTGATAAGCAACCTTCCATTATTTCAATTTTACCTCTTTTAATTTTCGTAGGTATATTCCTATGGAGTGGTATTTACTTCAATAATTTTTACTCTATTCCTTCTCCACTGATTGCTTTGGCAGGTGTGGTAGTGGCTCTATTGATTTACAAATCGACTTTAAAAGAAAAAATACAGATTTTTTTTACAGGAGCAGGAAACAGTAATGTATTAGCAATGTGTGTTATAAGTTTACTTGCTGGAGGGTTTTCATTCGTAACGAAAGCCTCGGGAAGTGTCGATTCGATTGTAAATTTAGGAACGTACTACATCTCTCCTGCGTATCTGCCGTTGGGTGTATTCCTCGTATCATCCTTTTTGTCCTTTGCCACAGGGACATCCGTAGGAACCATTATGACTTTGGGTACTATAGTTATTGATTTGGCTACGCAATCACAGTCCAACATATCATTGGTGGGAGCCTGTTTGCTTTCGGGAGCCATGTTTGGTGATAACCTATCCTTGATTTCAGATACTACCATTACTTCTACACAAACGATGGGAGCCGAAATGAGCGACAAGATGAAAGCAAATAGTAAGATAGCTATACCAGCCGCTATATTGACAATGATTATTCTAATTTTCATAGGAAATTCGGACGTGCAACCAGCTGTAAGTAAAGCTACTGCTGACTTTGATGTGGTACTTATTTTACCGTATATTGCCGTAGTTGTACTTTCTTTGTTGGGAGTAAACGTATTCGCCTCGTTATTTACAGGAATTATTTTTGCTGGAACTCTGGGCATCATCTACGGAAAGTTTGATTTTCTTGGTTTTACAACTAATGTCTATGAAGGTTTTATGAGTATGTCTGAAGTATTTTTACTGTTTTTCTTCACTGGAGGATTAGCAACTTTAGTTGAATATTTCGGAGGTATTCGTTTTCTTATGAATGGTATTCAAAAATACATAAAATCCTATAAAACAGCACTTTTAGGAATAGGAGCTTTGGTGAGTTCTGCGAATTTGTGCGTAGCAAACAATACAGTTTCAATCCTAATTGTATCGAAAATCAGTCGAAAAATCAGCACAAAATTCAATATCGCACCTCGCAATGGAGCTTCAGTTTTGGACATTTTTTCATGCTACGTGCAAGGAATCATCCCCTACGGAGCCCAGGTTTTAGGACTTATCTATTTGAGTAAAAACACTATAAATTATCCCGAATTGGTACTATATGCTGTTTATTTACACTTGTTGCTATTGCTAACTTTGGGATACATTATTTTTCGAAGTAAAAAAACTTTGCTCGAAAAATAGTTTTTTAGTATTGAATATCGTAATTTTGTGCGCATATGTAAAAACAATCTTATGAAATTTATAGAATTAGCACAAAACCGATATACAACAAAAGCATATAATAACAAGAAAATTGACCAAAATCTTATTTGCGAACTGAAAGAGATTTTGCGTTTAAGTCCTTCATCAATCAATTCACAGCCTTGGCGCTTTATCATTGTTTCAGACGAAAAGACAAAACGAGCCTTAGCTGATGTTTCTCATTTTAACAAGAGTAAAATCAACGAAGCTAGTCATTTAGTAGTTTTTTTAGGTTTTAAAGACCTTCGTAAATTTGAAAAACAAATCACTGATTTTCTCCCAGAAGGTGCGGTGAACTACTATCACCAAGTACTAAAACCCAAAGGCGATGAACAAGTTCATATATGGCTAAACAAACAAGTATACATTTCATTAGGATTCTTTTTAAGTGCTTGTGCATCAATGAACATTGATTCTACGGCTATGGAGGGCATCCAAAATGAGAAATACGATGAAATCTTACAAGAAGAAGGTTATCAAACTTTATTTGCGGTCGCTATCGGTTATCGCCATGAAGATGACGCAAACCAGCCAGACCGAAATCCAAAATTACGGTTACCCTTAGAACAGGTTGTAAAAGAGAGATAGAAATATTTCAGTTGTATAAATCTACGCTTGTATCAAGTCGGAATAGCACCTCTCTCTTGATTTTCAGAGGTGTATTCCTGTGATGGATGGTGATTAATCTAGCAAAACAATACACCTTGACTGAGGAGTGTTGTCCTACGCTATCGGACTACCACCTGAATTTATGTAAAATTTTCTTGAATAGTGATTTATTCTTTTGATTCTTAGCCCCGTAACCATAACCATAGTTATAACCATAATAGGGTGTCATATTTCCTAAAGAAACATCGTTGAGAACCACTGCCATATTAGGTAGCCTCTTGTCATCGTACAATCTTTGAACGGACTCAAGCATTCGCTTATCAGAAAAATTCTCACGAATTACATAAACACAAGCGTCCGCATATTTAGCTATCAATAGAGTGTCGGCAACCACATTAACAGGAGCTGTATCAACGATAATGTAATCAAATTCTTGCTTAAGTTGTTCAAACATTTTTGTTATTTTTGAACTGGTTAGCAATTCTGCTGGATTTGGAGGAACTACTTTGGTTGGCAACACATAAAACTCCCTGAAATTAGGGATTTTCACTATCACCGACGACAGATCGATATCCGAAGCCAAATAGTTAGTAAGACCAACCGAGCGTAAATTTAATTGCTCCCCTATTTTTGGATTTCGGATATCCATTCCTATAAGTAGTGTTTTTTTTCCAGAAACAGCAAATGTAGCCGCCAAATTGACTGATACGAATGTTTTACCTTCTTCTGGAAATGAGGAGGTAACAAGAATCGTTTTGCTTTGTCCTTGAGGGGTGTCGTTCAAAACAAAATCCATATTAGTACAAACCATTTGGAACCCCTCTGCCAAAGGAGAAAGAGTATCCAATGTTACTATTTGCTGAGTATCATCCGTATGTGGAATTTGCCCAACAAAAGGTACTGACAATCGCTCTTCGACATCTGATTTACTTCGCACTTTTATGTTAAATAATTCCATTATGTAGATAACCAAAAACGGAATTATACAACCTAGAACAATTGCTCCCAAGAGTATGATCATCGGGCGGGGCGAGATGGGGGTAGCCCCTCCTAAAGCTCTATCTATAACTTTAGCTTTGGGAGCTAAAGCCGCCATAGAAATCTCTGCTTCCTCTCGTTTTTCTAATAGATACAGAAATAAGGATTCTTTTACGCTTTGTTGCCGAGTTATTTCTCGCAATTCTTTTTCTAAAGTAGGAATGGTGCGTACACGTCCACTCAAAGAAGCTTGCTTTTTGCTGATCTCATTTTTCTGAATCAACAAATTCGATTTCATAAGCAATAGATTCTCTTTAATGGTTATTTTAAGAGCTTCGATTTCTTCTTCTATTTGCTTAAGCATAATGTTTCCTTCTCCTGCATTGAGAGCTATTTGATTTCGATGAATCGTCTTTTTGTTATGTTCCTCAATAGCTGCAGATAGCACTTGATTTGATGTAAAAACATCCAAAAGAGGAAAGGTTTTTCCCGTGCTTTTCACATCAATAAACCCTTTTATGGTGTTTTCTATAAGTTCAATTTGAGTGGTTGCTTCTACGTATTTTCTGTCAAATAAGTTTGCATTTTCTAAATTGAACTGAGCATCTGTCTGAATATTAGTAACTCTGTTTTCTTTTTTGAATATTTCGGCATGTTTTTCAACCTCATGTAACTCTTTGGTGAGGACTTCCAAACGCTTTGTAAGAAAATCAGAAGTATTCTGTGATATAAATCGCTGGTCAGTAATGGTTTCTGTATTGTATATTTCGACGAGAGTATTCAGATAATCCTCCGCTTTCTTTTTATTTTGATGGCTCACGGACAATTCTAACACAGATGTGTTTTTCCCAACTAATTTAATATTTAAACTACTTCTGTAGCTTGAGGCCACTCTAATAGGATCTTCAATATCAATCCCTATTGAGTATGGAAATTTTGTATTTTCTGCTGATTTATGTATAGAAAACAGCCCAATGTGATTTTGGATTATCTCTCCATAGCGAAACGTTCCTAACGGTTGTTCATCTTCAAATAGTGTAAATTCATTTTCTTCGCCAACGACCTTCAATTTGACGGATGACCGAACCAAAGTTTCGATGGATATAAAAGCAGGTGTATTGTTATAAACATCAAATGTCTTTACTTTTCCCTCAGAAATGTAAGATATATGAAGATTTAGTTTCTGTACGACCTTTTCAGATAAAGTCCGTGATTTCAGTACTTCTATCTGATTTTCAATATTATCCTTAATATCTTTGAGTATGTCCAAATCCGACAAAGCAGAAAGTTCATTCACTACTCCTCCTTTTTTGTCGTCTTTAAGCATTACAGTAGTTGTTGCTCTGTAAATAGAGGGAGCGTATCGCAAGTAGGCATAAGCAAAAATGAAAGCTACGACCACACTAATAGCAAACCACAGCCAACGAGAAAGGTAGGGCTGAATTATTTTTGAAAAATCTATCTTCTCGTCTTTTTCATTAAAGGATAACTGATTTTCCATAACCTAAAATTTTAGTAATAAGGCAATTACAGTAATTGTTACCGAAATAGCAGATAAGATAGTACTTGTATCTAAACCTAATACGGAAGAATTTATTCGTGTTTTATTAGGTTCAACATACACCACATCGTTCTGAGCTAAGTAGTAGAAATCGGAGTTCATAAATTCAGAGGAAGACATATCCACCACATTAAAAGTTCTTTGCCCATCCTGTTCACGAATGATAATAACATGACTACGCTTACCATAGATGGTCATATCTTCCGCCATACTCAACGCTTGTAATAATGTAATACGCTCCGATTCAATAGTAAACGTACCAGGCTTTCGTACCTCTCCTTGCACAGTTACCTTGAAATTAGCGATTCGCAGATTCACAGTTGCATCCTTGATAAAAGTGCGGACCGCTTTGGTCAATACATCAATCGCTTCATTACGAGTCAGACCTCCTAATTTAATATTTCCAATAACTGGATAAGTGATATATCCATCCTTATCAATCAAGTAGGTTTGTAGTGGTGAAGATCCTACCGCAGCTACGCCTGTATTTTGAGTTTTATTAAAATCCGAAAGTAGCTCCTCCGTTTGTGAATTAATAATTATTTTTAATAAATCATCAGGTTGGAGCCTAATTTCATAGGATTTTAAAATCTCTGTTTTATTGTTTTCAATATCCGAAAAGTACGCAACATTCTTTCTTGAGGTACAAGAAAAAAGTATTGAAACTAAACATATTATTACGGATATTTTTTTCATTTTCATGTTATTTTAGTTCTCTTTGTACTTTTTCAACTACCTCCTTGAACTGAGCATCAGTGAGCGAGACCTTGTGCCCAAAAGTCATTTCTTTCATCTCATTGATAGGAATAAGATGTACATGTACGTGAGGTACTTCCAACCCTATGACAGCCACCCCTACACGATTACAAGGAATAGCTCGTTCCAAGGCTTGAGCAACTTTTCGCGAAAATGTCATTAGTTCGTTGTAGGTGGTTTCATCCAGGTCAAACAATTTATCTGCCTCCTTTTTGGGAACACAAAGGGTATGCCCTATCGCATTGGGATTGATATCTAAAAACGCGATAAAACCCTCATTTTCAGCGATTTTATACGCAGGAATTTCTCCTTGAATGATTTTTGTGAAAATACTCGCCATTGGTCAGTTGTTTTTTAGATGATTTATCGACTAATTTCTAAAATTTCCATTTTCAATATGCCATTAGGCACTTGAATTTCAGCAATTTCACCAACAGCTTTGCCCAACAAGCCTTTCCCAATAGGAGAACTTACCGAGATTTTACCTGTTTTCAAATCCGCTTCACTTTCAGCAACTAAGGTATATGTCATTTGCATATTGTTGCTTAAGTTCTTGATTTTCACTGTTGAAAGCACCAACACTTTTGAGGTATCTAATTGAGACTCATCAATCAAACGTGCATTCGCTAACAATTGCTCCAATTTAGCGATTTTCATCTCTAAAAGCCCTTGTGCTTCCTTCGCTGCGTCATATTCAGCGTTTTCCGATAAATCTCCTTTATCTCTCGCTTCAGCAATTGCCTGTGATGCTTTCGGACGTTCAACGTCTTTGAGTTGGTTTAATTCATCTCTTAATTTTTTTAATCCCTCAGCTGTATAATACGATATATTATTCATAGTTTATGTAAATTTAAAAAAAACGAAAAATCCTCATTAGTTTGAGGATTCGGTGCAAAGATACAAATATTTTTTTGTTTTATTACCAATTATAGATTATTTAACGAATCATTCAATAGTCTAATTTTCAATTCTATAACGGATAATTCAGATTTTCTTCCTTCATATTGTAAAGCACTTCTTCAAGATATTTCTTTGCCTCAAACTTTGCCATTGGTAAATTGTTGTTGTAAAAGTTACCACATTCTAAGGCTGATGCTCCTGGGATTTCTCCTTCAAAATGAGTCATGTATTCAAACAATCGCGTGATAAGTGGCAGAATATCCTCTGAAGTGTAATCCCCTGCTAAAATAAGATAATTCCCTGTCATACAGCCCATCGGCCCCCAGTAAATGATTTTATCTTTCCAATCGCTATTTCGCAACCAAGTAGCTGCTAAGTGTTCAATAGTATGAATTTCAGCACCTCCCAACACAGGCTCACGATAAGGTAATTTCATGCGAATGTCAAATGAAGTAATTACTTCATTGCCAACAAAATCCTTACGCGAAACAAAAATACCACGTTGCAATTTCAAATGATCTATACAAAAACTGGCTATCCTTTCCATATGATTAAAAATTTCCGCAAATATACTCCTTTTTCATTTATAAGCAAAAATACGACGCTATACTAACAGTCAGTTCTCATAAAGGCAAAAGCATACAACAAAATCTTCCATAATACCACATCGAATTGAATTTTTTGGCAAGCTATAATGGATAAAACTCAATGTGCTATGTAGCTTTAAAACATTGAATTGAAAACACAAAAGGCATTAGAGTTTAATTCGGATTATGCACCAGTAAAAATATCTAAAGGAAGATGTATTAATTATCAGAAGAGATTGGAACTGTAAAAAAAACAATTGAGTTCATTATTTATTTTCATACATCGTTCTTTTCCTTAGATGAAAAGAACCAAAAATCAATACTTTGGATATTTGCCTAAAAATCAGACTCATGTCGCTAAAATTTTCCAAACTTGCTTCCTACGGTCGCTTCGAACAATGGAAAATTTTCCACATACTAAGCTCCAAGTTTTCGCTTACTTTGCTTTATTCGTTGATTTTCTTAACGCCAAATCTCCAATCCGATTAAAAGCGGTCAAAATGCTGAAAAATCAGCATTTAACCGTTAAAAAATATATGCAATTAAGTAGTGAACTCAAAAAAACAAATTGTGTTTGTGGTATATTCTAATTTCTGCATTAAGTAAAATTGCAAAAAAGTGTCCCACATAGACTTTGGATTACACCACAAACACAATGAAAAGTATTTAAAAATAAAAAAAACTAACCTAAGATTCCGTCAAGAGCTTCTGTGTATGTTTTTTTAGGGGCAACACCCACTTGTCTACCTACCACCTCTCCATTTTGGAATACTAATACTGTTGGAATGTTTCGCACTCCATACTTAGAAGCAAATTCTTGGTTGTTGTCTACGTCCACTTTTCCTACAACTACTCTTCCTTCATATTCCTTTGAGATTTCCTCAACCACAGGAGCTAACATACGACAAGGTCCGCACCAAACTGCCCAAAAATCTACCAATACGGGTTTATCACTCTTCAAAACCACTTCTTCGAAAGTAGCATCTGTTATTTCTAAAGCCATTTTTAAATTGTTTTAAGTGTTAATGGAGGCAAAGATAATAAATCAAATTCAATATACACAGTATGTTATATAAATTTTAACTATATCCGTATCGATTTTGTTTATTTAAACAAGATTAAAATAAAAAAGCTACCCACTGTAGGGTAGCTTTTGTTGGCTCACAAGGACTCGAACCTTGAATAACAGAACCAAAATCTGCTGTGTTACCATTACACCATGAGCCAATCGTTATTTTTGCGGTGCAAAGATACGTAAGTTTTTTAAACTTCCAAATAAAATAACGATAAAAATATTTTTATTATCTGATTAACCTATTTAATTAACTAAATATCAATATGTTAACTCTTAAATATTTTTTGATTATTTTATCAAAGTTATTAAAATAACTCCATTTTTTCCTTTTTCACCATATGCTTCAAGAGCTTTTTTGTCTTTCAACACTACTATGGATTGAATATTTTCAGCGCCAAGATCGGCTAATTTTGTATATTCCATTTCTTTTCCGTCAACTAATAACAAAGGGTCATTTGCCTTTTTTCCATTCATTTTAAAGGCTGTTACTTTTTGTGTTACTTGAACTTCCTTAACGTCAACAACTTTTGAATCAGACATAAGGGTATCGGACTCTTGTTTTAGTTTTAGAACGGTCATATTACCACTTGTAACTGGGGCTTTTTCGGAGGACTTTGAAAGTTTAAACGTCTTTTTGTCTTTTGCTTTTTTTGCAAATTCCTCTGGAACATTTCCTTGGGTGTAGATTTCAACAACGCCATTTTTACCTTTTTCGCCATACCTTTTTGTCGCTTTTTCATCTTTGAGCACGTTTATCCATCCAATGTTGTCCGCAGGTATTCCTGAAATTGCTTCCTTTGTTGCCTCTTTCCCGTCAATGAAAAACAACGGTTGCGGATTTTTATCATCAGTCACATAGCCTAAAACTACTATCTGAGGCTCTTTTTCTTGTGCTTGTATCGTTTCTGTTGAAGTTAACGACATGGTTAAAGTGGCAGCCAACGCCAGAGCTGCATAGCCCCATTTGGCTTTTGCGGTTGATTTGTTTTTCATTGTCATATAAATACGTTTTTTTAGGTTACTTGTTTCAAAATTATGTGCCATAGCTATTCGTTCAGCTCCTACACATAGGTGAATGAGTTGCTTTCGGTACTCGTTAGGATGGGTGGTTTGTTCAATTACTCGCTGATCAGCTTCAAATTCGTGTACAGTAATTAGTTGATTTTTAAGCAACCACACAAAAGGATTCCACCAAAAGGCTAAGCAATAAAGCTGTGCAAAAAGTAAGTCCCACGAATGCCCAAATTCAACATGTGCCAACTCGTGTTTGATAATATTATCAGCTCCTTTCGTCATATCTTCTTCAGAAATAACTACATAACCAAACCAACTAAATGGAGATACCTTTTTCTTGGTCACATATATATTCTTGTTATTTGTTGTTTTTTCAAGTGTGGCTCTGCTAACAATTCGACCAATGAATATAATTCCGATAAGATATCGAAGTAAAAAGAGCAAAATACCTACCACATAAACAATCCATAGGAGAGTTGTAAGGCTATAACTATTATCACTTTCTGTTGCTACGATTGACTCTGTTTGAGTCTCTGAAGAGGATAGCTCAAATGCAACTATTTGTTTTTCAGCGAATATACTATCATAAGGAAGTGGAATATTTACTAAAGGACACATCATTCCTATTGCAAAAATCAGCAATAGGGTGATTCTATTAGTTCTATGAAAAGTGTTACCACTGACAAACAAACGATAGCCTCCCCATAATATCCCCATAAAAACAAAATGTTTTAGCAGGTACAATACTAAATTTTCCATACTTTATTGTTTTTTTTCAATATCATCCAACAA
Organism: Capnocytophaga canis; assembly: GCF_000827555.1. Taxonomy (GTDB): domain Bacteria; phylum Bacteroidota; class Bacteroidia; order Flavobacteriales; family Flavobacteriaceae; genus Capnocytophaga; species Capnocytophaga canis. The sequence goes on from NZ_CDOI01000101.1 coordinate 54,128, forward strand.
TTGTCGAATTTCTTCAATGGATAATTTTTCGGATTTTATGAACGTATTGACTACATTCAAGTACGAATTCTGAAAATATTTTGCTACAATATTTTTTAACGTTCGGTTGTTGTATTCCTCTTTGGAAATCAGTGGATAATATTGGTAAGAGGTGCCAAACGGCTCATGTGCCAAAAACCCCTTCTCTTCAAGCATACGTACATATGTAGATATGGTATTGAAATGTGGTTTTGGATCAGGATACTGCTCTACGATTTGCTTAACAAAGAGTTTATTATGTTTCCAAAAAAATGTCATTATCTCTTCTTCTTTTGCTGTTAATTCTTTCATTTTTTTGTGTTTTATTTATTGATTTTACCTATTTATCTGATTGTTTCTATAAACTTTCATTTCGCCTCTTTCTTACCGGAAGATAGCTTTATTAATTCACAGTGCAAATGTAAACTAAAAAATTTAGTTAAGCAACTATTTTTTATAGTTTGTTTAAAATCGCTTGTTCTTAAAGGCTCTGAAAAGCTATTCGATATTTGAAATTCTGCTTTTAAAACAGCTAATACATATTTTGCAAAGTTTATTAGAAATCGTATTTTTGCAAGAAAAAATAAGTGAAACTAAACGATATTCTTCTCAAAATAAGTGAAAATCCGATATTTATTGAGCTAAACTCAAAAATTAAAGCAGGAATATCCTCTCTGCAAATCAATCATTTATCAGGAGCTTCATTATCATTTGTCATTGCCAATCTTTTCCGAAACACGAAACGAAATTTGTTTGTGATGCTTTCGGATAAGGAAGAAGCAGCCTATTTTCTGAATGATTTGGAAAGCCTACTAGGCGATGAGCACGTAATATTTTTCCCCGATAGCTACCGCCGTCCGTATCAGATTGAAGACACGGATAACGCCAATGTTTTGCTTCGTGCCGAAGTGTTAAACCGATTGGGTTCACATCAAACGCCTTTGATCGTGGTGAGTTATCCTGAGGCTCTTTTTGAAAAGGTAATTACTCGCAAACAACTCGAGAAGAACACTTTAAAAATTAAAAAAGGAGACTCTTTATCTTTGGATTTCCTCAATGAAATGCTTTTCACCTACAACTTCAACCGAACAGATTTTGTCACCGAACCCGGGGAATTTTCAGTTCGTGGTGGTATTGTCGATGTTTTTTCTTTCTCGAACAACGAACCTTATCGCATTGAGTTTTTCGGCAATGAAATCGAAAGTATCCGAACTTTTGATGTTGAAACACAGCTTTCTACACAACAATTATCAAAAATCACGATTATTCCAAACATCGAAAACAAGGAAAATGAAGAAGTAAGGCAGTCCATTTTGGAATACATTTCGGAAGAAACACTTTTTATCGCGAAGGATATTGATAGTTTTCCTCAAAAAATCGATAAATTATTCAATAAATCCGTTGAAATTTACGAAAAACTATCGAACGAAGTCAAACATATCACTCCCGAAGTACTTTTCTGTCAAAGTAATGAACTTTTGGAACGTATCAGCTCCTTTCAATCGATTTTCACAGGGGCAAACTCATTATTTTCTTCAGAAAAAATCGTTTTTAGAACTAATCCGCAACCTGCATTCAATAAGCAATTTGAGCTATTAATCAGCTATTTAAATGAGAAACACGAAGAAGGTTTCACCAATTACATTATTTGTTCCACCGAGCAACAAGCAAAGCGTTTTGATGATATTTTCAAGGAAATGGAACAAAAAGTACATTATCAAACCGCCATTTTATCGCTACACAGCGGATTTGTAGATTCGGACAATAAAATCAACGTCTTTACCGACCATCAGATTTTTGAACGCTATCATAAGTTTCACCTAAAAAATGGATATGCTAAAAAACAAGCCATTACGCTTAAAGAACTCACTCAACTTACTGTTGGTGATTATGTTACGCATATCGACCACGGCATCGGGAAGTTTGCAGGATTACAAAAAATTGAAGTAGAAGGCAAAATGCAGGAAGCCATCAAACTTATCTATGGCGACCGCGATGTACTTTTTGTCAGCATTCATTCCCTACATAAAATTACGAAATACAACGGCAAAGACGGCAAACCTCCGAAGATTTACAAACTGGGTTCGGGAACGTGGAAAGCCCTGAAACAGAAGACAAAAGCTCGGGTTAAAGAAATCGCCTTCAACCTCATTCAATTGTATGCCAAACGGAAAGAATCTAGCGGTTTTACCTTTGCTCACGACAGTTATCTGCAAAATGAATTGGAAGCCTCATTTCTTTACGAAGATACGCCCGACCAAAGCAAAGCTACTGCCGAGGTCAAAGCCGATATGGAAAGTCCAAAACCAATGGATAGGCTTGTTTGTGGCGATGTTGGCTTTGGAAAAACGGAAGTTGCCATTCGGGCAGCCTTTAAAGCGGTTGATAACGGAAAACAAGTAGCCGTTTTGGTGCCTACGACCATTTTGGCATTTCAACATTATCAGACATTTAGCAGCAGAATGAAAGATTTTCCGGTGAGGATTGATTACTTAAATCGATTCCGAACGGCAAAAGAGAAAAAAAACATTTTGGAAGAACTCGCCGAAGGCTCACTAGATATCATCATTGGGACACATCAAATTGTAAATGAAAGTGTTAAGTACAAAGATTTAGGACTTCTAATCGTTGATGAAGAGCAAAAATTTGGTGTGGGTGTGAAAGACAAACTCAAAACGCTGAAAGAAAACCTTGACGTACTGACACTTACAGCAACTCCAATCCCAAGGACACTGCAATTCAGTTTGATGGCAGCAAGGGATTTGTCAGTAATCAATACGCCTCCACCAAATCGATATCCTATTGATAGTCAAGTTATCCATTTCAATGAAGAAATTATCCGTGATGCCGTTGCTTACGAAATTCAGCGAGGCGGACAAGTGTTTTTCATCAATAATCGAGTGGAAAATATCCGTGAAGTGGCAGGAATGCTACAACGGCTTGTTCCCGATGCCAAAATAGCCGTAGGTCACGGGCAAATGGACGGCAAAAAACTCGAAGAAACGATGCTTGCCTTTATGGACGGAACTTATGACGTTTTGGTAGCAACGACCATCATCGAAAGTGGTTTAGATGTGCCTAATGCCAACACGATTTTCATCAATAACGCTCATAATTTTGGCTTGTCTGACCTACATCAAATGCGTGGACGTGTGGGGCGAAGCAACAAAAAAGCCTTCTGTTATTTCATCACACCTCCGTTTGTAGCAATGAGCGATGATGCTCGCAAACGAATACAAGCCATTGCTCAGTTTTCGGACTTAGGAAGTGGGTTCAATATTGCGATGAAGGATTTGGAAATACGAGGAGCGGGTGACTTGCTTGGTGGAGAACAAAGCGGTTTCATTAACGAAATCGGATTTGAAACCTATCAGAAAATTTTGCAAGAAGCCATCGTAGAGCTGAAAGAAAACGAGTTTTCCGAATTGTATCAAACGAAGGAAGAAGACAAATCATATCTGAATGATACACAAATTGATAGTGATTTTGAGCTTTTATTTCCGGATACTTACGTAAACCGAGTTGCGGAACGATTAAATCTTTACAATGAGCTAAGTAACATCAGTTCGGAAGCCGATTTACTAACCTACGAGAAGAATCTGATTGACCGCTTTGGTCAGTTGCCCCCTCAGGCTGTCGATTTGCTCAATAGCGTACGTCTGAAATGGTTTGCAACCAAAATGGGAATCGAAAAATTAGTAATGAAAAACGGAAAAATGACAGGATATTTCATTTCCGACCAAGAAAGTCCGTTTTATCAAAGTTCTCGTTTTCAAAAAGTATTGCAATTTGTGCAACGCCACCCCGACCGATGCAGAATGCAAGAAAAAGAAACCCGCAACGGACTACGGTTGTTGCTTCACTTCAATAGTATCAATACTATTCATCAAGCCTTAAAAGTGATGCAATTGGTTTTCAACGAACAACACTCCTTTTAGAGATAAATACTAGAAATTAAATTTAAAACCATATAGAAACATAGAAAAATGCTATGTTTTTATATGGTTTTTATTTATAGAAACTATCCTTACAAAGTAAAGAATCAAGATGAGTTTGGTAATTCATACACTTGCATTCACGATTTTTTGAAAACTATTTGAACGTTACTTTTTTAATATTTTATAAATTAGTATCTTTGCCTTTCATTCAATGTAAACCAATGAAACAAACCATTTTTACAGAAACCTACAAAGTACGAAGTACACAACTCAACGTAAACAATCAGTTAGGGCTTTACGGAGTGTTGGGCATATTGCAAGATATCGCTGCCGAACACGCTGAAAATTTAGGCTTTGGCTACGAACAATTAGTCAAGGAAGGCTTCTTTTGGGTGCTTACTCAGCAAAAACTAAAAATGAAACGTTGGCCCAAATGGAATGAAAGAATTACAGTAAAAACGTGGTCGCTACCCGTAATGGGGGTTTATGCTTTCCGTGAGTTTGAAATCCTTTCAGAAAAAGGAGAAGTCATTGGGAGTTGTTCCAGTACTTGGATTACTTTGGATATTGCATCACGCAAACCCATTGACCTATCGGATAGGCAAGAGCTTTTCTATGCGCGTACCGATGGAGCGTTGGACTTCAAAACCGAACGTATTGACCTCCCCTCAGATTTAGAACTGATAAAAAAATTCAACGTACGCATTTCGGATTTGGATGTCAATCTCCACGTGAACAACATAAAATATTCGCAATGGGTACTTGATATGCTTTCTTTGAAAAATCATAAGAATTATGTCATCAAAGAATATGATATCAATTTCTTGTCGGAAACCTTTTATAACGATGAAATTCAAGGCTACTCAAGTACGCCTACGTTCGAAACCGACGGAAATATTACCGTTTTTTTCTGCGGTAAAAAGTCCGAACAAACCAAACCTGCCTTTATCGCTAAGTTGGTTGCCGAACCCATAAAAAAGAACCTTTAAAACAATCAAACACATTATAAAATGATGAAACTTTTCACAAAACAATCAAAAACATTTTTGTTTTTATGTTTTCTAATCGGTGCATCAGGATATGCCCAGCAAAAAAAAGTGCACAATACCATTAAAGTCGAAGAAAACGACTCAAAAGAGGTCATTATCGAAAAAGCCTCAAGAGTGGTGCCTAACCAAAACCAATGGGAAGCCCTAAGCAATGAATACATCGCCTTTGTGCATTTTGGGCCAAACACCTTTACCCGTATGGAATGGGGCAGCGGAAAGGAAGACCCTAAAATATTCGATTTAAAAACCTTAGATACCGACCAATGGTGTAAAGCAATGCACGATTCAGGAATGAAAATGGTTATTCTAACGGTAAAACATCACGATGGATTCGTGCTTTGGCAAAGCCGATATACCAATCACGGAGTTATGTCTACAGATTTTCGAGGTGGAAAAGGCGATATTTTGAAAGACCTTTCGGAATCTTGTCAAAAATACGGTCTGAAATTAGGCGTATACTTATCTCCTGCTGACCTCTATCAAATAGAACACCCTGAAGGATTATATGGTAATTTAAGCAAATACACTAAAAGAACCATTCCGCGAGAGGTGCCAGGCAGACCTTTTGCAAACAAAACCACTTTTGAATTTGAGGTTGACGATTATAACGAGTATTTCCTTAACCAACTTTTTGAAATACTCACCGAATACGGCCCTGTACACGAAGTATGGTTCGATGGGGCGCATCCTAAAACCAAGGGCGGTCAACAGTACAACTACACCGCTTGGAAGCAACTTATCCGCACGTTGGCTCCCAAAGCGGTTATCTTCGGAAGAGAAGATATCCGTTGGGGAGGAAACGAATCCGGAGCCACCCGAGAAACCGAATGGAATGTAATTCCTATGCCGATGAATCCTGCAACGGCTCAACGCTTCCCCGATATGACCGGAAAAGATTTGGGTTCACGCGAAAAGCTCTATAATGCCAAATACCTACACTATCAACAAGCCGAAATCAATACCTCCATTCGTGAAGGTTGGTTCTACCGAGATGATACCTTCCAAAAAGTACGTAGTGCTGATGATGTTTTTGATATTTACGAACGAACCGTTGGCGGAAATACCACCTTCTTATTGAATATTCCACCCAATCGGGAAGGAAAATTTCCACAAACCGATGTTGATGTACTTAAAGAAGTAGGACAACGCATACGAGAAACTTATGATAACAATTTGCTTTACAGAGCCAAAGGATGCAAAAAAGTATTGGATAATAACCCCGATACTTACTTGACTTTGAACAAAAAAAATCAGGAGATTATTATTTCTTCCAAAAAGCCGATAACCTTCAACCGAATTGTTTTACAAGAAGCCATTCGCACTCACGGAGAACGTGTAGAAAAACACAGCGTAGAGGCTTGGATTAACAATCAATGGCAAGAAATTGCCTCGGCAACCAACATCGGTTATAAACGTATTTTACGTTTTCCAGAAGTAACCACCTCTAAAATTCGTTTTCGAGTGTTGGAATCACGTAATACCCCTGCAATCAGTCACATTTCGGCGCATTATTACAAAACTCGTCCGCCCCAGCTTTCTTTTTTCAGAAACTTGGACGGAATGGTAACCATTGCACCAATGCAAACCCAATTCAATTGGAAACCCCACGGACAAAATGCCTCGGAAAACTTAAATACAGGTTATGAAATTTTCTATACTTTAGATGGTTCAGAACCTAATGAAAACAGTGCCAAATACACCGAGCCTTTTTTCGTAGAAAATAAACAACTCAAAGCCGTTTCTTTCAATAAAGGGATGAAAGGTGCGGTACGCTCAGAAGATTTAGGAATTCTAAAAAAACAATGGAAAGTACTCAATTTCAGTTCTGAACAAAATGATAGAAAAACCACTATGGCTTTTGATGCCCAACCCAATACCTATTGGCAATCACAAAAAAGCTCTGAAAAACCATTCATAGCCATTGATTTAGGCAAAATACAGACCTTAAAGGCTTTGGTCTATACGCCACAAACTTTCCATAGTAAAGGTATGTTAGCCAAGGGGTTAATTCAAGTGAGTAACGATGGTAAAACTTGGCAAACCGTAGCCAATTTTGAATTCGGAAACCTAATTAACGACCCAACCCCCAGAACTTTCTATTTTCCAGAAAGCGTTACCAGTCGTTACGTACGTATCGAAGCCACTGAAATTGCAGAAAACGGAGATATTTTAACCATTGCAGAATTGGATTTTTTATAGATAGATAGAACCTTTATCAATTAAGAACATTACAATATACCACAGGTGTACTGTAATGTTCTTCGTTTTTTTTAAATTGTTTAAGTTGAGGTAGTCTTCGGGTAATTGTAATTTCAAAAAGAATAAAATTAGTTCAGTTTTATTATTGATTTTCAGTGGTGTACATCTCTTTATGTAGAATCTTTTTCTATACATTACACAGGAGATATATGATAAATATACCATATGTGTAACTGTTAAAAAAAGAAAAATATCGGAAAGATTCCTAAAAAGGCATATTTATTGCCTGGTATTTTAAAGTGTTGAAGAAATATGGAGAGCAGTTCGGATTAATAATTCAGTGAATCTGACATGTTTTTTATAAAGACAAATTATTCCTCCGTTGGTTGTGTCTTTGTGTTGACAATGTTGTATTTATCGTATAATTCAACTGTAAATCTTTTTTATGAAGGTGAATCTCTCTTGAGGTTTCTACATTCTTTAAAAACAAATTAAAACAACTATAAAAACAATGAAAAAAACTATTTTTACACTCGTTACGCTGTTATTAGGAAGTATTTTATATGCTCAAAATAAAGAGGATATCGTAGGAGTATGGCTCAGTGAAACCAAAGATGGTAAATTTCAAATTTATGAAGAAGGAGGTTTATTCTTCGGAAAACTAATTTGGATGAAAGAGGAGTTTGAAAAAGATGGTAAAACGCCTAAAAAGGACGTCAATAACCCCAACAAATCCCTTCGAAATGAACCTTTGAAAGGTAGCGTTATCTTAAAAAAATTGAAATACCATAAAGGGGAATGGAAAAATGGCGAAATTTACGATCCTCAAAGCGGAAAAACCTATCATTGTAAAGCTAAAATCAAAAATAATCAATTGATTCTTAGAGGATTTGTAGGTATCTCTTTATTAGGAAAAAACACAACTTGGACTCGCGTAGAATCATAGTATAAGAAAAAATCAAAAACAAATATGCAAAAGAAAACAATACTATTAACTGGTGCAGGAGGAAGTGTAGGTAAAGAAGCACTTCAACTTTTAGTCAATAAACATAACTTGTACAACATCCGAATATTTGATTTGGATACACCCAAAAACAGAAAGTATTTTGAAACGTTTTCAGATAAAATTGAAATTTTCTACGGAGATATAACCCGAAAGGAAGATACCGTAGCTCCAGTAACGGGAGTAGATGTAATTATCCATTTGGCGTCGGTCATTCCGCCTTTAGCGAATGAAAAAACTCATTTGGTAGATAGCGTAAACGTAGGTGGAACGCGTCATTTGGTGGAAAATACCGAAAAATACGCTCCTGATGCTTTTATGTTATTTGCTTCAAGTGTAGCCACATACGGCGACCGTTTGCAAGACCCATACATACGCGTTACTGACCCGCTTGTACCCAGTGAGGGCGATTACTATGCTCAAGGGAAAATCATTATGGAAAAAATCGTGCGTGAAAGTCGTTTGCAGTGGAGTATTTTCCGCTTAGGAGCGATTATGGGGCCTAAAAACCATAAAATTTCGGGCATTATGTTTTTAATGTCGCTTGACCAATTGATGGAAATCGCCACGCCCCGAGACACCGCCAGAGCCTTTGTAAATGGCATTGATCATCTGCAAAGTTTAAATCAAAAAATATTCAATTTAGGCGGAGGAGCTGATTGTGTAACCACGTATCGCGAATTTTTAGGCAAGAATTTTGAAATTTACGGTTTAGGAAAGCTCAATTTTCCTGAGCGTGCTTTTGCTACTAAGAACTTCCATTGTGGCGTTTATGTCGATGGTGACGAACTTGAAAAAATCGTTCGTTTCAGAAAAGACACCCTTGAAGATTATTACCAAATGGTGCGTGAGGCAACACCAATGCTACAACGATGGGCAACTCGTTTATTTGCCCCAATTATCAAAAAATATTTACTTTCAAAGTCCGAACCCTATAAGGCTTGGAAGCAAAACGATACGGAGAAAATAAAGCGCTATTTCCAATAGTTTAAAAGAATGATTGTGTAGAAAAAACACAAATATCTGTATTTTAATACTTTATGTTAGATTAGGTTTGGCTTAGGAGATTTTAGTTGGATTTCCTAAGCCATAAATTTTTGTTGCCAAGTGTAAGATCTAAGTCATTTACTCTCTGTATTTTAAGACAAAACGCAAATATCATGTTTTCCTAAGTATAGCTATAAAAAACATATTTGTTTGCCGAGTTTGCCTGTCCCTTATTCGATTTCTCCGAAATTGTTTCTTCTGAAAAAATACGTTATCTTTGTGACCAAATAAAAAATAATCAATATGAAAAGGCAAGGAGTATTTATGTTGATTTTTCTTCTCAACTTTGTTTGCATAGGTTGTCTAAAAAATGAAGAGGAAGACATTGAACGGATATCCGGTGCTTTATGACGCTCTTTTTTGCTTAGATAACCAAACGAAAAGGCTCGTTATAGTCGAAGAAATAAAAAATTTTGAGTTTGAAGTAGGTTACAGCTATATTTTAAAAGTAAACAAGGTGATAAAAGCCTCTCCTTACTCTGTTTCTTACGAGCTTATTGAAATGAAATCAAAGAAATTACCATAAAATCATTCATTTTCTTATGAAAAACATATTTTTATCAACTATTTTATTGGGGCTGAGTTCCCTGAGCCTTGCACAAACCACGCAAAGGCTCGAAAAAAACTGGAAATTTACGCGTGAGGACAACAAAAACTTCTCGCAAGTAGCTGTGAACGACAAAAAATGGCAAAGTGTAACCGTGCCTCACGATTGGGCTATTTATGGCCCGTTCGATATTGAAAATGACGTACAACGAACCGCCATCAAGCAAGACGGACAGGTAGCTCCCATCGAGCATTCGGGGCGTACGGGCGGACTTCCGTTCGTAGGTGTGGGTTGGTACCGAACTTCATTTGATGTAGCGGATTTCAATTCTGACAAAAAAGTTTTCATCAAGTTTGATGGAGCAATGTCCAACGCCGAAGTATTCGTCAACGGGCAAAAAGCAGGAGAATGGCATCACGGATACAACACTTTTTTCCTCGATGTTACTCCTTTTGTGAAAGCCAAAAACAATACGTTGGCGGTTCGTTTGGAGAATTTGACCCAGCAATCGCGTTGGTACCCAGGTGCAGGGCTCTACCGAAATGTACACGTCATTACCAAAAACAAAACTCACATTCCTATTTGGGGAATTCAGCTAACAACTCCTGAAATTGAGAAGAATTTCGCTAAAATTCAGCTAAAAACCGAGATAGAGAGCCAAAATTTATCTAACATTGAAGTAGAAACCGAAATTTTCAATCCGAAAGGAGAAAAAATCGCTTCTGATAGAAAAAAATACGATGAATTTGTTATCAATAACAAAATTCAGCAAGATATTTATGTAAAAAATCCTGTTTTGTGGGATATTCAGCAGCCTAATTTATACAAAGCAGTTACAAAAATATATGAAAACGGAACGCTGAAAGACACCGAAACAACCACTTTTGGTATCCGAAAAATCGAAATAAAACCCAATGACGGATTGTACCTCAACGGAAGAAAAATCAAGTTTCAAGGCGTGTGTATGCACCACGATTTGGGAGCGATTGGGGCAGCGGTCAATGAGGCGGCTATCCGTCGTCAGATACGAATTATGCAAGATATGGGCGTGAATGCCATTCGTACCGCTCATAATATGCCAGCTCCTGAATATGTGCGTATTGCCGATGAAATGGGAATGATGTTGGCTTTGGAAAGTTTCGACGAATGGGCAATTCCGAAGGTAGAAAATGGCTACAATCGTTATTTTAAAGATTGGGCAGAAAAAGATTTAACCAATTTGGTACGTCATTTTCGTAACAACCCAAGTGTGGTGATGTGGTTCATCGGTAACGAAGTAGAAGAACAAAGCGTTCAGGAAGGAGCCAAAGTAGCACGTTGGTTGCAAGATATTATCCACAAACACGATGGTACACGACCTGTTTCCAACGGAATGGACAGACCTGACCACGTTTTCAAAAACAATATGGCGGCAACTATGCAGGTAGCAGGTTTCAACTATCGTCCGTTCCGTTATCAAGAAGCCTACAAATTGCTACCTCAACAGATTATCTTGGGAAGTGAAACCGCTTCAACTATCAGTTCAAGAGGCATTTACAAATTCCCTGTGGAAAGAAAATCAATGCCAAAATATCAAGACCAACAAACCTCTTCCTATGATGTAGAACATTGCGGTTGGTCAAATTTGCCAGAAGATGATTGGATTCAACACGAAGATTTACCTTACACCATAGGTGAATTTATTTGGACAGGTTTTGATTATTTGGGCGAACCGACTCCATATTATGTAGAATGGCCAGCTCACAGCTCATACTTTGGTGCGGTGGATTTGGCAGGACTTCCTAAAGATAGATTTTACCTTTACAGAAGCCATTGGAACAAAGAAGCCGAAACGCTACACATTCTACCACATTGGAATTGGGAAGGGCGTGAAGGACAGGTAACTCCAATTTTTGTTTATACAAATTATCCTTCGGCGGAGGTTTTCATCAATGGAAAAAGTCAAGGGAAACGTAGCAAAGATTTGAACATTCCGCTTGACGGAAGTTACACCAAAGAAGCGCAGCAATCATTTGAGCGTCAGAAACGTTATCGCCTAATGTGGCTCGACACCAAATACGAGGCAGGAGAGGTAAAAGTGGTTGCTTACGACAAAAACGGAAAAGCCGTAGCTGAAAAAATTGTAAAAACCGCAGGAAAACCACATTCACTTCGCCTTACTGCTGACAGAAATGTAATTACTGCCGACGGAAAAGACCTTTCGTTCATTACCATAGAAGCGGTAGACAAAGACGGAAATCTATGCCCTAATATAAATGATTTGGTTACTTTTAAAGTGAGTGGAGCAGGAACGTATCGTGCAGCAGCCAATGGCGATGCCACCTCAACCGACCAATTCCATTTGCCAAAAATGCATCTTTTCAACGGAAAATTGGTAGCCATCGTGCAATCAAGCCAAAAGGCAGGGGAAATCATTTTCGAAGCTAAAAGCAAAGGATTGAAAACTGCTGTAATTAAAGTGAAAACCAAATAGAAATAACTTTCCACAGGTAACACGGATTTTGTTTTTCTTCTGTGTTTTTGGTACTTTGCCAAAGTCTTAAAACTTTGGCAAAGTGCTTTGAATAGAAAGCCTACGGGGTTTTTAAATCCAATTTATGGAAATGATATGTTTCTTTTTCGACCTCGAAAAGGTCGAAAAACGGTTCAAATAAACGAATCAGAGGTTGATAATTTTCCTGCGTTTCACCTAAAGAAATCACATAAAATATTCCTGTTTTCAAAAATAATACGTAACTTTGCGAAAGTAATCATTTAGTCAAACGTATTTTAAACCAATTTACAAGCCTTGCTGAATTCTGTTTGTGGCAAGAGTGTTGGTTTTGAGTAACGGTTTTTTTGTTATGGAGAAACAACAATTGACCATTCGCTACACAACTTACGAACATATTTCTGAACTTCCGGAAGAGGTGCAAACCCTTATGGCTGAGGCTGTAAAGGCAAGGGAAAATGCGTATGCGGTTTACTCCAACTTTAAGGTTGGTGCGGCTGTTCGGTTGGAGAATGGTGCCATTTGCATAGGCTCCAACCAAGAGAATGCGGCTTATCCGTCGGGCTTGTGTGCCGAGCGTGTGGCAATTTATCAAGCATCGACTCAGTTTCCAAACGAAACGATTCAAGCCATTGCCATTTCCGGTACGGCGAAAGCACCTACCGACCAACCCGTGTCGCCTTGTGGTGCGTGTAGGCAATCACTTTCGGAGTACGAAATACGACAAAAAAAAGCCATTCCCGTTTATTTTATGGGAGCCTGTGGAAAAATCATTCAAACGGATTCCATTAAGGATTTACTACCTTTTTTGTTTGACGGTAGCCTTTTGTAAGGCTCAAAACACAAAACCCACTTATTTTTTTTGGAAGTTTCTTGCTTTTTTGTTTACTTTTGCAGGATTTACTACTTTTTTTTGATATATTAACTTTAAGCAATATGAAAAAACATATCTTTTTGTTGGTGCTTACCCTTGTGGTGGCATTCAGCGCAGGGCAACTCGGCTATGCTCAGACGAGCTACGCCAAGACGATCACAATTGATCAGCCAAACACAGTAAAGTCAATCACTGAATTTGCTGAGGAAGACTTCTCTACAACAGAATCCATTTTTACACGAGTTCTTGTCAAAAATGGGATGGTTTTTGAAGTAGAAATTCCATCTCACTATACCAATATCGAAAAACAGTATGGACCTTTTACTATTTTCACTGGGGCAAATGGCAAAACTCGCCTCAGATTTACTGGAGCTGGTGGCTTTAGTTGTAGCTATAAAACAGTAGTGGGAGGAGTCCAAGAAAGCAGAAGAATAGCTGGTGATGTGAATTATTATGGTGTGCTTCAATTGGGGGCTTCGGCAACGAGTGCTACGCAAGATGCTCCTACTAAAATTGCGGTAGTCAGCCCTGACGATGCTCGTATCGGGCAGGTGATTGGGGGCTTTCACTATGTATCTGAAAATTACGTGTTGAGTGTACCTAATGGGAGATTTGATGGGATTTGGTGGGATGCAAGTTTAGAATCTCAAAATAATTTTGTCGATTTGCAAGAAAATATTTATACTATGAAATTACAAGATATTTTACTGCAAGCAAAAGCAAAGTTATCAGGATTCAATAGGAATATCAGACTTAAAATGACATTCGGAGACGACACTAGCAATGTTCTGAATGATGGACTTGGAACTCCTGGAGCACTAAGCTATCAGGAAATCACCATTAAAGATGAGCGTACCGTTCAATATACACTTACCACCGAAAGCCATCACCCTACGTGGGGTACGGCACAACCCGCCACCAAAACCGTAAATGCAGGTACAGAGGTTACCTTACAGGCTACCCCAAAAACAGGCTATCGCTTTGTGGGTTGGGCTGTGGGTACGCCTTCTTTTATCGTAGCCAATGACAATCCGTACCAACCTGCCATCAATGAAAACGTGCGTTTTATTGCTGTTTTTGAGCCTTTGCCTTTACAAATTACTGCCAACAGCAACAACACGGCTTGGGGTAGTGTATCTCCTGAAAATCAAACCCTTAATGCAGGTCAAACCGCAAAAGTAACAGCTACGCCCGTAGCACCCCATAAATTCAAACATTGGGTAAACACGGCTACTCAAGCGGTGGTTTCTACCCAAGCGGAGTATAGCTTTACCGTAAACGAA
>NZ_CDOI01000102.1 GCF_000827555.1 Capnocytophaga canis
ATGTATTAAACCCTGGCTCTGGTTTTAAAGTTTCGGCTTCGGTAAAAGAATTTCGATATGAATTTTCTAATTCGGATAACATTTTGGTTTTACAAGGATATACAAACGGAGAACTAAGTAGTTACAAAGAATCTTTCAAACGTAAATAACACTTTTATGAAAAAGTTTTATTTTTTATTCGCATTGTTAGGTGTATTCGCTTGTTCGGAAGATGAACATATGACGGCTGATTATTTTAAAGCCCAACAACGAGACAGTCGTTTC
>NZ_CDOI01000103.1 GCF_000827555.1 Capnocytophaga canis
ATAATTATTACGTGTGAAATAAACGGTATTGCCATCCTTAGTAAAGACAGCCGTAGATTCGTTGAATTTTGTATTAATATCCGATGAGAAAAGTGATTTTTTAGCAAGAGAAATGCTGTCGCGAGAAGCCTCATATAAATCGTAAAAACTCTCGCCTGTCCATTGTGAAGTTTGCTTGAACATACTGCTATTACTCGCTGCAAAAATAACCTTATCTCCACCATAGAACGCAGCTCCATACTCTGAATGCTCTGTGTTGATATCCGTATGATA
>NZ_CDOI01000104.1 GCF_000827555.1 Capnocytophaga canis
GGAAAATCCATTACACATACCCAAACTATTACGATAAAAGACGATGTAAAACCTGTGTTTTCAGGAACTTTACCTGCTGATATTTCGGTAGAAGAAAATAAAATCCCAACACAGATGGATTTAACCGCTACAGACAACTGTTCTGAAAAAGTTCAAGTTATCAAATCAAAAGAAGAAAAACAGGAGGGAGAGAACAAAGTAATTACCTATAAATGGGA
>NZ_CDOI01000105.1 GCF_000827555.1 Capnocytophaga canis
GATCCCCCGGGCCATACTAGTACTGGATGCATCTGCAGGATATCGCGGCCGCACGGTCATCAATTCTTTAAGTGCGGAGGCGCCAGGGGGCACAGAGAATCTTTTTTTTCATAGCGGGCCCTCGTCAGCTCGTGTTATTGAAGCATTCTGTTCCCAGTGCCCACACATGTGAAGCATCCTCACTGATCTACTTCCCCACCTACCTGATGTGGCTCAATTCTGACAAGAAAGCAACTTTGGAGAACCATGAACCTACCTTTAGAGCTGGACGTGGACCCATCAGCATTCAAAATCATGTGTAAAAAACAGGAGAAAATGTCACTTTTTTTTAACCCTTGAATTTTTTTGGTA
>NZ_CDOI01000106.1 GCF_000827555.1 Capnocytophaga canis
TACTGCGCTGGTACATTTTAATGAAAGCAACTAAAAGGGAATCCCAAAATTGCATTTAGGGGGTCAGGCCAGGGCAATCTGTTGGGATATTTAATGACACACCTGGGGAGACTTTACAATAACTCTTTTTAAATCCATCTCCATTTAACTGGCTCTTAAAAGTTTGTACCATGATAATTTACTATCCAGGCAACAGCACAGACTAGACGAGCGCGAACCCCTTAACAGGCTAAGTGCGAGCGGATCCCCCGGGCCATACTAGT
>NZ_CDOI01000107.1 GCF_000827555.1 Capnocytophaga canis
AAAGTTCAAGTTATCAAATCAAAAGAAGAAAAACAGGAGGGAGAGAACAAAGTAATTACCTATAAATGGGAGGCTTCCGATGATTGCGGGAATAAAGTCATTCACAAACAGAAGGTTACGGTTATTTCTTCAAAAATAGAATTTACAGGAGATTTACCTAAAGACATGACTATTTCCTGCGAAAAAGAAATACCGTCAGT
>NZ_CDOI01000108.1 GCF_000827555.1 Capnocytophaga canis
GTGATATTTCCATTTGTATCCAAAGCAGGTACATTCGAACCCGTAGGATTTTGGATATTGCCGATAGTTACCAAAGTAGTCGTAGCAGTTTGCGTCCCTACCTTGTCATTATCCAATACGTTACCCACAGTTTGAGTCACCGTGGTATCCGTGATTGAGTAAGAATCATCCGTAGCTACTACTTTCTTAATCGTAATAGTCGCCGTAGCTGTATCGCAAATACTTGTATTTGCCTTATCACAAATAGTATACGTAAACGTATGTGTACCCGATAAAGCCGTATTTCCTATCGTTAATGTACCATCCGAATTAAGTGTTACTCCAATTGGTAAATTCGCAGATGTCACACTTACCGTCGCACTCGTTGGTGATACTCCATTCAACTTGTCGTTTTCAAACACTGTCTTCGTGGTCGTTCCTACAGTTTGAACTCCAAAATCATCATCAACAGCGTCGATATTTTTAACAGTGAAAATAACTTTTGCTATATCACAGTTAGCTGGTGTGACGC
>NZ_CDOI01000109.1 GCF_000827555.1 Capnocytophaga canis
GCTTTAAAATAATCAGCCGTCATATGTTCATCTTCCGAACAAGCGAATACACCTAACAATGCGAGTATAAAATAAAACTTTTTCATGAAAGTGTTATTTACGTTTGAAAGATTCTTTGTAACTACTTAGTTCTCCGTTTGTATATCCCTGTAAAATCAAAATGTTATCCGAATTAGAAAATTCATATCGAAATTCTTTTACCGAAGCCGAAACTTTAAAACCAGAGCCAGGGTTTAATACAT
>NZ_CDOI01000110.1 GCF_000827555.1 Capnocytophaga canis
ATGTTTCCAAATAGTTTGCATAATATCTCTCTCTTGCGATTTCTTCAAACCGTTCCTTTGGAAGCATTAAAATAAAATTATTGATTATATTTCCATTAAAATGATTACGAAATCTAAATGAAATTTGCCAATTTTCAGGTTCGTTTACGTAAAAATATTCGTAAATCTTACTAACTTCGCCATTCTCATAAATTAAATCTATTTCTTGATGCTCTTTGTAATGAGTTATTTTCTTAATATGAAACTTGGTGCCTTCATCATTTGATCTGATTTTTCT
The DNA here is from genome assembly GCF_000827555.1 of Capnocytophaga canis. GTDB lineage: Bacteria > Bacteroidota > Bacteroidia > Flavobacteriales > Flavobacteriaceae > Capnocytophaga > Capnocytophaga canis. Next base: position 278 of record NZ_CDOI01000110.1, read on the forward strand.
ACTTTCTGTTTTTTGCACACCGTCTTTATTGTCAATGATGATAAAAAGATGGTTTGT
>NZ_CDOI01000111.1 GCF_000827555.1 Capnocytophaga canis
TTCGCTACTACAGGTGTCGTTGGAGTTGTTACCTCTGTAACTACTATCGTTACTGTAGCAGTATCGCATGTAATCGTTCCTGATTTCGTACAGATGCTATAACCTATCGTATACGTTCCTGTTGGTGTACCTGATGGTATCGTAACATCTCCTGTTACAGGGTCTAAGTTCGGTACGATTGTTCCTGTTGGAGTTTTCGTTACCATTATCGTTACATCAGATGTTGTTGGCGTTTTTGTACCAAGCTTGTCGTTATCCAATACGTTAACTACAGTTCCACTTTGAGTGGTCGTTACAGTTACTGGGTCGTCAGTAGCCGTGATTACCGTAGGGGTTGTTACCGCTGTAACTGTTATTACTACAGTAGCTGTGTCGCAGGTAATCGTTCCTACTTTTGTACAGATTTCATAACCTATAACATA
>NZ_CDOI01000112.1 GCF_000827555.1 Capnocytophaga canis
AATTTCTCCCGACACCTCTGACGAGATTTTTATTTCCAATTCGGGTTGTATTTTCCCTGTAGCCGCCACTTTTTGTGTCAGGGTTGCTAAAGCTATTTTTTGAATCTCTACTTCTTTTCCATTAGGTTCACCACCAAACCAACCTGCTTTTTTTCCTACAATAAGGAGTATAATTCCTAAAACAACTGCCCCAATAATAATCGTTTTTTTGCTCATATAGTTTCTTTTTTTATTTAAGGTATGTAAATTAGGGAAATCCGAGAAATTATACATCTCTCAGATTTAAGCTAAATCATCCATACTTTATTTTTCGCCAAAATAGTACTGCAACACTTTTATCTTGAAAATATATTTATACTTCGCTCTAATGTATTCATTTTCAGCATTTTCATATTGTGTTTTTGCTTGGTTAAAATCAAAGGTAGTCATCAACCCTACATCGTGTCGTTCTTTTGAATAGAGATAGGATTGTTCTTTTGCTTGCATTGTTTTTTCGGAAGCTTCGAACAATTTTCTCGCATTCGACGCATCTGTATATGCTTGATAGACTGTTCTTTCCAAGTTCAATACTGCCTGTTCTTTATTCCATTCGGCTTTGAGCAAGTTAAGTTGTTGCCTTTTGATATTGCTTTTGGTTGAAAAACCATTTAAAATTGGAATAGAGAGTCCTAAACCCGCGTACATACCCTTGTTAGCATCCAGTTGATCCAAAAAATTCTGAGCTTGGCTTTTTGACCAACGAGTGTTGTATCCCCATTGAGCAGCCAAACGAGGCGAATAAGCTGATTTTGATAATCTTAGGCTATTTTCTGCTAACTCCACATTGGCTTGAGCGATTTTAATATCCTGCACTACCTCTTTAGCTCGTTGAAAAATCTCATTAGGATTCTTTGACAGAACGTCCGTAATAGGCACATCAAACGAAGTATCTGCGATTTCAAAATTTTGATAATCCTTCAAAAGCAACAGTTGAGCTAATCCCATTTTGGATATAAACAACATATTCTCGGTAGCAATGATTTGCTGTTCCTGTGCAAACACTTGTGATTCAGCTTCGTACACATCTCCCTTTGGCAAAGAACCTGCCTCAATCAAATCCTTTGTACGTTCCAACTGCTGTTTTGATATTTTGGACTGTATCTTTAGGTTTTTCAATTGCTCTTTGTTTGAAAGTACGTCCAAATAAGCATTGATAACCATCAAAACAATATCATCTTTCATCTTTTCGAGGTTGTACTGAGCCGCCATTCTGCCAAGTTCAGCCCGTTTGAGCTGTCGCCAATTTCGCAAACCAGCAAAAAGAGTCATATCCATACTTACTCCTCCTGATGCCGATTGAAAAAATGTATTTTCAAATTGGTTGGTCACAGGATTGATATTCTTTCCCTCATTCAAACTGTAGGTCATATTTGAATTTAAAGAAGGTACAAATGCCCCACGAGCTTGTAACTTATCCACATCTGAAGCACTGAGGTCTATCTCAGATTGTTTGATAGAAATGTTTTTCTCCAAAGCGTGGTTAATGCAATCTTCCAACGTCCATAAAGTTTGGGCATATCCCAATGCAGGAAACAAAAATAAGTATATAAATCTTCTCATGCTACATGATTTTGCTCGCCCAAAGTACTACATTTTTTTGAAATAAAGATGTTTTTTGAGCGTTTTTTTTAAGTTTCAGCCTCAAAACATTGATATACAACATGTTATTTGGATGTGTTTTGCAAATGTCAGATATATCTACAGATTACGCATGTCTGTCACAAAAACTATTTTCCTAAAAAACTCACAAAAGGTTTGCTTACTTCGGTTTTTTTTTCCACCTTTGACCATTCCGATTATTCCAAATTAAAAATAATAGGAATGATACGGATTTTGATTTATTTTTTTTACCAAAAATATTAATTCTAATGGCACGAAAAAAGATTTTAAAGCGAAATATATTTTTACTTCTAACCGTTGTACTGGCTTGGGGTTGTGATGACTCCTCTACTCCTGCTCCAACACCTGTTGAGGAAATTGTTGAAAAGCTACCTGTTATTGAATATGGATTCAATCTGGACGACTACACTATCGTTAAAGACACTCTAAAATCTGGCGACACCTTTGGGAAGATTCTACAAAGTCACAACATTCAATCCGTTGAAATTCACAACATTTCCAATAAAATCAAAGAGACTTTTGACCCTCGAACGCTACGTGTTGGTAAAATGTACGCCTTACTTTTCGACAAGAAAAATCCTGAAAAGCTACACAGTTTCGTTTACGAACCTTCCATAACGGAATACTATGTAATTCAAATGGCCGATTCAGTTTCGGTTCGAAATGAAAAAAGAGCTATTACGCTTGTTGAAAAAGAAAAAGCTGGTTATATTAAAAGTAGTTTGATTGAGTCCGCTTTAGACGTAGGAATGACTTACAACGTAGCCTTTAATTTGTCGCAAATCTTTGATTATACCATCGACTTTTTCCATTTGCAACAAGGGGATAACTTCAAAATCATCTACGAAGAACGCTATGTTGAAGATTCCATCTATGCAGGAGTAGCAAACATCAAGGCAGCATACTTTGAACACAAAGGAACTCCTTACTACGCTTTTAACTACGTAACGGATTCAGTTTCTGGAAAAAGAGATTTCTATGATGAAAAAGGGAATACAATGAAACGTATGTTTTTAAAAGCTCCTTTAGAAATTTTTAGAATCACCTCTCGTTTTGGAATGCGTTTCCACCCTGTTTTGCATAGGATGAAAAATCACTTCGGTACGGACTATGCTGCACCTCACGGAACTCCTATCCGAGCTACAGCTGCTGGAACGGTTATCGAAGCAGGATACAACGGAGGAAATGGTAACTACGTAAAAATCAAGCACAATAACACCTATACTACACAATATTTGCACATGTCAAAAATTTTAGTGAAAAAAGGACAACACGTGCCACAGGGACACGTTATTGGAAATGTAGGAAGTACAGGACTGGCGACAGGGCCTCATGTGTGCTACCGCTTCTGGAAAAACGGAAAACAAGTTGATCCTCTAAAAGAAAAAATGCCAGAAGCAATCCCTATGGATGAACGTTTGAAAGAAAAATATCTGCAAGATATCAGTACATTAAAACAACAATTAGATGCTTTGACAGCAACCAAGGTCGAAGAAGAAAAATTAGAAATTTCATTGGAAGAACAAAATCAGGTTACACAATTATAATAGATATGTTAAAAAATATAAACCCTACGCAAACAAAGGCTTGGAAATCATTACAAGCTCATTTTGAAGAAGTAAAAAACATTCACATCAAAACTCTTTTCGAAAAAGATGCTCAACGAGCTTTCAAATTTTCAATAAACTGGAACGATTTTTTGGTAGATTATTCCAAAAACCGAATTGATGAGAAAACTCTTGAGCTATTACTACAACTGGCTGAGGAATGCGAACTGAAGGACGCTATAAACAAGTATTTTGAAGGAGATCTTATTAACGCTACCGAAAAAAGAGCTGTACTACACACAGCGTTACGTGCTGATGAGAATAGCAACATTCAAGTAGATGGAGTAAATGTTCTACCAGAAGTAATTTCTGTCAAAAAACAAATGAAACAGTTTTCAGAGGATGTGATTTCCGGAAAACGCAAAGGATTCACGGGTAAAGCCTTCACCGATGTGGTTAATATCGGTATTGGAGGTTCTGACTTAGGGCCTGTAATGGTTTGTGAAGCATTGAAATACTACAAAAATCAGCTGAACATACACTTTATCAGCAATGTAGACGGTGACCACGTGATGGAGGTTATCAAACATCTTAACCCTGAAACAACACTTTTTGTGATTGTTTCAAAAACCTTTACAACACAAGAAACTCTTAGTAACGCAACTACCGCTAAAGCATGGTTCCTGAAATCAGCAAAACAGGAAGATGTTGCAAAACACTTTGTGGCTGTATCGACGAATTTGCCGAAAATTGCAGAGTTTGGTATTGCTTCGGAAAATGTATTCCCTATGTGGGACTGGGTTGGGGGACGTTTTTCTCTATGGAGTGCGGTAGGTTTAACAATAGCTCTTTCAGTAGGTTATGACAATTTTGAGAAACTACTACAAGGAGCTAACAAAATGGACAAGCATTTCAGAACTGCAGAATTTAAAAATAACATCCCTGTGATTACTGCCCTTTTGAGTGTATGGTATAACAATTTCTACCACGCAGAAAGTCAAGCAATTATTCCTTACACACAATATCTACACCGTTTCCCCGCATATTTGCAACAAGGCATCATGGAAAGTAACGGAAAATACATAGGACGTGACGGCAAAGCGGTTAATTACCAAACAGGAACTATCATTTGGGGCGAACCCGGAACGAATTCACAACATGCTTTCTTTCAACTTATTCACCAAGGTACAAAATTAATCCCTACGGATTTCATCGGATTTAAAGAATCGCTTTACGGAAACACAGACCATCACAACAAACTTATGGCCAACTTTTTTGCTCAAACCGAAGCGTTGCTCAAAGGCAAAACAGAAGCCGAAGTACGTTCTGAAATGGGTAACAACGTGAACGAAAGTCTTGTACCTTTCAAAGTTTTTGAAGGAAATAAGCCTACTACCACCTTTTTAATTGAGAAATTAACTCCTGAAAGTTTAGGAGCTTTGATCGCTATGTACGAACATAAAATTTTTGTAGAGGGAATTATTTGGAATATCTACAGCTATGATCAATGGGGCGTAGAGCTTGGTAAACAGTTAGCAAACACTATCTTAAAAGATATTGAAACTGTGAACATTTCACAACATGACAGCTCTACAGAAGCTCTGCTACAAGCGTTTAAAAAATAATTTTTAACGCTTCAATACCACTTATATCGTATTAATTTTAACAAATTATATAGTATGAAAAAAAATTTATTCTTATTCATGATAGCAACTTTTTTTGTTGCTTGTGGAAAAGACACGGATAGTACCGTTGCGATAGCTCCACCAGATTGGATACAAGGGGAATGGTATACTTTTGATGGAAAAAAAAGAATTATGTTTAAAACGAATGATTTTTGCTTTAAAGAAAACGAAAAAGCAGATGATTGCTACAAAGGAAAAATAGACTCTAAAGCAATTCGAGTTACGAAACAAACATCTGAAAACAAAAAGCATTACACGATTACGTTGACAGATGCCCAAGGAAAGAATACAGAATATGTATTTACTTGGGAGTCTGGTTCAAGAATTAGCTATAAAGGAACTACTTACATGAAAGGATAAACAATTTCGCTTTATTATCTTTTTAGAAAAATTCAACAAACTTTGTCAAATCCTCTGTAATTAAGATTTGACAAAGTTTATTATCTCACAAGCAAGATAATATGTTATTTAATTCGATATTCGAAACACTCAAAACTTACTCCAACGAACAAAAAGCCAAGGAAATGAGTGGGTATATGAAAAATAATTTTCTTTTCTTAGGGGTACAATCTCCCATTCGCAAGAAAATTACAAAGCCTTTTCTCGCTACACTTAAAAAAGATAATGCTATTGCTTGGGAACTTATTGAACAATGTTGGCAGAATCCATATCGAGAACTACAGTACTTTGCTTTGGATTATTTGGGTTTGAAAAAAGAGTTCCTTACTCTCGCGGACATTCCAAAACTTAAGGATTTGGCACTGCGTAAATCTTGGTGGGACTCGATTGACCAACTGGATAGAATTATCGGAGGTATCGCACTGCGGTTCCCTGAGTTAAATCATACTCTTCTCGTATGGAGCGTTGACGATAACTTTTGGCTAAGACGTATTGCAATTGACCATCAACTGCTCCGAAAGGAAAAAACTAATACAGATTTATTAGAGAAAATCATAGTAAATAACCTCGGACAAACGGAATTTTTTATCAATAAAGCCATTGGATGGTCTCTTCGGGATTACAGCAAAACTAATCCAGAGTGGGTACGCGATTTCATTAAAAGACACGAATCTAAAATGACAAAATTGAGTGTCAGAGAAGCCTGTAAATACATTTAAATCATAAACATATTTTGAATTTACACAAATTTTTAAACTATTTTTTACATAAATATATTATTGGTGACATGATATACATCAAAACTTTAGAAGAGATTGAGATAATGAGAGAAAGTGCTCAGGTGGTTTCACGAACTTTGGGCGTTTTAGCAAAAGAAATCAAACCAGGTATTACGACCCTGCAATTAGATAAAATCGCAGAGGAATATATCCGAAGCCAAGGGGCAGTTCCTGGTTTTTTGGGGCTCTATGGATTCCCTAACACCTTATGCGTCAGTCCAAACGCTCAAGTAGTTCACGGTATCCCAAACAACATACCTTTGCAAGAGGGTGACATCGTTTCGATTGATTGTGGAGCATTAAAAAACGGTTTTTATGGAGACCACGCCTATACTTTTGCCGTTGGCGAAATATCTGATGAGGTAAAGAAACTCTTGCAAGTTACTAAAGAATCTCTTTACGTAGGTATACGAGAGTTCAAAACTGGAAATCGCGTGGGAGATGTAGGTTTTGCTATTCAGAACCATTGCGAGAGACACGGATATGGCATCGTCCGAGAGCTCGTGGGACATGGTGTTGGCAAAAAAATGCACGAAGATCCGGAAATGCCCAACTATGGAAAACGCGGAAATGGAAAACGATTCCGAGATGGAATGGTTGTGGCTATTGAACCCATGGTAAACATGGGAACACACAAAGTAAAGCAACTTAGAGATAAATGGACGATCCTAACCGCTGACGGACAACCATCGGCTCATTTCGAACATAATGTTGCCATCGTAAACGGAAAACCAAAGTTACTTTCTACCTTCAAATACATATATGAAGCTCTGGGTATTGAAAGTGATGAAGAAAAGGAATTCGAATTCTCATAGGCGTTATCTGAAAATAACTGAACTATGTTTTTTAGTACTAATAAAGGATAAACAACCATCCTTAAAAGACGTAATCAACTAATTTACAATTAATTAGGTTTTGCTTAAAAATAGACAAAGGTTTATGTATTTATGCTCAAAACCCTGCAGAGTTTTTATTACTGTACTCAAAAACACTACAAGGCTCCTATAACAAAATCATCGCCTATTACGCCCTTGTAAAAGTTGCGTTCTAGGCGATGCCATCAATATATTACTAGTAACTACAGCTCAACCCCAAATAGAAATCATATTTATATTACCTTTGTAATGAGTCCATTTGCTTCTGGCAATATAAATAATCCCCCTAAAAAAGATTTTATGACCTTTTTAGGGTGATTAAATACTATCTACTTGCGTTTGCTGTCCAAGTTTTTCCGTCTTTCGAGTATTTGATTATCAGAGTTGAAGCCGTAATGCGAATGACTTTTAATCCCTCCTCTAAATCAATGTTTATTAGATTGTTGTTTCCTTTTTGCATCTTTACGCCCGAAAGGTCTTCAATCCCGTCAGAAAATCTGAAATAGTAGTCATCTCCTACTTTGGCTACTGTTACAGAGCCTTTGTCAGAGTTCTGTTCTCCATCGCTACTCTTATAACCGATACTACCTTTGTAGGTACCAACAAAGATGTCATTGTCAGCAGGGTCATCACTCTTACTGCAAGAAAACAATACTGCCGATAGGCAAATCATACCTAAAAATGTAATTAGTTTTTTCATTTTGTTATAGTTTTATGTTATACGATAAATAAAACACAACAATCGTGCCAAAGTTTTGTTTTTTAATTTTTATTTTAAAATTAAGCGTGATAAAAATGTATTTTAACAGTTTTATTTTAACATTTTCTTTCCGTTATTAATTTATGTTGAATAAAAGTCTTTTAGGTTTGTTTTTGATGAAAATCAGAGTTTTAAAAATTAGTATGGTTTAGATGTTTTTGATATCCTAAGCAACATACAGCGTTTTAAAATAAAAAAGAAGTTGCCCTTTTCGGGCAACTTCCTTTTTTACTGTACGCACTTACTTCTAATAAGGAGTATTATTTATAATTCGTTTTGCTCACAAAGAGGATTTCCTTTTATTTCTCCATAAGGTATAGCAAATTGCCAATACTTGCTATCCGGCGATGTCGGAATATTTTGAACAAATTCTCCTGAATTTCGATTAATTGCTGTTTGCTTCCTAGAACCTCGTAAATAGCGTGTTATGTTCTTTGAATTTACTCTATTATGCACTTCTTTTAATCGTTTCATATCGAAGAATCTTTGTCCCTCCAACCATAAATCGATACGTTTATTACGCATTACCTCATTTATCAAAGCATCACCTGTTGCAATCGTATTGTAATCAGGATCTCTTGTTATCATTATTTTATTGAGGGTTTCTCTTGCTTGAGCTTCTTTAGACTGACGTGCCTCTGCTTCTGCCTTAATGTAATACATTTCTGCTAAACGCATAACAACCACATCACCTCTACTATCTGTTGCCGAAAGAGCTTTAAACTTTATTGATTGACCTGTAATTTCCCAATTAGGATTATTTACACCTCCTCTAAAATATAAATCATAGGCATCCGAAGGTATTTTATCTCCTCTATCCAAACAAACCCACCATTTACGACGTACATCATTTTCTCCCATATCATCATAAATATCTCTATTTATGGCAATTTTTAAACTTCTTATCCTTGAAGAATTAAAGTTATATGAATAGTGAGCAAAAAAACCATTGTAGTAAAAATTTTGGTCTGCGCCTTGCTTATAAGCCCACATCCACTCGGTAGCATTAATATCATTAAAACCATTCAATAATGATTTACCTGTTTGTAAAGAAGCACCCGATTTTTCAATAGCCAAACTTGCATATTTTTCGGCTTCCTCCCAATTTTCTTTACTCAAAGCTATCCTCGCTGCGATACCACAAACAGTCGCATAGCGCAAATCATTCTTTTTACCGCTATTAGGCACATCTTTTAAATACTCTAAGGCTTTTGTCATATCTGCCTGAATATAATCATAAACCTCTGCCACGGTTGAGCGTGGTAAATGATCTTCTAACTTATCAGGTGTTCTGATGATAACTCCTAATTGATCATTAGCTCCCCCTTTTTGGTAACGCTTACCAAAAAGTTGAACTAAATTATGGTAAGCCCAAGCACGAAATGCATATCCTTGACCTAACAGATTTGCTTTTGTTTCCGATGATAGACCACTTAAGTTCTCAAGTCCATTGAGCAATTTATTAGCGTGCTGAATGATGGTATAATAATAATCCCAAGCTTTGTAGTTTATATGACTGTCATTGCTTGCCGTCATACTACCTGTATATCTATACTGTTCCATGTAAATAGCAGGAAGTGTATTAATTACATCGTCTCCCATAATATCTAGTTGGACAGCCATTGAGGGTTGTCCAAGACCGAAACCTTGTCCAAAATTGTAGGAATAAACCATACTATGCAAACCCTGCAAAATAGCCTCCACTCCTTGTTCTGTTTGTTCTGCTTGTTTTTGACCTATAGAGCTCGAAGGACTAGTTTCTAAAAAATCCTTAGAGCAACTCATTGTAAAAACAAGGGCTAACAACATTATTATTTTAACTATATTTTTCATCTTTATTTGTTTAAAAGTTTATTATAGAGAAATCAAAAAGCTACATGTTACTATTTTAGCGTAATTATAGGAATTTAATCCTGTAACACCTCCATAGTTACTCATAGGGTTAAATCCTTTACGTTTAGACCATAAAAATAAATTCTCTCCAGATACCCCAATACGAATATTAGACACATCAAGTTTTTTTACCAAATCGCTTGGTAATGTATAGGTCAATGACACATTTTTGAGCATAAGTGCCGTTCTGGAAACTAAGAATCTATCTGCCGAATGTGAATCAAATTGCCCATAATGCCCAGAATCAAGTCGCGGAACGTCGGTAACCTGCCCCTCTTTTGTCCAAGCTTTTTTCATATCTACGTGTAAAGCATTACCTCCACTGAGGCTTCTTCCCATTAACGAAGCATATCCTCCATCGAACCCTTTACCTCCAATTTGATAAGAAAAGTGCATATTTAAACCAAATCCTTTCCAACTTAAGTTTGTAGAGATTCCTCCGTACAAGTCAGGAATAGCGGATCCAGCAAATTCTTTTTTGGCAATATCAGCATTTCTTGTGTATTTTGCTCTTTCTCCTGTTTTATCAATACCTTCGAAATTAGGACTGTTAGGATCTGCCTTATCAGGGTATCTTTCTGCATCAATAACATACATAGCGAACCCGTCATCAGGATTAACTCCTGCCCATTTTCTTAAATAATAATCATATATACTAGACCCTTCTAGATACTTATGATACCCACTTTCTATCCCTTCTTTTCTGTTATGTTCAGGAAGCTCAAGAACCTTATTTTTGAGTACAGTACCGTTTACGTTTATATTCCATCTGAAATTTCTGCTTTTAAAAATATGAAAAGTCAAATCGGCTTCAATTCCATAATTACGAATCTGACCAATGTTTTTGTCTATACTTCCAACTCCTGTAGAGGTAGGAAGCGGAAAAGAAAAAATCAAGTCTTTAGATCTCTTGTCAAACAATTCTAAGGAGGCTTCTAATCTATCAAAAAAACCAAACTCCAGAGCAATATCAGTACTTTGTTGTTTCTCCCAAACCAAATTCGGATTTGCATAATTACCTATGCGAAGTCCTAAATCTTCACCATTACGCACTATTGAATATGTAGTCTGATAGGCATAGTATGAGCTAACCGCATCATTCCCAGTTTGTCCTATAGAAGCTCTCAATTTCAGTCTATCAATCCATTTAACTTCTTTCAATAGTTGATTTTTCACGTGCCAACCTGCTCCAGCTGACCAAAAATCTCCCCAACGATGATCCGGATGAAAACGTGAGGTTCCGTCTCGTCTATACGATAATGAAAGGTTATATAAATCAGAATAGTTATAATTGATTCTTCCAAAATAACCTTCTTTGGTATATCTATCAGTTACTGATGTCAAAGAGGCGGGATCTTTATAGTTTGAAAGCTCATCCACACCAGGAAATACAACTCCTTTTTTTGAGGATGTATTGCTATATCGCTTATAATCAAAACTTTCATGTCCTAAAAGTACATTAAAATGATGCTTATTGAACATTTTGTCATACTCTAACGATTGAATAAAAGTAGTGGTACTATTTTTATAGTTGTAAATTTCAAACAAACCATCAGGTTGATCACCTAATACGTTATTGTATCGTTCGCGTGTTGTATATTGTAACAAATCGTGGGAATAGCTTGCTCTAAATTTCAATTCAGGAATAACCTTTATTTCTGCATAACTTCTTGAAACAAATGAATTATTGTCAGAAGCAAGCAAATCTAACTCTGATAAGAGGATAGGGTTAAAATTGGGTCTGAAAGGACGATCTTTACTATAATCAAAAACCTTATTGCCTTTATTGTCTATCATATAACTTCCGTCATCATTATGTCTATGGATAGGATAAATGGGTGCTATGGTTCTTATAAAGCTAAATGTATTACTAAGCTGTCCACCAGTGGCTGTAGGAGAATTACTTTTTCTATTGGTGTATGCTAAATTGGATCCTACAGAAAGCCATTTCCTTACATCATAATCTAAATTAAGTCTCCCTGAAATTCTTTGGTAGTCTGATTTTATTCGATATCCTTGTTCATCTATGTATCCTACAGACATATAGCTCTTAAGCTTATCTGTAGCGTAATTGACGCTCAAGTTATGTTCATTTCTTACTCCTGTTCTATATAAAGCTTTTTCCCAATCCAAATCATCATTCCATAAAAGCCCTGTGATTTCAGGATTTAATTTCCCATCAGCAAGTACCAAAGCTGGATAGCTATCTGTAGAAGTTGGTGTTGTAGTTAAATTCCACATATTGTTAGTACTATCATACTGATAGTATGACTTTATTCCTGCATAAGGTTGGTATCTAAAAGCATCAAGTACATCTTTATTAGCGGCAGCAGCGGCTTGTTCATCGGTATATTTACGTGAATATTTGTATTCATTAAACCATTGTTGCCAACGCAAAGGGTAATAATCCATCGCCCCTACTGTTTCATAATGCTCTTGACCTTCTTTAGAAAAACCTATGTTATTGGTATATGTAATAATAGGAGTATTTTTAGCTTTAGAAGAACCTTTTTTAGTTGTAATCAAAACGACACCATTACCCGCACTTGAACCATACAAAGATGTAGAAGCCGCATCTTTCAACACAGATATATTTTCAATGTCGTGACTAGGAATATCAGATATAGCCCCTCTATATATAGATCCGTCTAAAACGTATATAGGATCGCTTCCTGCGTTAATAGAACCGAACCCACGAATACGAATGTCGCTTGAGCTTCCAGGTTGCCCACTAGAGGTAGTTACCTGAACACCAGGTGCTATACCTGACAAGGCTGCTGTAAGGTTAGTGATTGGTCTTGTTTCTAATTGTTTAGCCGAAACCATAGCTTGTGAACCTACTAGGGACTGTTTCTTAGCAGTTCCATAAGCAACAATAACCACCTCTTCCAACTGTTCCGCTTCTTCTTCCATGATTACGTCTATTTTGGTAGTAGATGCCGAAACTGGTCTATCAATAGGCTTCATTCCTAAAGCGACAAAATGAAGCACCTCTCCTGCCTTCGCTTTGATAGAATAATTTCCATCAAAGTCGGTCGCTACGCCACGTGTGGTTCCTTTAATCGTAACTGTAACACCTAATAAAGGTTGACCAGACTCATCCTTTACCATACCCGTGATTGTTTTTTCTTGTGCAAACACAAATTGCAACGCGAAGAAAAACAATGACAGTGTCCAAATTAATTTTCCTCTCATTTTTTATCCTTTTTAAATTAGTCCGCAAAGATTTATTTTTTTTTTAGTAAATACAAATTTTTTAATCTGTTGAAATCTTACAAGTGAACTTATCTAAAAAAATAGATAAAATGAAATAATAGTGAAAAATATTCAGATTTTTATTTAATTGTTTGTCATTTAATTAATATTATACGTAAAATAAAATTATATCTGCTGATTTTGATTAAAAATGTATTTTGCTGTAAAATAATCCAATGTGTTGTTTTTATAAAAATAAAACACTGATTATCAATATTTTATTTTTAAGTTCGTTTATTTTGTAATAATATCGAGTAGATATTGTTAAAAAACAATTTTAACTATATTTAAGACACGATTACACGAATCGGAATATGTTAAAAAGTACTATTTCCTTAAGTTTTTAATTAAGAAGTGTAGGCTCCTCTTGTAATCCTTCTTTGGTAACAATATATTCTTTATTGCCCATTACCCTTGTAAACTTTTTGTTGAACCACACAACTGTTTTAGAATATCTATCAAATGTAATTTTCTTCTTTTCAGGAAGATATAACTTTATGCGTATTTCCTGTCCTCTGAAAAGTCCTCCTTTTTCAATTTTATAATGATTAGGTAACAAAATAGTGTCGTTTTTGATTTCCAACGGGTATAAAGTCTTATCAATATTGAGTTTAGCTTTTGGAATGTTTCCTCCTCTGGTAGTTCTCATAACCTCCAAATAGGGCTGTTTATCAGTTACGTAAATTTCAATATTCTCGTTGTGATACATAAACATACTCCCGTCATGATCTACATAGTTTGAGGAAAAAACATCATCTAACAGCATAAACTGGCTACGAGCATTTTGCACAACTAAGGTGTTGTCCGAATTTTGTAAACTATATTTTTGAGTGTCAAATGTATAGGCTTTAAAACTACGGATTGTGCTACCTGCAACAATGCTCATTCCAATAATTCCTACAAAAAACAGGATTACGTTTGTAACAATCCATTTCTTTGGAAATGTAGCTTTTTTAGAGGAGAATAGATTGATTAACAGTTTTATAGGGACGAATAATGCTACAAATGACAACATAGATATTGACACATAAAGCAATGCTAATTCCCATTTTGTTTCAATCAAAAACGGTAGGTAGTCATATACCAGCATTGTCCCTCCCATCGTTCCTAAAAAGAATATGTTTATTCCGAAAAATGCTAAAGATAAACCAACAAATAGCACTAGCAAAATACTCAAAATAATCGCTGTAATGAAATAGAAAATCCCTTTAAAAAAACCTCTGACGATTCCCCAAAAACTAAAATTGTTGCTTTTTGGCACAAATTTAAACTCAGCTCTTTCTGAATTTTCGGAGGTTTCTGCGTCTGCTTTTAAAAAATTATTTTTAGGGTTATTCATTGATAACCATAACATTACATACAAAATAACACAAAATAAAGAAAATAAAGCCTCTTTAAATGGTAGACTTAATAAAACTAACAAAGCATAACCAATTCGCAACCACGTTACGTCCCAGTTGTAATATTCACTCATCCCTGCAAAAACTCCTAAAAATTTGCCTTTCTGTTTGTTTAATCGCATACGAATTTTGTCCGAATCATAGCTTTCTTTTGCGGATGAAAGCGTGTCAATGTTCACTTCTTTGCCTCGCATTGCCAATTTATCGGCTGTGGTTTTAGCAATCGGAATAATCGAAGCAAACAAGAGATAAACCGAAGTCCAAATCATTGCGTAAAATGGATATAAGTAGTACAGTTTTGGAATTACCAGCATTAACAAATATACACTTAAAAAGAGAATCCTCAGCCAAACAGCTTCCATGTCTAAATAATGCGACAATCCGGAGAAAACACCAGCCAAACGTTTGTTTTCTAAATCACGGAAGAGTTTCTTATGTCTGAAAAAGTTAGGTATCTTATTCATTGCTCCTTTCAGATCGGATGTATTGTATTGATTTTTAGTATCTCTATCCATTTCTTCAAAAGAATAGTCGTGTGATGCTTCCTCATCAATGTATTGCTCGGGTGTTCCCAAAACATCTATCAAATAGACGACATCTTGACTGACAATTACCTCTCTGCCTTTCATTTGAGTTTTTAGTAATTCCGCCATACGTTGTTCCACGTCGTATATAATTTCTTCAGTATCAGATGTGTTACCTAAAGATTTGCGTACGTCATTCAAATATTTTAAAAGCTGTTGATAGGCTCTATCTTCTATCAAAAAAGCAAATCCGCCTAAACTAATATTGTGTGTTTTGTCCATAACTTAAATAATTTTGTTTACCATTGTTTGTAATTCGTGCCACGTTTTGACGATTTCTTGGAGAAAGATTTTCCCATTATCGGTCAGTTCGTAATACTTTCGGGGAGGTCCCGAAGTCGATTCTTTCCAATTGTAGTCCAATAGTTTTTCATTTTTCAGTCGCGTTAAAAGTGGATATAACGTACCTTCAACTACAATCATATCAGCTGCTTTAAGGTTTTCAATAATGTCTGAAACATACGCTTCATTCTGCTTGCTGATGATGGAAAGAATACACATCTCCAAAATGCCTTTACGCATTTGAGTTTTTGTTTTTTCTGTGTTTACTTCCATAAGAAATTTAAAGATTTAAAAATTAAAAATTCGAAGATTAAAGGTTTTTGCTTGTGTTTTACTCCTTATAAATAATACTATTTATGCTTTTTTCTGCTTTATCATTACATATTTTCATTTTTTTAGTACTTTGTTGTGGCAAATATATAACAAAAAATAATACTATGCAATACATAGTACTAAAATATTTACTTTTAATGGAGAGGCTGACCTATGTGCCAAACCAAAGAGTGAAATACCTTATTTTAGAATGTAGCTTTTCGCCTCCGTATGATGATTATTTTTTTGAGAATAAAGCACATTTTTGCAACGAATTTCGCAAAACGAGGTTGCTAATTCATAATTGATTTTGTATCTTTGCATTAATTTTTAATATATTAAAGATGCAAGCAGATAAATCATTGCGTGTTTACGATAGCCTACTTGATTTGATAGGCGATACTCCTCTTGTAAGACTTCATAAAATAACCAAAGACCTCAAAGGACAATTTTTTGCTAAAATTGAAGCTTTTAATGCCGGGCAATCATCTAAGGATCGTATTGCTGCCTATATCATCGACCAAGCCGAAAAAAATGGATTGCTCAAAGCTGGTAGCACTATCGTGGAGACCAGTTCAGGAAATACAGGGTTTAGTCTTTCGATGATAGGTGCAATAAAAGGATATCGTTGTATTATCGCTATCAGTGATAAATCATCTATGGATAAGGTTGAAATGCTTGAGGCTTTGGGTGCAGAGGTACATCTATGTCCGTCCAATGTAGCTCCTGATGATCCACGTTCCTACTATCAAGTGGCTAAACAAATCCATGAGAATACACCTAATTCCGTTTATATAAATCAGTATTTCAATGAGTTAAACATACAAGCACATTACCATTCCACAGGACGGGAAATCTGGGAACAAACACAGGGTAGGGTAACCCACGTGGTAGTTTGTAGTGGTACAGGAGGTACAATATCAGGTATTGGACGCTACCTGAAAGAACAAAATCCGAATGTAAAAATATTAGGAGTAGATGCGTATGGTTCTGCCATCAAAAAATATCATGAAACACGTGAATTTGACCCCGCTGAAATATATCCATACAAAATTGAAGGTTTGGGTAAAAACCTCATTCCAACCGCAACCGATTTTGATGTTATTGATGAATTTGTCAAAGTAACTGACAAAGAAAGTGCTTTGATGGCTCGTGAGATGGCTCGAAGTGAAGGTCTTTTCATGGGATACACTTGTGGAGCGGCTATGCAGGCGGTGAAACAATATGCCGAAATGGGTAAATTTGATGAAAATAGTGTGGTAGTGGTACTATTTCCAGATCATGGATCTCGTTATATGAGCAAGATTTACAATAACGAATGGATGAAACAACAAGGATTTCTGTGAAGTGAATGAATTACAGCATTGCTATTAGTACTTTTCGAGTACATATTTTACCATAAAAACAAGGATTGCGGATTTTGTGATTCCATAAAACAAAAATAATTTAGACATATGCCTTTCACAGCACAAGAACGAAAGGAACTTACCGCAATCAAAGGAATAGGAGATACTTTTGTAAACCGTTTGGAGCAAATGGGATTTGATTCAGTAGACAAACTTGCAGAAGCATCGGTCGATTTTATTCTGTTAGCAGGTTCACAAATTACCAAAAGTAGTTGCTATAAAAACAGTCCTCAAGCACGTAAAGCCACTGAAGAGGCAATCTATTGGGTAGAAGAAAAGATGAAACCCCTGTAGGAACAAAAATTTTTAAGAGTGTAAAACAAACATTTTCTGCCAGGAAGATACAACAAAATTACATTAAAATATAACTATAAGATGAAGGATTTATTTGAGAGAATTAAAGACAATAAAGGAAATATTGGGCGTTGGGCTTCTCACGCCGAGGGGTACTACGTATTCCCAAAATTAGAGGGTGAACTGGGGCCAAGAATGAAATTTCAGGGTAAAGAAATCCTGAATTGGAGTATTAATGATTATTTAGGTTTGGCGAATCATCCTGAAATTCGTAAGGTAGATGCTGAGGCAGCGGCCGAATATGGAGCTGCATATCCAATGGGAGCGAGAATGATGAGTGGACATACTTCGATGCACGAGGAGTTAGAGCGTCAATTAGCAGAATTCACACAGAAAGAAGCTGCTTATTTACTCAATTTTGGGTATCAAGGTATGGTTTCTATTATTGATGCTCTTGTAACTAAAAATGACGTAATCGTGTACGATGTTGATTCTCATGGATGTATTATAGATGGAGTGCGATTGCATTTTGGAAAGCGATTTACCTACAAACACAACGATGAACAGAGTTTCTTGAAAAACATTGAACGAGCAAAGAAAATTGCGGACACTACAGGAGGAGGTATTTTAGTTATCACCGAAGGTGTGTTTGGAATGCGTGGGCAACAAGGAATTTTGAAAGAAATTTTGGCTCACAAAGAAAAATATGGTTTCCGTATTTTAGTAGATGATGCTCACGGATTTGGAACACTCGGAAAAACGGGAGCTGGAGCTGGTGAGGAACAAGGCGTTCAAGATAAAATTGATTTATATTTCTCAACTTTTGCTAAGTCAATGGCTGGAATTGGAGCATTTGTATCTGGAGATCAACAGATTATCGATTATTTGAAGTACAACCTACGTTCACAGATGTTTGCCAAAGCCTTGCCGATGATTTTCGTGAAGGGGTCATTAAAACGCTTAGAGATGCTACGAACCATGCCTGAGTTAAAGCAAAAACTTTGGGAAAATGTGAATGCATTACAAAATGGTTTGAAAGCTAGAGGATTCAATATTGGAGATACGAATACTTGTGTCACACCCGTATTTCTAGAGGGCAGTATCCCAGAGGCAATGGCAATGGTCAATGATTTGCGTGAAAACTACCGTATTTTCCTTTCCATTGTGGTATATCCAGTGATTCCGAAAGGAATGATTTTGTTACGTATGATTCCAACCGCATCACATACCATGAAGGATATTGAAGAAACATTAGAAGCTTTTTCGGCTATTCGTGAAAAATTGCAAAGCGGTCAATATCGTAAACAAAATGCAGAACTAGCCGAACAAATGGGACATATGTAATTTCTTCCGATAGTAAACTTTTACTACATATAATTCCTTTCTCGGATTTTGAGTTGTCAATATTCTCAAAAATTCACGAGAGTATTTATTTATACAGCGAACTGTTTAATACGAATTTCTATATGGGACGAATTTAGTTCGTCCCAACATTTTTAAATGCTTGTAATCATTCCTACATATAACGAAATTGAAAATATTGAAGCTATCATTAAGGCAGTTTTTGACCAATCGGGAAAATTTCATATTCTGATTGTAGATGATAATTCTCCTGACGGAACGAGTCAAAAGGTTCGTGAACTTCAACAAATATTCTCAGAAAGACTCTTTTTGGAGGTTAGAACAGAGAAAAAAGGCTTAGGAACAGCCTATATTCATGGATTCAAATGGGCTTTGAGGCGTAATTATGACTATATTTTTGAAATGGATGCTGATTTTTCACATAATCCCGCCGATTTATTGCGATTATATACAGAATGTACCCAAAATGGGAGTGATGTTGCTATAGGCTCACGCTATGTGAAGGGAGTCAATGTGGTGAATTGGCCTCTTTCGAGGATTTTGTTATCTTACGGGGCATCCTTATATGTGAAAATTATCACTGGAATGAAAATTGATGACCCAACTGCAGGGTTTGTTTGCTATTCCCGAAAGGTAATAGAATCTATTGACTTGGATGGAATCGAATTTGTAGGCTATGCATTTCAAATTGAAATGAAATATAAAACTTACATTAAAAAATTTAAAATTTCTGAAGTTCCGATTATTTTTACTGATCGTGTGAGAGGAAAATCTAAAATGAATGGAAATATTATCAAGGAAGCTATTTGGGGAGTTATAGCTATGAAATTACGAAATATTTTCTAACTTTGCAGAGAGACTAAAATTATTGAAGTGATAATAGCGTTTATTCGAAATAGAATCAGGAGTTTATACTATGTTTTTGTAGGCATGTGGCGATTAATCCGTAAGGAATCTCCCATAATTGTGCATGTTACTATTACGCTGTTTCTCACTTTTTTAGGGTTTTATGTAGGCATTACACCTTCCGAATGGATTGTACAAATCATCGGTTGCGGTTTGGTGCTAACGGTTGAGAGCCTAAATACAGCTATTGAAGAAATTTGTAACTTCATTCATCCTGATTACCATAAAAAAATAGGTGATATTAAGGACATCGCAGCGGGAGCAGTGGGTTTTATGGTTGGTTCAGTAACTATCGTTTTAGCAATTATTTACTTTCCTTATTTCTTCTAAAAAAACATTAGAATACTCTATAAAGTATTCTATATCAGCAAAACCCTCAGTGCATTTACTACAAACAATTCTTAAAATTCGGTAAAATCTGAAAAATAAAGGTTTGTCTTAAAAGTTTATTGCGGTAATACAAAGATTTTTGAACCTACAAATTACTTTGTAGAACAGCAATTTTCTGTGAGATTCATCCCGCCTTTCATAGGATTAGGAACTTTAAACCTATCTACGCTTTGGAAATCATATTCTTCTTATGCTATATAAACTAGGTAAGATGCCATTTCTTTTATCAAACTATATTTTTTATACACTTTTAACTTCTCTCACAGCTGTTTAAATTATTAAAAATAGTTAATTTTTATATTTTATTCCATATTCATTTTGTAATTACACTTAACACATATAAACTTAACAACCTAAATATCAACATATTAATTAAACAAAAAAATGAGATGATATTTTTAATTACTTTTTAAAATAATTAGATATATCACAATATAAGATGAACAAAAATTGATATTTATCATTTTATTAAATAAAAAAATAAACATTCATCAATAAAATACCTTTTACACAGATTTAATTCACTATTTAGCTCTTTTTTTATGAATTTTTATTGTCAAATTTGTTTTTTACATAAAAAAAATAAACCTTTGCATCACTAACGTAAAAGAAATATAGATATGAAGCAAAAATTAATTTGGACGATGTCGTTGTTTTTCTTCGCTTTGCAATTCACATTTGCACAAGAAAAAACAATTACCGGTACAGTAAAGGATGAGTCAGGTCACCCTTTGTTAGGAGTAACTGTTACAGTGAAAGGTACCACTAAAGGAGTCGCAACTGATTTTGATGGGAATTATTCAATCAAAGCGAAAGTAGGAGATATTCTTCACTTCATTGGATTGGGATTAAGATCGGTGGATAAATCAGTTCAAGCATCAACAACTAAAATCGATGTTGTGATGGAAGAAGAAGTAGAACAATTGGAAGAGGTAGTGGTTACGGCTTATGGTACACAAAACAAATCTTCCATTGCAGGTTCTGTTCAAACCATTAAGGCTGAACAACTTTCTAAGGTTCAATCCGCAAATGTGATGCAATCTTTGGCGGGTAAAGCAGCAGGTGTTCAAATTAAAAATACATCTGGACAACCAGGAGCAGGTTCTGAAGTTCGTTTTAGAGGAATTGGTTCTATATCAGCGTCTAATAGTCCACTTTACGTGGTTGATGGGATTCCTTTTCACGGTGATATAGCTTCGATATCAGCACAGGATATTGAATCTATTACGTTTTTAAAGGACGCTTCAGCTAACGCTTTGTACGGAAGTAGAGGTGCTAATGGGGTGATTGTGGTAACAACTAAAAAAGGTAGTGGAAACAAAGTAAGAGTTACCTATGAAACAAAAGTAGGTGTAAACACTCGTGCTGTACCTGATTATGATGTAATTACAGATCCGAGAGAATATTATCAATTAGAATTCCAACGAAGAAAATTAGGATCTTGGGTTAAGAATAATAGTTTGACAGAAGTACAAGCAGCACAAAATGCGGCAACTTCTTTGGTGCCAAGTATAGGATATAACATATTTAATGTTCCTAATAATCAGGTTATTGACCCAGCAACAGGCTTGGTAAATCCCAATGCACAAATCCTTTATCAAGATGATTGGTATAAAGCATTGTTCGGAACGGGGTTCAAAACGGAACATTTTGTAAACTTAACCAGAGGAGGTGAAAAAACAAATACCTACCTTTCTTTGGGCTATTTAAATGAAGATGGATATGTATTGAATTCTGGTTTTGATAGAGTGGCTGTAAGAACGAATGTAGATTACAAGCTGACGGACAATATTAAAGTTGGGACAAATTTGAATTATGCTTATACATTCCAAAAAAGTCCACAAGAGGGTAAAAATTCAACAACTTTTTCTAATTTATTTTCTTGGACAAGGAATGCAGCGCCAATATTCCCTATATATGCAAGAGATAGATATGGTAATATGAGATATGATGCCAAAGGAAATATTATTTATGATTTTGGTAAAGGACAAACTCAAAATTTTGAAGGAAGTGCAACCAAAAGAGTTTATATTGAGAATATGAACCCATATGCAACTACTTTGAAAAACACTCAAACCAATGAAAGACATTCATTAGGGGCAAGGGCTTTTGCATCAATTGACTTTTTAAAAGATTTTAATTTCACATACAACATAGCATATGATTTATTTGCTGATAATAGATTGCGTTATGGTTGGGAAGTAGGTGGTGATTCGGCACCTTATGGAGGTTCGATCACGAATGGAGTTCGTTTTCAATCAACTTTGACAAATCAACAGTTGCTATCTTGGAAGAAAGAATTTGGAGCACATAGCATAGACCTTATGGTAGGACACGAAAGTTCTGATTTTCAATCAAAAATGTTAGCAGGAAATAAAACGAATGTAGTAGTTTCCGACAAGGTATTTATCTCAAATGCTACTAAATTTGGTTCTTTGAATGGATATAATGATACTTACCAAACGGAAGGATATTTATCAAAATTGAATTATGGCTATGCAGATAAGTATTTCGTAAATGCAAGTTACAGAAGAGACGCTTCAAGTGTATTTCATCCTGATAACAGATGGGGAGATTTCTATGGCTTTGGAGTAGCTTGGAACGTGACTAAAGAAAGTTTTTTCCCACATAGCAACACACTAAACAACTTGAAACTTAAAGCAAGTTACGGAGAGCAAGGAAATGATAATATTCTTTATCCGGACTATGTATCCTTTGATCATAGAACGCATTTTTCGTTCCGAAGAAACTATAAACCTTATTTAACTCAATATGACATAACTCCTGATGCAGAAGGAAATGCTTCTGTGCGTGAGGCGTATTTAGGTAACAAAGATTTACGTTGGGAAGTGTCTAAAAACTTTAATGTAGGTTTTGAAACTAAGCTATTTAATAGAGTTAATCTTGAAGCTGAGTATTTTGTAAGAAAAGTTTCTGATATGTTGTACAACGAACCTCAGCAACCATCTTCAGGAAATCCTACTATTTCCAGAAACATAGGAGATATGGAGAATCGAGGTTTTGAGGTGTCATTAGACGTAGATGTGATAAAAACACAAAATAGCAATTTGAATCTTTGGGCAAATGCAACCCATTATAAAAATAAAATAACAAGACTACCTGCTCCATTTACAGATGGTTATTATCGCTATGTGGAAGGAAAAAGTGCTTACACTTACTACGTTAGAGAATTTGTAGGAGTAGATGAAGCTGATGGTACAGGCTTGTGGAATAAAGGAGATGTTGATACTAACGGAATTGCGACAGGCGAGAAGACAACTGTGAAAGTTCACTCACAAGCAACTCAATATCTTTCTGACAAAACGGCTCACCCCGATCTTTATGGAGGTTTTGGTCTTAGTTTTAGTTACAAAAATTGGTCTTTCTCCACAGGATTTGCCTACCAAATAGGGGGATATATATATGATTCTGTGTATAATGGACTATTTGTACAGAATGAAGGATTTGGAAATAGCGGACATAACTTCCATAAAGATGCTTACAAAACGTGGAATTTTAATAATAGAAATGCCCAATTCCCAAGAATGACAACAGCTGATAGTCAACAATTTGGTGTTTCAGATTTATTTTTAACAAAAGCAGATTATTTGAGTTGGGAAGATATAAGTTTATCTTATAAATTGGCTATAAAAGAGATACAGTCTATTGGTTTAGAAAGTGTTACTTTGACTGCAACAGGAAGTAACTTATGGGTTTGGTCAAAAAGACAAGGTCTAGACCCACGAATGGTATCTTTAGGAACTGGGAATACTACCAATATATATAGTTTGTACAGAACCATTTCTTTCGGACTTACAGCTAAATTTTAATAAATTTTATAAAAAAATAAGTATATGAGAAAAATAGCATTTACATATATAAGCGTTGCATTATTAGCTTTAAGTTCTTGTTCTAAGGACTTTATGGATAAAGAACCAGAATCCTACATCTCAGATGAGCAAGTTGGAAGTTCTGCAGTTGCAGGAGCAGGTTTGTTGAAAGGAGTCTATGCGGGATTACGTTCTTATGGGATAGCAGGTTATGGAGGACACGAAGACTATGGACATAAATCAATGTTGTCCATATCTGACCTACTAGGAAATGATGTTGTTATGAACTCTCTTTCCTGGAACGGGTTTTATTACAATTACACAGGGCGTGTAACCACTCACTCTCGTTCTCATCTTCCTTGGTTTACATATTACATTCAAATTAAAAATGTGAATTCTATCATTAATAGTGTAGATGTAGCAACAGCTTCTACGGAAGTGAAATATAATCGTGCACAGGCTCTTGCTCTAAGAGGGTATTTTCATCTAATGTTAGCTCGTTTTTATGCTCCTACATATTTAGGAAATGAATCAGTTCATTGCATACCGATCAATACGGGAGAAGTCTCCAAAGTGAGAAATACAAATCAAGAGGTTTATGCTCAAATAGTTGCAGATTTAGAGGAAGCTGTTACTGAATTAAGTGGCTTTCAAAGAACATCAAAAGAACTTGTTAATCAAAGTGTTGCTCAGGCTTTTTTAGCTGAAACATACCTTGAGATGGGAAGATATGCTGATGCGGCTGACATGGCTAATAAGGCAAGGCAAGGGTATCAACTACTTTCGGAAGCTGAATGGAAAAATGGTTTCTACGACATCAATCAAAAAGAGACGATGTGGGGAGCTGATTTGAATTCTGAATTAACAACTTTTGTTGCTAACTTCTTCTCTCATTTTGATAACACAAACAGTGGATACTCCGAAGGAGGTAATATTGCAATTGACAAACGATTGTATGAATCTATCCCTAATACAGATTACAGAAAGACAGTTTTTGTTTCTGAAAAAGGAGGTGAATTTGATGGAGTTGAATATCCCGCATATACAAGTCTCAAATTTAGAGATTTAACCCCGAACAGAACTGAAGGAGATTATATTTATCTTCGTTCTTCCTTGATGTATTACATTGAAGCAGAGGGTCTTGCGAGAAGTGGCGATGAAGAAAAAGCAAAAGATGTTTTATTTGAAATTACTTCAAACAGGGATTCAGGGTACATACGTTCTACTAAAACAGGTGTTGATTTAATAGATGAAATTGTTTTACAAAAACGTATCGAAATGTGGGGAGAGGGCTATGCTTTCTTTGATTTAAAACGCTTAAACAAAGGGGTTGAAAGAAATTATACAGATTCTAATCATGGAAGTTTTGGTAAATTTAATATTCCTGCTAATGACGCGAAACTGTTAATTCAATTACCACAAAGGGAAATGGAATCTACTCCTACGATGGCTCCAAATAATCCTTAATCATAAAAAACAAGGCTACCCCGAAGGGTAGCCTTGTTTTTTTATTATACATAAAGATTGTTTGATAGAAATCTGTTATTTCTAGATTTTTTAAAAAAAATATTTGTACCTTCGCAATCTTGAAACAGATAATACAAAAAATATAGAAATCAATATGTTTACAGATAAAATTTTTAAAAAATACGACCTAATTACAGGATGGATTACATTTTCTATCTCGTTGATAGTATATGGGTTAACTGTTGAGCCAACTGTTAGTTTTTGGGATTGTGGGGAGTATATTTCTACTGCTGCGAAATTACAGGTAGGGCATCCACCTGGAGCACCCTTTTTCCAGATGATGGGGGCTTTCTTCGCTTTCTTCGCTCCTAATGCAGATAGTGTGGCTTTGTTTGTCAACTATATGTCTGTTTTTTCCAGTGCATTTACTATATTGTTTTTATATTTTATTATCACTAACCTCACTAGGAAAATTGTTACTAAGAACGGAGAAGCTATATCCACAGCTCAGGGAATTGCAATTTTAGGAAGTGGTTTTGTTGGAGCATTGGCCTATACTTTTTCTGACAGTTTTTGGTACAATGCTGTGGAGGCTGAAGTGTATGCTATGGCGATGCTTTTTATGGCAGCTATGTTTTGGTTAGGGATCAAATGGACAGATAACCTGCATAGTGAACGTGGTGATAAATGGCTGATTTTGATTTCATTTGTGATTGGCTTGTCTTTTGGAGTACATTTCATGGCTTTACTTACCATTCCTGCTATCGGGATGTTGTATTTCTTTAATAGTAACTTTAAAAAAACGTTCAAAAACTTCGTGATTGCCAATGTGGTTTCAATTGCTGTTTTGTTGTTAATTTTCAAATTAATACTTCCTTACACCTTGGCTTATTTTGGATATTTAGAAGTATTTTTTGTCAACTCATTTGGTCTGCCTTTTAACTCCGGAACAATCATCGCAGGATTGTCCGTAGCTTTAGCGTTTTTCTTAGTGCTACGCTATACTTATAAACACAAAAAGGTGTATTTGCAAACCATTACGTTATGTATTTTGTTTGTGTTGATTGGATTTTCATCGTGGTTAATGATCCCGATTCGTGCCAATGCGGATGTGGTAATTAATGAAAATAGTCCTACCGATGCTCGTTTGTTATTAGCTTACTACAGATTGGAACAATATCCTAAAACCCACCTATTTTATGGGCCTATGTATTCTGACAAATACGCTGATTTGGATGAAGAAAATCCATATGAAGACGGACAACCAAAATATGAAAGAGATTACGTGAAAAATGAGTATGTGATTGTAAACGACTATAAAAACACCGTGCAATCCCCTAACTCTAAACACGTTGGGCTTCTGCCTCGTATGTGGCATCCATCACATGCCGACAACTACATGCAAATCACTAACTATTTAAAATTCAACATAAAACCTGAATATTTTTCGCATAAGGAATTATATCAAGCAGTGGATAAATTCAAAAAAGATGTGGAGAGAGGTAGAATCAGTACAGCAGAATATGACCGTTTTTTGACTCGTTTTCGAGAATATTTAGATATCGAAAAACCTAGCTTTACTGATAATATGTACTATATGTTGAGCTATCAAATGGGATATATGTACTGGCGTTACTTTATGTGGAATTTTGTTGGACGTCAGGATGATATCCAAGGTAAGCAAGATAACCATGGACGTTGGCTCAGTGGTATTAAATTCATCGATGAAATACGTTTAGGCTCACAGGATAACTTGCCTTCCGATGTGCTGAATAACAAAGCACGAAACACCTATTTTTTCCTACCATTAATTCTGGGACTTGTGGGACTATGGTTTATGTATACCCATAGTGAGCGAAAAACATGGGTAATATTCGTATTATTTATGTTTACTGGATTAGCACTGAAGGTGTATCTTAACGAAAAACCTTTCGAACCGCGAGAGCGTGACTATGCGTTAGTAGGTTCCTTTTTCGCTTTCGCAATATGGATTGGAGTAGGTGTGTATGCTTTATTTGATATGATTAGAAGACATGTAAACCCTAAATTATCAGCACCTTTGGTATTAGTTCTAACCTTCTTATCGGTACCAACATTGATGGCGTACCAAAATTGGGACGACCATGATCGCTCTGGAAAATACTCAGCACAAGCAATAGCTCACGCTTATTTAGATTCAATCCAAGAAGATGTAGGGGCAATGATTTTTACCATTGGAGATATTGATACTTTCTTGTTGTGGTATGCACAAGAAATAGAAGGTTATCGCACCGATGTTCGTACCATCAACACTAGTCTCTTACAAACGGACTGGTACATCGACCAGATGAAACGCAAGGCTTACGAAAGTGATGCTATTCCATCTCAATTAGTTCACAGTCAGTATGCTCACGGAATAAACGAGGTTGTACACCACATTCCACGAACTGAAAATATTTGGAACATTAAGGATTTTATGAATTGGATAACGAGTGAAGACCCTAAAACCAAGCAAGAACTTACCAATGGAAGAACAATAAAATATTACCCAACAAATAAAATTCGTATTCCTGTTAACAAAGAAAATGTTCTGAAAAGCGGTTTAGTAAAACCTGAAGATGCGGATTTAATTGTAGATTATATTGATCTCACTTTACCTCCATATTTGGATAAAGCTCGCTTGGTAAAATTGGATATTTTAGCAAATAACGATTGGAAACGTCCAATTTATTTCACAGGTGGAAGTTCTGAAGATCAGGAATATATATGGTTGAAGGATTATTTGCAATTAGATGGATTTGTGTACAAACTAGTGCCAATAAAAACAGCAATCGATAAAGAAAATCCGTACGATATCGGGCGTATTGACACTGAATTGATGTATGACATTGTCATGAAATGGAAATGGGGTAATATGGGAAGTTCAGAAATATATCATGATATTGAAACTCGCCGAAATAGTAATGTTTTCCGTGGACATTTAGCACGTTTGATTGAAAAACTAATTGAACAAGATAAAATCGAAAAAGCAAAAAATGTACTGGATTTAGTTATGAAAAACCTACCTATGGAATATTATGACAATTATTTTTATTTAAATCCTTATATAACAAATTATTACAAAGTAGGTGAAGCTGAAAAAGGGCGTGCATTAGCAGAAAAAGTAGTGAAAAAATATCAAGAAGAATTGACTTACTATTTAAATCTGTCCGCCAATGAATTGTATGAAAATTATGCAAATGTCGACAGAACAATTCGTTTGTATATGATTCTTCTAGTTGAGATGGAGGAAGTTGACCCTACGTTCTACAAAGAGCAACAAGCCTTACTTCGTCAACTGATAGCTCCGCTTCTCAGCGAAGAAGAGTTGGAAGAATATGATCATATTCAAATGGAAATTCCTGAAGAACAGCAAGTAACCGAACAAAAAGAAACTGAAGGGGAACGATAAGCTACCTAAGTCTTTCTAAAGGGTATCGGACTGCCTTTTTATTTGTGGTTTCCTGAATCGACACGTTAAGTGAAACTAATAACATATTGTACATCAGTTAATACCCTATATCTACCACAAGCAATCCCGAAACTCGGTAAAAGAACCTGAAAATCAGTTCTTTAATATCGGCAATGTGGTGAATTAAAACTAAAAAACAGCCTAATTTTTGTCCATTATACCAATTTTTGTGATTTATTGCATTTAAGATATACTTTTATTTCGCGTACCTTTGCTCCAAAGTTAAATGTTTATACTTCATTGTCTTATGTGGTTATTTGACAAAGAAATAACATTTTTTTGAAGAGAGAAAGTTTTTTTACTTTCTCTCTTTTTTCTTTGGGTTAACCCAAAGAAAAAAGAGAGAAAAACGATCCCAAAAAATTGCACTTACCATTGGAATTTAAGAATAACCTTGGCTATCCTTTCTCTTTCTTCATCGGTCATATTGGAGCCTGATGGTAAGCAAAGTCCGTTGTCAAAAAGGGTTTCGGATACTTTTCCACCGTAGTAAGGGACATCGGCAAAGATGGGTTGCAAGTGCATCGGTTTCCACAACGGACGCGACTCTATATTTTCCTCTAAAAACTTCAAACGCAAGTCTTCACGATGGAACCCTGCTTTGTCCTCATCAATGACAATCGCCGAAAGCCAATGGTTGGAATAAAAATCCGAAGACAGCTCCGTAAACAAAGTTACGCCTTCTATATCTTTGAAAAGCTCTTTGTAAAAGTCGTGATTGGCTCTTCTTTGGGCAATCCTTTCCTCCAAAACTTCCATTTGCCCACGACCGATTCCTGCCGAAATATTGCTCATTCTATAGTTGTACCCAATATGCGAATGCTGATAGTGCGGAGCA
>NZ_CDOI01000113.1 GCF_000827555.1 Capnocytophaga canis
CCGCTATCCGAAAAGCTGTCGAATTTGCTGAAGACGATCCTTTACAGGCTTGGAAAGACATTACTCCATACTCCCCTACTCCAAACGATTGTGTAATTGGTATAGCTGCTTCTGGAAGTACTCCTTACGTGATTGGTGGCGTACGAGAAGCCCGTAAAAATGGATTGCTCACAGCTTGTATCATCAATAATCCAAACGCTCCGCTTTCCAAAGAGGTCGATATTCCTATCGAAATAAATGTAGGTGCTGAATTTGTCACAGGAAGCACTCGAATGAAAAGTGGTACTTCTCAAAAGTTAGTACTTAACATGATCTCAACCGCTCTTATGATTAAAATTGGTCGGGTGAAAGGTAATAAAATGGTCAATATGCAATTAAACAACCACAAATTAGTGGATAGAGGTATCCGATTTGTTATGGATGAACTCCAAATAGATTACCCCATTGCTGAACAACTTTTAAAAGAAAATGGTTCAGTAAAAAAAGCAATAGACGCATACCGCAAACAACTATATTAACTGTTACGAAAAAAAGCTATAACATAGCCTTTATCATCCTTGGATTGCCATGCAAATCGTTACGCAATTGAACCTCGGAAAAGCCTTTGGCATATAACATGTTAACAGTCTCAATTCCTAAATATTGATTAATTTCAAAAAAAAGTTTTCCCTTGGGGGCTAGTGATTTCTGAGCCAAATCAGCTATTTTCTCGTAGAAGATAAGTGGATTTTCATCGCTTACAAACAAAGCCAAATCAGGTTCATAACCCAATACATTTTGCTTCATTTCTTGTTTTTCCAAATTGCGAACATATGGGGGATTCGACACGATAATGTCGTATGTATGTAACAGGGTGTCTGTTTGTAAAATATCTTGATGTATAAAACGAACAGAAACTACATTTTCTATTGCATTTTTTTGAGCTATACTAAGAGCCTTTTGTGAAATATCCAAGGCACTAATCTTTGAAGCAGGTCTTTCTTTAGCAATTGAAATAGAAATACACCCACTGCCACACCCTATATCCAATATATTGTATTGTTGATTTTCAGAAGTTTCATCAAGAATCCAAGCTACCAACTCCTCGGTTTCCTGCCGTGGAATCAGTACATCTTCATTTACAAAGAAACGATTTCCAAAGAAGAAAGTTTCTCCAAAAATATATTGAATCGGTTTTTCAATGAAGAGTTCATCAATTGCGGTCAAAATACGCTGCTTTTCATCGACAGAAAGATCTTTATCGGGATACAGATGTACTTCAGTTCGAGAAGAATTCGTATAAAATTCTAACAAAAGAAAATAGAGGGATTGTAGTTCCCTCGATTCGTATTTCTCATTTAATTTATAGACAAGATACTCTTTTAATTGTCTGAAATTCATGAATTTAATTTAACCTCAATTCCTGACCTACTTGTAAATTATTACTTGTAATGTCATTCAAATTATTAAGTTTCATAATCTGGTTAACAGGCACTTTTTGTTCTCTCGAAATTTTGTAAAGCGTATCCCCTGCTTGTACCACATAGTAAACTGGACTTCCTTCAGTTGATGGTTTTGCAAATGTCTCTACTGGCTCAACTACTGGCTCAACTGCCTTAACGCTGTCTTTTTGAGTCTGTTGGGTACGCAAAGCGTCTGTAATAGCAATCCCTTGATTATCAGCCTTGATCACAAGATTGTCATACTCATAGAGTTTATAACGCTTAATGATAGCAATCAACTTTTGAGCATATTGAGGATCGGTGGCATATCCTGCTTTTTTGAGTCCATGAGCCCATTTTTCATAATCGTTGATAGCTAAAGTGAACAACGAAGCATAGCGACTGCGATTTACCAGAAACTGTGAATGGTCTTCAAACGATTCAAAAGCATATTTATAACGGCGGAAACATTCTCCCTTTTCATCATCATCATGAGTAATCGTTTTACCTTTCCAAGCAGAATGACACTTGATTCCGAAATGATTATTGCCATACCGTGCTAAACGTCCTTGCCCTGAAGCACTTTCTAAGATTCCTTGAGCTAAAGTAATACTTGCTGGAATTCTATAACGTTGCATTTCTACCATTGAAATTTCTTTGTAATCCTCTATATATTTGAGTGTTACAGCAGTTGTCACAGGCATTGCTGGTGGAATTTCGTGATATATTTCCTCCGAACTTTCGTATTTCTTTAATTTCTCATTGACAAGTTCTCTAGTCTTCTTGTCAATATTTTTAGGCATAGGACGTTGTCCTCGATGAGTTACTTTTTTGGGATTTTTCGGATTTTTGTAATATCTTGAAGAACAAGACACTAAAATCGACAAAAACGCCAACAAAAATAGTATTTTTTTAAACATAATTCAAGATTTCTTTACTTTTCCTTAATCTCCTCTCATTAAATCCTGCAATTCCTTGCAAACCTCCTGTGTGAATCGCAAGTATTTTTGTATTCGGTTCAAAATACCCCCGGTTTGCGAGGGCAAAAATAGCAAAAATCATTTTACCCACATAAATTGGGTCTAAAGAAATATTCGTTTTTTCGTTAAAGTTATTCAAAAATCGTATTAAATCATCGTTAATCTTTGCATATCCGCCAAAATGGTAATCGTGTATGAGCTTCCAATTGTTTTTTGAAACATATTTTTTAATGACTTCTTCTAAAAATTTTCCTTTCAAAGCAGGAAACCCCAAAACCTTCTGATGTGGAAAACTGCTGTTTATCAATCCTGCCATAGTTCCTCCCGTACCAACGGCTGTGCAAATTACATCAAATGAAGCATCATCGGAAATCAAAATTTCTTGACAACCCTGTACAGCCAGAATGTTTGTCCCTCCCTCTGGTAACACATAAACATCTGTACCATAATTGTGTAACAAATTATTTAAAAACTCTAAGCTGTCTTTTAATCGATATTCAGTTCGGGTTACAAATCGAAATTCCATACCACAACGCTGTGCAAATCTTAGAGTTGGATTTTCATGAATTTTGTCGCACAACTCTTCCCCACGAATCACACCGATGGTTTTCAATCCCATCAACTGTCCTGCAGCAGCAGTAGCGGCAATATGATTAGAATAAGCTCCTCCGAAAGTGAGTAATGTATTTTTTTGCTGTTTTTTAGCTTCTAAAATATTGTATTTCAACTTCCTAAGTTTATTCCCTGATACAAACGGATGATTTTTGTCTTCTCGTTTTAAATACAAAGAAATTCCATTGGGCAAATGTAAATTAACTTGCTGATTTTCAATAGTTATGTCAGAAAATATATCCATCATATTTCAGAAAATATTTAACTCCTAAAAAACCTCAAAAATTCCGGCTGCTCCCTGACCTGTACCGACACACATAGAAACCATTCCATACTTCTGGTTACGGCGTTTCATTTCATCAAATAGTTGCACTGAGAGTTTTGCTCCCGTACACCCTAACGGATGTCCTAAAGCTATCGCTCCCCCATTCACATTAATAATTTCAGGATTCAAATCCAATTCTCGAATTACTGCTAAGGTTTGTGCCGCAAAGGCCTCATTCAACTCAATCATTTGAATGTCACTGAGTTGTAACCCAGATTGTTTCAAAGCCTTAGGAATAGCTTTAACAGGCCCAATCCCCATAATACTTGGTGGTACACCTGCAACGGCATATGTTATCAATCGAGCTATAGGATTAATATTCAGTTTTTTGACTAATTCCTCACTCATCAGCAACAAAAAAGCAGCTCCATCACTTGTTTGGGAAGAGTTTCCTGCCGTAACACTACCTCCTTTTGCAAAAACAGGTTTTAGTTTTGCTAATGCCTCTAATGAGGTATCACTACGTGGCCCTTCATCAGTTTTAAAGGTGTATGTTCGTGCGGTACGAATCCCATTTCTAAGTAGCACTTCCTCTACTTGAATAGGTGCTATCTGACCCTCAAATCGTTTTTCGGTCAGAGCTTTGACTGCCTTTTGATGCGATTGAAACGCGAACATATCTTGATCTTCTCGCGAGATATTAAACTGACAAGCTACTTTTTCGGCGGTAAGTCCCATTCCCCAATAGAAATCTTCATTCCCTTGCATAACTGATTTATAATCAGGTGAAGGACGGTATCCTCCAAAAGGGATATAACTCATACTTTCCACGCCTCCCGCTATGATGCAGTCTGCCATACCAGACTGAATTTTTGCCATTGCAATAGCAACACTTTCTAGTCCCGATGCACAATATCGATTAATGGTCATCCCAGGCACTTGGTCGGTCTGCAAACCCATTAAGGAAATAATCCTTCCCACATTTAGCCCTTGCTCTGCCTCGGGAACAGCACTCCCTACAATGACATCATCAATCATAGTTTTATCAAAATCAGTCATTTGTGAAATCATATAGGCAATAGTTTCAGCCGCTAACTCGTCCGGACGCTTGAAACGAAGCAATCCACGAGGAGCTTTTCCAACAGCCGTACGATAGGCTTTTACAATATAGGTTGCTTTCATAATGTTGCTTATTTAACCATAACATTCAACAACGAAGACAAATTCTTGTGCTAACTGACCTTATTTTTCAAAAGTTTATTTTAAAAAATAGAGATACAGAACTTCTAAAATTTGGATTCTTGAAGTATATAATATCAACAAAATCAAATTCTGCGAAAAAACGATTATTTAGAAATCTTTTAAGGTGCTGATAAACTTCCTCGAAATAATTTCATCTTGTTGCAACTGAGCTTTTAATGCTTCTATTGAATCAAATTTTTGTTCAGTGCGATGGTATTGTAAAAAATAGATTTGTAGGGTTTCTCCGTATATATCCTTATCAAAATCAAAGAAAAACACTTCCATAGAAGGCTCTTTGCCTGGTATAGTTGGATTCTTTCCGATACTCATCATGCCATATATCTTTTTGCCACTGATGATGCTATAAACGATGTAAATACCATCTTTGGGAATTAGCTTGTACGGAAAATCTACCTGAATATTAGCTGTGGGGAAACCTATTTCCCTACCAAGTTTCATGCCGTGAACAACTTGTCCGGTAATCAAAAAAGGGCTTCCAAGGTAGTCCCATGCTTTCTTCACATCGCCTTGAGCTAAGGCTTCGCGTATTTTGGTAGAACTAACCGATACTTCGTTTATTTCCTTTGCTGAAATTTCTTCTACTTCAAAGCCGTATTGTACTCCAAATTGACGCATATCATCAATATCAGCTGTTCGATTTCGCCCAAAGCGATGATCGTACCCAATCACTACTTTTTTCATATTCAGAGTTTTAATTAAAAACTCCTCCACAAATTCCCGAGCCGACATTTGTGAAAATTTTTCATCAAACGGATGGGTTATCAATTGGTCTATACCTAACGTAGACAACTTCTGACTTTTCTCTTCCAAGGTATAGATCAATTTCAAATCATTACAGTGTTGTACTACCATTCTCGGATGTGGAAAAAAAGTAAAAATGGTTGAGTACCAATCTCTTTGGTTAGCTTCTTCCACCAACTTTCGAATAATTTTTTGATGCCCCAAATGCACCCCATCAAATGTTCCGATGGTAATAACACTTCCCTTGGAAGCTTTGAATTTGGAAATATCGGTTATCTCTTTCACGTACAGTTGTTATATTTTCTTGTAGTTGGCTTGAGATTGTATACTATCTTTGCATACAAAAATCTTTACCAGCTAGAAATTCAGGTAAAACTCTATTTGTTGGTCGTTAAACTTTTAAACTAAGCGTAGAACGATTTATAAAGTTCGGAATATTTTTCTTTAATAATACGACGTTTTAGTTTCAAAGTTGGGGTCAGATGCCCTGCGTCAATGCTCCACTCATCGGGTGTAAGTCCAAAAACTTTGATCTTCTCCCATTGTCCCAAGTACTCGTTAGCCCGCTCAACCTCTTTTCTAATTCGGTCAAATAATTTTTTGTTGGCTATTATTTTCTCATTGCTACTTTCAAGATTAATTCCACGGCGTTTTGCCCATTCTTTCACAAAAGGGAAATTCAATTGAATGATTGCCGCAGGCATCTTTTCTCCCTCACCCACCACCATAGCTTGTTCAATGAATCTGGATTGTTTCAAAAGACTTTCAATGCGTTGTGGCGTAATGTACTTTCCTCCCGATGTTTTGAAAATTTCTTTCTTACGGTCGGTGATTTTTAAAAATCCTTCTTTGTCCAACTCCCCAATATCTCCTGTATGGAAATAACCATCAACAATAGCCTGTGCAGTCATTTGAGGATCTTTAAAGTAACCTAACATCACGTTGTCTCCTTTACAAAGAATTTCGCCGTCTTCAGCAATTTTCACCTCAACATTGTTGATAGGTTTTCCTACAGTGCCTATTTTCAAATATTTACCTGATTTTCGATTCACAGAAATTACGGGAGATGTTTCTGTAAGTCCATATCCTTCAACGATATTCAATCCTGCAGCACAAAATACTCGATTTAAACGATTTTGTAATGCGGCACTTCCCGATACAATCAATTGCAGTTCTCCCCCCAAGGCCTCCTGCCACTTTTTGAATATCAATTTACGAGCAATTCCCAATTTAAAACCATACCAAAAACCATTCGCTCCATAAGGTTTATATGCAAACCCCAAATCCAACGCCCAGAAAAATAATTTCTTTTTAATGCCAGAGAGTTCCGTACCTTTGGTATAAATCTTATCATATACCTTTTCAAGTAAACGCGGAACGACTGTCATCAAATGAGGTTTTACTTCCTTAATATTTTCTCCCATTTTTTCAATGGATTCAGCAAAATGAATTCGCATGAAATTATACTGATAGAAATATGTCAGCATACGTTCAAAAATATGGCATACAGGCAAAAAACTCAAACAACGAGAACCTGCTTTTATGGGAAGCCTGTCTTCACAGTTTAACACATTGGAAATTATGTTTTTATGTGACAACATCACTCCTTTCGGACGATCTGTTGTTCCTGAAGTGTATATGATGGTAGCTAAATCTGTTCCATGAATTTGTTTTTTATAATTTTCAACTTCGGGTTGGTTATTTTCATCAACACCCAAGTTTAAAATTTCTTTCCAACTGTGTGCATAAGGAACAGTGTCAAAGGTGTAAATCCCTTTCAAATGAGGTAATTTATCTTGAATTGAGGTAATTTTATCAAGCAATTGTTTATCAGAAACAAAGCAATATTTACATTCTGCGTGATTGAAGATATATTCGTAATCTTCCAATGAAATAGTTGGATAGACGGGTACGTTTTGAGCACCTATTTGCAAAATACCCATATCTAAAACGTGCCACTCAGTGCGATTATTGGATGAAATGACTGCTATTTTATCATCTTTTTCCACTCCTAAACGTAGCAAACCTCGACTAACTTGATTTATTTTTTGAATATAGGTTTCAGTGGACGTTTTTTCCCATTTTCCGTCGTATTTTGTTACGAAAGCATCTTCCAAAGGAAAGTTTTTTAGCTGATAATACGGAATATCAAACAAACGGGTAACTTCATTCATTTTGCTCAAAATTTTAAAATCAACACGCAAAGTAACAATAAAAAGTGGTAAAAACAATTTTTTTTGACATTTTTTTGTCGATATTTGGATTTAACTTTTTTATTATTGATTGATTTACAGAACAATAAATCAGATGAAATATAAAAAAACAATACAATCATAACATTAGTATTTTAGCATTAGTAAAGTTTTGTAAAACGATTATTTAAATTTGATTTGTACATTAAAACAAACCAGAAACGACAACACTTTTTGAAGATAATCTTCTTAATTTGAGCAATATAACGAAAAAATAAAATATTTCGGTAAATCATTAGTAGACTATCTTTACAAAACAAATTATGGTTACATATAAATTGTCAGTGAAATTCTTTACGAATACAATTCTGTTTTCTATAGGATTTGGCACCTTTTTTACTATATTTGTGCTTTAAGAATCTGTGGAGCGTGACTCTACCGTTATTTATATTTCACAAAATCACAACCTTATTATTTAATTATCAACGATTTATACAACAATACCTAAATATTTTATGAAGAGATTTACATTTTTACTATGCATCGCCTTTTTAAGCATTACTTTCGGACAGGAAAAAATAAAAGTAACTTCCGTCTATGGCAGTGAAAACAAAGAGGTACAAGTTTTATTAGATTTTGAAAATATCTACATCCAAACCCTTACCTTTCACGGGGCTACTATCAAAGGCAAACATTATGAAGTTACAATTTCAGAGTATGAAAACGGAAACCTTGTAAGAACAGAAACACTATTTGATGGTTCGGAGTCTGATTATTTCAGAAATCAATCCAATACTTTGCCCCTTACATTCTTCT
Source organism: Capnocytophaga canis (assembly GCF_000827555.1). GTDB lineage: Bacteria > Bacteroidota > Bacteroidia > Flavobacteriales > Flavobacteriaceae > Capnocytophaga > Capnocytophaga canis. The sequence goes on from NZ_CDOI01000113.1 coordinate 8,291, forward strand.
TTAAAATGGCAGACGGTAAATTTAAAGGATTTTTGCGAGGTGAACGCTTTGGTAGTAAAAAAGTATATTTTGATTTGAAAAGTGAATCGGATATGTACGTTTTAAAGGATTTCTTTGGTTCATCAAATGAATGGTTTTTTACGTCTGACACCAATAAAGCTACTGCTATTTTTGCTATCATTACCCCGAAAATCAATCCTGATGGCTCTGGCTCATACTGTGAAGTTGCCCAGTCAGATATTGCTCCCGAACGTTTCGGTACGCACTTTCTCATTCCGCATTACTTTTTAGTGTCCATTCGATTTAAGGAAAAATAACCCGTAAACGACGCTTTCAAAAAGAAAACATAAAAAAAACAAAAGTACTTATTGAATTTTCTACAATAAATTCATACCTTTGCGGTAGATGACTTTGGTCAGAACACAAAATTTTTCAACTACAAAATAAATTGTAAATAGCAGAATCGCAATCATAGAAAAGAAATTATGAAGAGAAGAGTTTTTATACGCAATGTGGGAGCTTCGTCCTTATTTGTGGGGTTGGGAGGTTTGTCGTTAGCAATGAAGCCTGATAATATAAAGAAAATCACTATTTTACATACAAACGATACGCATAGCCATATCGACCCACAACCTGCCAATGCTCCTAAGAACCCAAATCGTGGAGGCGTAGCACGAAGGGCTTATTTAGTTGAACAAATTCGTCGTGAAAACCCAAACACATTACTGTTTGATGCTGGAGATATTTTTCAAGGAACTCCTTACTTCAATTTCTATGGAGGAGAACTCGAATTTAAGTTAATGTCCATGATGGGATACAACGCCTCTACCATTGGGAACCATGATTTTGATAATGGAATTGATGGACTGTACGCTCAGTTGCCTCATGCTAAATTTGATTTCTTAATCTCAAACTACGATTTTTCAAATACTCTAATGGACGGACACACAAATCCTTACAAAGTGTATGTGGTTGATGGTGTTCGCATTGGAGTTTTCGGACTGGGGGTAAAATTAGAAAATTTGGTCAGCAAACAGAATTACAAAGAAACTGTTTATTTAGATCCTTTGGAAATCGCATTGGATATGGAGCGTAAACTCAAAGAAGAAGAAAAATGTGACTTAGTAATTTGTCTTTCCCATTTAGGATATGATTACGTAGATAGAAAAAATCAAATCTACGACCTTAAAATTGCAGAAGAAACGTCACATATAGACCTCATCATAGGCGGACATACACATACGTTCTTAACTGAGCCTACTTTAGTAACAAACAAAAAGGGAAACACCACCTTAGTAAACCAAGTGGGTTGCTTTGGAATTCAGTTGGGGCGTATTGATTTTTACTTTGAAGAAGGTAAAAATACAGGTAATAAATCAGTTAGTATTGAAGTGTAGATATTAAAAAATGTCTACACTTCCCTTGCCCTCACGAACTACAACGGGTTCATCACCTGATAAATCTATAACGGTTGAAGCCACGTTATCACCGTATCCTCCGTCGATAACGGCATCGACCCTGTTTTGCCATTTTTCAAAAATAAGTTCAGGGTCGGTAGTATACTCAATCAAATCATCCTCATCATAGATAGAAGTGGACACAATCGGGTTTCCAAGCCTTTCAACGATGATACGGGCTATATTATTATCGGGAATACGGATTCCTACCGTCTTTTTCTTCTTAAAATCTTTCGGAAGATTATTACTACCGGGAAGAATAAATGTATAAGGCCCAGGCAAAGCTTTCTTTAATATTTTAAACGTAGAACTATCAATCTGCTTAACATAATCAGAAAGATTGCTTAAATCGGCACAAACAAATGAAAAATTTGCTTTCTCCAACTTTATTCCTTTGAAACGAGCTATTTTTTCCAAAGCCTTGGTGTTAGTAATGTCACATCCCAATCCATAGACCGTGTCTGTTGGATAAATAACTAATCCACCTTCGCGGAGAATCTCCACCACCTTAGCTATCTCTTTCTCATTCGGATTGTCATTATAAATACGTATAAACTCTGCCATATTTTTAAGTTTTATGATTTATTGAATTACGGATTCAATGCTGCTTCAAGGCTTAAAATCCTTTTATTGCTTATTTACTGAATGTATCAATATTGTAAAGTCACCCAACGAAAACACCCTTGTAGAAATCGCATATCAAAAATAGACCACAATCGAAATCAATAAATAGACACGCAATTCCTACAAAGATGTTTTTATACAATCTTATAAAGTTTTGAATTATAACATTTTAAAATCACACCTATTCGTTAGGTTTCGCAAAAAAATGGTAAAACCATGGTATAGTTTCAATTCCTTTTAAGAAGTTGAAAACTCCAAAATGTTCATTAGGCGAGTGAATCGCATCACTATCCAAACCAAACCCCATCAAAATAGATTTACTACCTAATTCTTTTTCAAAAAGAGCTACAATCGGAATACTTCCTCCTGAACGCACAGGAATTGGGTCTTTACCAAAAGATTGCTTATAGGCCTTTGCTGCCGCCTGATACCCTACTGAATTTGTAGGCGTTACATATCCTTGTCCTCCATGATGTGGCTTTACAGTCACTTTGACTCCTGCAGGAGCAATACTCTCAAAATGCTCTTTGAACAGTTGTGTAATCTCTTCCCAATTTTGATTAGGTACTAATCGCATTGATATTTTAGCATATGCCTTACTCGGAATAACGGTCTTAGCTCCCTCACCAATATATCCTCCCCAAATACCATTTACATCCAAAGTAGGACGAATGGAGTTGCGTTCGTTAGTTGAATAGCCTTCCTCTCCATAAACATCTTCAATGTCCAAGGCTTTTTTATAATTCTCCAATGAAAAAGGTGCTTTTGCCATTTCATTGCGTTCCTCTTGTGAGAGTTCTTCTACTTTATCATAGAATCCTGGTATGGTAACTCGCTTATTTTCATCATGTAAAGAAGCAATCATTTTTGTCAAAATATTTATCGGATTTGCTACAGCTCCGCCATAGAGCCCTGAATGCAAATCGCGATTAGGTCCAGTAACTTCTACCTCAACATAGCTGATACCACGAAGCCCTGTCGTGATTGAAGGTGTATCATTAGCAATCATCCCTGTATCGGAAATCAAAATAATGTCGTTTTTGAGTTTTTCGTGATTGCGTTTTACGAACCAACCCAAACTTTCAGAACCTACCTCTTCTTCTCCTTCAATCATAAATTTCACATTGCAAGGTAAATTACCCGTTTTCACCATATATTCCAAGGCTTTAACGTGCATATACATCTGCCCCTTGTCATCACAAGCTCCACGAGCAAAAATAGCCCCTTGTGGATGTTTTTCAGTGGTTTTAATCACTGGCTCAAAAGGATCAGAATGCCACAAATCAATAGGATCAGCAGGTTGTACGTCATAGTGACCATACACCAAAACAGTAGGCAATGCAGGGTCTATGATTTTCTCACCATACACAATTGGATAACCTGGGGTGTCACATATCTCGACTGTATCACATCCTGCTTTTTCTAAAGCATTTTTCACAGCTTCAGCTGTGTTTATTACATCTTGCGAATATGCTGAGTCGGCACTAATCGACGGAATTTTAAGAAGTTGAATCAGTTCATCAATAAATCGTTCTTTGTTTTCTTCAATATAATTTTTTACAGTTTCCATATATTTTTTGATAAATAAATCGCTCAAAGGTAAGAAGAATATCTAAAAGTTACAAGTTATTCATAAAAAAGATTGTCGTGCAGACTCAAACTCGAAGTGCAATTTTTTGTTCTCTGGCATACTACTGAATTGTCTTTTCACCCATTTGAGCAACGGCAAAGACTACGAAAATCATGGTAGTTAGTATTCTGTCAAAAGGAAATAACTTTCTTAATTATTGAGAAAAAAGAAACCAATTTCAGTATTTAACTACATATCTTTTTTATCTATTAGATTTTGATTTTCAATGTTTTTCGGTGATTTCTATCGGCATTGGAGACAAAGTCCGCTCTGCGGAGTATATGAGAGTTAATTTTTAGTGAAGTATCCACAGCCTTGAAATGAAATTCGCCGACCTTGTGGAGGCAATTTTGGTTTCACATACTAAGCCTTCGCTTACTATGTTTCAACACAAAAGTACAAATATGAAAATAAATAATGAACTGAAAAAATAAATATGTATTTATTATTGAAATGGAGTCAATCCGAATTATTTAACGATGTTACTTACGGATTTAAGATAAAAATAATTGTCTTTCAGAACAATGGAGGTCTCTTCAGCTCGAATTAAAATCCGAAAATGCTGTATTTTATAGGCGAAAGATGTTTTGCTTAACTGAATTTATACATTGAAACAAGACTAAAAAGATTGATTCGAATTAAATCGGAAAAACATTTAAAATGAATTTACTATTCCTTAGAATCCCTGCTTTAAGATTCTAAATCACAACAACTCAAAATATTTCAAAAAAACACTATTTTGTTCGTACGGAAACAAAAGCTAACTTTTGAAGAGTACAGATTAGGAGCTGGGGACATTCAGAAATTTCTGACTGCCGTATGAATCGGCTCGAAATTCTCTTACAGTTCTGTAGTTACTTTTGCATCCTACAAAGATCAAGGTGATACCTAATTGTAGAAATGGATAACAGTAATCATGATAGCTTCATTTGGAACACTCACATTGGTTTTTGTTCCTTTATCTGACGAAAACATTGGGATTATCAGGTCAGATAGGAACCTAAAACGTGCATTCCGCAAAAGTACGGGTTTGATATCAAGTTTTAAAGAATAGAGAGAAAATAATAAGATAAAATATTAAATTTCAATTGCTTAACATTACACTTGAGAAATAATCTTATAATTACTTGACAAAGCCTATTTTGAAAACGTATATTTGCAGACTTTTTATGAAAAAATATACGGTTTTATACATCACACAATGAAATTATCAAATTTTAATTTTGAATTACCTAAAGAATTATTGGCTGAATATCCGAGTGAAAATCGCGATGAAGCACGTTTGATGGTTGTACATCGAAAAACAGGATTGATTGAGCATAAACTTTTTAAAGATGTCATCGATTATTTTGACGATGGTGACGTTTTTGTACTGAACAACACCAAAGTTTTTCCTGCTCGGCTCTATGGTAATAAAGAGAAAACAAAAGCAAAAATTGAAGTGTTTTTACTTCGTGAATTGAATGCAGACCAGCGTTTATGGGATGTGCTTGTAGATCCTGCTCGAAAAATACGTATTGGAAATAAATTATACTTCGGAAAAGACGACAGTTTGGTTGCTGAAGTAATTGATAACACTACTTCCCGAGGACGTACACTCCGCTTTTTATATGATGGTTCTTACGAAGAATTCAGAAATAAACTTACAGAATTAGGTCAAACACCACTTCCAAAATATATTTCAAGAGCCGTTGAACCTGAAGATGAAGAGCGCTACCAAACTATTTACGCGAAACACGAAGGAGCTGTTGCAGCTCCAACGGCCGGATTACACTTCTCCAAACATTTGATGAAACGATTAGAAATCAAAGGAATAAATTTTGCAGAAGTAACTTTACATGTAGGTTTAGGCACTTTCAGTCCCGTAGAAGTTGAGGATTTGTCAAAACACAAAATGGACAGCGAAGAGATGTTCATTTTAGAAGACCAGACTGAGATTATCAATAAAGCCAAACGAGGTAAAAATAAAGTTTGTGCGGTAGGAACAACGGTAATGAGAGCTTTAGAAAGTTCTGTTTCATCAGAAAATACAGTAAATCCTTATGTAGGATGGACAAATAAATTTATTTTTCCACCACACGACTTTAGTATTGCTGATGCCATGATAACAAACTTTCATACACCAAAATCAACCTTATTAATGATGATTTCAGCATTTGCAGGACACGATTTGATTATGAAAGCATACAAGGAAGCCGTACAAGAAAAATATAAATTTTATTCCTACGGAGACGCTATGTTGATTTTGTAATAATACAAATAAAACTCAGAAAATGTGGTATTACACTGAATATCAAAAAAATATTTTACAAAAAACATACTATTTCTTTGGTTATTAGAAAAATAATATTTAATATTGCACGCTCTTAGATAGCATTTACAAGAGAATAAGAGAGAAAAATAATGTTTAATCATTCAAGTGAAAATTTGCTAATCTCTTGATTTTCATAAGAATACAAATTTAATTATCAGCAAATGGCTGAACAACAACAAACAAAAGAGGAGTTTTTGCAAAACTTCGATTGGGCTAAATACCAAGAAGGTATTGATGGAGTTCAAGAAGACAAATTAAAAAATTTTGAAGATTTAGTGAAAAACAACTTTGTTGACACTCAAGACAATGAAGTTGTTGAAGGAACAGTAGTTCGCATCACTGACAGAGAAGCAATCATCGACATCAATGCTAAATCAGAAGGGGTTATCTCTTTGAACGAATTTCGTTACAATCCTAACTTAAAAGTAGGAGATAAAGTTGAGGTTTTGATTGATATCCGTGAGGACAGAACAGGGCAATTAGTGCTTTCACATCGTAAAGCTCGTACTATAAAAGCATGGGATCGCGTAAACTTAGCTCACGAAAATGGCGAAATTGTAAATGGTTTTGTTAAGAGTAGAACAAAAGGTGGTATGATTGTAGATGTTTTCGGAATCGAAGCATTCTTACCAGGTTCTCAAATTGATGTTAAACCAATTCGTGATTATGAGCAATTTGTGAATAAAACTATGGAATTCAAGGTAGTAAAAGTAAATCATGAATTCAAAAACGTAGTTGTTTCTCACAAAGCTCTTATCGAAGCTGATATTGAAGAACAGAAAAAAGAAATCATCGGACAACTTGAAAAAGGTCAAGTTTTAGAAGGTGTTGTTAAAAATGTAACTTCTTACGGTGTGTTCGTTGACTTAGGTGGTGTTGATGGATTGATTCACATTACTGATCTATCTTGGTCAAGAATAAACCACCCAAGTGAAGTAGTTGAATTAGACCAAAAATTGAACGTGGTTATCCTTGATTTTGATGACAATAAATCACGTATCCAATTAGGTTTGAAACAATTAAGTAAACATCCTTGGGACGCATTGACCGATGACTTGAAAGTTGGTGATAAGGTGAAAGGTAAAGTAGTAGTAATTGCTGACTATGGTGCTTTCATTGAAGTTGCTGAAGGAGTTGAAGGTCTTATCCATGTTTCTGAAATGTCTTGGAGTACGCACCTCCGTTCAGCTCAAGACTTCGTTAATTTAGGTGATGAAGTTGAAGCTGTAGTTATCACATTGGACAAAGAAGAGCGTAAAATGTCATTAGGTATCAAACAGTTAACATCTGATCCTTGGACAAATATCGCTTCAAAATATCCTGTAGGTTCTAAACATGTTGGAACTGTACGTAACTTTACAAACTTCGGTGTGTTTGTTGAGTTAGAAGAAGGAATTGATGGATTGATTTATATTTCTGATCTATCTTGGACTAAGAAAATAAAACACCCTTCTGAGTTTGTAAACGTTGGAGATAAACTAGATGTTGTTGTTCTTGAATTAGACGTTGAAGGTCGTAAACTTTCATTAGGACACAAACAAACTACAGAAAATCCTTGGGATAAATATGAAGTAGAGTTCGCTGTTGGAACTGTCCATAATGGAACCGTTTCTAAAATAGTAGACAAAGGTGCTACTGTTGATTTTAACGAGGACATCGTAGCTTTCATTCCTACACGTCACTTAGAAAAAGAAGACGGCAAGAAATTAGGAAAAGGAGATGTTGCTGATTTCAAGATCATTGAATTTAACAAAGAATTCAAAAGAGTAGTTGCTTCACATACAGCAATTTTCAGAGAAGAAGAAGAGAAAATAGCTAAGGAAGCTGCTGTTAATACAACAACAAATGTTGAAAAATCAACTTTGGGTGACTTAGAGGCTCTTCAAGAGCTGAAAGACAAAATGGAAAAAGGAAAGTAATTTAGTTTTTTTCATAATTTTTTGTTTTAATGAGGAAAAGTCGTCGCTGGGAAGTGGCGACTTTTTTGTATATACGTATCCTTCAATAAATAGAACATTAATGATATAGATTTATACCATACATATCAAAGCAAAAATCAAATATTTTAATATATAAAAATGGATTATTCTCATAAAAATATTACCTTTGTGAATTATTTATGAACGATGAATAACACAATAGAACAATACAATCAGGTGATTTCAGAATGTAAGTCACTTTTTATCAATAAAATGACTGACTACGGAAGTGCGTGGCGTATTCTGAGATTACCTTCACTTACTGACCAAATTTTTATTAAGGCTCAACGTATTCGGAGTTTACAGGAAAATTCGGTACGGAAAATTGATGAAGGGGAAATTTCGGAGTTTATTGGAATCATTAATTATTCCGTAATGGCACTTATTCAAATTGAAAAAGGGGTGGTACAACAACCTGATTTATCAACGCAGGAAGCTATACAGCTCTATGAGAACAAAGTAGAAGAAACTCGCTCGTTGATGGAGAAAAAAAACCATGACTATGGCGAAGCATGGCGTGATATGCGTGTTAGTTCGCTTACTGATTTGATTTTACAAAAACTTCTGCGTGTAAAACAAATTGAAAACAACCAAGGTAAAACCCTTGTCAGCGAAGGAATTGAAGCCAATTACCAAGATATGATAAACTATGCTGTGTTCGCCTTAATCCATCTCAAAGAATTAAAAAAATAATATTTGTAATGAAATTTATAATCCATATTTTACGACTTTTTTTAGGTATCACGTTTATTGTTAGCGGATTAATAAAACTTAATGATCCCATCGGATTTTCTTTTAAACTGGAAGAATATTTTAGTGAGTCAGTACTCAATTTACCTTTTTTTATGCCATTTGCTTTAGCGATTGCTATTTTTGTATGCATTGCTGAAGTACTTTTGGGGGTGATGATTCTGATGGGATATTTAAAAAAATTGACTCTTTGGGCTACGCTATTGATGCTCATTTTCTTTGGTTTTTTAACTTTTTATTCAGCTTATTACGACAAAGTTACTGATTGTGGGTGCTTCGGTGATGCTATTAAATTTACTCCTTGGCAATCATTTGGGAAAGATATTCTATTGCTTGTCGTAACTTTAATCCTATTTTGGAAACAAAAAATGATTCAACCAATTGGTAGAAAACTGCCATTCGTGGTTACTTTTGTTTCGTTGATTGGTTGTATTGTATTTGTATATCAAGTTTATAATCATTTACCAATAAAGGATTTTAGACCTTATAAAATTGGTGTGAACATTCCTGAGGCTATGAGGATTCCTGAAAATGCTCCAAAAGCGGTTTATGATTATCTTTGGAAATTCAATGTGAATGGAGAAGAAAAAATAGTGACTACGCAAGGTAGTTATCCTACAGTAGATGGTGAATTTATATCCTTTGAAACTAAATTAGTTGATAAAGGATATGAACCTCCAATTCACGATTTTTATATAGAAAAAGAAGGGGAAAATTATCTTGATGAGATGATGAGCAAAGAAAAGTTGCTTTTGGTGATTTGTTATAAAATTGAAAAAACAGATAGAAATGCTTTTAAAAACATCAAAACTATCACTGACAAGGCTTTAAAATCGGGATATACTGTTATCGGTTTAGCATATGATTTGAACCAATCGGAGCAACTCATAAAGGAATATGAATTGAATTTTGAGTTCTACTACAACGATGAAACAACCTTAAAAACGATGATTCGTTCCAATCCTGGACTGATAACTATAAAAAAAGGAACAATTATCGATAAAAAGCATTATAACGATTGGGAAAAATTAGTGCTGTAACCGATGAATCGACAAGTTATTACCACTTCAGATGGTTCCACAACCATACACATCCCTGAATGGAACGAAAATTTCCATTCTAAACACGGAGCTTTACAAGAAGCAATGCATGTTTTTATAAAAAATGGATTGCAATTATTTGAAAATAGACAAATTTCGATTCTTGAAATAGGATTTGGCACAGGATTGAATGCTTTGGTAACATACATAGAGCATCAGAATCTGAGGTTGCAAGTACATTATGAAGGTATAGAAGCCTATCCGCTTTCGTGGGAAGAAGCACAACAAATGAACTATACTCAAATTATTGGAAATGAAAAACTGGATCCTATTTTTGAGCATATTCATCAATCGGATTGGGAAACAAATATTCCTATAACAGAGACTTTTACTCTTAAAAAACGCAGACAACGATTTGAGACAATTGATGATATAAATCGTTTTGATTTAATATATTTCGATGCTTTTGGAGCAAGAGTGCAACCTGAATTATGGGAAGAAATTATCTTTGAAAAAATGCATAAGGCTTTGAAAAACAAAGGCGTTCTAGTAACTTACTCTGCTAAGGGAAGTGTTCAAAGAGCCATGAGGCAATGTGGTTTTCAGGTTGAAAAATTGGCAGGTCCACCTGGAAAACGGGAAATGCTCAGAGCGAAAAAAATCGTGTAGATAATCTACTAAGATTTTTACCGTATTAAAGAGATGATTGAATATTCTGTAAATTAAATAAAAAATGGCCGCAAATACATTTGGAGAATTATTCCGACTGACTACTTTTGGAGAATCACATGGAACGGCATTAGGAGGTGTAATTGATGGGTGTCCTGCAGGAATAACTATTGATTTTCAATTGATTCAACAAGAATTAGACCGACGAAAGCCAGGGCAATCTTCCATTGTTACTCAACGTAAAGAACCTGATGAAGTGCGTTTTCTTTCAGGAATTTTTGAAGGAAAGACCACTGGAACTTCTATAGGCTTTATTATTGAGAATACGAATCAAAAATCGCAAGATTACAACCATATTAAAGATATTTTCCGTCCGAGTCACGCTGATTATGTATACCAACAGAAGTATGGACATCGTGATTATCGAGGAGGTGGCCGAAGTTCTGCTCGTGAAACTGCCTGTCGTGTAGTGGCAGGAGCTATCGCTAAACAGGTACTTCATCAAATTCGTTTTACAGCTTTTGTTTCATCGGTAGGTGAATTAGCTTTGCAAACACCTTACACTAATTTGGACTTATCACTAACGGAAACCAATGCTGTTCGTTGTCCCGATCCAGAATTGGCTCAACAGATGGAAGATTACATCAAACAAATCCGTAAAGAAGGGGATACCGTTGGAGGAACGGTTATGTGCGTTATTCAAAATGTACCTATAGGACTTGGTGAGCCTGTGTTCGACCGATTGGACGCACAATTAGCCAAGGCGATGCTTTCCATTAACGCGGTAAAAGGATTTGAATATGGAAGTGGTTTCGAGGGAACAAAATTACGTGGCAGTCAGCACAATGATCTTTTCAATCCAGATGGAAGTACTCAAACCAATCGTTCAGGTGGCATTCAAGGAGGCATCAGCAATGGAATGGATATCTATTTTAAAGTTGCTTTCAAACCGGTTGCGACATTAATGCAAGAGCAAGAAGCTTTAGATATTCGTGGAAATTTGATTCCAGTACAGGGTAAAGGTAGGCATGATCCTTGTGTTGTACCTCGTGCCGTACCTATCGTAGAGGCTATGGCTGCAATGGTACTTTTGGATTTTTATCTTATCAACAGAGGGTTACAATTCAAATGAAGTCGAAAATATGGCAGCCCTACTCTGTGAATTTTCTTCTTAAAATAGGTAATTTAAAACATAAATCGCTTGAGAGCTAACTGTTTTCAGTGATATTGACACCCATAAAGAGATATTGTCATGAAAAACATCCGTTTAAGAGAATATAAAATCTTGTTTTATCGCCTTTTTTTGGTGTATTTATTTTATTTTATTGCTCGAGTGTGCTTTTATTTATTCAATAAAGACCTCATTTCTGTTGATAATGTTTCAGAATTTTTTCGATTAGCATTCTATGGGCTACTATTCGATTCTGCTGCCATTATTTATATAAACTTACTCTTTTTAGTATTGAGTTTGTTTCCTTTATGGGTCAATACTTCAAAAAAATATCAGAAAATTGTTTTTTGGGTCTATTTTTTGACAAATATCCCTCCTTTCTTATTAAATTTCATAGATATTGTATTTTTCGAATATAATCGCTCACGACTTACGCTCAGTGCATGGTCGTTGGCGGCTAGCGAAGATAATAAATGGTCTCTTCTGTTTGGATTCTTGGTAAGGCATTGGTCAGTTTTTGTTATTTTTTTAGTTTGCGTATTCACTTGGATATATCTTTACAAAAAAAATAAAATAAATCCTCAAACTTACTCAAACAAATGGAGCTATTTTATTGGTTCTACAGTTTTTATGTTTGCTATCACTCCCTTGTTTTTGTTAGGAATACGAGGGATGCCTTTCAAAAAAGGTACTATTCCGCTTACCATTACCGATGCTAATAAATTTGCCAACGACCTCTCACAAGTCAATCTGATTCTCAACACTCCTTTTGGTATTATCCGAACCTTAGGAAAAAGTGATAGCTTTCGAACTTATAATTTTGCTACGGAGGATTATATTGCTAAAAATATTCGTCCTATAAAAAAATATAATCGAAAAGTAACTAAAAAGCCGAATATCGTCCTGTTCATTTTAGAAGGAATGGGAAATGAATATTTTGAAATATTCAATAAAGATAAAGCAATTCCTGAGTTTAAATCCTATACACCTTTCTTGGACTCGTTAGCTCAAAACGGACTTTATTTTACTAATGTATATGCAAACGCCAGTCGCTCTATGGAAGGAATTTCGGCAATTACAGCAGGAATCCCAACATTTGAGACACCACTTGCGTATTCACCACATTCCCAACAAGAAATAGCCTCCATTGCAAATATCTACAGGGAAATGAGCTATAAAACGGCTTTCTTTCACGGAGCTACCAACGGCTCTATGGGATTTAGCGGATTTACGAAACAAATAGGATTTGAGCATTATTTTGGAAAGACTGAATTTAACGATGAAAGTCAGCACAATGGTAGTTGGGGGATACACGATGAGCCTTTTTTACAATATACTAAAAAAGAAATTGATAAAATGAAAACTCCTTTTTTGGCAACAGTATTTACGCTCTCATCACACGAACCTTATACAATTCCAGAAAAATACAAAGGTGTTTTCAACAAAGGAGATGTGCCGATGCAAAATGCAGTGGCTTATTCCGATTATTCCATACGGAAATTTTTCGAATCGGCACAAAAATCAGATTGGTTTGAAAATACAATATTTGTATTTGTTGCAGATCACCCTTCTACAGCTTATTATGATTATTACAAACAAAAAATTTCGTATTTCAATATACCAATAATTTTTTATAGTCCCAGTAAGGAATTAATACAAACGGGAACTTCGGACGAATTAGCTCAGCAAATTGATATATTTCCTACCCTTGTAGATTTGGCCGGTTATCAAAAACCTTTCCGCTCTTGGGGTCGTAGTCTATTTGCTAAAGAAGAACCTCACAGAGCCTATGTTACCAATCGAAATTTTTATCAACTAATACAAGGAGATTATATATATGTAGCTGATATAAAAGGTGAAATAGTAGGAATTTACGCAAAAAAAGACCAAAATTTAAAAGAAAATCTAAAAGAAATTCTTCCAGAGGAAACTACTCGCAAAGGTATTACCGATTTAAGAGCTTTTATGCAAGACTTTATGGATAGGATTTTGCATCAGAAATTGAAATAAAAACATTAATTCATTATAAATCAATATATTTAAAATTGCTTTTTATTAGGAGTATATTTTTATCAAGAAATAAGTTTTTGGTTTGTAAGTTTTTTTGTAATTTAGGCGTCTGAATTTATAAAATATCATTTAATATTAACCAATTTAAAATAGTATGCAGACAAACAGTTCTACAAAAAGTTTCTTAGTCCCGTTAGCGTTCATCGGGCTTATGTTTTTCTCCATTGGATTCGCTTTGGGGATTAATGGAATCCTAATTCCTGTTTTGAAAAAAATCACTCCTGAAGGACAGGGATACTTAATTGTTGCGGCTACCTTTATTCCGTTTTTGATTTTTGGGTATCCAGCTTCAATACTGATAAAAAAAATCGGTTATAAAAAAACGATGGCTTTTTCTTTCTTCCTTTTTGCTTTAGCTTTCGTACTTTTTATTCCATCGGCTAAAATTGAAAGTTTTATGCTCTTTTTAATAGCCTCTTTCGTAAGCGGTACAGCAAATGCCTTTTTACAAGCCTCTGTAAATCCATACACTACCATTTTAGGCCCTATTGAAAGTGCAGCAAAACGTATCAGTATAATGGGGATTTGTAATAAATTAGCGTGGCCTATTCCTGCTTTATTCTTAGTTTGGATTATAGGAAAAGAAGTTGATAAAATAGCTATCGCAGACCTGAATACTCCTTTTTATATTTTGATAGCTGTATTTTTATTTTTAGGGATATTAAGTTTCTTTGCTCCTCTTCCTGAAGTAAAAGCACAAGGAGAAGAAGAAACCGTTGATACTACACAAATTCGCGATAACGGTAAAAATTCTGTCTTCGATTTTCCTTACCTATTATTGGGAGTTTTAGCCTTGTTTTTTTATGTAGGAGTTGAAACAGTAGCATTATCTTCCCTGATTGATTTCGCAAAATCATTAAGTATTGAAAATGCTGAGATATATGCATGGATTTCTCCTATAGGAATGGTTATTGGGTACATTTCGGGAGTAATTTTAATTCCTAAATATATTTCACAATCTACGGCTTTAAAAATTTGTTCTTTAATAGCTATCATTGGTTCCATTTTAGTATGTATAACTCCAACTGATATTTTCTTTAGTTTTTTTGGATTACAACTGAACCTTACCGTTTCATTAATTATTTTAATAGCAATTGGATGCTCACTTATGTGGCCTGCTATTTGGCCTTTGGCAATGGATGGATTAGGAAATTTTACCAAAACAGGAGCTTCTCTTTTAACTATGGCAATTGCAGGGGGAGCTGTAATTCCATACGTTTTCGGATGGTTAAAAGATAGCTACGGAATGCAAAATGCTTATTGGATTTGCTTACCTTGTTTCTTGTTCATATTGTATTACGGTATGGCGGGACATAAAATAGGAAAAAATAAATTATAAAAAATTCCATACCTTTTTGCTAAGAGGTTACCCCAAAAAGGGTACCTCTTTTTTATTTCTTAATTTCACCAGACAATTAACTATTTTTTTAACATATAAAATCTATCTTTGCACTCAATTTAATACAGAAATGACACAAAAAAATCACTATCAAGGGCTTTCCGATGCTCAGGTACTTGAGAGTCGTCAGAAATTTGGAAACAACACTCTCACATCAGTAGAAACAGAACCTTTATGGAAACAATTCTTAGAAAAGTTTTCCGACCCAATCATTATGATTTTATTAGTCGCTTTGGTGGCTTCTTTTGGGGTATCTTGTTATGAGTTTATAGCCCATGACAAAGGAGGACACGTTTTTTTAGAACCTATTGGGATACTTTTTGCCGTATTCTTGGCTACAGGTGTAGCTTTCTATTTTGAGGTAAAGGCTAATAGACAATTTAAAATATTAAACCAAGTAAATGATGAGATTTTATACAAAGTTATTCGTAATGAAAAAGTTACGCAAGTGCTGAAGAATGACATCGTTGTTGGAGATATTATCATTTTAGAAACAGGTGAAGAGGTGCCTGCAGATGGCGAACTATTAGAAGCTATTTCATTACAAATCAATGAATCATCATTGACAGGAGAACCGATGGTTTATAAAACAACAAATCCTGAGGAATTTGAGTCGGAGGCTACCTACCCATCTAACTACGTTTGCCGAGGTACATCGGTAGTTGACGGACATGGAATTTTTAAAGTTTCACAAGTAGGAGACCGCACCGAATATGGAAAAGTATTTGAAGGTGTACAAATTGATAACTCAATAAAAACGCCTCTTAATGAACAGCTTAACAAATTAGCAGGGATTATTACTAAATTGAGTTATGGCATTGCTTTACTTGTGATTATTGGCAGATTTGTAGTATTTTTCTCGAATTCTGCTAATTCACAAATCGAATGGATCCATTTCTGGGGATATGCTTTAAATACCCTAATGATTGCTATTACCATCATAGTGGTAGCCGTTCCCGAAGGGCTGCCTATGAGTGTTACCCTTAGTTTGGCATACAGTATGCGTAGTATGATGAAAACCAATAACTTGGTTAGAAAAATGCACGCTTGTGAAACAATGGGAGCAACCACTGTGATTTGTACCGACAAAACGGGAACGCTGACTCAAAATCAGATGAAAATTTACGATATTTTCTTTAATAAATTTTCATCTGAACTAGAAGGAAAGCAACTTATATCCGAGTCAATGGCGGTCAATTCCACAGCTTATTTAGACTTTTCAGACAAGGAAAAACCACAAGTGTTAGGAAATCCAACCGAAGGAGCTTTATTACTATGGTTGGATGGACAAGGTACAAACTACCTTCCCATTCGTGAGAATACTCCGATTGTCAATCAATTGACATTCTCTACGGAAAGGAAATATATGGCAACTTTGGTAAAATCACCAGTTCTAAATAAAATAATTTTGTACGTCAAAGGAGCTCCTGAAATAGTAATGGATTTCTGTTATGACTCTAATAATGAATTCCTTTCAGAGATTCATCGTGCCGATTTTGAGAGCAAATTAGAGCAGTATCAATCACAGGCAATGCGAACAATAGGTTTTGCCTATAAAGTAATTGACAACGAAAATTCAATCATTTCGGAAAACGGAAAATTAACAGTTAAGGGATTGAATTTCATTGGCATAACTGCTATTAGTGATCCTGTTCGTGAAGATGTTCCTGCTGCCATTGAAGAATGTATGGGAGCTGGAATTCAGGTGAAAATCGTTACAGGTGACACACCAGGAACTGCCAAGGAAATTGCTCGTCAAATAGGTTTATGGGACGAAACTTGCAATGAGCAAAACCATATTTCAGGAACTGATTTTGCTACCCTTTCTGACGATGAATTAAGTAAAAAATTACCCCATATACGTGTGATTTCACGAGCCAGACCCCTTGATAAAGCTCGATTGGTAAACCTATTACAACAAAGAAACGAAGTAGTTGCCGTTACTGGAGATGGTACAAACGATGCCCCTGCACTTAAGGCTGCTCAAGTAGGTCTTTCAATGGGTGATGGAACTTCAGTTGCTAAGGAAGCCAGCGATATTACTATTCTAGACAACTCATTTACTAGTATTGGAAAAGCCGTTATGTGGGGACGTTCTCTCTATCTGAATATTCAACGATTTATTCTTTTCCAATTGACAATCAATGTAGTAGCTTGTTTAATTGTATTAATTGGAGCATTTTTAGGAACAGAATCTCCTTTGACAGTGACACAGATGCTTTGGGTTAATTTGATTATGGATACCTTTGCTGCCTTGGCTTTAGCATCTTTACCTCCAAGCAGTAGCGTCATGAAAGAAAAGCCGAGAGAGCGTAAATCAAACATAATCACTCCTGCGATGGCTAAAATCATATTCGGAGTGGGAATTCTGTTTGTTTTATTACTTTTTGGCTTTGTTCAATACTTTAAACATACTGATATTTACACTCTTACGGAATTTTCTGTAAAAGATTACTTTGTAAATTTCTTTAATTTTAACCAAGTGGAAAGTGGACTTTCAGCATATGAATTATCGTTGTTCTTTTCCATCTTTGTGATGTTGCAATTCTGGAACATGTTCAACGCCAAAGCACATCATACAGGTAAAAGCGCGTTTAATAACTTAGCTAATAATAAAGGTTTTTTATTTATTGCTGTAATCATCATTTTGGGACAAGTATTAATAACGACTTTTGGGGGTGTTATGTTTAACGTGACACCTTTAAAATTAGTAGACTGGATAATAATCATACTATCAACAAGTTTGGTACTTTGGATTGGAGAAGTAGTACGATTGTTTTCTAAAAAATAAACAGATTACTACACTTCCAAAATAAGGTTAAAATATTTAAATTGTCAAGAAAAAAAATGATTTTCTGTTTTGTAATTCTAAAATTTAAAGTACATTAGCCCTCGGAAAAGAAAAATATCAATATGAAACGAGTAATAGTTGATTATAAGAAACTTACAAGTGAAATTCTATCAATGTTAGTAGAAAAATATCCTGACGGATATGGGGATGATGATGTGATTCGTTTTAAGAATGCAAAGAACGAAACTGTAGAAGCATTAGAAGTGCGTACTGAAGACACCATCTATTTGGTAAAAGTAAGCACACGTTTAGCTGATTCAATGGAAAACTTTGATGAAGATGATGATTTTGATGCTTCAAGTGATGATGATTTGAACACTGACGGATTGGAAATCCCTGAAGATTCATTGGAAGAAGATTAAATAAAGAACATTTGTAAAATCTTCATTTTTTCTAAAAATTAAATTAAGAACAAAAAAATCCAACAGTTTTATCCAAACTGTTGGATTTTTCTTTTTTGGATATTTTAAGCAGAAAAAAGTAATTTTTGATACAGAGAAAGAAAAAAGATAACATATTCTCTCCTTATTTTTAGGATTTAATTGTGTTATATAAAAAGGATATATTCAAACTTCCTGATGCTGTAAAGTTTATTGCCTCCTTCTTCGTATAACCTAAACATTGTAGAGTATGGACCCAAACAAAATTTACAAAATTTCGTTTTTCTTATCATACGTTTAGGTAACGTTTTGAAAATTAATACACTTTATTAACCTCAGGCAATTCATAACTACCAAGTCCAACATCATTAGGTATATTACTCATGTCAAACATAAGTTCACCACCTGCCATAATATCTTTATGACTGATGTACAGTTTTTTATAAGGTTTTCCATTCAAATAAATGGCTTTGATATATTTATTTTCTTCTGAAAAATTAGTTGCTTTTATCTCAAAATATTTATTTTCAGCTACTTGTATTTTTGATTCTTGAAAATAAGGGGTACCAAAAAGATATACTCCTTGAGCAGGATTCACGGGATAAAACCCTAAGGAACTGAATACAAACCAAGCAGACATCTGTCCACAATCTTCATTACCACAATGCCCCGCAGGTTCGTTTTTGTATTGTGTTTTGAGTATTTGACGGATAATTTCCTGTGTTTTGGATGGTTTTTTAACGTAATTATACAAATACCCTACATGGTGGCTCGGCTCGTTGCCGTGAGCGTATTGTCCTATCATTCCGGTACTAAAAATTGGTAATTTGTCCTCAGGGAGTGGGTAATACGAAAACATCGAATCTAACTTCTGTTCAAAACGCTCTTCGCTACCTACACTTTTGATTAGCTCCGGAATATTTTGAGGCACAAACCAGAAATAATGCCAAGCATTACTTTCACAAAAATATGGTGTGTATTCTTTGGGTATAAAATCGCTTACGAATTTTCCTTTTTGGTCTTTAGGTCGAAGAAAAGTTGATTTTGGATCGTAGTGATTTTTCCAACTTTTTGCTCTTTTAGCAAATAATTCATAATCTTTACCTAAATCTTTTGCCAACATAGCAATACACCAATCATCGTAAGCATACTCCACTGTTTTTGAAACTGACCAATTTTCATGATGACCATCGATAGGAACGTAACCATATTTTTTGTATAAATCAATCTGACGCTCATCAACCATCGCACTTTCATAACAAGCTTTATAAAGCAATTCTTTATCCATTGGAAATCCTTTGAAGTAAGCATCAACGAGCACTGGTACGGCGTGATATCCTATCATCATATTAGTTTCATTTCCTTGCATCGACCATACGGGTAGTCTACCTGTTTCCTGATAATGAGCCAGTAATGATTGTATGAAATCATTCATTCTTTCAGTATGAATCATTGTAAAGAGAGGATGTGTCGCACGAAATGTATCCCAAAGTGAAAAAGTATCGTATCGTTTATAATTATTCGCTTTCTGTACATTACCATCTGCCCCTTTATAGTTTCCGTTGGGGTCACTAATTAGCGTAGGAGCTAGCATGGATTGATACATCATCGTGTAAAAAATTGTTTTCTTATTAATATCATCAGTTTCTATTTGTATTTTTCTCAACTGTTTTTCCCACTTCTGTTGAGCTTCAGAACGGTATTGATCAAAATCGAAATGGAATGCCTCGGCATTCATCGAGGCATAGGCTCCTGTAATATCGGCTGTAGAAAGAGCTGTTTTAATCACAATTTGTTCATCTTTTTCAGTTGAATAATGCAACTCTATACGCGTATTTTTCCCTTTTGTTGGATTTTCAACCTCTTTTTCATCATTAAAAAGGATATACTTTGAAAAAGGCTTAGAAAACTGCATTACGAAATAAATACGTTGGTCTTTTGCCCAACCAGTAGATTTTCTATAACCCTCTATTATTGAATCATTTACTACATTAATATGTGTATCGGTAGGAGCATCCCAATTCATTGCAAAACCTAAATCTATGGTAATTTTAGTATTTTTATCTTTTGGAAAAGTATACCGGTGGATGCCTACTCTTTCTGTAGAAGTAAGTTCTGCTTTGATTCCAAAACTTTGTAAATCAACGGTATAATATCCTGCTGTGGCATATTCCTGTTGATGGCTAAATTTAGAAAAAGGTTTGTAGGAATTTTCAGCAATACGCTCGTCGAAGCGACTATTCGTAGGCATCACTAAGATATCATACAAGTCACCCGCTCCTGTTCCAGAAAGATGCGTATGAGAAAATCCTGTAATAATACTATCTTGATAGAAATACCCTGCAATTCTATCCCAACCTGGAATTCCTATATCGGGACTAAGTTGCACCATTCCAAAAGGTACAGTAGCCCCAGGATAAGTATTTCCTGGGCCATCTGTCCCAATGAATGGATTTACAAAATCAGTAAGATGTTGGTAATTAATATTTTGCTCTTGAGAAATAGGTTTGTTATCACACGAATAAAAGCACAGCAATACCAAAAACAATAAATAGCTATTTTTCATATATTCAAAATCTTGTTTACCGCCAAAGATACAAAATTTATTGAATTTTTGAGTTTAAAAAGTTTAAAATTACCATAAATAGTTCAACAAAGTTGTTATACTTTTCACCCATAAAGCTAAAATTTTCAATTAGTTCTGTATATTTGCAAAAATAATATTCAAAATGAAAAAAACTGAAAAAGTGGCTTTTGTTATCGACACATTGGAGGAAATATATCCGAAGGTTTCGATTCCTCTTGACCATAAAGATCCTTATACGCTACTAATTGCTGTGTTGCTTTCGGCTCAAAGCACAGATGCTCGTGTGAATACAATCACTCCCCTACTCTTCCAAAAAGCTGATAATCCGTATGATATGATAAAACTTTCGGTAGAAGAAATACGTGAAATTATCAAACCTGTGGGATTATCTCCTGCAAAATCAAAAGGAATTTATGAACTTTCACATATTCTGATTGATAAACATAATGGTGAAGTCCCTCAGAATTTTGAAGATCTGGAAGCCTTACCCGCAGTGGGGCATAAAACCGCCAGTGTGGTCATGTCTCAAGCCTTCGGAGTCCCTGCATTCCCTGTGGATACACATATTCATAGACTTATGTATCGATGGGGACTTTCGAACGGAAAAAATGTCACACAGACGGAAAAAGATGCAAAACGCTTATTCCCTGAAGAAAAATGGAATAAATTGCATATACAAATCATTCTATACGGAAGAGAATATAGTCCTGCTCGAGGATGGAATATTGAAAAAGATATTATCACGAAAACTATTGGACGAAAAAGTTTGTTTCCAAAGTAAAAGATTAAACTCATGTCATTAAAACCCGCTACTAAATATATTTTCATAGCCATATTTCTGGAGTTTTATTTCGCTTTTTTGACCTTGTTTGCTTTTGGAATACGATCATTAGACAATCAATTGATCCTTCCTATATTCATAGCGATTGTAACTACGTATTGGGTTGGATATCAATTAGGAGAAAAGTTTCCATGGGAGAGATACGATTCCATACGTATCCTTTTCGGAATCGTTTTTCAGTTTTTGCTATTGCTAACAATGCTACTTGCGGGGTGGTTATGCTTAGTAATAGTCTCAGTTTTCGATAGAACATTGGACACTAACGATGTATTAACTGCTATTTTACTCTTAATAATAGGAACATTCATTTTTGGAGGCATTCAGACATTTGTCATAGGGCTATGGCTTGGTTATAAATTAAATACAATCGAGAAAATAGGAGAATTAACTTTTGTAAACAATCTACAAATGGAATATACAAACTACAAAGAACCGAAACTTTTTGGACGTTACATCACTTCATCAATGATTAAGCCTTTATTAGAAAAACATACCTTTGAAAACAAAATATTGTTAGGAAAATCAGTGCAAGGAAATTCTATTTCATTATATCAAAAAGGAAACGGAAGAACGAAAATTTTGATATGGTCACAAATGCATGGCAATGAATCCACTACGACTAAGGCTTTGTTTGATGTGTTGAACTATATGACACAAAACCCTTCAGAATTGGAAAATATCAGCATGTTTTTTATCCCGATATTAAATCCCGATGGAGCTGAAGTTTACAATCGGATGAATGCCAATGAAATTGATTTGAATCGGGATGCTTACGATTTGTCTCAACCCGAAAGCCAGTGCCTTAGAAAAGCATATAAATTGGTACAGCCCGATTTTTGTTTCAATTTACACGATCAACGTACTATTTTCAGTGCAGGGAAAACTCAAAATCCCGCAACGGTCTCATTCTTAGCACCTTCTTACAACGGAGCTCGTGAAATAAACCATACTCGCAAAAAAGCAATGGAGGTTATCGGAGTAATGAATGCTATGTTACAGACAAAAATTCCAAACCAAGTAGGACGCTTTGACGATAGCTTTAATCTCAATTGCACAGGAGATATGTATACTTCCTTAGGAACCCCTACAATACTCTTTGAATCAGGACATTACCAAAATGATTATGCACGAGAACAAACTCGAAAATACATCTCACTATCCATACTCGAAGCCTTGGCATATATCAACCAAAATGAAGTTACCGGAAAATATTATAAACCATATTTCACAATTCCTGAAAATGATAAACTTTTCTTTGATATTTTAATACGTGATGATTTTTACGGAGATAATAACCATATTGGAATTTTATTTAAGGAAACTCTGAAAAACAACGAAATTCATTTCGAACCTTACATTGCTATGATTGAAGATTTATCAAATCATTACGGACATCAAGAACGAAAATTATCCGATTTCTTCACAAAACCCATTTCTAAAAAAGATATAGAAAAAGAATTGAATTTACGTGATTTTGGTTTTAAAATTGCATAAATAAATTTTATATGAAAAAAAATTGCTATATATTTTGAGAATATGAAAAAAAATATTTATTTTGCGGGTGAAATTAATTTATAATACAAATGGGCAGATTTAAGTTAGATGAAATAGACCACCAAATTTTAGATATGTTAATTGAAAATACGCGAACTCCTTTCACTGATATCGCTAAAAAGTTAGATATCTCCGCAGGAACAGTTCACGTACGTGTACGTAAAATGGAGGAAACAGGACTCATTAAAGGCTCTACTTTAACTGTTGATTATGATAGACTTGGGTATACGTTTGTCTCCTACATCGGTATTTATCTGGAAAAAAATCATCAAACACAATTCGTCTTGGAACGATTGGAAAAAATACCTTATGTAACCGTAGCTCACGTAACCACCGGAAAATACAACCTTTTTTGTAAGATTCGCACCAGAGATCCAAAACACACCAAAGAGGTTATCTATATGATTGATGAAATTGAAGGAGTAGCTCGTACTGAGAGCATGATTTCCTTGGAGGAAGTTATCAACGACAAGAGACGTTTAATGCATGCAGTATTTAAAGAACTATAAAATTTGAAATCAAAAATCCTTTTGTTATTAACTTCAAAAGGTTATTTATAAAATCCCCGAATTTTGCTTCAAAAATCAAAATTCGGGGATTTTAAGTTTAACAACGCTAAATATACGTATTAACTATATCACACTAAAAACTGAAATAAATCGGGTTTGTTGTTTAGGTAATCTCCATAGAAGTTGCGTTGTTTCATCCGGTCGATAAGTGGTTGAAGGTCAGCTTCATTTTTAAGTTCGATGCCTACTACGGCAGGTCCGTTTTCGCGATTGTGCTTTTTGGAGTATTCAAAATAGGTAATATCATCTGTTTTTCCGAGTATTTCAACCACAAATTCTTTCAATGCACCGGCACGTTGCGGAAATCGAACGATGAAATAATGCTTTAAATTGGCATAAAGCAAGGCACGTTCCTTAATTTCTGCCGTTCGGGTGATGTCATTATTGCTTCCGCTGATAACACAAACCACTTTTTTACCCTTAATTTTTTCTTTATAGAAATCCAGAGCGGAAATTGATAACGCCCCTGCAGGTTCCACTACAATAGCATCGCGGTTGTACAGATCCAAGATGGTTTGACATACTTTTCCCTCGGGTACAAGCACAACATCATCTAAAAATCGGTTACAGATTTCAAAATTTAAACTGCCCACTTTCTTTACCGAAGCACCATCTACAAACTTGTCAATTTCAGTGAGTTCCACAGGTTTTCCTGCTTTCAACGCTTCTTTCATTGAGGGGGCACCTAAGGGTTCAACTCCAATGATTTTCGTTTGTGGAGAAAGCGTTTTAAATACGGAAGAAAGCCCTGCTGAAAGTCCGCCACCACCTATGGGAACAAACACATAATCAATCGGTTCGTTAGCTTGGTCGAGAATTTCTAGCCCAATAGTGGCTTGTCCTTCAATGACTTTTTCATCGTCAAAAGGAGGGACGAACGTTTTTGCGTTTTCTGTTGCAAATTTTATTGCGGCATTGTTGGAATCATCAAAAGTATCGCCTTCCAAAACTATGGTAACGTTCTCTCCGCCAAACATTTGTACTTGTTCAATTTTTTGTTGTGGAGTAGTTACAGGCATATAAATATCACCTTTGATATTTAATATTTGGCAAGAAAGTGCCACACCTTGTGCGTGATTTCCGGCACTCGCACAGACGATTCCTTGTTGTTTGTCTTGCTCGGAAAGGGAGCTGATTTTGTTGTACGCTCCTCGTATTTTATAAGAACGTACTTGTTGTAAATCTTCTCTTTTAAAATAAATTTCAGCTCCGAATAAATTGCTTAATCGCACACTTTTTGAAAGCGGTGTGGTATTTATCACAGATTTTATCCGTAGCATTGCTTTTTGTACTTCTTGAACTTGTGGTATGTATGTTGTTACTTCCATATTTTTTTGATAAAATTGATTTTTTTTAATTTATTACTTAGATATATTGTATTTGCGTTAATATTCTGATTTATAGTTATTTTTATAAAGTTCCATTGGTATTAGAGACAAAGCGTAAAAAAGTCAGAATGGAGTGTAGAAAAAATCTATTGTTCGAAGCAACCTTAGGGAGCTAATTTGGAGATTTTTAAAGGAGAGGCTTTTTTATCAAGATTTTTTGGGTTTACTCCAAAAATTCTTGGCTTTGTTTGCCATCAATAGAGGTGGCTACGTGAAATTCATTGGCTTGTATGTCGTTTATGCTTTTGTAAACCAGCTCAAAACCATATTTGTCGATAATGACAACTAAGTTTCAAATTGTTTATGTATATCTTCAATTATACTCCAATCGACATTTTCATATTGTTCTCCTTCTTCTATTAATTTAAATTGTCCCTGTTCAAAGTTTAAATCATCTTTTCCATATTTATTGATATAGTCGAATTTCATTTTTGAATACCAAAAATATTTATTGTAATAAATATTTAAAGTATTTATTTCGTTAAAAAGTTCACTATAATACTTTAACAGAATAAAATTATCTAATGACTTTTTAATCAAATTATCTTTAATTAAATCTTTATTTATAGACCACCTGTCATAATCTATTAGACTATAATATTTTTCAAAAAGATTATCTTCTATTTTTTTCATTCTACTAAATATTTTACTATTATATCTATTTTATTTTCATTAAAAAACCTTTGTAGATGTTCTTTTGCGATTTCATCTGAAACTAACCATTCGACTTTTAAACCATTTTGCTGAGCTGTTGTTAATTGTGTCCTTGCTTCTTTTAAAATATTTTGTCTTAAAAACTCAGGTTTATCATAAATCCTATAAATAGAGTTTTTAGGCACCAATACGCATTTACCATCTTGCAACATATTTTCTGATATATTTTCAAATTGGACAAAACGATTTTCAGTTGAATTCCATAAATAAAAGCTCTCATCATTAGGGTTTATTTTTAATTCATATACCTCTACTCTTGGATTAGACTGCTTTATTCTTTTTCCAAAGTATCCTTTTTCAAAAGGATGAGTATCGATATCTATAGCCTCACCTTATTTTTGTGGTATATTTTTTCGCCTTCACCAACTCGTCCACCTGCTTTTCAATGACATTTTTATCAAGATATTTTTAGGTTTGCTCCAAAAACGCTTGACTTTGTTTGCCATCAATCAAAGTGGTATCTGAAGGAAAAAACAGAATACGAAAATTAAACAAATAACTCCAACTATTTTATTCGCTTCATATCAGTCATATAACCCCTTAAATGTGCTCCAATTACTTCGATGGGGTGTGAGGCTATGGATTTGTTTACCTGAATTAAATCAATATTGTCGATTTGGTTTGAGACAGTGAAATGACGCCCGATTACATTGTTTTCTAATCCGTCGATATAGGTAGCAATGAGCGGTCGGCATTCGTGGTCAAACAGATAGCAGCCGTATTCGGCAGTGTCGGAAATGGTTTTATTCATTTCGTATAATTTTTTACGAGCTATAGTGTTGGCAATCAGAGGCAATTCGTGTAGTGATTCATAATATGCTGATTCGGCTTTTATGCCTGATTCGGTCATTACTTCAAAAGCCAACTCCACCCCCGATTTTACCATCGCTACCAATAATGTTCCGTAGTCAAAATAGGTTTGCTCTTCAATAGCTTCGGTAGTGGTAGGGGGTTTCT
>NZ_CDOI01000114.1 GCF_000827555.1 Capnocytophaga canis
GTAAACGTATGTGTACCCGATGAAGCTGTATTTCCTATCGTTAACGTACCATCCGAATTAAGTGTTACTCCAATTGGTAAATTATTTGGGGTTACACTTACCGTCGCATTCGTTGGTACTACTCCATTCAACTTGTCGTTTTCAAACACTGTCTTGGTGGTCGTTCCTACAGCTTGAACTCCAAAATCATCATCAACAGCGTCGATATT
>NZ_CDOI01000115.1 GCF_000827555.1 Capnocytophaga canis
TACAGAATCTCCATTGTCGTCATCATTGGCTTCTATCCTATTTTTTACTGTTATAGTTACAGTCGCCGAATCACAAACGTCCGTAAGTACTTTCGAACAAAGCTGATACGTAAAGGTATATATTCCACTTTTAGCGTTACTTACAAGAATATCACCCGTTGGACTTACCGTTATGCCTTCTGGAAGTGCTGATGTTGTCAGATCTACCTCTACAGGTATGCTTGGAATCGTTCCGTTATA
>NZ_CDOI01000116.1 GCF_000827555.1 Capnocytophaga canis
TACAATCGTTTTACCTGTTTTGCAATCGCCTGTTTCTGTGTCGGTATGGGTTACCGAAATTTCAGTAGTGCCATCACAATTGGAAATCTGTAATTTGCTTTCTGCTTGGGGTTTATCTTTTCCACAAGACAAATTCACATCCGCGAGGAAATTTATAAAGGTTATTTCCGGTGCAGGAGTAATGGTAATGGTTTGGCTGTGTTTTGTTTCGTTTCCACAAGTGTCTGTTGCTGTCCATCGGTAAATAATTACTTTATTTCCGTTTTCCACCTTGTTTTCTTGGCTCTTAGCAATTTGAACAGCAGAACAATTGTCGGTAGCGGTCAAATTTACCTGCGTTGGCACTTCCTGATTTTCAGTAATCGAAATATCTTTCGGTAATTCTCCTGAAAAAATGGGAGCTTCATTATCCCCTGCAAT
>NZ_CDOI01000117.1 GCF_000827555.1 Capnocytophaga canis
AGTAATCGACTCTTAGGATAATTCTTTAAATCTTATTCTTGTGCTGTCAACAATTTTTTCAATGAACTTTATTACTCTTCGCTTTTAGCTACTAGCTAACAGCTATTAGCTCTCGAAGCGGGTGCAAAGATAATAACTTTTTATCTTTACTTCCAAACTTTTTTCAAAATATTTTTTTTTGAACTTTTCGCTTCGCGCTGTAAGCTATACGCCATAAGCTAATAACCAACTGCTTTTCGAAAGCGGGTGCAAAAGTAATACTTTTTTCTAAACTACCAAAACTTTTGCAAACTTTTTTCAAAATATTTTTTTTGAGCGTTTTGCTTTGTGCTGTAAGCTATATGCTATAAGCTGATAGCTAACCGCCTTCCAAAGCGGGTGCAAAAGTAATACTTTTTTCTAAACTACCAAAACTTTTGCAAACTTTTTTTCAAAATATTTTTTTTGAACTTTTCGCTTCGCGCTGTAAGCTATACGCCATAAGCTAATAGCTAACTGCCTTCCAAAGCGGGTGCAAAAGTAATACTTTTTTATAAAACACCAAAAGT
>NZ_CDOI01000118.1 GCF_000827555.1 Capnocytophaga canis
TTTAAAACATCCGTAAACTGAGCATTTTCAATACGCACCAATTGGCTCTCGTAGTTTCCTGTCAAAGCCTCTGCAATGGTAATTGTCTTAGGAGTAGGCACCCCTGCATCCGCTTTCTTATTAATAACGTTGCTGGCTTTAAGTCCATCAATTTGTAGTAGACCCTTGAATTTTCGTAGAGTAGCACCTTTCAAATTCAACTCTAATTCAGTACCCAATGCATAGGAATGAGCAGAAGCAAATCGCAAAGCAATACCTGCTGTGTCGTCTTGAGCAAATGCATTTGCACCTGCCACGTTTTTCGCATCTTTGTCAGATGTTATTACGACTTTGATTTTTACATTTTCCTCAAAAACAAAAGTTTCTGCCTTAAGTAATTC
>NZ_CDOI01000119.1 GCF_000827555.1 Capnocytophaga canis
ATCAGGGGTCGCTCCATTCTCACAAATCTTATACGTCAACGTATAAACTCCGCTCGAAACATTCGTTCCTACCGTTACTTTTCCGTCACCATTCAACGTAATGCCCGTTGGGGTAATGATTGGTGTAAGGGTTACCTTACCTACTCCTGTGCCTATAACCACAGGTACACCATTGAGCTTGTCATTACTAATAACCGTCTGCGTAGTCGTACCTCCCGATACTACCGGTCCTAAATCATCGTTATCAGCTACGATGCTGTTTTCAACGGTGATCGTTACCGTAGCATCATCACAATTATCAGGGGTCGCTCCATTCTCACAAATCTTATACGTCAACGTATAAACTCCGCTCGA
>NZ_CDOI01000120.1 GCF_000827555.1 Capnocytophaga canis
ATGTAGAAAAACACAATTTCAAAGGCTTTTATATGGTTTTTAAACTTTTTTGAAAAACAACAAGTTTTCCTCACCGCTCGGCGTATTCGATGTCTCAAAAGTGTGTTGTTTCCTTCAATATCAGTAGTATATTTTTTACCTGCTTTATGTGTATATTCTTGAAAAACAGACGCAAAAGCTTCCCAATTATCTGTACAAATCTCATCAAAACTAACACCCAATTTCTTC
>NZ_CDOI01000121.1 GCF_000827555.1 Capnocytophaga canis
TTCCGAGCACAGTGGATTGGTTTGGATGGAGCTCCTCGCAGTGGAGGGATTAGTTATCATGCTCCTCAGGAGCGTTTGCGAAACGTAGGTTTGGGGTACTCGTTGTTCTATGACGCAATAGGGCCACAAACCAATACGAGTTTTATGTTAGATTTCTCGTATACTTTGAATTTTGATAATTCGAAGTTAGCTTTTGGTTTAAAGGGTACAGCAGAGATTTT
>NZ_CDOI01000122.1 GCF_000827555.1 Capnocytophaga canis
AAAATCTCTGCTGTACCCTTTAAACCAAAAGCTAACTTCGAATTATCAAAATTCAAAGTATACGAGAAATCTAACATAAAACTCGTGTTCGTTTGTGGGCCTATTGCGTCATAGAACAACGAGTACCCCAAACCCACGTTTCGCAAACGCTCCTGAGGAGCATGATAACTAATCCCTCCACTGCGAGGAGCTCCATCCAAACCAATCCACTGTGCTCGGAA
>NZ_CDOI01000123.1 GCF_000827555.1 Capnocytophaga canis
GTAGCAATGGAGGTGTTTCCACTTGTCCACGTTACGGTTTTGTTAGTGGCGTTTGTAGGTAACACATTAGCCGTTAGCTGTTGTTCTCCACCCACAGTTACTGTAGCGGTTCCGGGTTGTATGTTTATGCTTGTTACCTGAATTATAGGAGTCGTTACGCTTACTTTACAAGTAGCAGTTTTCCCGCCATCTTCGGTAGTAGCTGTAATATAAACAGTTCCAGAAGCTACTCCCGTTACTTTTCCGCTGGAACTAACAGTAGCAATGGAGGTGTTTCCACTTGTCCACGTTACGGTTTTGTTAGTGGCGTTTGTAGG
>NZ_CDOI01000124.1 GCF_000827555.1 Capnocytophaga canis
AAAAAAAAAAAAAAAAAAAAAAAAAAAAAAAAAAAAATGAAGTAAAGTATAGATTTCGATTTAGCTACAGAATTCGCTGAAAAATCAACACATCTTTAAATGTTCCGTTAGAAAAAATCCAATCTTTTTTTATGCCATGAGAAACAAAACCAAGTTTTTCAAAAAGATGTATGCTTGGAATGTTGTCCACAGGGATATATGCAATTAATTGATGTAAATGAAGATTTACTTTACTGTAATTCAATAATTTAGCAAGAGCATATTCTCCTTTACCTTGGCGTTGGTATTTTTCTAAAATGGCGATTCCAACACAAGCTCGTTTGTTCTTAGGATCAAAATCATAGAGGTCAACACATCCAAAAGGCTCTCTATCAGAGGAAGAAATGACGTAACGAAACTGTTTCGCTTCATAAATGTCCTGTGTTGCATTTTGAATGTATTCTTTCAGAAGATACCGAGAAAAAGGCAATTGTGTTTGACTAACTTCCCATAAACTTTCTTGATTTTCAAGTTCATACAAAAAGTCAATATCTTCTGGTTCTAACGCCCGTAACAAATACAACTCGTCTGAAATACAATTCATCTTTTATGTATAAATTTAAACACTTTTTTCTCTTTTACGCTTGACGAAGCTTAACTTTAATTACATTTCTACTTTACCTTCAAAAACAAAAGTAGCCTGTCCAATCAGAAATACGTTTGTATATACTCCGTTTTCAACATCAAACGAAACCCTTAAATCTCCCCCAAGGGTTTGCAGGTGTACGTCTCTCTCCTTTGTTTTTTCTTGGTGATACATGGCAATTGCAACAGCCGTAGCACCCGTACCACAAGAGTAAGTCTCGTCTTCAACCCCCCGCTCGTAGGTGCGTACAGCAAATTTTTCATTTCCTAAAGGAGTTACAAAGTTGACATTAGCTCCACCTTTATCCTTGTACAATTGTCCATAGCGAATGGACGCTCCTTCTGATTTCACATCCATATTATTGACATTTTCAGCTAATTGAACGTGATGTGGCGAACCTGTATCTAAAAAAGTATATGACTCTTCCTTTCGAATAACATCAACGTCTTTCATCTGCAATTTCACTTGATTTTCATTATTGATTTCGGCATAATGTTCCCCATCAATAGCAATAAAAATAGTTTTATTATTGATGATTTTCAATAATTTAGCAAACGCCACAATACATCGTCCTCCGTTGCCACACATCGTACTTTCTTTTCCATCTGAATTGTAGTAAATCATGCGAAAATCGTATTTTTCATCATTTTCTAGCAGAATTAGTCCGTCTGCACCAATACCAAAGTGCCGATGACACAATGAGGCAACTAATGAAGTATTTTCCTTGGGAAAATCTGAATTACGATTATCAATCATCACAAAGTCATTGCCTGTACCTTGAAATTTATAAAAATGTATTATCATTTAATTTTTTAGCAAGAATATGATTTTTAAGAGAAATAATATAGAATTTGCAATACAAAGAAAGCAAATGGAGAGGCAAAAATAAGACTATCCAAACGGTCTAAAAGCCCGCCGTGTCCTGGAAGAATTCGACCGCTGTCTTTCACTTTAGCAACACGTTTGAAACTTGATTCAACCAAATCACCAACAGTTCCAGTGGTAACTAACACAATAGCCAGCACAATCCAACTCCAAATCTCTTTATTACTGTAAATTGAAATTACATAGGCGGTTAGGATAGCTCCGATGAGTCCTCCTACGAATCCTTCAACTGTTTTTTTTGGGGATATCTTTTCAAACAACTTATGTTTCCCAAAGTTTTTCCCCGTTAAATAAGCAAAACTGTCACTTGCCCAAATGATACACAAAATACCAATCATTGTCAATTGAGCCTCACCGACGGAATATGATTTTATGCACTCGTGCTTGTATATTAATGGAATAAAAACACATCCTGCACCAATATACAACATACTAATAATCAACTTATGAGAGTAAGGAGCGTAGCGTAGAGGAGTTTTTCCATAGAAGAGCATGATAGTCAAGTACACATTGGCTATAATAGTAAATAGCAACAGTATATAAATTGAGAAAACACTTACCTGCAAATGAATGAATAGCCACCAAAAAAATAAGAATATCAGATAGACGTGCAATCCTTGAAGTCGAATAAGTTTTTTGAATTCGTACATACATACTAATCCAAAAGACAAAAACAAGAAGTCAAAAGCCCCCTCATCTAACATGATTGCCGATAACAAAAAGAGTATGTAGATAATTCCTGTAGCAGTTCTTTTAAATAGTTCGTTCACAATGAGTTCCTTTTAAATTGGTAAATCTTCTAACAAGATGAGGTAGGTTTTCTTATAGCTTCCTCCATAGTTCATTACATCATTTGCTGTTCTGTTTTCGTCAAAACTACGCAAAGTGACCAACCCTGTTGGTTTTTGTTTCGGATATTTCAAATTGATACCACGCATTCCCTCATCAATGCTTTTCACCATTTGGCTGGTTTTAGCCAAGACGATAAATATTTCAGGAAGTTCACTTGTTCTTCGCTGTCTCAACTGATTGGAAGAGAGCATTATACCTCCCATCGATGTGATTAAATATTCACAGGTTGTCAGATACACATTCGCTGTTTCAACATCATCTGTGAAAAGTGATTGATGCTCTTCAAAAAAATCTACGAGTGACTCGTTGGGCGTACTGATTTTCACATATACACCTATTTCCATTAAAATATTTCTGAAAAAATGCTGTATTTCTAATTCTGAGGTGCAATAAATGAATTTACCCCCATTTTGGGTAAAGTTGATTGCAAATTGCTCATCTGCAGGTAGGTTATCTCCCGACAGTACATTAGTAGCTACAATCTTTTCCTCACCCAAATTCGGTTCACTACTGCGTTTACCAAATATTTTCTTTAAAAAATTCATCTAAACTTATTGTATTTCAGATGTTTATTATTATTACCCAAAACTCTACCGTCGTTAGTTATTAAAAAGCACGACACTTAATTTCTGTATGGTAGAGTTAATAAAAATCTTTCTTTATTCTTTATACATAGAATGGGGTAAAGTTACAAAAAAACTTGATTGTTTTCAAAATAACAATCAAGTTTTTATCATTTTTTTACGAATTAAATAATTTATGTTGTCAAAGAATTTGAGTCATCTACCTTTGCTTCTATTTTTTCAGTTAATTCCTCTTCCTTTTCATAGGCTCTTTTTCCGAAGATATCCTCCAAATCTTCCTTGAAAATGACTTCTCTTTCGAGCAATAAGTTGGCTAAACTAATCAGCTTATCTTTATTTTCTGAAAGAATTTGAATAGCTCTTTCATATTGATTTTCAATAATTTTTGAAATCTCTTCATCAATTACATGAGCCGTTTTTTCGCTATATGGTTTGGTAAAGCCGTATTCCGATTGCCCTGATGAATCATAATAGGTCAGATTTCCTACCTTATCGTTCAATCCATAGATGGTTACCATAGCTCGAGCTTGTTTGGTTACCTTTTCCAAATCACTCAGCGCTCCTGTTGAAATTTTGTCGAAAATTATCTTTTCGGCGGCACGTCCTCCCAAAGCTGCACACATTTCGTCTAAAATCTGTTCGGTTCTGATAATTTGTCGCTCTTCAGGTAAATACCAAGCAGCTCCTAACGACTGCCCTCGCGGAACGATAGTTACTTTAACTAAAGGGGCAGCATATTTCAACAACCAACTAACCGTAGCATGCCCTGCCTCGTGGAAAGCGATGGTTCTACGTTCTTCATCGGTAATCATTTTACTTTTTTTCTCTAGACCACCAACAATCCTATCAACAGCATCTAAGAAATCTTGTTTTCCCACAGCTGTTTTACCTTTACGAGCCGCAATCAAAGCTGCTTCGTTGCATACATTTGCAATGTCGGCACCTGAAAATCCTGGTGTTTGCTTAGCTAAAAAATCTATTTCTAAGGTTTCAGCTTTCTTAATTGGACGTAGATGTACTTCAAAAATCTGCTTTCGTTCGTTTAAGTTTGGTAAATCAACATAGATTTGTCGGTCAAAACGCCCTGCACGCATCAATGCTTTATCTAAGATATCAGCTCGGTTCGTTGCTGCTAACACGATTACATTGGTATGCGTTCCAAAGCCATCCATCTCCGTTAGTAATTGATTTAGAGTGTTTTCTCTTTCATCATTTGCTCCTGTAAAATTGTTTTTCCCTCGGGCACGTCCAATAGCGTCAATTTCGTCAATAAAAATAATTGCAGGTGATTTTTCTTTAGCTTGTTTGAACAGGTCACGTACTCGTGAGGCTCCCACTCCTACAAACATCTCAACGAAATCAGACCCTGAAAGTGAAAAGAACGGCACTTGGGCTTCACCCGCTACGGCTTTTGCTAAAAGGGTCTTTCCCGTACCCGGAGGCCCTACCAATAAAGCACCTTTTGGAATTTTTCCTCCCAAAGAGGTGTATTTATCTGGATTTTTAAGGAAATCAACTATTTCTTGAACCTCTTCTTTAGCACCTTCCAAACCTGCTACATCTTGGAATGTTACGCGAACTTCTCTTTTTTCATCAAAAAGACGAGCCTTTGATTTTCCGATACTGAACAATTGTCCACCTCCACCGCCTCCGGCCATTCGTCGCATAAAAAAAATCCACAACCCCACGATAAGAATAAATGGTAATAGTGTAACTAAAAAATCAGAAAACACGTTCTGTTGTGTTTTATTTTCACGAGTGGTTGTTAAATTGTTTTCTTGAACAATCTGGTCAAAACGGTTTTCAAAATTGCTCAAATCACCCAATTCAAAACGATATTGCGGACTTTCATTCTTTGCACTCGTTGTTTGTGATAGCATATTTCCACTCGGACGTACATCCTTATGTTCTTCTTTTTTCAATGCTTCATCGGTCAAATAAACATTAGCTTCTTTACGATTGACGATGGTTATCTTTAAAACATCTCCGTTACGCAAAAAGTCTTCAAATTTCGCCTGTGGAATTTCTTTGGGTTGCATCCAAAAACTACCTCCCGAATAGAAATTGAATCCTAATAAAATCACTATAAGTAAGGCGTATACCCAATAGGCTGAAAATTTAGGTTTGTTTGTTTTGTTCTCTGCCATATTAATAGTTAGTTTCTATATTTAAAAATTTAGCATCTCCCCACAATCCTTCAATATCGTAATGCTCACGGATTCTTTTTTGGAAGATATGTACCACAACATCTACATAGTCAATCAATATCCATTCTGCATTCATCTCTCCTTCCACATGCCATGGTTTTACATGTCCCTCAGCTTGACTTACAACTCGTTGTACTGCTCCCGAAATAGCACTCACTTGGGTGTTTGAGGAACCGTTACATAAAACGAAATAATCGCAAACAGAGTTCTCTATTTCGCGTAAATCCATAATAGTAATATCCGTTCCTTTTACTTTTTCAATACCTTCGATAATATTACTAATTAGTTGATTAGATGTAATCTCTTTATTCTGTGTCATTTATTTTTAATAATTTCTATTACTATGAAACGGCAAATATACTGTTTTTTCGGAGATAATCACTTAAAAAAAATATAAAATTTGAATTTCTGAAAAAACACAAAAGAAATTGTTACTTATCCTTAGCTATCAGATTAAGAATGGATAAACAAGAGTTTTTTTTGAAAATTGAATTTCAATAGCACTTAAATTTTGATTGAGTTATTACGGAAAGACATGTTTACACAAGTAGAATTTAGCAAATACAGATGTTAAAGTTTTGTTATTTTTTTAAACAGTTCAGGTGATATTTTTGACCGTTCGTGCAAAAAAAATACCGTTCACGTTTGAATTTTGACCGTTCGCGTAAATTTTAACATTTCTATTTTTATGCAATATTTGCTGTTTTAAAAGAAAAATTATTCCTTTGTAGTGTGAAAATAAAGATAAAATTAACTAAAATGAAGTAATAAAACTAACGTTTAGGTAATTGTAGTAAGTTTTGGATTAAGTATAAAATTAATAATGAATTATATATGAAAAATAAATTAAAATTTAGCTTTATTTTGTTAACAGCAATTTTAATAGTTGTAAGCTGTAAAAAGGATGATTCAAACACTTCTGAATTCTATGTAAAAGCACAAGTAGGAGGTGTGGAACACGAAGCTTCAGGTGAATATTGTTTTTTTATTGATACAGGCTTCGGAGTTACGATAACAGGAGGTGACAAATATGCTTTCATGATTCCTTCGATGGAAGTGGGTACATATAAATTTTCTGATAACATAGTATCTTTCGGAACTGTTTATATTGATGGAGTTTATGGAGGATATACGGATTCAACCGATGGAAGTTTAATTATCACAAAATACGACAAGGACGCAAAAGTGATTGAAGGAACTTTTCAGTTTGTTGGAACGAACGGAGATATTACAAAGAAAGTTACTAACGGTTCATTTCGTTGTAAACAACAAGATGTGTCAAAGTTAAAACCGTAGTTTTAAGCTAAAAAACAATAAGTCAAATACTTGAATTTTAAAAATGTTATAAATAAGTTGTTTAATTAAAAAAAGAAGAAAATGAAAAAAGTTGCTTTAATTGTAGCCCTTGTTTTAGGGTTTGGAATGGTTGCTCAAGCACAAACTAAAATTGGTATCCACGGAGGGTTTGATGTAGAGGGAAAAAATCCCATAATCGGTGTGAATGCTGAGATTGGGATTATGGACAAACTCACGGTAGCTCCTGATGTAGGGTATCTTATGTTAGATAAAGTTGAGGGAGTAAATTCCCTTGGGTTAGAGTTCAATGCCAATGGTCATTACTACTTCTACGACAAAGATACTTTTAAGTTTTTTGGTTTAGCAGGGGTTGGATACAATTATTTTAAATCAAGTTCGGAAATCTTAGGAGTTAAATACGAGTTTAGTGGAGGGAATTTCGGAGTGAATGTTGGAGCAGGTATGTCTTACGCTTTATCCTCAAACTTGGATCTTTTCAGCACAGTGAAATACACCATTAGAACAGGGTCTTCTCTTGGAGTTCATGTAGGTCTTAGATATGCTTTTTAGTAAATTTCTCAACAAGTTCTTATAGTTAGACTAACATCTCCTTTCGGTTTTTTATCATTAAATAATAATACCTTAAGGAGATGTTTCTTAAAAAATTATGCTAAAAAGATTTAAAACACAATGTAATAAAAAAATGAAGCATATGAAAAATTATTTAAAATTTAGTTTTTTCCTACTGGCAGTAGTCGTAGCTGTTGTGGGATGTAAAAAAGATGATTCTGACAACACGGGCGAGTCTGGAAGTTCTGATTATTACGTAAAAGCAGAAGTTGACGGCAAAAAACATGAAGTTACAGGAGCAACTTTTTGTTCCTATACAGTTTCTGCGGGAATTATTAGCGTAAATGGTGTGAAAGGTAACGAATTTGTTTTTGCACTTACAGCACCTGCCAAAGAAGGTGTATTTAAATTTTGGGGAGAAGAATTAGCCTTGGGAGGCGTAACTTTTGGAAATGACAGATTTACTAGTTTGGCAGATGGAACAATAACCATCAAAAAATTCGATGAAAAAGCAAAGATAGTTGAAGGTACATTCGAATTTAACGCAAAAAGTGATGACGGTAGTGTAACCAAAAAAGTAACTAACGGTTCATTCCGATGTAAAGCGTTGTTATAATTGATTTTTCTTTCATAGACAAGTCTTTATTGTTAGACTTTGATTTCCATCTCCTCATGATAACTGTTATCTGAGGAGATGTTTTTATGATGTTACACTTGAGGGTTGAATGTAGTCAATGTAACACCTTCAAAAAAAATTTGTTCAAAGCGAACCATTTACGTATATTTGCAACATTTGTAATTAAAAACTTCAAGTTATCAAAAGATTTCGTAAAATAGCGTTCCGAGTAATGTGGATAACCCTTTTATTTTTTGGGGTTCTATTACTTTTGTTGGCATTGCCAGTAACTCAAACATTCATAGCCCAAAAGGTTGTTAACAGGCTTAACCAAGATTTTGATGTAGACATACAAATCGAGAAAATTCATCTGAAATACAATGGAGATGTAGCTGTTAAGGGGGTCTTGATTAAAGATTTTCGTGCTGATACACTTATTGCAACCAAACAGCTACAAACGTCGATTTTAAATGTTAGACAATGGATTAAAGGTGATTTGTACTTTGGTGATATTGAAGCAGATGATTTGGTTTTTCATATGAAAACCCACAAGGGAGATACTTTGTCAAATTTAGAGGTATTTGTATCAAAATTTGATTCAGGAGAACCCAGTTCAGGCGATTTTGTAATGAAAGCAAAAACCATACGGTTGAATGGGAGCCATTGCTATATTTCCGATGAAAATCAAGAAAATCCAATACTGTTCCAAGCTGAAAACCTCAATATGAAACTTAAGGATTTCCAGTTGTTAGGAGCTAATGTGTTCTTTGATATGGAACAAGGAAGTTTTATATTTGATAAATCATTGAAAGTTAGCGATCTACAAACTTCTTTTTTCTACACCAATACTTTGGTACAGGCTAAAGATATGATTCTCAAAACCGAAAAAACAACAGTTGAAGGTACATTGAAAATATACCCTCATGAAGGAGGCTTTGGTGATTTTGCTGATAAAGTGGTGTTAGATGTAGAACTTCCTAAAGCGACCATTTCGACTCGTGATTTGAATACTTTTTACGATGGATTTGGAGCAGGTAAATCATTAATAGTTAATGATTTACATTTTAAAGGAACCTTGAATAAATTTGTAATAGATCAAGGAAATATTACGTACCAGAATACGCTCATTGGAGGAAATTTATCCTTTGAAAACCTATTACGAGAAGATAAAAAAATCATTATTCAAGGCAAGGGAGTGAATTTCGAATCTATTTATAATGATTTGGCAACTCTGATGCCTGTGGAATTAGGACAAAATATACCTGTGGAATTGCAGAATTTAGGAATGTTTTCACTTACGGGAGATTTTGTATATGGCACTTCGCATCTGGATGCTAACCTAAGGATGACTTCGCAACGAGGAAATGCAACTTTTGAAGGAAAATTTAGCAACTTGGAGCAAACGGAAAATTTAGCATATGAAGGGCGAATTTCAACACAAGCATTCAACATAGGGGCTTTAATAAAGCAACGTATTTTAGGGAATTTGTCGGCTGATTTGGTAGTTCAAGGTAAAGGAACCGACTTTAAAACCATGGAAATGAATGCGTATGGAAAGATAAATTCTTTACGATTTAATGGATATGACTACAAAAAAATAAATATTGAGGGAAAATTAACTAAGCAATTGTTCAATGGTTTGGTAGTAGCTAATGACCCTAATTTGAATATGAAATTTGGAGGATTAGCTGATTTCTCATCTATAAAACCTACCTTTGCTTTCAAAGCAGACATTCAAAAGGCGGATTTGTACCAGCTCAAGGTATCCGAAAGTGATACGATTTCAAAACTAAAAGGAAGGGTACATATAGACATACAAGGAATTGAAGTTGATGACATTGTAGGGAAGGTTAGCTTTGAAAATGCAGTATATGAAAATTCACATAATATTTTTACTTTCAATGATTTTGATATTACTTCTACCATTTATGATACAGGAGAGAAAGAAATCAAAATAAATTCAACTGATATTATTAGCGGAAGTATTCGTGGAAAGTACAAAATGGCGGAGATGAAAAAAATCATCCAAAATGCTTTGGGAAGCGTTTACATGCACTACAATCCATATAAAATTGATGAAAATCAGTACATAGACTTCAACTTTAGTATTTACAATAAAATCGTAGAAGTTTTTGTACCAGAGTTGAAAATTGGAAAAAATACCACTCTCAAAGGAAAAATTGTTCCTGATGATGGAAGTTTTAAAATGCAACTGAAATCGCCTGAAATTAATGCCTTTGATTATCAAG
Source organism: Capnocytophaga canis (assembly GCF_000827555.1). Taxonomy (GTDB): domain Bacteria; phylum Bacteroidota; class Bacteroidia; order Flavobacteriales; family Flavobacteriaceae; genus Capnocytophaga; species Capnocytophaga canis. The sequence continues at coordinate 9,885 of NZ_CDOI01000124.1, forward strand.
CAGATGGGTTGAAACTTACGGTAGATAACCAAAATACGCTCTATAATGCCTTTTTTGAAGTTGGAAAATTAGATTTAGGAATTTATGACATAAAGGATTTTAACCTCATTAGCCGTGTGGTCAATGATACTTTGTTTTTCCGTTCCGAATTTAACGGAGGTGAGTCAGAAAAAGACAATTATCAGTTAAATTTCTTCTATACCTTAAATGAGAAACAGGAATCGAGTATCGAATTTAAAAAGTCAGAAATCAATTTCAGAGGCAATCAATGGTTTATCAATCGTGAAAATGCTGAAGGAACAAACAAGGTGACTATCGACCGTAAAGCGGATACCATTAAGATTCATAATTTTAGAATCGCTCACCGTAACCAGCATGTTAATCTTAGTGGTGTGTTAACTGATGAGTATAAACAACTACACACAGTGGCAAACAATGTGTCGCTTGATAAGGTGTTACCCGAACTTAAAGGATTAAATCTGCAAGGAACTCTCAACGGTCACTTGTCGCTGGTGCAAAAAGGAAAACTGTATTATCCATCATCGGATGTGTTTATCCGAAATTTTCGTTTGAACGGTTATGACTATGGAGATTTAGAAGCTAGTATTTTCGGAAATGCGGATCTTTCTGCTTTCAAACTCAATGCTCATTTTGTAAATGGAAAAACACAAGGTTTCCAAATGAATGGAGATATTAAGCTTGATTCTAACAAAGGTACTTTTGTAGATGTTGATGCCCATTTTAGACAGTTCAATTTAGCTCCTTTCAATCCGTTTTTGGAGGGTATTTTCTATGATCTACGAGGAAGTTTGGTGGGAGATATAAAAATTGAAGGAAGTATTGAAAATCCTACGATGAACGGAGAACTTGCTATTGAGAAGGGAGGAGTTGGAATTACATATCTGAATTTGAATGCTGATATCAACGATAAAGCAAAAATTTTTATTAGAAATCAAACTTTCGAAATTGATGATTGGACACTTACCGATACAGCACATAAAACCCAAGCGTTACTCAATGGTAGCATACGTCATAATAAGTTGTCGGACTGGTTTTTTGATTTGAACATCAAAACATTAGGTGATAAATTCTTAGTTTTAAACACAGGCTACACCGATGATGCCCTTTTCTACGGAACGGGATTCATTAACGGAAATGCATCCATTCGTGGAGCGTTAGATGAGTTAGTGATTTCGGTCAAAGCGGTTACCCAAGAGGGGACACAGTTTAAAATTCCATTGAGTGATATGGAAAGTGTAGGGGACGATTCTTTCATTACTTTTATTGAAAAAGAAAATCCGAAGGTGAAAAAGGAACGTGTTTTGGAGTCGGTTAAAGGGCTTGAACTACGTTTTGAAATGGACGTGTTACCATCAACTGAGGTTGAAATTATTTTAGATAAAAAAACAGGAAGTAACTTAGTGGGAACAGGTGCCGGAACCTTACTTATTGAAATCAATACTAATGGTAAGTTCAACATGTGGGGTGACTTTATTACCTATTCGGGGTATTACAATTTTAAATTTGAAAATCTGATTGATAAACGATTTACCGTGCTTCCTGGAGGTTCAATTTCATGGAGTGGTGATCCGCTAAAAGCCGTGTTGCGAAATTTGAAAGCTGCCTATACTTTGAATGCCAATCCAGGAGTGTTGTTGGAATCTTCGCAATACAATCGAAAGATAGCTACTCAGGTCATTATCAGTCTCGAAGGAGAGTTGATGCAACCAGAACCCGTTTTTGACATTGCTTTCCCTGATAGTGGGCAAGGTTTGGTATCGGAACTTAATTATCGTTTGGAAGATAAGGACAGAAAACAACTACAAGCCTTTTCACTTTTAGCTCAAGGTTCCTTTATGAGTGAGCGGAATACGGATAATCGTTTGGTAGCCTATAACTTATTTGAAACAGCAGCGGGGCTTTTCAATCAGTTGCTGTCGGATGAGGACAATAAGCTAAATTTAGGTGTTTCTTACGAAGCAGGAATGGTTGATAGCTCTTCTGAAATTACCAATGACGACCGATTAGGATTTACGATTTCTACACAAATTACTGATAGAGTTCTCTTTAACGGGAAAGTAGGTATTCCTGTTGGAGGGGTGAAACGCACTGCCGTAGCAGGAAATGGAGAAGTAATATTCCAACTGAACCCCCAAGGAAATTTGACAGCTAAGGTGTTTGTACGAGAAAACGAATGGCAAGAGTACTTGGTGGACAGAATTGGGTATGTTTACGGAACAGGTATTACCTATAATGTTGATTTTAATACGTTTAAAGAGTTGATAAATAAGGTTCTCGGAAGAAAAGAAGAGGAATAGAGCAAATAAGAAAAAAATCATTTTATAGCTACAAAAACACAATAGTTCAAAAAATGAATAAAAATTTGAATCCAAATAAAGAAAACTATTCGGCTCAAGAGTTGGATATTGAACGAGCTTTACGTCCGTTGTCGTTTGACGATTTTGCGGGACAAGAAGCTATTTTGGAGAACCTTACTGTATTTGTAAAAGCAGCTAATATGCGAGGAGAGGCTCTTGATCATACTCTTTTTCACGGTCCTCCTGGCTTGGGAAAAACCACTTTGGCTCATATTTTAGCTAATGAGTTGGGTGTGGGCATCAAAATTACTTCAGGGCCTGTACTCGACAAACCAGGTGATTTGGCAGGACTTCTAACAAATTTACAAGAACGTGATGTGTTGTTCATTGACGAAATTCACCGATTGAGTCCCATAGTTGAGGAATACCTCTATTCCGCTATGGAGGATTACAAAATTGATATAATGATAGAATCAGGGCCTAATGCTCGAACAGTACAAATTAACTTGAACCCTTTTACTTTGGTAGGAGCAACCACACGTTCGGGATTACTTACCGCTCCGATGCGAGCTCGTTTTGGTATTCAAAGCCGATTGCAATACTACACTACCGAACTACTTGCTGACATCGTCCAACGAAGTGCTTCGATTTTGAAAGTGCCCATTTCAACGGAAGCTGCTATTGAATTAGCAAGTCGAAGTAGAGGAACTCCACGTATTGCCAATGCGTTGCTGCGTCGAATCCGAGATTTTGCCCAAATCAAAGGTAACGGAAAAATTGATATGGAAATCACCCGCTTTGGATTAAAAGCTCTTAATGTTGATGCTCATGGTTTGGACGAAATGGATAATAAAATACTTGCTACTCTAATAGATAAGTTCAAAGGAGGGCCTGTAGGTATAACTACCTTAGCTACAGCTGTTTCGGAAAGTCCTGAAACTATCGAAGAGGTTTATGAACCATTCCTCATTCAAGAGGGATTCATCGTGAGAACACCTCGTGGTAGAGAGGTTACCGATTTGGCATATAAACATTTAGGTAAGGTAAATCCGAATGTACAAGGAAAATTATTTTAAATTATGAGAAAAATATGAAACTAACATACGTATATGTCTTTTTGGTTTTCTTGCTATCTTTTGAACTTATGGCTCAGGAAGATAAAACAAAAAACGAAGGAATTACCTTTAAATCAATGCGTTCTACCAAAAAGAAAGACAGTATTACTTTCACAGCAAACGACTATAAAATAATCAGCTATATGCGTGATACTATAGCCGTCGATACTACTTTATCCATAAAGAAATACTATAAAAGTAATGTTTGGCAGAAAGATATATTTGGAAAAATGCCTTTCTCAAATATGGCACAACCTTATAATACAATGGTTTACGACCATATTCAGCAGGACTATCTTGCTTCTATGGGTGCTGAAGCTAAAAAACAACTTTATCTTACTACTGAAGATATAAAATATTATCTATTACCCACCCCTTTGACCGAACTTTCTTACCGTTCAGGAATGGAACAAGGACAGATGGCAAACGCTTTATTTTCAGTAAATTTAAAACCAAATATTAATGTTTTTATTGGATACAGAGGACTGCGTTCTTTGGGAAAATATCAGCAGATTTTGGTTAGCAATGGAAATCTCAGAATAGGAGGCTCCTACATATCTCCGAATAAGAAATATACTCTCTTTGCCCATTATGCAGGACATGATATTGAAAGTCAAGAAAATGGAGGGATTACTTCCTTGGAGCAGTTCGAATCTGCCGACAAGCAATTCAGGAATAGAGCTGTAATGGATGTGAATCTGTCGGAAGCTACCAATCTACGTGAAAGTAAACGTTATTTTTTTCAACAGGATTACGCTTTTTTACGCAATCGGGATTCGTTAGCTTCCTACAAGCAGATTCGTTTGCGTCATCGGTTTTTGTACGAAACCGAATACTACAAATTTAACCAAGCCTCAGCAAGTGAGTTTTTTGGAGAATCTTATGTGTCTGCTAATATCAACGACCGAATGCAGTTACAAAAGATGATTAACACCGTGGGTGCTGAACTTGAGTTGCCTTATCTGGGAAAAACATTCGTGTACGGGAATGCTTATTTCTATAATTATTTTTTCCGTAATGCTTTTTACAAATCGGGAGTACTGCAACGCTATCAAATTAAGGATACCGATCTAAGTTTAGCCATGCAATGGAATAAAAAAGTAGCTGGATTTGTAATTGATGCTGAAGGGGAACAGACATTTGTGGGTAAAATGACGGGAACCAAATTGCACGGAAAACTATCCTATAATTTTGATAAAAAAAATGGAATCACAGCTGGAATAAGCCTCCATTCGACAATGCCTAATTTCAATTTTTTATTGTACCAAAGTGATTATAAGAACTATAATTGGGATAATTACGGTTCTTTTGGCAAAGAAAATAGGCAAAGTTTGTACGGAGATTTAAAAACTCAATGGGGAAATGCTTCCGTAAGTATTTCAAACATAAACAATTACACTTTCTTTCAACTCCAACCCGCTCAGAGAGATGAACGGGAGCAATCGGTTCCTGTACAATATTCGGGGAATATACAATATCTGAAAGTCAAATTAGAAAAAGAATTCGCTTTTAGAAAATTCCGATTAGACAATACAGTTCTTTACCAGAATGTAGTTCAGAATGACTTAGTATTGAACGTTCCTAACTTTGTTACACGCAATGCCTTCTACTACGCTTCGGATTTATTTAATAAAGCGATGTACTTAGAAACAGGTTTGGGATTAAATTACTTCACGAAATATTATTCCAATCGTTACAACCCTCTTTTAGCAGAATTTGAAGTGCAAACCACTGAAAAAACGGGAGGTTTTCCAATGGTCGATTTCTTTTTGAATGCAAAAGTGCGAACCATGCGGATATACTTTATGATAGAACATTTCAATCCCTTTTTGATGGACAGAGTTTTTAAAAACCCACAATATAATTACTATTCAGCACCACAGCAACCCTATCGTGATGTTATTTTACGTTTGGGAATTTCGTGGAATTTATTTTCGTAAATTACCTTTGGTATCATCTTTTTACAACAGAAAAATTTTTAAAAAAAATACACTCCTTTCCAACCTCTGGAAAGGAGATTTCGTTTATATGGATAGAAAAGCAAATGAACTTATGGCGAAAACCATCAATATAGCATTCGAACAGCGACATGTCATCGAACGTGCTAAGCAAAATGACCGTTTGGCTCAAAAACAACTCTATGACGCTTATGCTCCTACTTTATTGAGCATCTGCCGACTATACATCAAAGATGAACATTTTGCTGAAGATATTTTAGTAAAAGCCTTTTTTAAAATACTTACTCATTTACATGCCTACGAAGAAAAACAACACTTTTTTGCATGGATGCGAAAAATTATTGTAAATGAATGTGTTGATTTTCAAAGGAGTAAAATTCAAAAAGTAACGTATTCCGAATGGGATGATTCTTTAGATTCTTTAGATGAATTAAGTAGTAACCATCAATTTGAAGAGGAATATATTCAATCATTTATTGATGAATTGCCTGTCGGATGTCGTCTTGTTTTCAGCTTGTATGTATTTGAAGATTATGATCATAAAGATATTTCCAACGAGTTAGGCATTTCTGTTGGAACATCAAAATCGCAATTGGCATATGCTAAAAAGTTATTGAAAGAAAAATTAAACAAAAAAACAATTCACAATGGAAAATCATCTGAAAAAAAATATAAAAGAAACTTTTAAGAACCGAACTATCACTCCCAAACGCGATTTGTGGAGTGAATTAGAACAACAGCTTGATCAACAACAGGCATCTACTATGCGAAAAACAAGATACTATGCCCTCGCAGGTTGTTTAACGATACTAATTGCTGTAGGATTATGGTTTATGAAACCATTTTCTGAAAATCAAATTATTGAAAATCAGATTGTTAAATCAGGGGTAAAGTTAGAGAATGAGATAAAAAATCAGCCAGAAAACCTGAAAGAAACATTTGATGTAATATCTCAAAAAGCTATTGTTATTCAAGATAGTAATTCCTCCAAAAAGACTAATTCTTCTATTAAAAATCAAAGAGATAAGGAATTAGATGCTTATATAGATGAGGTGTTGAATGATGTGTCAGCAGATAAGATGATCGCACTGCTCAATCAAGATGTATCCTTTGAGAGTAAAGTAGATAGTATCTATCAGGCGATGAACTTTCAAAATATTTCTGCCGAAGAATTGCTGTTAATTGCCTCAACAGAAATAAATATTGACCAATACGTTGAATCAAAAATCAATGTCGACACAATGTTACAAGAGTCTGATAAAGAAACTTTTAAAGACCGTATAAAACAATTTTTCGACAAAGTTTCTACCGAATATGACAAATTGAAATACGCACTTTCTAATGATTAATCTAAAAAATATATACCAATGAAAAACACAATTTTAATAACAATTACTCTTTTATGTTTAGGGAGTTTAAAAGCTCAAAAAAAAGAAAATCAAGCTATTGAACAAGCAAAACAAGCCATAGACTCTGTTATTACGGCTGAGAAAAAACTGTTAAAACAAAAACTTGTTTTGATTGATGATATGGTGGACAAGAAAGAAGTGTCCAAAGATGAAGGCGAACGATTGCGAAGACAAATCGCCGAAGAAAGCCGTAGGAACATACAAACTAAAACAGCCTTAGAAAGGGAAAAACTCATTACCATTTTAAGATCTAAAACCATCACAACGGATTCAATTGTAAACAGTGAAGCCTATATGAAAGCCCTTGCTAAATTAGATTCATTGATAGAAAAACCAGTGGAAGAAACCCAAAAAAAGGATACTCACGAAAAAATTGTGATAAACGATGAAATCTACTACATTAAAGCCACAGGAGAAAGAGCAGAGAAAAGTCAAATTGTAAGAATATACAACCGTTACCGTACGTCCAAAGGAGGATTTAACTTTGCTTTGGGATTCCACACGCTAAATGGTAGTGAAAACTTTGGAGGGGATAAATTCAGAGTATGGGGGTCAAAATCGGTTGAGATTGGTTATTCTCGAAATGTTAGGGTGTTTAAAAACAGTAATTTACTTCATCTAAATTATGGTGTATCATGGGTGATGAACAAATTAAAAATGAAGAACAACGATTACTTTGTAGCCAATAGTGATGGTACAACCACCATTGAACCATTCCGAACTTCACTAAATAAATCAAAATTTAAAAACTTTTATTTGACTCTACCTGTAAATTTGGAAATTGACTTAACGCCAAGCTATGAGAAAAATGGGAAAACGTATTATCCCTATAAAAGAAACTTTCGTGCAGGAATAGGGGCATACGTAGGTGTACTTTTAAATTCCAAACAAGTGTTGTGTTACCAAGAAAATGGAGGAGTTCGTGATGTAAACAAAGGGAATTTCCATGTAAATGACTGGATATATGGAATTTCTGCTCACTTCGGTTACAGATCTTCGGTATTCTATGCCAAATATAATTTAGTTCCACTATTCCGAAACAATCCAGTGAAAGAATATCCATTATCCTTAGGCATACGTTTTGGTGGATAAAATTGTGCATACTATGTAATTTTCTCATCGAAGGAAACGTTTTAATTCTTTTATATGTTCTCTTACAATAAAAAAATACATTTAATTTGCGAGATTCGAAAATAAGTTGCATATTTGCAACCCTAAATGAGAGGAGGTGTATAGACTATGTTAATAATACCAATTAAAGACGGAGAAAGCATTGATAAAGCTTTAAAACGCTATAAAAGAAAATTTGACAGAACAGGAGTTGTGCGTCAACTTCGTGAAAGACAACATTTTACAAAACCTTCTGTAAAAAGAAGAAGTCAATTGCAACGCGCTCAGTACATCCAACATTTGAAAGATCAAGAGGAAGTATAATGAAAAAAAAGCGTATGCTATTGTAAAATATAAAAGCAATATAATCAATTGGTTATATTGCTTTTTTATATTTCTCTATCCAATTTGAAATTAATCAATGGAACTCACTTTTTTATACGAAAACACCCCTTTCCCATCAGTTGAAAAAGCGGTAGAAGGCATAGTAGCCTTTGGAGGAAATCTGACCTGTAAACGACTACTCGAAGCCTATCGCAAAGGAATTTTCCCTTGGTATAGTGACGAAGAACCCATTCTATGGTGGTCACCCGATCCACGATTTGTACTTTTCCCAAAAGAGTTACATGTTTCTAAAAACATGAGAAAGTTACTAAAAAAGAAACCTTACAAAGTGACTTACAATCAACACTTTAAAGAAATTATCACTCAATGTGCCAGTATTTCACGCAAAGGTCAAGATAGCACATGGATTCATCCTGAAATAATTGAAGCCTACATCGAACTCCACCATCAAGGGTTTGCCTATTCGGTTGAAGTTTGGGAAAATGAGGAACTTGTTGGGGGACTTTATGGCATTAAATTGAACGGGATTTTTTGTGGAGAAAGTATGTTTAGCAAACGAAACAATGCTTCTCAGTATGGCTTCATTGTCTTCTTGCAAGAACATCCCGAAATTGAATTAGTCGATTGTCAAATTCACAGTGAATACTTGGAAAAAATGGGGGCTAAAGAAATTCCACGTGCTACTTTTTTAGACATTTTGTCCAAACTAATAGAACAACCATAATTTATAATTCATAATTAGGCATATTATTCCTATATTTGCCATCTGTTTTTTGTTACTATGGAAAAAAATTATAGAATGTTAGCCAAAACTTTTTTTGGTTTTGAAGATATTTTAGCTGATGAGCTTCGGAATTTAGGAGCTACAAACGTTGAAAAAGGAGTTCGTGTAGTATCTTTTGAAGGAGATAAAGGATTCATGTATAAAGCTAATTTGTGTTTGAGAACTGCCTTAAAAGTTTTGAAGCCAATTACTAAATTTTTTATCCGAACAGAGAAAGACTACTATCAGAAACTGTATGATTTTCAATGGGAGAGATATTTCTCTGTTAATCAAACGTTTGCTATTTCTGTTACCTTACAAACGGACATGTTCAATCATTCTCAATATGTTGGTCTACGAGCTAAAGATGCCATAGTAGATAGATTTCGTGAAAAAATAGGGAAACGCCCAAATGTAGACACATTACACCCTGATTTACAACTACATATACATATTCAAAAAAATGAAGTTACCGTTTCATTGGACAGTTCAGGGGCTTCGTTACACCATCGAGGTTATCGCTCGGCAACCAATATAGCTCCCATCAACGAGGTACTTGCCGCTGGAATTTTATTATTGAGTGGTTGGCAAGGCCAATCTGATTTTCTGGATCCGATGTGCGGCAGTGGTACATTTTTAATTGAAGCAGCTATGATCGCCTGCAATATCCCTCCTAATATCCATCGTCGTGAATTCGCGTTTGAGAAATGGAACGACTATGATGCTGATTTGTTTGAAAAGATTTTCGACAGTAGCCTAAAAAAAACGAGAGAGTTCAATTACCAATTAGTTGGCTATGACAAAGCTCCATCGGCAGTGGCGAAAGCTAAGGAAAATCTAAAAAATGCGAACCTGTCGGATTATATCGAAATTCGTCAGAAAAATTTCTTTGAAACTGAAAAAGAAGATAAAAAGAGGCCTTTATTTATAGCATTCAATCCTCCGTACAATGAACGGTTACATATTGATGTACAAAAATTTTACGAATCAATTGGGAACACGCTTAAAAACAAATATCCAAACACCGACGCTTGGTTCATCACTTCAAATTTAGAAGCATTAAAATTCGTAGGATTACGTCCATCCCGAAAAATAAAGCTTTTTAATGGGAAGTTAGAAAGCAAACTTCTCAATTACAAGATGTATGAAGGAAGTAAAAAGGCGAAATTCGACCTGTAGAGACACAGCTTTTGCGTCTCTACAGTTGATTTGTCTAACTATTAACTATTTTCTCTTGTCGATTGATTGACTCTTGATGGATGGCTTTGTATATTTTTGAGATAAATTCTTCACTCAATCCTCGTTGCTGTCCTTCGACAATCATCTTTCCTAAAATGGTGTACCAACGAGAGTTTTGAAGTACCGCTACGTTTTTCTCACGTTTTAACTTCCCAATACTGTCGGAAAAGGTCATACGTTTCTTGAGAAGGTCAAGCAGTTGATCGTCAATAACATCAATGTTTGATCGTAATTCGGTTAAAGTGTTTTGATAATCTTCTTCCGAGGTTGTTTTCTTGCGAACCTGCAATTGCTTAATGATTTCCGTTAGTTTTTTTGGGGTAACTTGCTGAGCCGCATCACTCCATGCTTGATCTGGAGAAATGTGTGTTTCAATCATCAACCCATCAAAGTTGAGATCTAAAGCAGTTTGCGATACATCAAAAATCATCTCACGATTCCCCGTAATATGCGAAGGGTCACAAAGCAACGGAAGATCAGGAAATTTGTTCTGCAATTCAATTGCTATTTGCCATTCTGGGATATTTCTGTATTTTGTTTTTTCGTACGTAGAAAACCCTCGATGGATAACACCTAAGTTCTTAACACCTGCGCGTTGCAAACGCTCTAAAGCTCCAATCCATAATGGTAAATCTGGATTCACTGGATTCTTAACTAAAATAATTTTATCCGTATTCCTTAACTCATCAGCAATTTCTTGAATAATAAAAGGACTTACGGTGGAACGAGCCCCTATCCAAAGCATATCAATATCATGCTCTAAGGCAAGTTTTACATGGTCTTTGTTGGCTACTTCAGTAGCTACTTTCATACCCGTTTCTTGCTTTACTCTTTGCAACCACTTCAAACCTAAAGCCCCAACTCCTTCAAACATACCAGGACGTGTACGAGGTTTCCAAATACCTGCTCTAAAGAAAGATACTTTAGTGTTTTTCAATTCCCAAGCGATGCTTAGCACTTGCTCTTCAGTTTCAGCACTACAAGGTCCAGCAATCACCAACGGATGTGGTAACTGCAAATCATCCAACCATTTTCTGTTTTCTTCGGTTATGTTCATGTCAAGTTTTTTGTGTATAATTTCTATAAAATAAAGTAATCGCCAAATAAAGTTTGGAGACTCACAATATCAAAAGAATTTTTTATTTCAAAATCTTAAGGCACAAAGATAATTAAAAAAAGCATATATGTTTACAGTCCAAATCATTATTTTGCTAAAGATCACAATTTTTCTGGTTCTATTTGTTTTTTCGCATACATGTAAATTTATAGTACTTCTTAATAGTAAAGTTAGATGTTGACAAAGATATGTTATTGATGAACAATATTTTACCCTCCCAAAAAGATGTAGCTTAAAACTTTCAGAACCATAAAGTTGTTTTTCTTTTTAGAAATTTGTAACTTTGAGGCTTTAAAAAATATAATTATAATTCATTACATACGATGAAAACCATAGACAATTTTAATTTCAAAGACAAAAAAGCGTTGATCCGTGTGGATTTCAACGTGCCTTTAGACGAGAATTTTAAAGTAACTGATACAACGCGTATCGAGGCAGCAAAACCAACCATCGAAAAAATATTGAAAGATGGAGGTAGTGTAGTTTTAATGAGCCACTTAGGTCGTCCAAAAGGAGAAAGAAATGACAAATACTCACTCAGACATATTGTGGATGAAGTTTCTAAAGTATTAGGAAAATCTGTTCAATTTGTTGACGACTGTGTAGGTGAAAAAGTAGAAAAAGTGGTTGCAAGTCTTCCTGCTGGAAGTATTCTTTTGCTTGAAAACCTACGTTTCTATGCTGAAGAAGAAAAAGGAAACGAAGAGTTTTCTAGCAAATTGGCAAAATTGGGAGATATTTACGTAAACGACGCTTTTGGAACAGCACACCGAGCTCATGCATCGACCACAATCGTTGCAAAATTCTTTCCGAATAACAAATGCTTCGGATATTTATTAGCTAAAGAAATCGAAAGTATTGATAAAGTGATGAAATCAGGAGAAAAACCTGTAACTGCTATTTTAGGAGGTTCGAAAGTGTCTTCAAAAATAACCATCATCGAAAATATCTTGGATAAAGTAAACCACTTGATTATCGGTGGAGGTATGGCATATACATTCATTAAAGCACAAGGAGGTAAAGTAGGAAATTCTATATGCGAAGATGATAAATTGCAATTAGCATTAGATATTTTAGCAAAAGCGAAAAGCAAAGGAGTTGAAGTACATCTACCCGTAGACGTGGTTGCAGCTGATGATTTCAGCAATGATGCTAAAACACAAGAAGTGGATATTACCAACATTCCTGACGGATGGCAAGGATTAGACGCAGGTACAAAAAGTTTAGCTAATTTTAAAGAGGTTATATTAAAGTCAAAAACAATCCTTTGGAATGGGCCAGTAGGAGTTTTCGAAATGCCTACATTTGCTAAAGGAACTATCGAAATAGGTAATTTCATTGATGAGGCTACCAAAAAAGGAGCTTTCTCACTTGTGGGAGGTGGAGATTCAGTAGCAGCTGTGAAACAATTTGGTTTTGAGAACAAAGTAAGCTATGTTTCTACAGGTGGAGGTGCCATGTTAGAAAGTCTTGAAGGGTTAGTACTTCCAGGAATTCAAGCAATTTACGAGTAATCTCACTAAATAAACATAAAAAGAAACGACAATTCCCTATAAACTATAAGGGATTGTCGTTTCTGCATTGTACTCAGATAATATAAAAATCATCCTATGAAAACTTTCAGTAGGTAGATTGCATAAATAGTTACATATTTCATATCTTTGTCCACATAAATTTTGTATATAAATGAAACTAAGAACTGTTTTGAACCTCGGACTGATTTTATTAGTTCTCGCTTTTTTTGTAACTCCTTTGGGATATGAAAGTAAGATAATTCTACAACGGATATTTTCCAGCTCTGTTGAGGTTCTTCCTGCCAATGAACAATATAAAATTGACTTTGATTGGAAATTAAAAGACCGGGATAATAAAGAGTTCAACTTTTCTCAGTCAGAAGGAAAGAAACCTTCCTTTGTTTATTTCTGGTCATCGTGGAGAGTTACGAGTGTTGCCGATTTATCTGGCATACAAAAGCTCTACAATGACTACAAAGAGAAAGTTGATTTCTATATAATTACCAATGAATTACCTTCTCCGGTAGAAGAATTAATGTCCAAGAGAGGTTATAACTTTAAAGTCACTTATTTAATCATAGGTGAGAAAATGCCTTTTGATGCAGAAAAAATACCTTCGGGATATATCATTGACAAACACGGAGTTGTCCGAGCAAAAAGCGAACGAATTGCAAATTGGAATAGTGATAAAGTTCGCAGTTTGTTAGATGCCATTTCAAAATAGCTTTCAACGAAATTCTAACTATTTTTCAACCACTTACGGACTAATAATAAGAAAATCTTATACCAACATACGTATAATTTAATTGTATATATGTTGGTATTTGAATTATATGTGCTATTTTTGCCGACAAAACCTGATATATATCATATATTTAGCTTTTTTTAGAAAGTAATCAAAACGTAAAACACAATGATTCAAGTATCTGAACAAGCAAAAAAGAAACTAATTTCCTTAATGGAAGATGATAATTTCGACCCTACAACCGATTTTGTACGTGTGGGCGTAAAAAGCGGTGGTTGTAGCGGACTTTCCTACGAACTCAAATTCGATAAAACCACTGACGCCGACGATAAAATATTCGAAAACAACGGAATACGCATTGCTGTAAACAAAAAAAGTTTTCTCTATTTAGTAGGTACAATTCTTGAATATTCGGGTGGACTTAACGGAAAAGGCTTTGTATTCAACAATCCCAACGCTAACAGAACTTGTGGCTGCGGAGAGAGTTTTTCGTTGTAAGATTATTATTCATTCAAAGATTTAAAGATTAAATAATTAAAAAAAATTATGGCACAGGAGTTTGAAAGTTTTAGAGTCTATAAAGAAACTTTAGCTCTAACCCAAAAAGTCTTTGAATTGTTAAATCATCAACATTTGAAAAATGAATTTGAATTTTCTAATCAGATGAAACGTGCTGTTTTATCTATTTCAAATAATATTGCAGAAGGTTCAGAATATAATAACAACGCACAATTTGTACGATTTTTGAAATATGCAAAGGGAAGTTGTGCAGAAGTAAGAAATATGCTTAATATTTGTAACGAAATTTACCACATCAATACAGAAGATTTAAAAGAGCATTGCAGAGAGATATCCGTTCAGCTTTCGAAATTTATTGATTATTTAAAAAATAATGATAATAAACGAAGCAAATAATTGATTAAACCTAATAGGATTGATTCTCTCCTTATTTAATTTTTTAATCTTTTAATCATTTAATTTTTTAATCAAAGAAAAATGGCAAAATACACAGAAGACGATTTACGTGACGAACTACAAACCAAGGAGTATGCCTATGGTTTTTATACCGATATCGAAGCCGAGACATTCCCAAAGGGGCTCAATGAGGAAATTGTAATTGCGATTTCCAAAAAGAAAAACGAGCCTGAGTGGATGACCAATTGGCGACTCGAAGCCTTCCGCATTTGGAAAGAAATGGAAGAACCCGAATGGGCAAATGTAAAATACGAAAAACCAGATTTCCAAGACATTTCGTATTATTCCGCACCCAAGCAGAAACCTCAATACGAAAGTTTAGATGAAGTAGACCCAAAACTTCTTGAAACTTTTAACAAATTGGGTATTTCCATCGAAGAGCAGAAACGTTTAACAGGCGTTGCCCCTGTTGCGATGGACATCGTGATGGATTCCGTTTCGGTGGCAACAACTTTCAAAAAGACGTTGGCAGAAAAAGGAATCATCTTCTGTTCTATCTCCGAAGCCATTCAAGAACACCCCGAATTGGTGAAAAAATACATCGGCTCTGTCGTACCTAAAACCGACAATTTCTATGCTGCCCTGAACTCGGCGGTATTTTCCGATGGGTCTTTCTGTTATGTACCCAAAGGCGTTCGTTGTCCGATGGAACTTTCTACCTATTTCCGAATCAATCAGGCAGGTACAGGGCAGTTCGAGCGTACTTTGGTCATTGCCGATGAAGGTAGCTACGTGTCTTATCTTGAGGGATGTACTGCTCCGCAACGTGACGAAAACCAATTACACGCTGCCGTGGTGGAGCTGATAGCTTTGGACAATGCCGAGATAAAATACTCAACCGTTCAGAATTGGTTCCCAGGGGATAAAGATGGTAAAGGAGGGGTTTTCAATTTTGTAACCAAACGCGGACTATGTGAAAAGAACGCTAAAATATCTTGGACGCAGGTTGAGACAGGTTCCGCAGTGACGTGGAAATATCCATCGTGTGTGCTCAAAGGTGATAATTCGATTGGGGAATTTTACTCCATCGCCGTAACCAATCACTTCCAACAGGCGGATA
Source organism: Capnocytophaga canis (assembly GCF_000827555.1). GTDB lineage: Bacteria > Bacteroidota > Bacteroidia > Flavobacteriales > Flavobacteriaceae > Capnocytophaga > Capnocytophaga canis. The sequence goes on from NZ_CDOI01000124.1 coordinate 25,553, forward strand.
CAGGGACAAAAATGATTCACTTAGGGAAAAACACCCGTTCAACAATCATTTCAAAAGGGATTTCTGCCGGACAATCGCAGAATTCTTATCGAGGATTGGTGAAAGTTAGTCCGAATGCAGAGAATGCACGAAACTTCTCGCAATGTGATTCCCTTTTGATGGGCAACGAGTGCGGAGCTCATACCTTCCCGTACATCGAAGCAAAAAACAAAACTGCTCAAATAGAACACGAAGCCACAACTTCAAAAATCGGGGAAGACCAAATTTTCTACTGCAACCAACGCGGTATCGACACGGAAAAAGCCATCGCCCTAATTGTAAACGGCTTCAGCAAGGAGGTTTTAAACAAACTCCCAATGGAATTTGCCGTAGAAGCTCAGAAATTATTGGAAATCTCTTTGGAAGGAAGCGTCGGATAGGTCGAGAGGCTCGACACCCAATAATCTTTTTCAAAAAGAAAGATGAAAAAGCCAAGTTTCAAGCTATTTTTCACAGAAAATAACCATAACAAGGCGTTAATACAGTAGGGGTGTATTGCAATACACCTTTACATCGTTTAAAATAATGTAATATAAAGCATTTCCCTATAGAGATAAAGTGTATTTCATCAAAATATTTTGTTTTTCTATAAGGGATGAACAATATCCCTAATGGTACAAGGCATTTCCCTAAAGGGATGAACAATATCCCTAATGGTACAAAGTATTTCCCTAAAGGGATGGAGTGTTTCCCTAAAGGGATGGACAATATCCCTAATAGTACAAAATATTTTCTTGTAGGGGCGAAAGATATTTCGCCTGTAAATTATGTAGAGTAATATGATATGAAATATTTTTTATAAGGAATAGATTATTTTTGAAATAGTAAAATTAACATTACAACCATACGTCAATAACAAATGTATTCTATTAAAAATTTATTACGACAGATAGCTGTCATTAACAATAAAAATGCAGAAATATTAGATGCTACAGGTGGTAGATTTAATATATTTCAAATATGTGGAGTTGATCATTATGAAAACACTCATTCTAAAATCATTGCGGAACTTTTAAATCCTAACGGTACACACGGACTAAAAAGCAAATTACTTGAATGTTTCATTGAAATATTAGGAAATGATTTCATTATAAATGACTTTGATTGCAATAATTCAAGTGTTTTTACAGAGTATTCAATCCGAGAAGGACGCATTGATATTCTAATACAAAATGCAAATGACGCCATCATCATTGAGAATAAGATTTATGCAAGGGATGGAGAAAGACAATTAAGTCGATATGATAAATATGCTCAGAATAGATTCAAAAAGTACCAAATACTTTATTTAACACTTTTGGGGAATGAAGCCGATAAAAATAGCAGTTGTGGAGTCCCATATACACCTATTTCATATAAAGAAACTATTATAGAATGGTTGGAAAAATGTGTTGAGATTACTTCTCGATATCCTTTGGTTAGGGAAACAATAGTGCAATACATTAATCATTTAAAAAAATTAACTCATCAAGATATGAATACTAAAAATCAGGAAGAAATAACAGAAGTTTTATCAGAAATTGGAAATCTAAAAGCTGCAAAAACTATTTATGAAAATTACTCTAAGACTTATGATTATCTTGCAGAGAAGTATTTTAATCCCGAAATGGAAAAATATGCAGCAAAAAAGGGGTTAATATATAATTACAAAGGAAGTAGTGAAAGCCATATAAAATTTCAACTCTGGAAAAATGAATGGATAGGTAAATGCTGGATAAGCTTTAATGCCGAGAGGAATGCTTATTATTACGGGATATGTAATAATCCTAAAGAGTATAGAATTTCTAATGACAATAAAGACAAACTGTATCAAAATTTAAATCTCTTAGGAATTTCCGAATGCAGACAAACCGATTGGTATCCTTTCTGGAATGATATGGATAATTTATCTATTGAAAAATGGGAAAGCGATATTGTAAAAAGTAATAAGTTTTTAGAGCAATGCAAAGAACAGATAGAGATTTTATTAAAAGCAACAGAAGAAATTGATTTTTAACCTAAATGTTGTTTATGTTCAAAAAGAATGTATGTTGTACAACCATAATAAAACACCATTCCTTCTGAAAAATAATTAAAAAATAAAAGTAGTCTACAACATCTATTTGACGGAGCGTAGTTTGGTGAATAAAACGAAATGTTAAAAGGTGTTTTGAATGTTAATTTGGCTCGATATTTGCTTGTGTTTTAATGGAATAGCCCAAAAACTAATGGATAACAAAGGTGGAAGGCTTAAACGGAATATTAACCATTAAAATCGAATTATTATGGCAAGGAAATCGTATGCAGAAAACATCAAATCTGTAAAGTTAATGATTGACGGGCTTAGAAATCACAAGGATAATCTACCCGCAGGGATTGATGAGGCTTTTATCGATGAGTTGGAAGCCTTAAAGAACAAAGTCGAAACCCTAAACAGCGAACAAGAGAAGCTCAAAGCCGATTTAAAATCGAAAACTGAGGAGTTCGACAAGCAACTCAAGCTGCTTACCGACAAACAATCGGTTGCTCGGAAAAGAGCCAAGATGGATTATCAGCAAAGTCAGTGGCGAGAATTCGGTATTGAGGATAAAAGGTAAGTCCGCAAGGTGGTACAAAACAAAAAAATGTAGGGGCGAAATATTTTTCGCCCGTACATTGTTTAAAGTAATACGATATAAGATGTTTCCCGTAGGGGCGTATTGCAATACGCCCGTACATTTCGTAGAGCAATATGATATGAGATATTTTCCTGTAGGGGCGTATTGCAATACGCCCGTACACAATATTTTCCAAACAAAGAAAGGTAACATCACACATTAAATAAAACCAAAAATAACTGACATATAATTACTATTACAAACATAACGATTTATGAAACAAGCATTTTTATTCATCACACTTTGGGCTTTGGTAAGTACATCTTGCAGCAAAGCAGAACATACTGACCCCTCAAAAGAACAAGAAATCCCTAAGCCGGAGCAAGAAGCCCCGAAAGGGAATATATCCAAAGAAAAGGTCAAACAATTTTTCGTAGAACACCTATCGGGTAAAACGACGTCTTTTCAAGAAGGGAAAACCTTGTCGCTTACTGAAATAGCCCATACGCAACAAGAAATTTGGCAAAGTTGGAAAGAAGCAAACCAAAGTTTTTCTGAAGAGAAGTTAGGAGATTTAGCTCCTCTTACCAACGCTACTCAAGGCAATCGTTGGCAACTTCCTGCTAACTTGGAGGCAAATGCTATAATGCCTTTCTATTGGGCTTCCAAAGGCAATCAACCTGAAAAAGGGTATCCGCTTTTTGTGTATATGCACGGGTCGGGCGATAAACATCAGGAGTGGGCTAACGGAAAGATTCTTGCACAACGCTTTGATGATGCTCCATCTGCCTATTTCATTCCGCAAATTCCCAATACGGGCGAACTATATCGTTGGTGGCAAAAGGCAAAACAATTTGCTTGGGAGAAACTACTCCGATTGGCTTTTCTTTCAGGGAAAGTAGACGCTAATAGAGTGTATTTCTTCGGAATATCTGAAGGAGGTTACGGAAGTCAGCGATTAGCTTCTTTTTATGCTGATTATTTAGCGGGAGCAGGTCCGATGGCAGGAGGTGAACCTCTTATCAACGCTCCGGTAGAAAACTGCCGAAATATTGCTTTTTCACTACGAACAGGAGCAAAAGATAATATGTTTCATCGAGATTTATTTACTCGATATGCTAAAGAAGAATTTGAAAAGTTTAAAGCCGAAGACCCTCAGGGATTTGTACATCATATTGAGTTAATTCCTAACGCAGGACACGGAATAGACTATCGCCCTACGACACCTTGGCTAAAGCAATATACACGTAATCCGCATCCGAAAAAAGTAGTTTGGGAGGATTTCCCGATGGACGGCATCTATCGAAAAGGATTTTATAACATTGCTATCAAAGAACGTGGAGCAGAACGCGTGCGTTACACGATGGACATCGTTGATAACAAGGTAAGTATCAATGTTGATGAAGTTACTTATCAGGGAATTGAAAGAAGTCCTCGTTGGAACCTATTCACGAAATATCAAAAAACGCATATTCCTTTGCAGAAAGGAAAATTTGTTGTTTATTTGAACCAAAATTTGGTGGATTTCAGCAAAGAAGTCACTGTTGTAGTGAATAATAAACAAGTTTTTAAAGGAATGCTACAATCTGATGTTCAACACCTTGTCAATAGCTGTGCTACTTTCTTTGACCCTGAAAGGATATTCCCTGCTGCAGTGGAAGTACACCTAAATTAAAATAGAAAATAAATTAAAAAATCAATATATAAAATGTTAGAGATAAAGAACTTACACGCCTCTGTGGAGGATAAAGAAATTTTAAAAGGCATCAACCTGAATGTAAAAGCAGGTGAGGTTCACGCCATTATGGGACCTAACGGAGCAGGAAAATCCACGCTTTCGGCAGTGATTTCGGGCAATGAAAACTTTGAAGTTACTGAGGGAGATATCATTTTGGAAGGAGAAAGCATTTTGGAAGACGCTCCCGAAGAAAGAGCTCACAAGGGAATATTTATGTCCTTTCAATATCCTGTGGAAATCCCCGGAATTTCCGTTACAAACTTCATAAAAACTGCAGTAAACGAAGCGAGAAAAGCTCGTGGCGAAGAGGAAATGCCTGCAGCTGAGCTTCTAAAGAAAATCCGCGAGAAAGCTGAACTTTTGGAAATCAACAAAGATTTCTTATCTCGTTCGCTTAACGAAGGCTTTTCAGGGGGAGAAAAGAAACGTAACGAAATCTTCCAAATGGCAATGCTTGAGCCAAAAGTCGCAATATTGGACGAAACAGACTCCGGATTGGATATCGACGCTCTTCGTATCGTGGCAAATGGAGTAAACAAACTAAAAAGCCAAAACAATGCGGTAATTGTTATCACACACTATCAGCGTTTGTTGGAGTACATCGTTCCGGATTATGTTCACGTACTTGCCGATGGAAAAATCGTGAAGTCGGGCGGAAAAGAACTCGCTCTCGAACTTGAAGAAAAAGGCTATGATTGGCTGAAATAAAAACAAATCAAATAACAAAAGGTTTAAAGCGTTTGCTTTAAACCTTTTGCTTTTTGATAACATATTCGAGCATTAAAACAAATTGATTTGAAGAAGTGTAATTTGAAGGGGGCATTAAAGCGAAGTTTAAATTGATAAGTATAAAAATGTTTTTGTAATTTTGGCTTTTCTGAAGATGAATCAAAAAGAATAAAAAACGATTAAAAATAGTAATATGGCAAGGATATTAACAGGCATACAAAGTACAGGAACTCCACACTTAGGAAATATTTAGATGTCAAGTATAAAACATCTCTATTAATTTCTACGACCTTTAAAACAATCAAACAAAACAAACAACTATGAGAAAGATATATTTAATGATTTTGTTTTTAACTTCATTCTGTGTTTTTTCACAAACTGAGGAAGAGGTACGCAAAGAACTTGAGGAACTTTTTACCAATTGTAAAAATACAAATCCTAATGATATTCTTCCCTTTTATGTGGATAGAAAATTAGGACTTATGAATAAGAAAACGATGCAAACCCTCGTTAAGCCAATTCATACCAGTATTTACATTGAAAGTTTTTCTCCGATTAGAGGAAAAGTGATTTATAGTGCATTTGATGAGCATTATTACACATTTTCGATTGACAACAATTGGAAAATTTCAACTAAAGAAGAAATAAATTACAGTTGTGTTTTACATTCTCCTCCTTATAAGAAACCAAAATATGAATTTGTACCTTCAGATAAGTTATCAAAAGGGTTTCAGATAAAAAACAGAACTGTATTTTTCGCCAAAGAATATGAAAGTTGTAACTATTTTCGAGATAATGATATTTTTAGGTATAAAGGAAAATACTATTTAATTGTATGTAAAAAAGTTGAAGATGGATATTTGTATGCTATCATAGACCAACAAGGTAATATTTCAGAGCATTTTAATTACAAACATTCGTGGATTGATGTAAACAAATATGCTTCCAATGAAAATGACGTTTGGCTTAAAGTTAAAGATTCAGCAATGAGTGAGGATAAAGTAATAGGCTTTATCAATATGTCAGGAGATGAGAAATTGAAAAATCAAGTTCCTGATGATATTTCTGCTTTAACAGAAATTTTCGGCTACGGAATAGCCAAAAACATTAATAAAGAAAATTATGCTGTTGTGGATTTGGTAAAAATGGAATGGGTTATTCCCCCACAAAACAAATTGGTTTTCAAAGACTTAATTATGGACACCGACAAGAAGGTTAATCGGCACGATATTAAAAATCGGGCAAAATATCGTATTCTGATAAGTACAGATAGCTATTCAAGAGATTTTTATATGGACTTCAGCGGAAAAAAATTCCTTCCGAAAGAGTTTGACAACCAAGAAGAAAACCTAACTCCAGAAACATTTGCCCAAAATAAGATAAAAGACTTCTTTAAAGACTACGATGCGAACACCATTGGCAATATTTTGTATTTCCAACGAGGATTTGACACAGGATACATTGATGCAGAAACAATGGAAGAAATCGTTCCGCCTTCAGGCAGTCCAATCTTAATACAAGGGGAGCTTTCTACTCCAAAAATAAAAGGGAATTTTTATTCTCACAACGGATTTTTTGAGTTTGAATATCACCCTACAAGTGGCTTAGAACTGAAACCTTACAAAAAATATGCTTCTCTACATCCAATTGGTGACCTAAACATAGAGGAAGTAAAAACAGAGATAAAGACCATTTATGTTGAGGAAAAACCCAAAAAAGCAACTCCCAACAACAAGAATTTTGAATATGTTGACATCATTACTCATAACGAAAATACCTATGTTTTAGCTCGAAAGTTATCAAAAGAAAATTCTATGATGGGAATTGTTAATGCAAAAGACAAACCTTTGCCTTCTTTTGAGTTTGAATACGAAACGATTGAGCAAAACGCATATGCAAAAGATAATATTTGGTTTCTGACCAAGAAAAAAGGAGAAGAATACAGCCATTTTACGAGTATTTCGAGTGATACAAAAACTCTGTTCATCAAGGAAATAAAGCAGAAACGATTAGGATACGCCATTGCGGAATCTATAAATAATACAATGGGAGTTATTGACCTTACCACAATGCAATGGGTTATCGAACCTCAAAAGCAGTTGCATTTTTTAGATTTCAGACATACCTCAAAAGAAGAAATTGACACACAAAACACTGAAAATAGAACAAAAGCAAGGCTATATATTCTCGTATATCAAGATGATTATCAATACTTCATTGATTTGAAAGGCAAAAAATATATTCCCGAAAAATATTTGAAGGAATAACTCTTAAAAATATACATATTATAAAATTCACAGCCGTCCGAAAGTTTTTTGAAAACGTCATAAAATCCCTTGTCAACCCTTTATTTATAGGGGCAGACTTGTTTGTTGTGCGGAATTATCTCTGTCAAAGAGTGTGTTTTCAGGTGGTTTTTTCACTTTTTTTTACGGTGGGTTTCAGTTCGTTGCAAACATAATTCAGCGTCAGATAGTGCATCAGACAGACCCTTATTTTCTCGCAAAAATTACTAAATGCCGTCTTTTTATCGCTGTAAAATCGCTTAATCAATTCCAACAGAAGATAGCAAATCAAAGCTACATAAATCTGTGATTTCACCGCATTTTCACTCGTGCCAAGAAAAGTTTTTATCTGTAA
>NZ_CDOI01000125.1 GCF_000827555.1 Capnocytophaga canis
GGGCCATACTAGTACTGGATGCATCTGCAGGATATCGCGGCCGCTTAATTAACTGGCCTCATGGGCCTTCACTTCACTGCCCGCTTTCCAGTCGGGAAACCTGTCGTGCCAGCTGCATTAACATGGTCATAGCTGTTTCCTTGCGTATTGGGCGCTCTCCGCTTCCTCGCTCACTGACTCGCTGCGCTCGGTCGTTCGGGTAAAGCCTGGGGTGCCTAATGAGCAAAAGGCCAGCAAAAGGCCAGGAACCGTAAAAAGGCCGCGTTGCTGGCGTTTTTCCATAGGCTCCGCCCCCCTGAC
>NZ_CDOI01000126.1 GCF_000827555.1 Capnocytophaga canis
CTGCTATTTTCGTTTACGGTAAAGCTATACTCCGCTTGGGTAGAAACCACCGCTTGAGTAGCCGTGTTTACCCAATGTTTGAATTTGTGTGGTGCTACGGGCGTAGCTGTTACTTTTGCCGTTTGACCTGCATTAAGGGTTTGATTTTCAGGAGATACGCTACCCCAAGCCGTATTGTTGCTCTTAGCTGTTACCTTGTAAGTAGAAACACCCTCCTCAAAAACAGCGGTAAGACTGCTATTTTCGTTTACGGTAAAGCTATACTCCGCTTGGGTAGAAACCACTGCTTGAGTAGCCGTGTTTATCCAATGTTTGAATTTGTGCGGTGCTACGGGCGTGGCTGTTACTTTTGCCGTTTGACCTGCATTAAGGGTTTGATTTTCAGGAGATACGCTACCCCAAGCCGTGTT
>NZ_CDOI01000127.1 GCF_000827555.1 Capnocytophaga canis
GGGCCATACTAGTACTGGATGCATCTGCAGGATATCGCGGCCGCTCTAAACGTGGTAAATTGTTAACTCCGAGCTAGACTTCAGGTGGCCGTATTTATCAGATTTCCTCGTTGTGTCCTCAGAAAAAAATGCCAATACCACTTTCAGCTGTGAATATCCACCATGAAGGGCAAGACATGCTCATAATTAACTGTCAGGCAGGCCAGGCCTTCAGCTACAACGACCTTGAATTGGTTTATTCTGCTTGTCCTCTATAAGTTTGCCAGAGGGAATCACACATGAGCCAAACCTATTGAAGAAAGCATTAGGACAGTGCCAGTCTTAATCACAGTGGGGGGTATGTTATTCCCAAT
>NZ_CDOI01000128.1 GCF_000827555.1 Capnocytophaga canis
TAACCAATAGGCCGAAATCGGCAAAATCCCTTATAAATCAAAAGAATAGACCGAGATAGGGTTGAGTGGCCGCTACAGGGCGCTCCCATTCGCCATTCAGGCTGCGCAACTGTTGGGAAGGGCGTTTCGGTGCGGGCCTCTTCGCTATTACGCCAGCTGGCGAAAGGGGGATGTGCTGCAAGGCGATTAAGTTGGGTAACGCCAGGGTTTTCCCAGTCACGACGTTGTAAAACGACGGCCAGTGAGCGCGACGTAATACGACTCACTATAGGGCGAATTGAGTGAAGGCCGTCAAG
>NZ_CDOI01000129.1 GCF_000827555.1 Capnocytophaga canis
AAAAAACAAAACTATCTTTGCAAAACCTGTAAACGCCAATTTATCGGCGATCATAATCTGACCTACAAAGGTTGGGTTTCGCATATTGCTGCGAAAATTCTCTTGCTTTTGGCAAGAAATGTAGGTGTTCGTGATATTGCTGAAATTGAAAAAGTTAGCGTCAAAAAAGTACTTTCGGTCTTGGTAAATTTCAATCGAGAAATCAAACCCAAACAAAACAAATACAAATCGTTACAAGTTGATGAACTTTGGACTTTTGTAGGGAA
>NZ_CDOI01000130.1 GCF_000827555.1 Capnocytophaga canis
GTGGCTGTTACTTTTGCCGTTTGACCTGCATTAAGGGTTTGATTTTCAGGAGATACGCTACCCCAAGCCGTGTTGTTGCTCTTAGCCGTTACCTTGTAAGTAGAAACGCCCTCCTCAAAAACAGCGGTAAGACTGCTATTTTCGTTTACGGTAAAGCTATACTCCGCTTGGGTAGAAACCACCGCTTGAGTAGCCGTGTTTAC
>NZ_CDOI01000131.1 GCF_000827555.1 Capnocytophaga canis
ATTTTCTGTGCTTGTACAAAACTTGCACGAGCACAGAAAAACTAAAACTACAAATAATGAGAAACAAGTTAATTATAGCACTATTTTTGTTCGCTTTCAATTCATTTGCCCAAATAGCTACAAACCATCTTTTTATCATCATTGACAATAAAGACGGTGTGCAAAAAACAGAAAGTAGAAAAATCAGATCAAATGATGAAGGCAC
>NZ_CDOI01000132.1 GCF_000827555.1 Capnocytophaga canis
AACCTCGATACCCATAGGCTGATTTTCCTACCGTATACTTAATGGCTGCCACAACACAAGAAACCCCTAACACAAAGAAAATCAACATATAAACCCAGTTTTCTTTTCCAAAAGCCACATAAATCAAAGCCATTGCAACAAGCATTGACAACAACGCCGTAATGATGATTAGCCTTTCCATTTGACTTTGGGATATTTTCCCGCTCTGTAGCGCTCGTTGTGGCCCTACACGATTGACATTATCAGTTCCTTTGACTCCATCTCCGTAATCATTAGCGAAATTAGAAAGTATCTGAAAGAGAATCGTAGTGAGAAGTGCCAACAAAAAAATATTCCATTGGAAGTACCCTACACGAAAAGCCAACGCACTACCCATAATAATCCCTGAAACAGAGAGCGGTAACGTTCGCAAACGAGCAGCTTTTAAAATCGTTTTTAGTTCCATCATAATGTAATAGGCCACAAAAGTAGGAATTATCAGACGAATAAAAAAATCACTTAGGTAATTCAGGCGCTCGTTCACGCGTAGGAGACGATGATAAAGTATGCAGAAAAGCGATCAAGGCTTTTTGTTCTTCTTTGGTTAAACTTAACGGTTTAAGTAGCTCGTCTGTGGTCGGGAAAAGAAGATCGTTCTTTTGTTTTTCGGTGGGTTTAGGGCGTGGCATACCCGCATTATACATTTGTACAATTCCTTCCAAATGAGGCATTAGTCCGTTATGCATATAAGGTGCTGTGTACGTAATCTCACGCAACGAAGGTGTTTTAAACCTACCTACATCTTCTTTTTGTTGTGTAATGTTATAACGACCCAAATCTTCAAAAACACGTCCGTAGTAAGATAGTCCTACATTGTGAAACTGCTGATTTGAGAAAAGCGGTGTGTTATGACAATTGATACAACGAGCCTTCGTACGGAACAAATGCAACCCCACAACTTCTTGGTCAGAAAAAATCTTTTTCTCACCGGCTATAAATTGATCAAATTTAGTTCGCCTACTCACAATAGTTCTTTCATAAGTAGCTATCGCTTTTTGAATACGGTCAATGGTAATTCGATCATCACCAAAGGCTTCTTTGAACAATTGTTTATATCCTTTTACCTTGCGAATGTTCTTCACAGAAATTGCTTCGGAGGAGTGCATTTCCACAGGATCTTTGATAGGCATTAAAGCCTGTTCTTCAAGCGAAGAAGCTCGTCCGTCCCAAAAGAAAACTTTATGATAACCTATATTAAGTAAAGTCATTGAGTTACGGGTTCCTGCTTGGCGATCATGCCCAAAAGAAACCGTCCGACCATCTCCCCAACCTAATTGAGAATCATGGCATGAAGCACAAGCTATCTGCTTGGAACGCGATAGACGAGGGTCAAAAAAAAGTTTCTTACCCAACTCTTTTTTGGCATCAGAATAAGGATTATCAACGGGAAATTCCATGGGTGGGAGCGAACCTATATCTTGAAAACTTGCTACTAAAGAGCTATCTAAAACAGGAGCTTCCCAACGTTTGGGGTTTCCTGAGCTATATTCATCTCGCAACTTATCAATATATGCTTGATCTTCAAATATGGACGCTACCATCTGCTCACGAAAAGCAAAAAATAGCAGTGCTACACTGAAACAAACCGTGGGAAACAAAAACCTTTTCATTAATTCTGCGTATTTTAGATATACTTATTTTAAACTTTTATTTTATGCACAGCCAATGCTAATTATCTGCATGTAGAGCCACATTACAGATCTTTTTACATTTTCTCAGTACGATAAATATTATACGAAAATGAGCTACAAAGATACTACTTTTTTTAGTAATGTAATGTCAAGTTTAAGGACAAATGGTAGCGATTTTCCTTTTGTTTCATAAAAGTGGTTTTATATATGGTTGAAACGCCAAGCAGAATAAAACGACGATCGTCCAATGTTTTTTTAAAGTCTGTGCCGAAGTGAATTTCATATCGGTTTTTGTCAAAATAATTGAAGTCAGGATACACCACTTCGTCGTAAAACAATCGGATATGTTTACCAGCATAATCCGTATCAGCTATATTTTTATAATGACCTATGTTATTATTTTCTAATTTGTTCTGTAACTTTTGATGGTATACAAATTTTATTCTTGGCAATACAGAGAGTTTTTTTAACGCATATTCTTTTCGGAAGTAAGGAGCAAAACGAAGGTGTGCATGTTCAGCAATGGTTTCTGCTAGTACATCCTTTTGGTAAGAAGAGACATATCCTATAGAAGCCCCCATGTCATAGTGTATCAAGTTATTTTTAACACTCAACAAGGATACGTTCAGTTCCATTTTTTTTAAATTGGACTGATAATTTTTTCCTTGTTGCGAACCTAAGAAATTAAACCCATTAACGTTTGACATCTCTGTATTTAAATGTATTTTTTTTCCTCTAAAAAGATTTCGTAGATACCCTACTGATCCTGAAATCGTATTGAGTGTGTATTGACCTAATAAGTCTTCGGATTCATTTACTATTTCGTTAGAATTCTGATATGTTGCATTAAATTGATATTTATGCACTCCGTAGGCATACAGAAGATAATTTTCAGTTTTATAATGGTAGCCTAACCATGTACTTTTGTGATTGTGAATGCGTTTGGTTGTTTTGTGTTTAGCATTTTGAGATGTTCCATAGCCTATTTGCCAACGTAAATATTTTTGATACGCGGCTGGTGTGTTTAAGAGCTCTTCGGAATAGGTTACTGTATTTTGTGTTTTGCCATGTCCGTAGCTACCTCCAAAAGCTATCTTGTGATTTTCTCCCAATTTAATCCCTGATGAAAGGTTGATTATTAAGTTGTTATGCAAAACACTTGGGCGAGGATCATACTCGGTACGAAATCGCTGTACTAAATCATAATCTGCCGAAACAGCCAAATCCCATTTTTGTCCAACAAGTGGCAGTAAAACACCTCCTAACAAATCATATCGTTGATTGTTCCATTCCGAACCTCTACTCACTGCAAAATAATGAGGATCAGTCATTTGACCTTCAGGTAGTACATCTGTATAGGACAAATTCCATTTTTTGTTTTTCTCATACAAACGTTCTATTTTTGTATCACCCCAAAAAGTAAATTTATTGTGCCTATAGAGTCCTTTAGTGATTAATCCAAAGGCTATTTCTTCGCTATTTTGCTGTCCTAAACGCAACTCCCCTTTGTTTTGATCATAAAACAATGACGATTTAGTAAAATTCTCCATCGGAATTTCAGAAAAAAACACCGGTAAATGTGCATATTGTTCATATATTTTGGAGAAAAATACAGATTCTGGTCTTTGTTGTCCTTTAACAATTTGCACAGAAAAGAGCATAAGGAGAAAAATTCGTTTTATCATCACGATATATATATTTATTTATGAAAATAACATGGAAAATCATGTAAACAGCTACAGAGTCAAAGGCTATTCGCTACAAATAAAAGTAGAGACGTAAGTCCATACTTACGCCTCCACAAAATAAAAACTTATTGTATAGCACTCACATCAGGAGTTTCGTCAGGATTGAAATCATTCATAGAGTTGTTCGTGTCTCGGTAGACTTTTCTTCCGTTCGGAAGTGTTATTTTTATTTTACGAATTGCTGACTTAGAAGAATAACGACCTCTTCCTTTGATATGTCCCGCATCAATTACATCGGGTACACGATGAGGGACAGCTTTTGCATCTTCATAGTGTTGTAAATTTACGCCATCAATTATGATGTTTACTGGTATTTGTTTATGGCGATGTGTGTCATCTTTAATGTTATTATTTGGATTTACGGTTGGTAGCGGAGCTGAACTCCAAGCATTGATTTGAGCTTGTGTAGCTCGAAAAATGGCAAAACCATCACGTCCAAGTGGATCGAAAATCATATCTCCACGTCCTGTAGAGTGGTATGCCAAAACCATATTGGGTACGTTTGGGTTTTCAACGTCTGTGGCTAATGGCTTTTGTACATGAGGAGTATAATATGCCTCGAAATGAGCCTTACTTAAGTCCACTGTAAGCTCAGGTGTTGTAACTTCATAGGTAACCTGTTTGCCATTAGCGGTTGTTACGGTGAGTGGATTTTTATGGTTTATCGCATTTTGGGCTACAATCACAGATTTTCCTGCTTCAAGTGGATATTCCTTTCCTGAACCAGGGAACATCAAAATTTCGTCGGAGTAGACATAATCCGTATTAGCTGCCGCTCCTTGTGTAATCCCATGAGCTACAGACCAGTTATACTGTCCATTCGGTAAATATTCATCTTTACCTTGATTAGACGATGAAACGCTATTCACTCCTGTTATCCGAGCAAAGCATAAACCATCCAAATAAATGGTTTCGTTTGAATTGTTATAAATCTCGAAAAATTGATCACGATAATTTGCAGCCGTTTTGATGTGACTTGCTTGATAGTAAATTTGCTTGATTACCAAATTACCCACACGCCCCGATACAGTTGCTATAATTGTAGGAACGTTATTGTCAAGTTTAATCTCCTTGTTAGTCTCACTTCCATTAAAAGAAGCTTCTATATTTTGCCCTGAGATGGCTTCCATTTCCTTTGCAGTCAAGGTTTTTGAAGCTTGAATACTATACGTTCCTGCAGGTACAACAGCTATTACTTTTCCATTAGCATCCGTTTTAAAATTGTACTTTTCGGATGTTTGTTGGTTAACCAATAAAACCGTAGCCTCTGCTATAGGAGCGTCTCCATAGTCAACCCCATAAGTAACTGTTATGGAATGCTCTACCTTCTGAACGAAATTCTCATCGTCCTTCTTACATGACCATAAAGCGGTCACTACTACTAAGAGTGTAAAAATTCTCTTCATTGAAATAAAATTTAAATTAAAAATGTTAAAAACTATATTTTGCTGTAGCTCCAAATGAAATTGTTGCATTCTCGACATTCACATTTTGATTCACAATTACTCTTGGTCTGTAATTAAAAAAATTCACTACATAGACCGAAAAACTAAGCCTGTTAACCATCTCTTTTGTTATCCTAAGATGGAAATTGTGATAAGCAGGCGTTTTTTGAGCAACAGATCTTGAATCAATTGCACGTACTAACCCTTTGTATTTTGCATCGGTACGTTCTGCTTCCGAAATAGGAATAATTTGAGCCTGGGAATTTACATAAGCAAACGGATAAAGGTTATAAAACTTTCCATATTGGTTTGAAAAAGTAAACTGCTCTGCCGTAAAAGAAATCAACAATCCCAAATAGGACAAATGATAGGAAGCCGTTAATCGCAACGAAAGTTTATCCTGACGGTCACTATCTGTTTTATAAAGTCCATACAAATATTCTGTCTCTAAATTGTTACTATTTTTTTCAAAAACATGTCCCTCTCTATTATTTTCGGTATAAACATATGTCCCTGCCAGTGAAAAACTGGTGTTAATGGCATGAATTTTATGAAAATTCGCTACTAACTCCACTCCTGAATCACGATGCCAACCTGAATTAACGGTCACAGAATTATTCATCAAACGTTTTCTATATCCAGTAATGGTGTAAGTTGGCATTTTAGCAGGGTCACTATTTTGAATTAAAGTTACCACTGGTATTGCGTAATCTTTGTAGTTTGTTGCAGAATAAAACACATCATACGAATGATTATGAAATGTGGATAAAGCTATTTTACCCAAATCAGTGTGAAAATCTGCACCTACTTCGTATTTCCAACTTTTCGAAGGTTTCAAAGGTACTCGCTCACGTTCTTCTACAAAAGTTTGAACAAGATTAAAAGCGTAATCACCTGTACGTGAATCTATTACTAAAAAATCATTGTAGATAGGCCCTGGAAACATATTAGCTAAGGACGGAGCTTTCGTAGCAAGTCCTATACCTCCACGAACCTTCACATCCTTCGAAAATTCATATGACAAATTCACACGCGGACTCAATGATGAATACCCATTTTGATTTTCATAACGAAATCCTACATTAGCATAAAGCATTCGTTTATTAGCAAATTGGTACGATATATTATCCTGCACATAGGCAGAGAGTTGCTTACTTGCGATGACATATCTATCAAAATTAATTGCACGAACTCCTGATTGCTGTGGTAATGAATTCCCCTTCAACAAAACTTGAGTATGAGCACTTTGCGTGTCATAAATTTTTCCTTCACCAAAATTGTCGCTATAATTGAAACTACTACCAGCCGAAACAATATGATTCCATGACCCTACGCGGTAATGCTTTTCAGCCGAAATTTGCATATTAGCATTAAAAGGTTCTCCTTTAGTGTGCATCACTCCTAAATACTGTGGAGGCGTATAAACCCCTGTATGCAAACTCGTTTCAGTTGCTGTGGGGACTACCAAACCTCCATTATTTAACCACGAAGAATTATAATCTTCAGTGTAGGAATATGAAAATCCACCTTGTAACGACAATCGGTCGATCCATATTCGATTCAATTGCCATCGCGAACGGTTACTTAAAGTGATGGCATAATCTTTCTTTTCATTTTTTGCTTGAAAATTAACCTCATTTTCCTTGTCCTTTCTAACTTCATCTAAATTAGTTCGCAAGGTCATTGACAGCGAGTTATGAAAAAAATCATCACGCTCTGTAGTCCATATAGCACTCCCTGTCAATCTGTTAAAACCATTTAAATTATTGACCGGTTGGTTATTCGAGTTTAAGTAATCCAGTGAAAGACTTAGTTTGCCTATCTTGGGGGATAACTGAAAGCCTTTTCCTACCGAAATGGATTGCCCTCCTCCCTGTAATTTAGCATCTATCAAAAACGGATGAATACCTGCTTTACGCTCAATAATAACCAAGCCCGTAGTGGCATTTCCATATTTAGCATCAGCAATTCCTGTAATAACTTCAATTTTTTCGATATTTGACGTGGGTATCGTTCTCAAATCCAACCCAGAATTAACATTTGATGAATAACTCGTAGTAGCTATTGTCCCTTTATAAGTTTGCATATTTTCATCATTAGAAAGAGGCATATCATCTAATATATAACCCACCCCGAAAGCATTGTTACCACTGTTAATTGCCGTTCGCATATTCAACACCTTCGGTGAAGTAAAATTAGAGGCAACTATCCTTTGCCCTGGAAGCTGCTGCAGTACATCAGCTAACGAAAAAGATTGGAATTGACTAATCGCGTATTTGTTGAGTACAATTTTCGAATTTGCCACCCCTTTTTCAGGGATACTTGCCGTTACTACCACATCATCCAACCGTAAGGTTTTATCCTTCAGAACAATTCGTATCGAAGAAGAAGGTGAAGAACCTACCAATGACTCCTCTTCTTTCCCTAGCATCTTGAATCTTAATAAATATTCTTGATGAAAAGTAATCGAAAACTTACCTTCTTTATTTGAAGTTGTCCAACGTCCTGATTTTTCATCAACAATGACTACTCCATGTAAAGGCTCATCATGAGTATCAACCACAACCCCAGCAACTTGTTGTGAAAAAACCTGTATGGAAACAAATAGTAATATGTACAAAAACAAAAACTTCATTATTGAACTCTAAATTCGGGGCAAAAGTATTATTTTTATTTACTCTAAACAAACTTAAACATTTTATTTAAAAACAAAAACTCAAAAACAAAAATAAACAACTACATATCAACTAATTAGTAAACACCTTATTTCATACCATAAAAACCAAAATCTAATCTAATCACAAAACAATAAAGAAAACATATCAACTTTCAAATGTATTTCTTTTTATTTTTCACTTTTTTTTATACTTTTGTCGGATAAATACAGAGGATTATGTCTTGGTTTAAAAGAACAGCAAAAGGAATACAAACCTCTACTGAGGAAAAAAAAGATACACCAAAAGGCTTATGGTACAAGTCTCCGAGCGGAAAAATCGTTGAAACTGAAGAACTTGCAACTAATTATTTCGTAAGTCCTGAGGATGAGTACCACGTACGTATCGGAAGTAAGGAATATTTCCAGATTCTTTTCGATAATAATGAATTCAAAGAATTAGATGCCAACCTATCTTCAAAAGACCCACTGGAATTCGTCGACACGAAATCCTATGCCACCCGCCTAAAAGAGGCTGAACAAAAAACAGGTTTAAAAGACGCTGTACGCACGGCTGTAGGAAATTCCAAAGGAGAGAAATTGGTGGTTGCGTGTATGGATTTTGCCTTTATTGGTGGTTCAATGGGAAGCGTAGTAGGTGAAAAAATTTCTCGTGCTATTGATTATGCCATCAGAAAGAAACTTCCTTTCCTAATGATTTCAAAATCAGGAGGTGCCAGAATGATGGAAGCTGCTCTTTCACTAATGCAGATGGCGAAAACTTCGGTGAAATTAGCTCAGTTAGACGAGGCTAGATTGCCCTACATATCGCTTTGTACCGACCCTACGACAGGGGGGACAACGGCTTCATATGCTATGCTTGGTGACATCAACATCGCTGAGCCTGGTGCTTTGATTGGATTCGCAGGGCCACGCGTGGTAAAAGACACCACAGGTCAAGACCTCCCTGAAGGATTCCAAACCGCCGAATTTGTTTTAGAACACGGATTCTTAGACTTTATTGTAAATCGGAAAAATCTGAAAAACAAAGTAAATCTATACATCGATTTGGTGATGAATCGCCCGCTTCGATAAAAAAACATAACACAACGAGCGATTTTATCAGTCGCTCGTTTTTTTTGCAAAGATATGAAATACCAAACACAGAAAGGAACAGTTTCGGCAAAGGCTCCAAGCAACATTGCCTTAGTCAAATATTGGGGAAAACGCAAAAATCAACTCCCTGCAAACCCGTCGATTAGCTTAACGTTAAACAATAGTTATACAGAAACAACCATTCATTTTGAACAGCTAACCACTCCAACGGATGACTTTCAGTTTGAATTTTTCTTTGAGGACAAGCCTAAACCTACTTTTCACCCTAAAATCACTACGTTTCTTAAACGAATTTATGAATATATGCCTTTTTTAAAGGATTTCCATTTAGAAATTCATTCGAGAAATTCGTTTCCTCATAGTAGTGGCATCGCTTCATCAGCAAGTAGTATGGCAGCTCTTTCGTTATGTTTGATGCAAATGGAAAAATTGCTATACCCTCATTTGGCAGAAGATGAAACCTACTGGCAAAAGGCCTCCGTATTAGCACGTTTAGGCTCTGGAAGTGCTTGTAGAAGCATACAAGGGAAAATCGTAGTATGGGGAAAACATACTGAAATACAGGGAAGTTCGGACAAATACGGGGTTGTGTACCCATATAAAATTCACGAAATTTTCAATAATTTTCAAGACACTATACTATTGATTGATAAAGGACAAAAACAAGTAAGTAGCTCTCTTGGTCATGACTTGATGCACGATCATCCGTTCGCAGAACGACGCTTTGAACAAGCTCACGAGAACATCAGCAAGTTAATCCCTATTTTTGAAAATGGTGATTTGGACAAATTTATAGAAATCACAGAAAGTGAAGCTCTTACCCTACACGCTATGATGATGACCAGCACTCCTTACTTCATACTAATGAAACCTAATACGTTAGAAGTAATTCAACGCATATGGCGATTCCGAGAAGAGACGAAAACTCCTGTTTGTTTTACACTTGATGCTGGTGCAAACGTACATGTTTTGTATCCAAATTATTGTAAGAATGAAGTGATACAATTTATTCAAAAAGAATTAGTTGTGTATTGTGAAAATAAGCAGTATATTTGCGACCACAATTAAGTCAATGAATAATTAACAAATAGCAACGAAGTAATTACAAATTAGATTAATTTGCACCTTTAAATTCGTAATTAGCTTTGAACCCTAGGACAGCAATTTGAAATTGTTCGTTGTCAATTAAAAAATCATTAATTTAATGAAAAGACCTCTTTTTTACTCGAAAATATTGCTCTTTGGCGAGTATGGAATCATAAAAGATTCCAAAGGATTGGCTATACCGTATAATTTTTATAACGGAGCCTTGAAAACATTCGATGAGGCTGACCCTAACAAACTTGAAGAGGCAAGAAAATCAAACCGAGCGTTAGCTGATTTTTCGGTATATCTGGAACAACTTTCGACCGAAAACCCTGAAATTGTTACTTTTGACATCGCTCAACTGAAAAGCGATATCGCCGAGGGAATGTACTTCGACAGTAGCATCCCACAAGGATATGGCGTGGGAAGTAGTGGTGCGTTGGTAGCTGCTATTTATCATCAATATGCTCATGACAAAATCACTGTTTTAGAGAATTTGACTCGTGAAAAACTTTTGAAACTAAAGACTATTTTCGGTAAAATGGAATCCTTTTTCCACGGCACCTCGTCTGGATTAGATCCTTTGAACAGCTACCTTAGTTTACCGATTTTAATTAAATCAAAAGATCATATTGAACCGACGGGAATTCCTTCTCAAGCAATTAACGGCAAAGGGGCTGTCTTTTTGTTGGATAGTGGAGTTGTAGGAGAAACCGCTCCTATGGTGCGTATTTTCATGGAAAAAATGAAAAATGAAGGCTTTCAAAGTATGCTCAAAACGGAATTTATTGAATACACAAACGCCTGTATCGATGATTTTCTGAAAGGAAACATCAAATCACTATTTAGCAATGTCAAAAAACTTTCAAAAGTGGTGTTAAACAATTTCAAACCGATGATTCCTGCTGAATTTCACACTCTTTGGAAACAAGGTATCGACACTGGAGATTATTTCTTAAAACTTTGTGGATCAGGAGGAGGGGGTTATATGTTAGGTTTTACCGAAGATTTGGAAAAAGCTAAAAAGACCCTCGCTGGACACAAAATAGAGGTGGTCTATCAGTTTTAATAGTAACTATCGGAATTCAATTGTAGCTAGATTTAAAGCATATTCTCTTCTCAGTAAGAAGCTACTTTTGAAAAATTATTAATTTACTGCACATCAGATAAACATATTTTAATATTCATTATCAACAAACCCCGAAAATCGGCAAAAAAGCTGAAAATCGGGGTTTCTACTAAATTGAATGTTTTTTAAGTATCCACACCGCTAAAATACTTCAGATATTGGAAAAACTACTAAAAAAGTTTAAAACACAAGACTTAATCATTTTACAAAAAACATCTAAAAAGTAAAAATCCAACAGTTTTTTATCTGAACTGCTTGGATTTTTTTGTGTCTAAATTTTAGGTAAAATGAACATTTTACAAGTATGCCTATTTATCAAATGTTGATAAGTTTGTGCATAAATATTCTAGATTTTAAGATTTATATATCTTTTATTTGCATAGCTTCGTAGTGTGATAATTAAAAATATCATAAATCTATTAATCAAGTAGTTATAGATTTTTTTTGTTATCACAAAACTCAATCGTTTTTTTTCTGAAAATTTCAGAAATTGAAACACTTCCACTAACTATATTTTGCATCGACTTAACCTTTGAATAATCTCATCTGTAAAACGATTTATTATGTCAAAATTCACAAAATTAACGCCCGAACAACTAAAAACGAAATGTAATTTTATTGAGAATTACCTAACATCGCAAAATGCAGCGAGTGGTTCTTTGTTTGATTCTAATGCTAATGTTTCTAACAAAAACATAGCCACGATGGAAGCTGAACTGAATAAAGACATTAATATTCAGGTGAATAGAATGTTGGTTTCACGCAAAATTGCTCAGCTTTTTGGTCAGGATTTAGCCGATGAATACATCAGGCAAATTGAAGAACACGAAATTTACGTACACGACGAAACTAGTCTGAAACCTTATTGTGTGAGCGTTTCGATGTATCCTCTCTTGCTTGACGGACTGTTGAAACTTGGTGGCGAATCCAAAGCTCCGAAGCATTTAGCGAGTTTTTGTGGCTCGTTTGTAAATTTCTTATTTTCAGTATCTTCTCAATTTGCAGGAGCCGTAGCAACCGTTGAATTTTTGATGTATTTTGACTATTTCGCTCGAAAAGACTACGGGAATGATTACCTAAAAACGCATACAAAAATAGTAGAAAACGAAATGCAACACGTGGTGTATGCTATCAATCAACCTGCGGCGGCACGTGGTTATCAATCCGTTTTTTGGAATATTTCTTTGTACGACAAACCTTATTTCGATTCGATGTTCGGGAATTTTGTTTTCCCCGACGGAAGCAAACCAATTTATGAATCGTTGGATAAAATCCAAAAATATTTTATGAAATGGTTTAATAATGAACGAAAAAAAGCCATTCTGACTTTCCCTGTGGCTACGGCGGCGATGCTAACCAAGGACAAAAGAGTTTACGATGAAAATTTTGCCAACTTCTGTGCCGAAGAACTTAGCGAAGGAAACGCATTTTTCATTTATCAGTCCGATAATGCCGATTCACTGGCGAGTTGTTGCCGTTTGCGAAATGAAATTTCGGACAATACGTTCAGTTATTCGCTGGGTGCGGGAGGCGTTTCCACTGGAAGTATCAATGTGATTACCATTAATATGAACCGATTGTATCAAAAAGGGCTTTCTTTGGAAAAAATGATTGATGATATTCATAAATATCAGGTTGCGTATCGTGCTATTATTCAGGATTATAAAGATGCTAAAATGCTTCCCGTGTACGATGCCGGATTTATTTCGCTTGACAAACAATTTCTTACCATAGGAATCAATGGAATGGTAGAAGCAGCAGAGTTCTTAGGATTAAAAATATCTGATAATGAGGAATATAAATCATTTGTCAATAAAAATTTAAAGCTGATTTACGAAAAGAACAAAGAAGCCAAAGCAAAATACGGCTATATGTTTAATACAGAGTTTGTTCCTGCTGAAAATTTGGGCGTGAAAAATGCCAATTGGGATAAATCTGATGGGCTTTTTGTTCCGAGAGATTGCTACAATTCATATTTTTATGTGGTTGAAGATGAGTCTGTTAATATCATAGATAAATTCTTTATGCACGGACACGAATATATCCAATTTTTAGACGGAGGCTCGGCATATCACTGCAATTTGGAAGAATATCCAACCCAAGAGGGATTTTTGAAACTACTCAATATAGCTGCGAAAACGGGTTGTAATTATTTCTGTTTCAATGTAAAAGTAACTTATTGTAATAGTTGTGGTTATATCAATAAACACACCACTGACCATTGTGTAAAATGCCATTCCGCTGATATTGATTACGCTACTCGCATCATCGGTTATTTGAAAAAAATAAGTAATTTCTCGAAAGACAGACAAAAGGAAGCCCAAAAAAGATATTATGGCAATACTGCGATATAGCGAGTATGATATTGTTTTACAGGAAGTTCCTAATGAAATTTCGCTTTGTTTCACGATAACAGGTTGTCCGTTGGCTTGTGAGGGTTGCCACTCTGAGCATATCTGGAATCCTAATTTTGGACAGCCTTTAACGCTTAGTTTGTTAGAAAAACTCATCGAAAAATATAAGGGAGCTATCAGTTGTGTGCTTTTTATGGGAGGAGAATGGAATATTGATCAGCTGCTGAAATTTATTACGATTGCAAAAGAAAATAATTTAAAAACAGCACTTTACACGGGGTTAAACATCAAGCAGGTAGCTCGAAAATATCCACAATTATTGGAACGTTTGGATTACATCAAAACAGGCAAGTGGATTCCCTCATTAGGCGGACTTGATAGCAAAACCACAAACCAACATCTGTTAGAAATCAAAACGGGAAAAATATTAAACCATTTCTTTTGGAAGGAATGATTATTAGGAAAAATATGAAATAACTTTTTAGATATATTACAGTTGAAACCACATAAGAATATTAGGAGAATTCAACTTGCTAGTTGTAAATAAAAAAGGGGGCTATAACTATAAACACGGTTACTTCGGAAAGTTCTACATTTTCAAATAAAAATCCTTTGTAAGAGAAATATACGCTTCCGT
Source organism: Capnocytophaga canis (assembly GCF_000827555.1). GTDB lineage: Bacteria > Bacteroidota > Bacteroidia > Flavobacteriales > Flavobacteriaceae > Capnocytophaga > Capnocytophaga canis. The sequence continues at coordinate 13,839 of NZ_CDOI01000132.1, forward strand.
GTACTGACCTCGACCTTTTTCAATTACCAAGAAATCAGAGGTATACTCCCCCTTGTTTTTGATAAAAGCAATCAAGCTACGTTTCAATTCGCTCTGTTCATTACCTTTGACACGAGTGATTTTCTGAGGAAATAATCCCTTACTTTGAGCTAAACTTATAAATCTTTCTTCTTCCTGAAATGGAATAATGACTGAAAAAACACCTTCATCGCTAAGTAATTGCACTACTCCATCCATAAGAGTCTCGAAAGGCAATGAGTCTTCAAAACGAGCTTTGTTCCTTGCCAACGAATTGGTTTTATAATTTTCAGTATAGAACGGCGGATTTGAAATAATTAGGTCATATGGCTCTTCTCCTTGCATTTCTTCAGCAAATTCTTGAAAGGAAGCAAAATAACAAAAAAGCCTGTCACTCCATGGACTATTTTCAAAATTTTCAGTACATTCAATGAATGAACTTTCATCAATTTCAACAGCATCGATGGTCATTGCCTCGGAACGCTGTGCCAACATCAAGGACAAAACTCCTGTCCCTGCACCAATGTCTAATATACGATGTGGAAAATGATCAACAGACACCCATGCCCCTAAAAGTACATTATCTGTACCTATTTTCATGGCACTTTGGGATTGCGAAACTGAAAATTGTTTGAACTTGAAAATCATTTGAATAATGAGTCACGACAATTAAACAAACAAAAACGCCTCCTTATTGATTACTTTTTGAGAAAAGTAATCAATTGAGTTTTCCATTAATTCTGTGATAAGTCCTTTTTTGAAAGGTTGCATCGCATAGTGGATAGGACAAGGAAATTCTTCGGAACAAGCCTTAAGCCCCATAAAACAGTTTGAAAAATTTTCAACATCATCCAAATTTTCAATAATTGTGATCAAAGGAGCTTGTTTTTCATGATCTGCCAACCAAAATCCTCCTTTTGGCCCTTTAGTGGAGCTAATAACTTTCTTTTTAGCCAAAGTTTGCAAGATTTTAGCCAAAAAAGGCGATGGTATATTTAATTTTTTGGAGATTTCCTTAGTTCCTATCTTATTACTCTCTGAGCCATTAATCGCCAAATAAATAACAGCATTAATGGCATACTTACTAGGGTTGGAAAGCATATTTCTTTATCATCTAGATTAGCGGACAAAGGTACTACTTTTTATTTGATTTGTAATTATTTTTCGTATTTTTGTCCAATAATAACCTAAAAACGCTTCTTACACATGACACACAAGGCAGGGTTTGTAAACATAATTGGAAATCCAAATGTAGGAAAATCAACTTTAATGAATGCTTTCGTTGGCGAGAAACTTTCCATCATAACCTCCAAGGCTCAAACCACCCGACACCGCATTTTCGGAATTGTTAGTGGCGACAATTTTCAGATAATTTTTTCTGACACTCCAGGAATTATCAAACCTGCTTATGAATTACAACATTCAATGATGGATTTTGTAAAAAGTGCTTTTGAAGATGCTGATGTGTTAATATATATGGTTGAAATTGGTGAAAAAGAACTGAAAGACGAGGCTTTTTTTGAAAAAATAAACCGTATGCAAGTACCCGTGTTGCTTTTGATCAACAAAATAGACAAATCATCACAAGAAACTTTGGAAAACCAAGTAGCTTATTGGAAAGAAAGAGTTCCTAAAGCCGAAATTTTCCCTATTTCTGCCTTGGAAGGCTTTCAAACTGCAGAAGTTTTTAATCGCATTGTAGAATTATTACCCGAATCACCCGCGTTTTTCCCAAAAGATCAACTGACAGACAAACCCGAACGTTTTTTCGTTAATGAAATCATTCGAGAGAAAATATTGATAAACTACAAAAAGGAAATCCCTTATGCAGTAGAAGTAGAAACAGAGTCATTTGTCGATTCAGAACATATTATTCACATTCGAGCCGTGATTATGGTGGAGCGCGAAACCCAAAAAGGAATCATCATTGGACATAAAGGGGAAGCCTTAAAAAAAGTTGGCACACAAGCTCGAGCTGATTTGGAAAAATTTTTCGGCAAACAAATTCATATTCAAATATTTGTGAAAGTGAACAAGGATTGGCGTTCCAACTCTCGACAATTGCGACGCTTCGGATACAGCCAGTAGATTTATATGATATAAAAGAGTAAAAAGCTCCAGCAACTCAAATTATTCAACACTTTTTTACAAACCTTTTATAACATAAAATGTAGCTTACATCATTTTAAAAACTAGCGATTCTCTTTTTTTTGAAATAAATTTATATCTTTGCACAAAAAAAGAAACAGTATGTTAGCTAATAGTATATTTTTAGGAATTCCAGGGCCTTGGCAAATTGCAGTGGTTGTTATCCTTATTCTTCTTCTTTTTGGAGGTAAGAAAATACCTGAGTTGATGCGTGGATTAGGAAGTGGCATCAAAGAATTTAAAGATGCAACCAAGGAGCCAAACAAAGATGAAACTAATTCTTCAATAGAGAAAAAGCAGGAGTAATTAATTCTTTGAAGACAGTCTTTTCGCAAAGCATTTTTTGCATAAAATTATCAAAGATAACTATCCGGAAAAATCTTTTTCAGGCTAAATACAGATGCGAATACCGTAAAATCTTGTGGTAAACTAAAACTAAGATGTTTGAGCTAAAGTTTTTCGGATAGTTTCTTTTCAACGATTTCCTACAAAACAATCCATTTTGAATTTATCGAATTCTTCATCGAAAGTCGAGGCTTTCGACCGTTTTTTTTCTCAACGACTTTTGCAGTGGTACAATAACGAAAAAAGAGATTTGCCGTGGCGACAAACCACAGATCCTTATAAAATATGGCTATCCGAAATCATCCTACAACAGACCCGTGTTGCACAGGGATTGCCTTACTATGAGCGTTTTACAAACCATTTCCCCTCTGTTTTCGACTTAGCAAATGCATCCGAAGAACAGGTACTGAAGCTATGGCAAGGCTTAGGATATTATTCCCGTGCAAAAAACCTACATCACACCGCTAAAACGATTGCTTTTGACCTCAATGGAAATTTCCCTACAACACATAAGGAATTATTGAAACTCAAAGGCATAGGTGATTACACAGCAAGCGCCATTGCATCTATTTGTTTTTCAGAATCTTGCGCTGTTGTTGATGGAAATGTTTATCGAGTTTTAGCCCGTGTTTTTGGCATAGAAACTCCTATCGACACTACCTCAGGTATTATTCAGTTTAAAAAATTGGCTACCAAACTATTAGATCCAAAAAATGCGGGAGTTTACAACCAAGCTATTATGGAATTCGGAGCGATACACTGCAAACCACAACTGCCTATGTGCGAAAGTTGTGTCTTTTCAGACAAATGTGTTGCTAAAAATCAAAGTAAAGTAGAAAGGCTACCCGTAAAAATTGGGAAAACAAAAATACGAAAACGTTATTTTAACTACATCGTACCTATTGATAATCAGAAGCATACAATATTGAATAAACGTAACAATAAAGATATCTGGCAAGGATTGTATGAATTTCCACTCATAGAAACTGAAAAACCTTACTCGGAAGCAGAAATAAAAGCCGAAATAGATAAGATATTCGACTGTATAACAGATATTTACCTACATAAATACGAAAAGATTCACAAATTATCACATCAGCATATTCACACTCAGTTTTGGATAATCTCCATGGAATATTCATTGAAAAATAGCATTGATAAAGAGGAAGTTAAAAACTATCCTGTATCGGTTTTAACAGCAAATTTCTTGAAAGAATTTTGGTTTTTTAGAAATTAATTGTACTTTTGTCCAAAGCCTCAACACATTTTTTATCTATTCGATTGGACAGAAGCTTGGATTCAAGTGTAGAAAGAAACAAAATAAAGCCCCATCAGCAAGACAAAAATAAAAAAATTATTATCCGTTTTGTGTGTATGAGAAAAAGGAAATAATTTATTGTGTAATTCTTCTAACCAAAAACGATTAGAAAATACAACATAAACCCTTAAAAATTGAATACTATGAGTGCAGGAACATTAAACAAAGTGATGCTTATTGGGCGTTTGGGAGATAAGATAAAATTGACCTATTTTGAAGGAGGTAATTGTGTTGGACGTTTTTCATTAGCTACGAATGAGGAGTATACCAACAAGACAACTAACGAAAAAGTAGTTGAAACAGAATGGCATACAGTGGTGGTTCGTAACAAACAAGCTGAAATTATTGATAAATATACCTCCAAAGGTGATTTGATTTATGTTGAAGGTAGAATAAAAACTCGTCAATGGCAAGGAGAAGATGGATCAACTCGCTATGTAACAGAGATCTATGCAAGTGATTTTACGCTCCTGCCAAATAGCCGAAAGGAAGAAAAATTGGAGAAAAAATCACCCGCAGACGACATGGATAAAAGTTTGCCGTTTTAAAAATATTGTTTAACTAATACTAAAGATTTGGACTCAGAGCCTCCCCTTAATTTACTTTGGATGCCATCAATGGCTGTAGAAACTATCGCATTGCAGCTTAATATGCTTGATTGGAATATTATTTTGCAGTTTGTTGTTTTTCTGATACTTTTAGGTTGTTCTGCCTTGATTTCAGGGTCTGAAGTGGCTCTTTTTTCACTTTCACCAACGGAAGTGAACAATCTCAATGACGGAAAATCGGCAGTAGGTAGCATCATCGCTCGTCTGGTTGAAAATCCAAAGAAATTACTAGCTACTATATTAATTTCCAATAATTTAGTAAATATTTCCATTATCTTATTATTCGTTGATTTAGGAGATTTCCTCTTCGGAAATATTGAAAGCGAAATCCTGCGGATGATTTTAGATGTAGGAGTTGTTACATTTATGATTTTACTCTGTGGGGAAATCGTCCCGAAGATATATGCAAACCGGAATAATATACTTTTTTCCAAAACTGTGGCATATCCAATCTATGTTTTAGACACGCTTTTCACACCACTCAGCATCCCGATGAAAGGATTTACATCTTTGATTCACAATAAATTAGGAAAACAGTCTACACACATATCCGTAGGACAATTGTCTCAAGCCTTAGAATTAGCATCGTCTGATGACACAACTAAGGAGGAAAAGAAAATTTTGGAAAGTATTGTTTCATTCGGAAATACGGAAACTCGCCAAGTGATGGTTCCTCGTATTGATATTTTTGCATTGAGTGAAACCCTGACTTTCAAGGAAGTAATCACCGAGATTGTGCGAATGGGCTATTCGCGTATTCCTGTTTACAACGAAAGTCTGGACGATATCACAGGGATTATCTACATCAAGGATTTACTTTCTCATTTGGAAAACGACGATTTCGACTGGCTAACTGTTAAGCGCAAGGCTTTTTTTGTCCCCGAAAACAAAAAGTTAGACGATTTGCTCAGCGAATTTCAGGAGATGAAAATACATTTAGCGGTGGTAGTTGATGAGTATGGTGGCACTTGTGGCATTATTACTTTAGAAGATATCATAGAGGAAATTGTCGGAAACATAAACGATGAGTTTGACGATGAGGATGTTATCTATTCCCAAATTGACAAGGACACCTACATTTTTGAAGGAAAAACAGTGCTAAAAGATTTCTATCGGATTATGCAACTAACAGATGAAGAGGAACTTATATTTGAGGAAAAAGAAGGAGAAGCAGAAACCTTAGCTGGTTTTTTGTTAGAAATTGCGGGGGATTTCCCTCAGAAAGGTGTTCCTATTGTATTTGAGAACTACCAATTTACTGTTCAGGAATTTGACAAAAAACGTATAAAACAAATCAAAATACACAGAGAGAACAATGCGTAGTTTATTATTTATCACATTGATTTTCACAATATTAAGCTGTGAAGAAACGGTGTTACCAAAACCAAAGGCTGCTCTTCGATTGGAATACCCACAGGCGGAATATAAAAGCTATGCTAAGGACTATTGCCCATTTGAATTTGAAACTAACACTTCTGCATTTGTGAAAACTAAGAAGGAGGATTCATGCGACTTTGATATTGAATATCCCGCAATGAAGGCTACTATTTATATATCATATAAGAAAGTAAAAGACAATATTCGCCATTTGTTGCGCGATGCTCAAAAGTTTACATTTGAACACACCATCAAAGCAGACAATATTGCTTCCAATCAATTCGTAAACGATTCTACTCGCGTGTATGGAATGTTTTACCAAGTTTATGGCAATGCAGCTTCACAGGCTCAATTCTACGCCACTGATAGCACCACACATTTCATTTCGGGTTCGGTCTATTTCAAAGTAGTACCTAACTATGATTCAATTCAACCCGCAAGCCATTATTTGGAAAAAGATGTTCGCCGAATTATGGAAACCCTACGATGGAAATAAGACAATATACATGGAAAAATAATAGCATGTCAAAAACACTTCTTTCCAAAATATTTTCACAATTAATAGAAAACGACCTGAATACGCGAGAAAAACAAGATGATAGAGAAAAAAGATATTAGAGCATTAAGCAAAGTAGAGTTACGAGATTTCTTTGTAACCCATGGAGACAAGGCTTTTCGTGGAAATCAGGTATATGAATGGCTATGGAATAAAGGTGTACACTCCTTTGAGGCTATGACCAATTTACCGAAACAAACTCGTGAAATGCTTGAAAATCATTTTTCGATAAACCATATTCAAGTGGACGTGATGCAACGAAGTGCTGATGGAACTATCAAAAATGCGGTTCGCCTTCACGACGGATTATTGGTAGAATCGGTATTGATTCCTACCGATACTAGAACCACAGCTTGTGTGTCAAGTCAGGTAGGATGTAGTTTGAACTGTAAATTTTGTGCTACAGCCAGGCTAAAACGTATGCGTAATCTACAGCCTGACGAAATTTTCGATCAAGTAAAAGTCATTGACAATCAAAGTCGTATATTTTTCAACCGTCCCTTGTCAAATATTGTTTTTATGGGAATGGGCGAACCTCTAATGAACTACAACAACGTGCTATCGGCAATCGAAAAAATCACTTCCGATGAAGGATTAGGAATGTCGCCCAAAAGAATAACGCTTTCGACTTCAGGAATTCCGAAACTAATCCGAAAAATGGCAGACGACGAAGTCAAATTCAAATTAGCGGTATCATTACACTCCGCCATTGACGAAGTACGAACATCCATAATGCCATTTAACGAAAACTTTCCTTTATCAGAACTTCGTGAAGCTTTGGAATATTGGTACCGAAAAACTAAAAACAAAATCACCTACGAATATGTAGTATGGAAAGACATCAACGACAAGAAAAAAGACGTAGATGCTTTGATAAAATTTTGTCGTTTTGCTCCTTCCAAGGTAAATTTAATTGAGTACAACCCAATTGACGATGGCGACTATCAACAAGCGGACAGCTCCGCCATTGACATGTACCAAACTATGTTGGAAAATGCTGGGATTACGGTTACCGTTCGTCGCTCTCGAGGCAAAGATATTGATGCTGCCTGTGGTCAATTAGCTAACAAACGATGAAGTGGTATGGAAAGGTTTTAAATAGTTTGGTTCGAAATAGGCAATATCCTCAAAACAAGCATTTCTATATCTTTCCTCTGCATACGGAATCATATCTTTTGCCTGTGGATACTTATCACTAACAAAGACTGCATTAGGGTGATTACATATGGCAGAAAATTTCATTGCCCCATCTCCCAAAAAGGTAACTTTTCCTTTATTTAACCACTCTTGATAGCTGTTTTCATCAAGTATTTTTGCTTGAGTTGCTTCTAACTCATTGTTATTTTTATCAAAAACAGCACTATACACCTCCATACGTCGAGCATCCAACATAGGAATAACAAACTGACTGTCAGAAATTTGTTTAGCCAACACCTGTAATGTAGGTACAGAAATTAAAGGAGCACCCAATGCAAAGCACAAACCTTTAGCAGCTGACACACCAATCCGCAATCCTGTGTAAGAACCTGGGCCTCCACTGATGGCAATAGCATCTATTTCTTTCATCGGAAGATTTGCATCAGCAAGTACTTTTTCAATAAAAAGATGTAATGTTTCGGCATGTGTAAACTTACCTTTATTTTCCGATTCTTCGGCAATTGATACCCCATCGCGAGCAACTACTACCGAACAATTAATTCCCGATGTTTCTATACAGAGAATGTTCATTTTTACATTTGATTTTGTATAACAAAAATATTTCCTATGTAACAATACTGTTTACAAAGAAATACACTTCGATTTGAATGAGACTGAGCGAAGAGCCTTTTTTTGGAATTTTTAGAAAAACATTAATATTCAACATTTTTACAAATACATTCTTCTTTAAAATAGACCTTTTCGGACAGTCTTTTCTACTATTTTGAATACCTTATGCCAATAGAACTTGTTCGAAATTAATCATTATAAGTTGAAACCTCGCTCAAAAAATCATACAACAAGCGAATACCAACACCTGTCCCACCAGCTTTGAAATAGCGGAAAGGAGCGTTCAAAAACGCAGTTCCTGCGATATCGATATGTACCCAAGGATAATTGGTAAAATGTTCTAAAAACTTCCCAGCTGATGAAGCTCCTCCTTCGGGATTTCCTAAGTTTTTGATATCGGCAATGGGAGATTTTAAATCTTCTCCGAACTCATCCCAAAAAGGAAGTTCTATCAAACGCTCAAATACCTTATCCCCAGATCGTTGTAAACGTTTTTTGATTTCATCGGAAGCATTCCCCATAAAAGCACTACCGTAGTGTCCCGTAACGCGAGCCGCAGCTCCTGTAAGTGTAGCTAAATCAATAACCAATTCTGGGTTCAAACGCTGTGCATAAGTTAAAGCATCCGCTAAAATAAGCCGTCCCTCAGCATCTGTATTCTTAATTTCAACAGTCATTCCGTTCATCATTGTCAACACATCATCGGATACGATAGCATTAGAGTTTATTCGGTTGTCAGTGGCAGGAATTAGCCCTACTACATGCAGTGGCAATTGATTTTTGGCTACGGCACACAACAAGCCTACTACAGCTGCCGCACCCGCCATGTCGGCCTTCATCGTATCCATGTAATTTCCAGGCTTGATGTTATAACCTCCCGTATCATATACTACACCTTTCCCTACAAACACATAAGGTTGTTGATTTTCAGCATTTTTAGGCTTCCATGTAAGAATATTAAAAGTAGGAGGCACTTCACTACCCGCATTCACACCCAATAATCCACCCATCTTCAAATCTTGGATTTCTTGCTTACGGAGTACACTAACCTCAAATCCAAAATGCTTACTGAGAACTTCGATCTCTTCGGATAAACGCGTGGTTGTCAATGCCAAAGGAGGTTCGTTTACCAAATCACGAGCAACTGCAACAGATGCCAACAAATTATTAAACTGAGTAAGTTCGGTTACTGGTAAATCAACGTATACAGATATTTCAGGTTGAGAATCTTCCTTAGTTTTATACTTATTAAACTGGTAGTCAGACAACTGCATCCCTTCCAAAACACACATTGTGAGGTCTTTATCTGCTGATGAATGAATATAAACTTCTGTATATTTTTCTTTTTTAAAAGTAGTAAGAAGTTCGTTTCCAAGTTGTCGAGCTTTTTCTCTTTCGGCATTAGTATCTTTCCCTTTTTCAAGTAGCAAAGCAACCACTAAGGGTCGTTCTAATAAAGGGAATGCCACTACTATATTTTGCTGTTTTTCAGTATGTTTTTTCAAATATGTGTGTAAAAAATCAGGCGTTTGCTCCACTTCGGTAGCAATGTAAGCTGTTACATCACCTATTTGCTGATTTTGTGTAGGATATATTTTCATGTGATATTCTGTACAAAAAGAGCGTATCTAAAATACGCTCTGAATGATTATTTATTTTCTTCTGTTGCTTCTTCGCTAAGAGCTTCGGTTTCTGTTTCTTCTAAAAAGCCTTTTTGAAGCAGTAAGTTGTACCATTGGATTACCTTTTTGATATCACTTGCATACACACGATCTTCATCATAGTTCGGAAGTACACCGAAGAAATACTCCTCTAATTCTGCTCCACTTGACTTGTGGGTAACTGGAGTTTTTCCACTATTTTCTTTGTCTTTTATATTTTTAAAAACCTGTGAAAGAGGCACTTCTTCCTCCAATGTGTATATAGCTATTTCTGAAAGTAGGCTCACATTATCGCGGATTCCGATAGAAATTCTCTTCCCGTCCAAAAGTGAAGTTGCTAAAAATCCTGTACGCGTTTGGGACTCTAAGTGGTACAATCCTGGTTTGCCTGAAATAGCTAATATTTTGTTTAATTCCATTTTTTATATTTTTTTATTAATGATTATCTTCGTTATAGGCAATAAAAATTTAAGGACTTATTTTGTGAAATCCTAAGAACTCTGAACTATTTTCTTCTTACATCCGGAAATCGCATACGATAATCGACATTCACTTTACCTTTGCTGATGTCCGTCAATTTCCCTTGTAGGATTCGTTTTTTGAATGCCGACAGCTTATCGGTGAACAACACTCCTTGTATGTGGTCATATTCGTGCTGGATAATTCTCGCTGCCAACCCATCTACCGTAAGAACTTGAGGCTGAAAATTTTCATCTAAATATTCAATAGTTAATCGCTCATGTCGTGACACATCTCCACGCACCCCTGGAATGCTCAAACAACCTTCGTTAAAACTCCATTTGTCACCTGTTTCCTCAATGATTTTAGCATTGATAAACACTTTACGAAAGTTTTCCAAAAAGGTTTGTTCTTCCTTTGTTAGTTCGTCATCATCAGCAAATGGAGCTGCATCAACCACAAACAAACGAATGGGCAATCCAATCTGTGGTGCCGCTAAACCAACACCCCTACTAGCTTCCATAGTTTGGAACATGTTGGATATCAAATCTTTAATATTGGGATAGCCTGCAGAAATATCCGTACACATCTTTCGGAGCACAGGATCGCCATAAGCTACAATCGGTAAAACCATAATCTTTCAATGTTATAAGAATGCAAATGTAAACTTTTTCCGTAGAATGACAATTTGTTTGATAAAAAATCGTTATTTTCTGCTTCTATTTTTTTTCGTAATTTCTCTGCAATGGTTCCTATTTGGCAAAAATTAGAAACTCTTTAAACAAAATATGCCCACCAAAAATAACACTAAAAGTAGAAATTTTTATAAATTCGACACATTCGATTCCTTATCCGATTCCACTTGATAAGTAAACTTAACCTTCTTATTTTCATTAGGTTTCAGCTGTATTCTCCATTGTAGCTTTCCTTTGGAAGCATCGAAAGTTGCATTATCTGACGACACCAAATGGACTTTAATTTCTTTATTGGTGCTTAACGGAATCTGATCTTCAACTTCAATCTCTACCAACTCACGCTTGTTGTTCTGCATCGTAATTTCATAGGTAAAAGTCTGTACCTTTTTAGAGCTAAAAGATTTATTTTCTGTATTTTGGGACACCAACTTTCGGTCGATACGGATATTTCTATCTTTACCTAAGCTCAACGTTAGTTTTTTGGATGCGTTTTCTGGGTTAATAACTGTTTTCCCTACATACATACCTTCAAAAATCAAATTTGCCTCACCTCGCAACAGATTGTATTTACCATAATCTTCAATCTCTCCTACCAAATAAGCTCCTAAGTCATATTTTGGAACCGTATAGTATTTATACGTCGCTGGGATTTCGATTGTTCGCAGTGCAACACTATGCTTTTTTGCATTGGAAAGAATGGTGTAAGGCAAATCTATATCAAATACGGTATTGAATTGGGTTTCGTTTACCACTACCACATCTTGAAGTGATTTTTCTTCTAACATAATATCTTGTTCAACCACTTCATTTAACTGCTTTGTTTCCATATTTTTAGAAAAAGCAGCCCTTTGTCGAACCATGGGAGCTGGTTGTGCAGGTTTGTCATAATTAATAAACCATGGACTTAACACCGGAGCTGTAGTTTGTTGATTCACATAACCACTAGACAAACTCAACTTAACATTATTCCAATCCACTCCTGTGCTTTGCGACACTCCTGCGTTGTATTTTAGCGTTATCGGAGCATTAATTTTTTCAGAACGAACCTCATAAAAAGGACTCCAACGTGCTTGGTAAGAAATATAATTCAACTGAAAAGGCACTTTTCCTTCCGTTTCGTTCATTACCTGCAGAATGATTTTCCCTCTATTATTGACATTTTGCGAAGAAGCTGTTCCCATTCTAAATTTGAGTAACCCGAGTTTTTTTTGCAATCTGTCGCTTTCTTCTGAAAGATCATTGAGTTGTTTTTCAAGTTCAAATCGTTTTGATTTGTGATAGTCCAACAACTTAGAAAGTTCGGCTGTAGTCATATTTTGATTTGTTAACTGTTGGTTCTTATCAAGTATTTCTAATGATTTTTGAACAGATTTTCTCAATAACGCATTTTTTTTGATTTCTTTCTCAGTATTTTGAATACTATCCCAAATGGGACGAGCTGTATCCGACACAAATTGCTGATCATAACCCACCACAGGTTGATTTGAAAACTGAACAGACAAAATTGTAGCTGTTTTTGCAGATTTTATCTGTATTGAACTCTCATCCAATTGATTAGCAACATTCATAATCACCACTTCTGATGTCCCTTTTGGGAGTACCAAATTTGCCGATTGCTGAATTTCAGCCCCATTAAAATAGAGTTGAACACGTTCTGCTTTAGCATGCGTAAATACCGTCTGTGCCTTTAACACACTGAATAACAAGGTTATAAAACCAAAAAAAACACTCAATATAACTCGTTTCATATTTTTATCTTTTTATGTTTAACATTTATATATGTCTTTGGTAATACAATAAACGTGCCTTTTATTATTTTTAGCTCAATTATCTGTCAATCTCCAAAAAAAATACTTTTATTTTCAACAAGAAGACGTATCTTTGTTTTTTGAATCAATAATGAATAATACAATGACAAAATTAAGTGTAAACATCAATAAAATCGCAACCCTTCGGAACTCACGTGGAGGAAACGTTCCCAATCTACTAAAAGTAGCTACCGATATTCAAAAATTTGGAGCTGAAGGAATTACGATTCACCCACGCCCTGACGAACGACACATTCGCTATCAGGATGCGATTGATTTATTGGATGTTGTGGTAACTGAATACAACATTGAAGGAAATCCGATTCGGAAGTTTATGGATTTGGTGTTAAAAGTAAAACCTACTCAAGTAACCCTTGTTCCAGATGCTGACGATGCCATTACCTCCAACGCAGGTTGGGATACTATCAAACACCGAGCTTATCTGACGGAAGTAATCACTGAATTTAAACGTAATGGAATTCGTACTTCCCTTTTTGTAGATCCTGTGGAAGCTATGGTAAACGCTGCTGCGGAAACAGGCACTGACCGAGTAGAACTTTACACAGAAGCATATGCTACTGAGTTCGAAAAAGGAAACAAAAATGGTATACAACCATACGTGAAAGCAGCCTTAGAAGCTCAAAAAGTAGGTTTAGGACTCAACGCTGGACATGATTTGAATCTTGAAAACATCCGTTTTTTTAAGGAAAACATTCCAAATCTGCTCGAAGTCTCAATAGGACATGCTCTCATTAGCGAATCTCTCTACTTGGGGTTGGAAAATGTGGTAAATTTATACCTAAATAAGTTAAGCAGATAGCATTCGGAAAAATTTATTTTCAATTAACAAAAAAAAAATGACATTCGACGACATTATCGGATACGAAACCATAAAAAAACACCTGAAAGACAGTGTAGAAGCACAACGTATTCCACACGCACAGCTTTTTGTGGGTAACGAAGGAACAGGAATGTTGCCTATGGCGATTGCCTACGCTTCCCATATTTTATGTAAGGGTGATACTTCCTGTATGACAAAGTGCAACCATCTTTCACATCCCGATATGCATTTTGTTTTTCCGACAGCTACTAACAACAGAGTAAAAAAAGACCCTATAAGTTCGTTATTCTTAGAAGATTGGCGTGTGTTTATAAAGGAGCAACCTTATGGCAGTTTATTTGATTGGTATTCACAGTTGGGCATCGAAAATAAACAAGGGAACATCAGCGTAAATGAAGCCAAGGATATTACCTCAAAGTTAACTCTCAAGGCTTTTGAAGGTGGATTTAAGGTGATGATTATCTGGATGGCTGAAAAAATGAATGTAGAATCGGCCAACAAGTTGCTGAAACTTTTGGAAGAACCTCCACAAAAAACGATTTTTTTGCTCATCACTGAAGATGAATCATCCATATTGGACACGATTCGCTCACGTTGCCAGATTCTGCGATTCCCTCCTTTGAGTGAAAATGCTATAAAAAAAGCTCTTATACAGAAAGGGATTACTGAAAGCGATGCCACACGCTATGCTGTACAAGCTCAAGGAAATTTCAACAAAGCCCTACAACTATCGGAAGAAACCGAAGAGGAGGATGTCTTTGAACGCTGGTTTATCACATGGGTTCGGTCGGCATACAGGGCTAAAGGCAACAAATCAGCCATTCACGGATTGCTTCAATGGAGCGAAGAAATTGCTACAAGCGGGCGTGAAAAACAAAAACAATTTTTGTTCTACTGTATTGAGATATTCCGTCAAGCAATGCTGTTGAATTACGGTTCAAAAGAATTAGTCTATGCCGTTTTCAAAGACCCTTCGTTTGAATTACAAAAATTTGCACCTTTCGTTCACGGAAACAACATCGAACAAATTCACCAACAGTTAGAAGAAGCTCTACTGCACGTAGAACGCAACGGTAATGCAAGGATTATCTTTACGGATTTATCCATAAAACTTACTCGATTGTTACATAAAAAACCTTGATTAGTCTAATATGTTTTGGAGTTTATTTTTCATATATCTGTTTTTGATAATCACTTTTGGATATAGTGCTTTTGAAAAAATCGTTAATTTTAAGACTTCGGTAAACTATTACAAAAATTATTTTAAAGGTATTTTCATTTCTGGATGGATATATCCTTTATTGTTAATAATAACTGTAATAGAATTTGTTACAACGCTGTTTCTATGTATTGGAATATATGAACTTTGGACACTCCCCTATCCTCAATACGGATTTTATGGACTAGTACTAAGTAGCTCTACCCTGCTCTGCTTTCTTCTGGGACAACGTCTGGCTAAGGACTATGACGGAGCAAGAGGGATTGCTATCTATTTCATTATTTGCTTAATAGGATTTATTTCTGCTTCATTGTAAGCAATCCTTTTTCCAAAGCCTTTTGTAATAATTGATTTTTTACATAAAGTTCAAAACAGGTTAATTGCCTTTTTATTTTCACAAAACAAGACCTTTAAAAATGATATTCCGATATATATTTTGGTTCATTTGGCGGACATGGTTCTATGTATTAGTAGGAACCTTAACCTTATTATTCGCTCCATTACTTTTGATACTGACTTCGCATCAAAAGTGGTATACTCAGTTCTATTGGGTAGCTCGAAATTTATGGGCAAAACCGATTCTATATGGCATGGGGTTTTACCCACAAATATCACGTTATGAAACACTTGAAAAAGGAAAGAGCTATATGTTGATAGCTAATCACACCAGTATGACCGACATTATGCTTATGTTCGTTTGCAGTAAAAATCCATTTGTTTTTGTCGGGAAGAAAGAATTAGCTAAGATGCCGTTATTTGGATTTTTTTACAAGCGAGTAGCTATTTTGGTCGACAGGTCAAACCTACAAAGCCGTAAACAAGTGTATGATTCGGCCATGGAGCGACTTAATGCAGGACTGAGTATTTGTATTTTTCCTGAAGGAGGAGTTCCTGACGAATCGGTTATGTTGGATAATTTTAAAGACGGGGCTTTTCGTTTAGCAATTGAGTATCAAATTCCCATTGTTCCAATGACTTTTTTCGATAATAAAAAACGATTCCCATTTCGCTTTTTTGCGGGAAGCATGGGGCGTATGCGTGTTAAAATACACCCCTTTGTACACACACAAGGAATGCAGTTTGAAGATAGACACGCCTTGAAAAATGAAATTAGAAGTTTGATTTTGAGTGATTTAGAGCAAGTTTATAATTCAAATTAGAAAATATTTAGTGTTGTTATATTTATAAAAAATTCATTTCTATGTACAAATTTTTTTTAACCTTAATTCTTGCCTCTGGGTTGATGGGAGGACATCAGGCGAGTAATGTGTTTTGCCAAAATAAGAAAGTGCTTCCCC
>NZ_CDOI01000133.1 GCF_000827555.1 Capnocytophaga canis
TTTATTACTGCCCATTTCCCAAAGAAACGGCTGTCTCGCTGTTGGGCTTTAAAATGTTCAGGGGTCATATCTTTATCTTCCGAACAAGCGAATACACCCAATAATGCGAATAAAAAATAAAGTTTTTTCATCGTACCTCTCGTATTAAATAAGTGTTACAATCCGTAAAAAGACCACTGGGTGTTACCAAAGGGCTATACCAACTGGATACATTCACACCGTATGCTTTTTTGGAACACCACCAAACCAAGGTTGTGCAAGTAAAACGTCTTGGAGCAGCCCATTTGGCAGTTGCAAACTCATACCATTTTACGTACTCTTTTCCTAAATGATGTCTTGCTTCATCGGCTAAAGCATTTGTGTTTGTCATTCGAGTTACTTCTCGGTACAATCCACTTCTAAAACCACGCCATCTCCAAACCCAGCAGGTTTTTATTGAACAAGAAGTTTTTAGCAAAATAGCTGATAATGTCAAAGCTATTGCCTTTAATTGAATTTTGGTAGTAAATCGAATCATGTTGTTTTTATTAAAATTATCCGTAAGCAAAGGTATACGGTTTATTCCAATAAAACTATTCTAATTTAGAATAATTCCATTAAAATTTAAAATAATTATAAAAATAACTTTTTATTTCATTATTTTTTTCGTATCTTCGTACAAACCTAAAAAATGACACTATGAATTACTTAACTAAAATCAAAAAAATCCGATTGGAGAAAAAAATATCCCAAGAAGATATTGCTTTTCAATTAGGTATTTCCCAATCAGCCTATGCTAAAATTGAGACAGGAAAACAAAAACTTTCAGCTGAACAACTTATTAAAATTTCTAAAATTCTTTCCATTGACTTAAAAGAGCTTAGTGATTCGTCTTCTTAACCCATATTTACGCATTAGGTTAGGGCAACGTATGAAATATTATCTTTAGAGTTACTATCCTTCAAACCACATAGGAACATAGATTTTACGCTGTGTCTCTATGTGGTTTTAGATTTAATTTACAGGGCTCTATTTCTTTACAAGTTTTTAGAGTTGGAAACTATTCAAATATATGCATTAATGATTGATAATAAGTAAATTTTGTCATGCTTTGTGTTAGTTTAATATTTTAAAAACTGACAAAAAGTCATTTTTTATCCAATGGTATATAACTTGACAATAATTGAGTGAATCTAAAAAATGTAAACGATGAATTTTAACAACTATACCATTAAATCGCAGGAGGCTATTCAAAGAGCCCAGCAAATTGCTCAAGGTTATGGGCATCAAGATTTGCAAATTGAACACATTTTCAAAGGAATTGAAGAGGTAGATAATAATGTACTTCCGTTTCTCTTGAAAAAACTGAATGTAAACGTAAGTATGCTGAATCAAAACGTTCAAAAAGCATTGGATTCTTACGCTAAAGTCAGTGGAGGTAGTATGTCGCTATCGCGTGAAAGTGCCGAAATGTTGAACAAAGCGAGTAATATCGCCAAGGAAATGAACGACGAGTACGTTTCTGTGGAGCATTTGTTATTAGCTATTTTAAAAACAAAAAATAAAGTATCGCAATCGCTGAAAGACCAAGGAGTTACCGAAAAAGAATTGGAGAAAGCCATTAGCGAACTGCGTAAGGGTGAACGGGTTACGTCTGCTTCTGCCGAAGAAACCTATAATTCGCTGAATAAATATGCTAAAAACCTAAATCAATTAGCCGATAGTGGAAAACTCGATCCTGTGATTGGTCGAGATGAGGAAATACGCCGTGTGCTACAAATCCTTTCGCGAAGAACCAAAAATAACCCTATGTTAGTCGGTGAGCCTGGAGTTGGGAAAACGGCTATCGCCGAAGGTTTGGCTCATCGTATAGTACAAGGTGATGTTCCTGAAAACCTGAAAGATAAGATTATTTTTTCTTTAGATATGGGAGCCTTGATTGCAGGAGCGAAATACAAAGGAGAATTTGAAGAAAGGCTCAAATCGGTTGTGAAAGAAGTAACAACTTCCGATGGCAATATCATCTTGTTTATTGACGAAATCCATACTTTAGTAGGTGCTGGAGGAGGCGAGGGAGCTATGGATGCTGCCAATATTTTGAAACCTGCCTTGGCACGAGGCGAACTCAGAGCCATCGGAGCTACGACTTTGGATGAATACCAAAAATATTTTGAGAAAGATAAAGCCTTAGAGCGTCGTTTCCAGAAAGTTATGGTGGAAGAACCTGATACGGAAAGTGCTATTTCTATCCTCCGAGGGATTAAAGAAAAGTATGAAACCCACCATAAAGTACGTATCAAAGACGAGGCTATAATCGCAGCGGTAGAACTCTCAGAACGATATATCACCAACCGTTTTCTGCCAGATAAAGCGATTGACCTAATGGACGAGGCAGCTTCAAAATTGCGTATGGAAATCAACTCCAAACCCGAAGAATTAGACGTGCTTGACCGAAAAATTATGCAGTTAGAAATTGAAATTGAAGCGATTAAACGTGAAAATGATACAGAAAAACTCAAAACACTTAATGCTGATTTGGCAAATTTCAAAGAGGAACGCAACCATATTTTTGCACAATGGCAAAGTGAAAAAACCTTAGTTGATGAAGTGCAAAAAGTGAAAACCAATATTGAAAATTACAAATTGGAAGCCGAAAAAGCCGAACGTGAGGGCAATTACGGAAAAGTAGCCGAACTTCGCTATGGCAAGATAAAAGAAGAACAGGACAAACTTGAAACTCTGCAAAAAGAGCTGGACAACCAAAAGGATAAAGCCCTTGTTAAAGAAGAAGTTACTCGCGAAAACATTTCAGAAGTCATCGCCAAATGGACGGGCATTCCTGTAACCAAAATGATGCAAGGAGAACGTGAAAAATTACTCCATTTGGAAGAAGAACTTCACAAACGTGTGGTTGGTCAGGAAGAGGCTATCGAAGTGGTTTCTGATGCTATTCGCCGAAGTCGTGCAGGTTTACAAGATGTTAAAAAACCGATTGGATCATTCCTTTTCTTAGGGACAACAGGAATCGGAAAAACCGAACTTGCAAAAGCTCTTGCTGAATATTTGTTCGATGATGAAAATGCTATGACCCGAATTGATATGAGCGAATACCAAGAGCGTCACTCTGTTAGCCGATTGATAGGAGCTCCTCCAGGATATGTGGGATATGACGAAGGAGGTCAACTCACTGAAGCTGTACGACGAAGACCTTATTCGGTAGTGCTGTTGGACGAAATTGAAAAAGCACATCCTGATACCTTCAACATTCTATTGCAAGTACTGGATGAGGGACGATTGACCGACAACAAAGGACGTACTGCCGATTTCAAAAATACCATCATCATCATGACTTCCAATATTGGTAGTCATCTGATTCAGGAAAGTTTCGAAAATCATAGCAAGGATATTGAAAAGGCTACTGAATTGGCTAAAAATGCTGTTTTACAGTTGCTTAAACAAAGCGTACGTCCCGAGTTTATTAATCGTATTGATGATATCGTAATGTTCACACCTCTTTCAAAGGCAAATATTAAAGAAATCGTGCAATTGCAATTCCGAAATATCATCAGGCTCGTTGCACGTGAAAATATCGTGCTAGATGCTACCCCTGAAGCAATTGATTACTTAGCTGAAAAGGGTTATGACCCTGAGTTTGGAGCAAGACCCGTAAAACGCGTATTACAAAAAGAACTGCTCAACAAACTTTCAAAAGAAATTTTACAGGGAAATATTACCACCAACAGCGTGATACTTGTAGATTCTTTCAATAGTCAATTGGTTTTTAGGAATATAAAATAAACCAGTGAGGTTATCCGAAAAGTCAGTATTTGTAAAATTTTGTCATTCCAACAAAAGGGAAAATCTTTAAAAGAAGCACAACTTATAAGGATTTATCCCATCTCAGAATGATATTACTCTGACTTTTCGGATGCCTCTATTTTCATTTATTCGATAAAAGTTATACCTTTGCTACATCGAAAAAATAATTAAATGAAAATCAGTATTCGGCAAGATTTGTATTGGTCTTTTTCCTATTTTTTAATTATTATAGGATTCGGGACTTTCATGCGATTAACACATGCACTGCCTGATTTATTTAGTTATAATTATCGATATGTTCTACATACACACTCGCATATCGCCATTTTGGGGTGGATTTACACAACCCTTACAGCCTTACTTAGCTACTCATTTATTCCCCTTGAAAAAGCTAAGCAACATCGTCGTATTTTTTATCTGACACAAATCTCTCTATTGGGGATGCTTTTCAGTTTCCCTTTCCAAGGATACGGAGCTATTTCGATTTCATTTAGTGTCTTGTTCCTTCTATTTTCATATTACTACAGTTATTTTTTCCTTAAAAATTCAAATACACAAGAGCATAAGCAGTTGATTTCATACCGGTTTGTACGAATGGGTATTTTCTATTTAATTCTTTCAAGCGTAGGTATTTGGATGATTCCTGTAGCCATTGCAATCACTGGAAAAGATTCAAACCTGTATCAAGCATCCATTTTCTTTTTCTTAGATTTTCAATATAATGGCTGGGTTTTGACAACCCTGATGGGACTTTTTCTTAAAAAAAATCATACTGATAGAATTACATCTCCTTGGATTAATAAAATTTTCTATGGCTTTCAAATTGGTGTTTTTGGGGCAATAGCTGTTTCATACATAAGTATTTTTGATAGTATATTCTTACATCTTATTGCTACAATTACCTCTCTAATTTGGATGCTTTCGATAGGAGCTGTCATCTATTTCTACATACAGAAATATCCCTTTAAAAATGTTTTAAGCAACGGGTTTCTCTTTTTGTTTATTACTAAGGTTTGTATGATGTTTTTCGCTTCTATTCCTTATTTCAAAGAGATTATTTTTTACAATAATGACTTTATAATGAGTTATTTGCACTTTAATTTCTTAGGAGTTATCAATTTTGGGTTGTTATATCTTTTGAAAGAAAATAATCTTTTGAATTTGAGTAGAATATCAATACTTGTGTACATTGCAGGATTTCTCGCTACTGAATTTTTAATTGCTTACAAAGGTATTTGTCTTTGGTTAGGTTGGGCTTTTTTTGAAAATTACTTTCTTTTACTGAGTTTGGCAAGTGGTCTTTTCTTAATTTGTGTAAGCGAATGGTTATTCAGAATAAACCGAAATTAGCTTCTAAATATTGTTATAACTAACTCTTTGTGAAAATATTAACTTTTTTTTAAGTATAACTTTTTTTTCATGTAAATAAAAGGTCTTAATTTTGCCTAAATTAAACACACCAAGCACATGAAAAAAATATTTTTTTTACTACTGATGCTGAGTACTTTTAGTATAAGAGCTCAGCAGTCTTTTTCGGGGTTCAGAGTCAGCCCGTACGGAGGTATTTATTCAATTATCAATAACCCAGCTGAGGCTGTTGGTGGAATGCACAAAAAAGGAGTTAATCTTTTATCATTTGATGGAATTTTTTCCAATAATAAGGTGCCTTTATCACTCAGTGGTTTGTCTGATAGTTTTGAAAAATTTACAAAAACAGGAGAAGGTTCCGTGTTTTCTCACAATGACCTTGATGCGGATTTCAATCTAGACATACTTGGTCCTTCCGCTTTCTTTAATATAGGGAATAAAAATGCGATTGCTATTACCTCACGAGTTCGTGCCATTGCCGATGCAAGAGGAGTAGATGCTAAAATCTTGGAATCTTATTTTTCTGACACAAATTTAATGGATTTAGCAGCTTATCCTTCTATTAAAATTGATAATCAGCATATTTTGGTAAATGCTTTCTCCGAAGTGGGAGTTTCATGGGGAAGTATTGTTTTTAGTAATGAAAAACATACAATCAAAGTTGGAGTTACCTTGAAAGCTATCCAAGGAATTATTAGTTCGCGTGCAGGTTTTGATGATTTTTCTGGAGCTATTAAGTTGGAGCAAAAAAAGGATGATGTTATTCTAAACATCTCTGGTACAGGTGATTTTAGTATCAATAACGGAGGAATTAATATTTGGGGAGAAGATTCAGACTCTAAGTTTAGACTGCAATCAAGTGCTTCAACTTTTGTTTTTGATGCTGGATTTGCATACGAATACCGAAAAGAACCTTGTCCAGATTGTGAAAAGACTCCTTACGACTTTAAGTTTGGATTAGCTTTCACCGATGCAGGAAGATTGAATTATACAACCACTGAAAATTCAAAAAAATACTCAATTAATTCGTCAGTAACATCCGTAGCATTGAACTTAGACAATTTGCAACGTGATCTGGATAGAAGCAATTTGGTTAGCCAAACTTCGTTAAAAGGGAAAACTTTTACTTCATCTCTTCCCGTGGCTTTGCGAATTTATGCGGATGCTCGTATTTTGCGAAAATTTTTCGTTGATTTTTCAGGGCAATTTGCTTCATCTGACAAGAAAGATAAAATCTACAACGCTGCCTACGCTAATAGCTTTGTACTAACACCTCGATACGAATCAAGATGGATAGGATTTTATTTACCCATTGCTAATATACAACAAGTAGGAACAACAATAGGTACAGGACTTCGTGTAGGGCCATTAGTAGTTGGTTCAAGTAGCATTATAAGTAATTTATTTTCAAACAATACCAAGGGAATCAATGTTTTTGCAGGTATAACTTACCAGTGGCATTAATTTTTTTGAGTTCAGTACTTAATTGATATATTTTTTAATGGTTCAACACTGATTTTTCAGTATTTTGGCCACTTTTCATCGGCATTGAAGATTTGGCGTTAGGAAAATCAACAAATAAAACAAAGTAAGCGAAAACTTGGAGCTTAGTATGTGGAAAATTTTCCATTGTTCGAAGCGACCGCAGAAAGCAAGTTTGGAAAAATTTGTCGGAAGCTGATTGCTTATTTTTTAATGCCCGTGCGGATCGCACTTTTGGTTCTTCTTCATCTAAGGAAAAGAACAGTGTGTGAAAATAAATAATGAACTCAAAAAAATAATTTTTAAGAATGAAAAATATAGGCTGTCCGATTTTTTATGGACAGCCTTCTTTTATAGACAATGTGGTAAAAATGGAGCTTAAAAACCTTGTAAATTATTGTTTTTTATAGATTTATAAGAGTTATAGTGAAGCCTTTTTTATTATAACTTTTTATCTCCAAGAAGAAATTAACCTTGCATAGAGGGCTTCGTTTTGGGGCTAAAAGAACTTTATAAAGTGGTACTTATATTTTAAAAATCTATAAGTATAAGTTTTTTTAGCCATAAGGGTTCATCCGATAGTTTTAATAAAAAGAAGCTGTTGGAAAAGTCTCCAACAGCTTCCTTACTATTTCCTATTATCTAAACCCTACCGCCTATTTGGACAGATACATCTTCCTTCTTCTGCACAATTCACAGAATTGGTCATGTTTGAGGTCGTCTATGAAAATAGGTTTATGTGTGGTAAAAGTTTCACCCTTCAAAAATAATCATCCAAGAGATTCCGAATTTATCTTTAAAATCTCCGAAATAGCCAAAAAATTGCTCTTCCATAGGTATTTCTATTTCGCCCCCTTCGGAAAGTGCGTGGAAAAGGCGGTCGGCTTCGGCTTTGCTATCTACGGCTATGCTCACATAGTTGTGATTGCCCGTAGTAAGTTTCTGCTCAAGCGATTCGAAAATGTCCGAACCCATTAGTTTATCGTTTTCGCCTATCGGAAGCTCAATGTACATCAAGCGGTTTTTCTCATTTTCAGCCACTTCCATCGGAGTTTCATCAGAACGAACCACCATTGTAAAATCGCCTCCGAAAGCCTTTTTGTAAAAATTGAACGCCTCTTCGCAATTCCCGTTAAAATTCAAATACGGATTGATTCTTGTTGCCATTTTTATCGTTTTTAAATTATTCTGAGCAAAGATAGTCAGAACAAATCAAAAAAATATTGCTATAAGACATTTTTTAAGGATTACAAACTGCGAATAATCATTTTAAGATTTGAAAAAATATTATAAAAGCAAAACAAATATCTTTGGATATTACGAACTCTGTTCTATTTTTTTATTCGGATTGGGTCTATAGCCTTCTATCAGTTGATTATTTTCAAAGATAAAGGGTGCGGCTGTAGGTTGGTTCCATTCCACATCGTAACGGTTCATGAGGTAATCATTAAGTTCCGTTCGGTTGTTGAATTTCAATGTTTGATAAGGCTCTTGGAAAGATAATTTTTCAATGAAAATAAGTTTTCCATTTTCAGAAGGTACCAATACCCCGATATGCCCGATAAACAAATGATTGTCTTCCTTACTAAAAAACGAATGAAAAAATACCGAAATTAAAGAAGCCTTGGTCTTATCGTTGTTATGAATAAATGAAATCCCTTTCTTTTGCCAATCTTTTTGCACCATGTCTATATGTTTTGAAATATCCTTGCCCTCTACGGTAGGAATTTGCGAAAAGAAAGCCATAAAAAGGTCTCTCTCTTTACTAGAAAACACTTTTTGAGGGTTGTTTTCTAGAGCATCTTCATCTACAAATAGATTTTTAGCATTTTCTAAAATCGGGTTTTCAATGTGAACAAAATCTCTTAACATATCAAACGAAGTAATACGACAGTTATAGCCTACAAAGACAGGATTTTTTTCTTCCCATTTTTCTTGTATTTTTACTTTATCATATTCAGGAGTTAAATTTTGTGAGGTAGCAAATCCCTCTTTTACCATTCCTACTTCGCCAACGGTCTGGTTAAAAGTACTTACATTGTCCAAAAAAGTTTGGATATTTCCCTCCTTGATTCCTGCAGCAGAGAGTGCCTTTTTTACTTCTTCTTGGCTGGCTTTATCTACCAAATTAGAATATTCTATACTGGAAATAAAAGGCTGTGAGATATTTTCTGATGCCGTTTGTGAGGTTTCGGTCTTGGGCGTGGTAGTTTTATTACAACTGCATAGTGCCGCTAAAGATAATGCAGTAATCAATATGTTTTTTTTCATCATGTTCTATTTTATTTGAAGCAAAGGTACGAAATGAATAGCGTTCTTAATAAACGCATACAAAAGAAATGATTGGAAAAAATTCCAATCATTTCATAAATTTAAAAAAGTCCTTCCACCGACCAATATCTTTCGCCGGTATCATAGTTTATGGTGAGAATGGTGGCGTTTTCAGTCAACTCATCTATTTTTTGTGCAATGGCTGCGAGAGATGCTCCTGTGGAAATTCCGGCTAAAATACCTTCTTCTTGAGCTAATTTTTGTGTAAAAGCAAAGGCATTTTCTTTACTCACCTGAAGGGTTCCGTCTAAAATTTCAGTATTGAGAACTTTGGGTACAAAACCCGCACCAATGCCTTGTATAGGGTGTGCTCCTGGATTTCCGCCACTTAGAACTGGGGAAAGCTCTGGCTCTACAGCAAAAGATTTTAACTGAGAAAATTTCTGTTTTATAATCTCCGAAATTCCTGTAATATGTCCACCTGTGCCTACGCCCGTGATGAGGTAATCAATTCCCTCTGGAAAATCATTAAGAATTTCTTGAGCAGTTGTATTACGATGAATTTCAGGGTTTGAGATGTTTTCAAACTGCTGTGGAATCCAAGTGTTTTCGTTTTGCTGTGCCAATTCCTGAGCTTTTTCAATGGCTCCTTTCATACCTAATTCTCTTGGTGTTAATACGATATTGGCACCATAGGCAGACATTAATTTTCGGCGTTCTATACTCATACTTTCAGGCATTACCAATGTTAAATGATAACCTTTTACGGCTGAAACCATGGCTAATCCTACTCCTGTATTTCCCGAAGTGGGTTCTATGATTTGAGTATTTTTATTGATTTTTCCTTCCTTTTCAGCGGTTTCTATCATTGCTAAAGCAATTCTATCTTTGATGCTTCCCCCTGGATTGCTTCGTTCTAATTTTATCCAAACATTATGTTTAGGAAAAATTTTACTCAATCTGACTACCGGCGTTTTCCCAATAGTTTCTAATACATTATTGAATTTCATATTCTGTATGATTTTAAATATTAAGAATGTTTTTTGTTATATTTTTTCCTTTTTACAGGAAAATTTATCGGTGTATCCATATCATTTAATAGGTTTATATGGAAAAATTAATCGGTTCGGGTGAATTTTCTTGGCTTCTGATGATGGTTTTGTCTTTATAATATACTAAACTATAAGGGAATATACTTTCTGTAATCCAAACATTTCCTCCGATGGTAGCCCCCTTACCAATGATGGTTTTTCCGCCTAAAATAGTAGCTCCTGCATAGATGGTTACTTCATCTTCTATAGTAGGATGTCTTTTGGTATTGGCAATGCTTTTAGATACAGCCAACGCCCCTAATGTTACATTCTGATAGATTTTTACACGATTTCCTATTTGAGTGGTCTCTCCTATTACAATTCCTGTGCCGTGATCAATAAAGAAATATTCTCCAATATTTGCCCCTGGATGAATATCTATTCCCGTTTTGCTATGGGCAAGCTCTGTCCAAATTCTTGGGATGAGTGGGACTTTCTGAAGGTACAGCTGATGTGCAAATCTATAAATTGCAATGGCATAAAATCCTGGGTATGAAACTTTAATCTCTTCTATATGCGTAGCAGCAGGATCACTTTCTAAGAAAAATTGAGCGTCTTTTTCTAATGTTTCATAAATGCTAGGAATCTCATTAAAAAAAGTTTCGCATACCTGTACGGTATTTTCTTGTTTTATATCGTTTATTATGTCTTTAAACTGATTTTTAAAACTGACAAATCGGCTTTCAATCTCCGTTTGAGAATCACATCTTTGAGGCTCTAAGAAAAATATAAACCGAAAAAAAGAATCTATAAATTGTTCTATTTTCTGTTTGTTTAAGTCATATTTTCTATCACAATAGCCTGTTTTTAAGTACTCTAAAAAATTGTTTTTCATAATATCAGATGTGAAATAAAAATGTTTTTTTTTAACGAAAGGAGTATTTTCCAAGATTTTTTCAAACTAGGCTTCAACTTAAAAAACGCCCCAATTAAGGAGCGTTTTGTTATTATTTTATTTGTTTTAATCCCACTGATTATTCGTAGATACAGCGTATTTCCCACCGCCTGTAAAGGCTAATGCCAAAGCTCCGAAGAGGAACAGCCCTACAAGTTCTGCCACCCAACCGCCGTGCTGTGTGAGGGCAAAAAGGTTGTCGTACCCTAAGAACAGAATCATCAAACCTGTGGCTGCCAATACCAATGCCGAGATACGCGTACGGAAACCAATTACGATGAGGAGCGGTGCAATAATTTCTCCTACAAAAACACCATAGCTGATAAACGCTGGTAATCCTTTGGCTTCCAAGAGCGACTGAATGTATCCCAACGCTCCTGAATTCAGTAATTTATGGATTCCGTGTGGAATCATTAGCAATCCTACGGAAAGACGAAGAATTAAAAGTCCTAAATCTTTGTTTTGAAATATGCTCATCGTAATTTAATTTTTATGGTAATTGCATTGGTACTTCCATCAATAGAATTTGTGAATCTTCAAGAGCCTCTAAATCAAATTCTGAAGTATCGTAAATTCCGTAACCATCTCTTTGGTCTAATACTTGGTCGCCTATTTTTGCTTTTCCTTTGATAACAAATACATACACTCCATTTCCTTGTTTGTTTAGTTTGTATGTTTTTGAGTTTCCTGCGGTAAAGTTTGCCATATTGAACCACGCATCTTGGTGAATCCATACGCCTGCATCATCAGGGTTAGGGGATAGGATTTGTTGGAAATCGTTGATTTTCTTATCTTTTTCGATGTCAATTTGGTCATAGCGAGGGGTAACTCCCATTTTACGAGGTAAAATCCAAATTTGCAAGAATTTCACGGTTTCACCTTGGTTACCATTCATTTCGCTGTGCATAATTCCTGTTCCGGCACTCATCACTTGGATTTCTCCTTTGCGGATAATCCCTTCGTTGCCCATACTATCACCGTGTTTCAGGTCGCCCTCCAAAGGAATACTGATGATTTCCATATCGCGGTGGGGGTGTGTTCCGAAGCCCATTCCACCTTTTACGGTATCATCATTCAATACACGAAGAACACCGAAGTTCATTCTCTGTGGGTTGTAATATTCTGCAAAGCTAAAAGTGTGGTAACTATTTAACCATCCGTGGTTTGCGTGTCCTCTGCTGTCTGCTTTATGATAAACTGCTTTCATTTGATTGTTATTTTTATTGTTTGAATTTGTTTTTTGTCCGAAACTGCAACTGCTCAAAAGAGCTACACTTAAAAAGAATAAAATTTTTCGCATCGATTTAATTTTTTAATACTTTGTTATTGATGATGCAAAGATACTACGGACATCCACTGCCAAACATTGATATAAATCAAGAAAGGATACTCTTTGAAATAACTTATCTTCTTTGTATTCTAATTTATTGAAATATAAATAATTACTTATTCGTTTTAAAAGAACAGAATTTATATGGACAAGGCAAATGTAGAGGTTTTATTGATTATATGCAAGAGTTTGTTTTATTAAAAACAATTATTGTAACTTTGTATGTTCATAAAACTCTTTAGAGAAAAATCATCATAAATGAAATTTATTGATTTATTTGCAGGGTTAGGAGGTTTTCATTTGGCATTGTCTAAACTGGGGCATCAATGCGTTTTTGCCAGTGAGCTTGACCCTGATTTAAGAAAGCTATATACTGAAAATCACGGCAATGAAATTCAAGGAGATATCAATGAAGTAAATATAAACAACATTCCAAAACACGATATTTTATGTGCAGGTTTTCCTTGTCAGCCTTTTTCACAAGCAGGTTCACAGCAAGGGTTTAATGACGAACAAGGAAGAGGAAATTTGTTTTATAGAATTATGGACATATTGGAGGCTCACAAACCTGAATTTCTGATTCTCGAAAATGTACCGAATCTAAAATCGCACGATGGGGGAAATACTTATAAAGTAATTCAAGAGTCCTTAGAAAAACATTACGAAATTGCTGATGCAATTATTTCACCACATCATTTTGGTATTCCACAACATCGTTCTAGGATTTATATTGTAGGTCGATTAAAGAAAAAAGGAGGATTAAAAGACTTTAAATTTCCTGACCATTCCGAGCGTCCAGAGTGTAGTATTAAAGATATAATAGTAGAAGACGATACTGATTATATGACTTTAAAATCTGTTACACGCAATCATTTAGAAGTATGGCAAGAGTTTTTGGATTTGATAAAAGAAAACAATGCTAAATTACCTACTTTCCCGATTTGGGCTATGGAATTTGGGGCTGAAATAGAAAAAAATAATATAAAAAATGCAGCGTAAATTATGGAATACCAATTAGTTTATCAGTTGTTTCCTCGTTCTTTTGGAATTACAGATGAAATTGCAGCAGTTATTTCTTGTTTTGAGAAAAATTACGAACAAATAAAATCTTCTGAAAATAATTTGAGTAGCGATGGTGTTTTGCGTATTGTTGGTGAAGATTTGGAGAAACTAAATTTTAGAGTTGAAAAAAGTAAAGCCAGTATAGATAAAATAAAAGTTCCTGTTCTGTTTAGTATAAATAACCGCATTGATAAGTTCTTTGATGCAGATGCGGTAAGTGCAGATGGTAAAATTGTAATAGAAGTAGAAGCAGGAAGAGCGTATCGAAACAATCAATTTTTGAAGGATATTTTTCAGGCTTGTATGATGCCAAATGTAGAATATTTGGTAATTGCAGTAAGAAATCATTATCACAATAGTGATGATTTTAAATCAATTTTTCAGTTTTTAGAAACACTTTACATCAGTGGAAGATTACAACTCCCACTAAAAGGAATAGTTTTAATTGGGTATTAAGAAATAAAATATAAAAATGCAACTGAATTATTTTCCTATCAATATTGAGTTTGAAAAATTTCAAATTCTGACAGAACCATATAATGAAGAACGTCTTAGAGAACTAAGAAATCTATATAATACCACACATTCATTTTTCAGAAGTGGCGACAGCATTTATATATCAAATAAAGATGCTGACGAAAGTGTTACAATCGGAAATATTACCGAACTAAGCACTTATGGCAATGCTAATATAACAGCTTCGCTCATTAAGCATTTATTCTTTCGCACATTTAAAGATCGTTTTCCGAAACATACTCCTCTTGATTTTTATCCGTTTCGTTTTTTTTCAGGGCAACAAAAAGACGATATTATTCACGAAGCTCTGCCTAATGAACTAAAAAACAAAATTGCTTACAAGAAACTAATTGAATTACAATTACGCTTAACTGAAATAAACGGCAAAAAACAATTCGGTTTTTTAATAAACATCAAACGCAATTGGGTTTTTACAAAATCGTGTGCTGATTTGCATACCGAAAATTACAATTTAATTGGCGTTGAAGTTTTGTATGCAGAAACATTGTCTGCACTTCATAACATACTTGCTCCTAACGAAGAATTTGTTGGAATTATAAAAGAAATTGTTGGAACAAAAGCAATAGTAAACACCAATGAAGGCGAAAAAAAATATGAGTTGAAAGAATTGTTTATTCGTAAAACAAAATTCAACATCGGCAACTATTTAACTTTTGCTACTTCGCAACAAAAAAGTGATGAAATATTAAGCATCATTGAACATAAGCGTGAAGATATTTATAATCCTAAAAAACTTTACAATGAGATTATTAAAATTGCAAATGCATTATTTTCCTATAAAGGTATACCCGTCCTCTTTCAAAATAAAGATGGTTTTTGTTTTACCATAGATACAACACCATTAACAGTAACAAATACTATTGAACTTAAAATCCCAAATTTTATTTTTGACCCTGCTGCAACAAAAATAACAAATACCTATCCTGACAAAGGACTAAATGATTTTGGTCCTTATGACAGTAATTTTTTTGATATAAAATCACCAAATATTCTTTGTATTTGTAAAAAAACAATTAGAGGTCAATTCACGCAGTTTCTTTCCAACTTAAAGAATGGTTTACCGCAGTCAAGGTATTTTAAAAAAGGGTTACTAAAAAAATATGATTTACAAAACATTAATTTTGTTATAAAAGAAACTCAAAGTAACACTTTGAGCGAATACTTAAATGTAATTCGCGAGTATGACGAAAACAAACCTCATCTAGCTATTATTGAAATTCCCGAAAGTTTCAAATTACAAGCTGACCAAAACAATAATCCGTATTATCAAATAAAAGCAAAATTATTGTCTCTTGAAATACCTGTACAATTTGTTACAACACGAATTGTAAACGAACACAATGAATATATTTTAAATTCTATGGCATTGCAAATTTACGCTAAATTGGGTGGTACACCTTGGGTTTTACCAACTCAACGTTCGGTTGATAGAGAGTTGGTAATTGGAATAGGACATAGTTGGCTTAGAAAAAATCAATATGTTGGTGCAGAAAATAATCGCGTTGTTGGCATTACCACTTTCCTTTCGAGTGATGGACAATATTTACTTGGAGACAAAGTAAAAGATGTAGCATTTGAAAACTACTTTGAAGAATTACTAAAAAGTTTGAAGAAATCCATTCAACGTCTTTCTACCGAGCAAGGTTGGAGTGATGGAGATACAGTGCGTTTGATATTTCATATTTTCAAACCAATTAAAAATGTGGAGTTTGATGTTATCAGTCAGTTGATTAAAGAAACTTCTCAATACAAAATAAAATTTGCTTTTGTTACCATTGACAATACACACCCAACAATGTTGTTTGATCCAAATCAACAAGGAGTAATATCCTATGGGAACAATACACCAAAAGGCGAATACATTCCAGTTAGAGCGAGTAATATTTTTCTTGATGCGGAAACTTGTATTATACAAATGTTAGGAGCAAACGAATTAAAAACATCAAAACACGGAATGAGTAAGCCTGTTCAAATAAAAATTCGTACACCACAAGGAAATTACCAAAATACCGAACTGAACGATATGTTGTTTTATGATTTAAGTTATATCACTCAACAAATTTTTTCATTCACTTATTTGTCGTGGCGAAGTTTCTTACCTGCGGAAGAACCTGCAACAATGAAATATTCAAACCTCATTTCAAAATTACTTGGAAAAATGCGAAATGTTCAAGGGTGGGACGCTGATAAATTAAATTATGGTTTAAAACGTAAAAAATGGTTTCTATAATTGATAGAGTTTCATATATGGCAAGAATAAATGAAAGCCTGAAATTAAAAGCATTTCATTATTTTTTGTTGGGCAAAGAAATAGCTTCTTTATCTTTTAAAAACGTTAGTGAAACTGACGAAATATTTTTAAATATTCTTACGACAATTCAAACAAATAAAAAAACAACATTTGAAGAAATTTATGCTAAAAAAAGTAAAAGAAACCCAACAAAAGAAATGCCTGCACCATTTGTAAACGATGATTATTTAATCTTTTGTTTGATTATTGGTATTAATAAATTTGATATAGATAAAACTTGGATTAAAAACATTATTTCTATTAGAAACAGAAACATCATAACAATTACTTTTGAAAATATATTAAATGAAAACTATGCAAGTACAAGTAACCAAGCAGAAGTTATTTTAGTGTATTTGCATATATACAATCAGTCAAAAATCAATAATGATTTGCTTAATACTGCATATAAAAGTATTACAGAAAATACAGCCCTACTTGAAAACAAAAATGATTTTCAAATTTTGTGTGCATTGACAGCATACGATTTAATCATTTATCATAAAGAAGCGAGTCAAGGGAACGAAGTAAGTGCATTAAAAAGTTTCAATAGTAATTTCATTGATCGTATTAAAATTTTGTCTTGGATTTTGCAAACAGTAATCTTTTTTGGGGTAATTTATGGTTTATTTAAACTTCGGATTTATACATCCGAAACAGTTACTTTTATTGAGGAATACAATTATGTATTCACGCTTTTAGGCGGTTTGGGCTTTACACTTTTAGGTAATCAAATACCTCTTTTTAAAAACAAGTCACAAGAATTATTAATGAAATTATTTGGTTATCCGAAAGCATTGTTTGAAATAAAAGAAAAACAATCTCGTTAAAAAACCAATCGTTTACAAACGAAAAAGACTATGGGACACCTGACAGAAATCATCTTTATGTAAAGTTACCTATACAAACAGTAATAGAGTTTTTGTCGAATTTCAAGTTTTCAAATATGCCTGATGCCGCAAGAAAACAAGCAACTATTCGCTATTTGAAATATCTCGCCAACAAAGAAAAATCGCCTTTGCAATACGCATACATTATTCAAATGGCATACGCAGGTGATGCTCGTGAGCGTGCTTTTGATGAAAATACAGAACGATTAAAAGAATTGCATTCAGGGCGTTCAGGGACTGCTACCTCAAATCCTTACCCTGGGGATTCTCATATAAAGTTTGAAGATTCAATTTGTATTCAAATTCACAAAGTAAAACTCAAATCCGAATCTATGAAATGGAACGGAAAAGAGGCTTATACTTTGGCTATTTATTACCCAAAAGATTTCGCTGTGGATTATGTAGCAAATGAAAATTAATGTAAATGAAAGATTCTATTTTTGAAATATTCAGAAAATTACAACAACAACCGAGTAAAACAGGTCTTTATTCGGTTGCTTCCTTGCCTTTCAGTAAAAAACACAAAATAGGCATTTCAATAGAGGGTTATCCACTATTTTTTATTTCTTGCAATGATGTGAATCCGATGATTGATGTCAATCTTGAAAAAATATCGGTTCAATTTTATCGTTCGTGTAAGTTATATGAATATGATTTTCAGTCAGAAAATGTATATTCAATCATTTCTTTAAAAACAATTAATATTGATTTTCAAAAATATTTTATTGACATTGTAGCCTTAGTCATTGCAAAACTTTCGGACGAGCCAACACACAAGCAATTAAAGTCCGAAATACAAAAGTTGGTGGAATTGTTTAGTAAATTCAGCCAACCACCACGCAAAACACTTCAAGGTCTTTGGGCAGAACTGCTTGTAATAGAACAATCCAAAAATCCCGAATATCTCATTCAGTCGTGGCATATTTCACCTCAAAGCAAATTTGATTTCAACGACGGAAAAGATAAAATAGAAGTGAAAAGCACCTCAAAGTCAAACAGAATACATAGGTTTTTATC
The DNA here is from genome assembly GCF_000827555.1 of Capnocytophaga canis. GTDB lineage: Bacteria > Bacteroidota > Bacteroidia > Flavobacteriales > Flavobacteriaceae > Capnocytophaga > Capnocytophaga canis. Next base: position 18,032 of record NZ_CDOI01000133.1, read on the forward strand.
AGAGCAACTCAACCCAAATGTTCATTCCAATTTGTGGATTGCTTCCGTTTTTGTAATAGAAACAGGACAGGGAAAAACGATTTTTGATTTGATAAACAATATTTGTAAAAGACTAAAAAGTTCTGACTTACAAATAAGATTAAAGGAAGTTGTAGCCTATACATTAAGCAATAATTTAGAAAACGCATTTGATACCTATTTTGACTATCAGCAAGGTATTGATACTTTGGCATTTTACGATTTTAAAGATGTCCCTTCGATTGACTCCAAAACCATTCCGAAAGGAGTAAATAATGTAAGATTTGATGTCGATTTGTCTTACTGTAATACATTAAAAGAGAAGCAAATATACTTTTCAGATAGTTCACTTTTTAAGAGTTTAAAAATATGAAGATAGAGAAAATTTACCCTGAAACACTAAAACAATTGATGTTGGAAGTATTAAAAAAATCATCTGATTTTCAGTTTATTAGTGGAACACAGCCTTTTTTAATGAAATTTAAAGAGGTTGAGTATTATGTATATGTAAAAAATCTATCTTCGGCATATTTTAAAGACCGCCCAGACACCACACGAGCTCAATTGCCTATTCGTGATGAATTTGATGAAATCAAAAAATCGCCAAATCCTTTTGTGTTTTTTGGTTATGACCAAAAAAATGATGTATTGGTTTGTTGGAATTTTCACATTGCTAAATCAAGATTGAACGAAAAGAAAAGTGTATCGTTCTATTCCCGTCAATTTTTTCAAGACGAAGTGGTTTTCGGAGAATTTTTACGCAAAAAACTAAAAAATAATGACGAGCCTATATTATTTAAACGTTGGGATTTAGTTTCGTTTTTTGAACAAATAGATTCGTTCTTTCCTCTTGAAAACGAATCGCCAAAACCAAAAAACACAATCGTTAAAAGTAACAAATTAGAAAAAATTACTGACCAAAAAATCATCAATCAGTTATTGCCACTCATCAAGGAAAACCGAACTCTGACAGCAATGCAATTAGTTGCAGAGTTTTACAAAAATAAATATCCAGAAATGCAACTTAGGGATTGGAGAAACTTAATTCTAAAACTATCAAAAAGTATTAGTTAATTAGTAAAAAAGTCGGTTTTTAACCGACTTTTAAACCTTACGAAACTTATACGATTTCGGTTTGTATTTCTATCTGATTGGTAAGTAGCTTGTGTATTGGGCAAGATTCCGCTACTTTGTGCAGTCTTTCGATTTGTTTTTCGTCCAGATTGCCGTTGAAATGTATTTTTCGGGTAAATACCGCTTGGCGTTCGGTGGCGTTGTTTTCTACATCTACATCTATTTCAATGCTTTCCACTTCCCATTCCTTGCGGTCTATGTACATTTTCAAAGTGGCAGCGGTGCAACTTGCCAATGAACTTGCTAACACTTCCAGCGGGTTAAAACCCTTGTTTTGTCCGCCCAAACTTACGGGCTCGTCGGTAATTATCTTATTTTCACCTGCTACAATTTCCGTATAGAAATTTGTTTTTCCTAATGTTGCTTTTACACTTGCTTTCATTTTTTTTAAACTTTGAGCTATATGCCATAAGCAATAAGCTAATTATACTAACTATTTTTATTGCTTTTTGCCTACAATTTATCGTAAGCGGGGAATTTTGGACTTACGATGCGTTTCCATTCGGGATGTTTTTGGATGAATGCAAACACATATGGGCAATAAGGCATCAGTTGTTTTCCGCTTTCTTCAATGTAGTGTAGCGTTTTTTCTACCAATGCTGCCGCAGTTCCCGTTCCTGCCAATTCCGCTGCGGCTTCGGTGTGTGTCAGGGCAATGAAATGGTCTCTTTCCTCAAATTCAATAAAGGCAAGACGACCATTATTTTCCAGTTCAAAACGATTTTTTTCATCGTTTTTTACCAATGGTAATTGCTCTAATTCAGGTTTCACTATTGTGCGATTTGTTGTTTAAAGTTTTCTATCGTATTGATATGCTCTCCTTTTAATTCAGGATTGGTAATTCCTTCGTTGGTATCAAAATTTTCACCAAACTTTGGCAAAGAAAACACTCCTTTGATATTTCCACCATAGTGAGGAAGCGTTTTTTGAGCCACATCTAAAACATTTTTTCCGCCGTATCCACCTGGTGAAGTTGCCATAATCAGCATTGGTTTGTTTTGGAAAACGCTCTTGTTAATACGCGAAGCCCAATCGAAAACATTTTTGAAAGCCGTGGCAAAATTTGAATTATGCTCTGCAAACGAGCAAACGATGGCATCGGCTTCTTCTATACACTGCAAAAATTTATGTGCCTGTTCCGGAGTCCCTTTTTTCTCCTCATCGGAAGAGTAAATCGGCATAGAATAGTCGTTTAAATCCAACAAGTTGATGTCGCTTTCCCCGAAATGCTTTAGGGTGTGTTCTACTAATTTTTTGTTGATGGAAGTAGAAGATGTACTTCCTGCAAATGCTACTATTTTCATTGTTTTAATATTAAATTTTTCAGGATGTAAAGGTACTTCTTTTCGTTAGATTTTTCATTGATATGGGTCAAGAAAGTTCTTTAGCAATATGATATACAAATTTCAAAAGCTTGTTAACGAATATAAAAATGGGTGTAAGTTTTAAGAAAAATGGATGTGAATTATCAAATTATGTTCAATACCCGAATATTTTTACCTCATTCGGCTCAATTACTTTTTCCATTTTATCAATCCTTTGTTGGTCGATTATTGGAGTACTATTTACTATATCTTTGATATCATTATTAACCCAGTTGAAATTCCATATTTCGATATTATTATCAATCAGTTTCTGACACAGTGTTTCTTGATATTTTTTTTCTTTTTCCTGATGTATTGTTAGTCTTTGAAGCCAAATTTGTAAATGTCCAACATTTGGAAGTTTATCAAATTTTTTTCAATTGAATTGAGTATTTGTTTTACAAAATTGGATTTAATGAATGTATAAATCCTGATGCATAATCCAATGATTTCTCTCCATATTATAATATATTTTTTATTAATAAATTGAAATAGACAAACTTTCATAACTTCTAAAACCATTAGCTACTAAATAATAGATTTGTGTATAGGTTTTGCAAAAATAAATATACTCTCTTACCAAAAACACTTCAATATTATAAAATGCACCAAAAATTAAAAAACCATCCCTTTCAGGACGGTTTTTAGTTAAAATTACTTACTTTTCAGCGGATAAGTAGGCAGTGGCACGAAATCGTCTTCATCGTCAATGACTTTTGGGAAGGCTTCGTGGTTTTGTTCTTTCCAGTTTTGTTTAGCTTTTTCTATTTTCTCTTTGTCGGAGCTCACGAAATTCCAAAACATAAATCGTTCTTCAGGAAAAGGCTCTCCACCGAAAATATACACCACCGAATTTTCACTCATCTCAAACTCGCATAACTTACTGTTTTTAGCCACCAACAATTGTTTAGAGCCATAGTCGTTCCCCTCAATGTTCACCGTGCCTTCCAGTACATACATTGCCGCTTCTCCGTAGAGGTCTTCGCCGATGTGGAGTTTGGTTTTCTCCTTGGCTTTCAGTTCAATGAAAAACAATGGGCTATGCACAGGCACGGGCGATTTTTTCCCAAAAGCCTCTCCAGCAACTAGTTTTACCTGTACGCCATTTTCCTCCCAATGCGGAAGCTCCTCCGCTTCGATGTGATGAAAACTTGGATCGCAATCTTCCAAATGTTTCGGTAGAGCCACCCAAATTTGGAGTCCGTGTAGTTTTTTCTCCGTATTTCTTAGGTAATCAGGTGTTCTTTCGGAATGCACCACACCTTTTCCTGCCGTCATCCAATTGACCGCTCCAGGCTGAATTTCCATTTGCGAACCGATGCTATCTCTGTGAAAAATAGACCCTTCGAACAGATAAGTGAGCGTAGAAAGCCCAATATGCGGATGCGGTGCCACATCCAAATTCTGATAATCTTTCAGGTCGGCAGGTCCCATATGGTCGATGAACACGAAAGGTCCTACTGCTCTTTTTTCGCGAAAAGGAAGTAATCTTCCTACCAAAAAATTGCCGATATCTGCTGCTTTTTCTTCTAATATAATTCCGATGTTTGACATATTTTTTTGATTTTAATCGTTCTATGATGCAAAACTAGCGTATTTTTCATTCCCAACCATTGACATAAGGCAATAACGGAAATTACATTTTTAAACCACATATAGGCATAATTTTTTCTATGTTTCTATGTGGTTTTACAAAAATAAAAACTTCGCTTTTATGGATTTTTCTTCTTTATTTCTTAGTTTGTTTGGCTCTTATACGACTTAGAGTTTCGGGAGTTACCCCCAAAAAGGAAGCGATAGAGTACTGCGGAACGCATTGTACCAATTTGGCGTATTTTTCTAAAAATCGTTCGTAGCGTTCTTGTGCGGAGAGTGCCAATACAGAATAAATTCGCTCCTGATAATTTTGCAGATGTCGTTCTAAAAGTATGCGATAAGCTCGTTCCAATTGCGGAATATCTTTGAGGAGCTGTTGTTTTTTGTTATAAGAAATGGTGTACACTTCGCTATCTTCCAAAGCCTCTACAAACATTTTACTCGGGGTACGACGATTGAAACTTTCAAAATCACCAATCCACCAATGCTCTATAGCAAAAGAAAGAATAATTTCATTGCCTTGAAAGTCGATATAATAATTTTTAAGACAGCCCTGTTTTACAAAAAATTCAGATTCACAAATCACTCCCAAACGCAAGGCAAAATCTCCTTTGGAGAAGGATTTCAGTTCAAAGCTCTTATCTATCAAGTTTTTTTCCTCTGTGGAGAGTTGCACCAACTTTGAAAAATATTCACTAACCATCATTGTCTATCAATTTTGGAGGTAAAGATAATACAAATTTGGTTAGAAATTTTCTGTTGAAACAAAAAATTAGAAAAGCTATCCGAAAAAAATCGGACAGCTTTCCTGAAAATCAGTTAGTGATTGAGTTTTGTTTATTTTAGTTTTGTTTTGCAAATTGCAATTCTCCTTCGATTCTTACTTCATCGCTTACCAAAACACCCCCTGTTTCCAAAGCGGCATTCCAGTTCAGTCCAAAATCCTTTCTGTTGATTCGTCCTCTTACAGAAAATCCTAATTTTTCATTTCCCCAAGGATCCTTGCTAATTCCTCCAAAATCTACTTCTAAATCTATCTCTTTGGTAATACCTTTTATAGTAAGGTTTCCTACCAAAGTGTACTCATCGTCCGATTTTTTGGTAAGAGAAGTTCCTTCGAATTTCATTTCTGGGAAGTTTTCTACATCGAAGAAATCGGCACTACGCAAGTGGTTGTCTCTGTCTTCGTTGTTGGTAAAAATAGAAGTAGTTTTTACCTGTGCATTTACTTTTGAAGTTGCAAAATCTTCGCCAAGAATTTCTACTGAAAAATCTTTGAAACTTCCTTTTACGTTAGAAATCATAAGGTGTTTTACCCTGAAATTCAATTCACTGTGAGCGGTATCTAATGACCATTTTACTGTTGACATATCTTGTTTATTTTTAAATTCGCTGCAAAGGTATGCGGTTTTTTCTACCCTGTCATTGATGTAAGTCAAGAAGTGATTTTTGCTTTTTATGATTGGTTAAAAGAAATTGTACTTAAGGGGTAAATGTAGTCACAACAAATAGTTTCTTGCTCATTTGGTTAATAATAAAAAACTACTGAAATTTGCACCTCAATATCCTTAGTACGTTGATATAGCCGATAAAAAAATATTTATTTATGAAAAATAACACCCTGCGAAAATTCCTTTTTTTGATACTCGCGGTATTTTCATTATCTCCTTGGGTGTCTTCGCCCATTGCTTTGGCGTTAGGAATTGCTTTTGCTTTTACACTGAAAACACCATTTCCACTGCCTAAAATCAATCCAGTCATTCATCGATTGTTAAAGTTTTCCATCATAGGATTAGGTTTTGGATTGCAACTCAATGAAGCACTCAAAGCAGGGCAAAACGGATTTTTGATTACCATTATGAGTATTGGTTTTGTACTGATACTGTGCGGATTGTTGGGTAAAATATTAAAACTCGATAAAATACTCAGCTACCTCATCGGTGTGGGGACGGCCATTTGTGGGGGTAGTGCCATTGCAGCTATTTCGCCCATTATTAAAGCCAATGGCAAGCAAATTTCGGTGGCTTTAGCGGTTATTTTTACGCTCAATTCCATTGCTCTTTTTATTTATCCTCCTGTGGGGCATTTGCTTGGACTGAGTCAGGAACAATTCGGGTTGTGGTGTGCCATAGGGATTCACGATACGAGTTCGGTGGTGGGTGCCGCTAATAATTATGGCGAAGAAGCCCTAAAAATCGCTACAACGGTAAAGTTAGCCCGAGCCCTTTGGATTATTCCGCTGAGTTTACTGACGATGTGGCTATTCAAGGGCAAAAGTAACCGAATAAAAATTCCTTGGTTTATAGGTGGTTTTGTGTTAGCTATATTGGTAAATACTTACCTTCCTATTCCCGAGGTGATTACAAATACCATTACCTTCACAGCAAAAGCAGGATTGCATCTTACGCTATTTCTTATAGGCAGTACACTCTCTTATGAAACCCTACGAAATGTAGGTGTAAAACCTCTGATTTTTTCCGTTTTACTATGGATAGGCATTAGTCTTTTAGGGCTCTTAATGGTGTATGAAATGATGTGAATATTCTGAGAAAACACGTAATCTATTCCTAAAAGAACTCCCAAATTAAGTTCTAAACCCCATAAAAACATAATAATTCTATGTTTCTATGGGGTATAGCTCAAAGGTATTATTTTCCTTTTGCTTAACTTATATGTTAACAGCGATTATTTAAAATCAGCATCAGAAACGCCTTCATTTATCTTTACGCCAGAAGTCTTGAATTCAAAAGTCATTCCTGCAGATGAAACCGAAATTGCATATGGAACTTTTACTCCTTTCACTTCACGATAATCATCATAAATAACGATATTTTCAATTTTTTGACCTCCCATTTCAACTGTGGTTTTCTCTCCTACTTTAAGTCCTGAAACTACATCATAGTACAAATTCTTTTTATCTGTCAAAGCGATAACATAGGCATCAGCTCCATTAAATGATTCAATAGCAACTAATTTTATATTGTTATTTTTCAGCATATTAATTTCTGGGAAAACACCTGATTCCATTTGAGCTATTGCCACTTCGTCATCTGAAACCGGTATTTTTTGTCCTTGAGCCTCGACCGAAACTGTTTTACCATTAACGATTTGCTTTGACAAGGTCATACCCATTCCTGTGATAAGTTGTAAAAATTTATCAGTACCACTACGTTTGATTTCAAAATCAAGAGCAATTCCCTGCATCTCACCTTTCGCTTGGATAGCAATGGTTTTAACGCTTTGTGTCTTCCCTACAGATTTTAGATAATTTTCCAATACCGTTTTAGCCGTCACACCTGCTGGAATCTCCTTAGTATATACAGCTTTAGCTGTTGGATTACCTAACTTATCGAAGTAGTACACAGGAATTGACTTCCCGTTGAAAGTAATAGCTTCTAATTTGTCTGCAACTTCACTTCCTTTACTTACTACTGTGAAACGTAAATTGTTGTTTTTGAAATATTTATTAGCTACTCGTTTAATATCTTCTTTGGTAACGGCATTAATATTTGCTACATAATTTTTGTAGAAATCAGCAGGTAGGTTTTGCGTTTTGATGTTAATCGCGTATCGAGCTATAGTTTGTGGGTTTTCTGTTGCCATGATGAAGCTACCTAAATAGCTAGCTTTCGCTTGTGCAATAAGATCATCTGCAACTTCTTCATTACGAATGCGTTGTATTTCTTTTAATATTTCAACAATAGCTTTGTCCAATACATCGTTTCCTACTTTAGTAGCACCTTCAAAATCTCCTCTTGTCCATTTATTGGCACCTACAGAAGTACTGGCTCCATAAGTAAATCCGTTTTTCTCACGCAAATTCATATTGATATAGCTTCCGAACCCTCCTCCTAAAATGTAATTAGCAATCAATACAGGAAAATAATCCTTGTCAGATATTTTCAAATCTACTAAATTGTTAAAGCGTATTTCAGATTGCACTGCATTTGGCAGATCTACAAAATTGATTTGGGTAAATTCCACATCCGAAGGAGTAGTAATAGGTTTTGGAGTAGATTTTCCTGGTTTCCATTTTTTGAAATATTTTGTAACCAAGTTCTTAGCTTCTTTGACCTTGATATTTCCTGAAACCACAATGTAGGCATTTGTAGGAACAAAGTGTTCTTTGTAGAAGGCTTTTACATCATCTAAGGTAATACTGTTGATACTTTCTTCGGTAGAAAACTCCCCATAAGGGTGATTTTTACCATAAACTAACGCTCCTTGTACACGTCCTACGATAGATTCAGCACTATTTTCGCCAAACTTAATTCCTTGGAGTAATTTCGCCTTTTCTTTTTCAAATTCTTCTTGCGTGAAGTTTGGATTCAGAGCTGCATCAGCCATTAACTCTAACACACGTGGAAAATATTTTGACAACGAAGATGCATATCCTCCACCTGCTGATAATGAAATATTTGCTGCCAAAAAGTCTACTTCTTCATTGAAAGCATCTTTCGAAATAGAAGTGGTTCCATTACCCAACAAAGATGAAGTAAGGTCTGCTATTCCCATTTTATTCCCCTCAAGCACAGGCGGTTGGTCAATACTCAGACTTATACTGACACGCGGTAATTTATTGTTTTCAACCACCAAAAGGGTCATTCCATTTGATAGTTTGTAAGTATATGGAGTTCCTAAATTAATGACAGGAGTTTTTCCCGAAGCGGGTATTTTGGATCTGTCAATTTGAGCTGTTGCCATTGTTATTATTGATGCAAATATTAACGTTATAACAAATTTTATATTCGATTTCATACGTACTCTTTTTTCAATTATTGTTTTGCATTTTCTGGTAAATAGTCAAGATCTAAACGCTGATTAGCACTTAGATATTTTTTAGCCACACGCTGAATATCCTCACGAGTGATAGAACGATAAATATCTATTTGCTTATTAATCAGATTTGTATCTTTGTAGAAAGTGTAAAAATTCGCCAATGACAACGCAATTCCTTCCATGTTAGAATTGGTGCTCACAAAACGATTTTCAATCTGATTTTGTAGTTTTTCAAACTCACGTTGCGAGATAAGACCATTTTGTAATTTTTCAATTTCTTCATCCATTTCTTTTCCAACGGTTTCAAGAGAAATTCCAGCCATTGGCAAAGCCCCCATAATGTAGGTACCGTAATCCTCTTGTGAATCGGAAAAAGCTAATACTTGCAAAGCGCTTTTATTCTCATCTACCATCTTCTTGTAGAGACGAGAACTCTTTCCTCCTGTCAAAATAGAAGAAATAAGGTCTAAAACATACGCATCCTTTTCATTCATACCTGGCGTCCGATAAGCGTATATTTTTATTGGCAACTGAATATTAGGATCATAGTCTGTTACTTTAATTGTTTGATTAATAGGCTCTTCCTCAATTTTTGTGCGTACTATTTTATCACCTGTATTTGGAATAGAAGCAAAATAATCATGAATCCATTTTTTAGTTTGAGTTTTCTCAAAATCTCCCGCAACCACCAAAACAGCATTGTTTGGATTGTAAAATTTCTTTTTGAAGGCGATAAATTCTTCCAATTTTGCAGCATCTAAATGCTCAATTTGCCCGATAACAGACTCTCCATACGGATGTTTTTTAAATAAATGTGGATTGATTCCCGTTCTATACATAATTTTTCCGTAAGGAGCATTATCCAAACGTTGTTTCTTCTCTTCCTTAACCACCGAATTTTGCGTACTCACCCCAATTTCATTTATTACGGGATGTAATAAACGCTCTGATTCCATCCAAAGTCCTAATTCTAAATTGTTTGAAGGGAATATTTCATAGTAATAGGTTTTATCCTGTGTGGTGAAAGCATTGTTTTTTCCACCGTGTGAGGAAACGATATCGAACCATTTTCCTCGCTCAATATTCTCTGTTCCTTCAAACAAAAGGTGTTCAAAAAAATGGGCGAACCCTGTACGAGAACGATCCTCATCTTTCGCTCCTACGTGATACATCACCCCCACAGCCACCACAGGTGCTGAATTATCCTGATGTAAAATGACGTGCAATCCATTGGGCAGGTCATATTCTTCAAAGGCAACTTGTTGTGCCATAGCAAAACTTCCTGAAAGCATCATTGCTGTTACAAATAATTTGTTTTTCATATATGATAAAAGTAAAAATTTCTATGAATATTTAAGAATACGTGTTAAAAAATATATTTACTAACAAATCTTTCCTGTTAGTATCAGAATATTTCATTTTGTTACAAAATAATTTGTAAAATGATTACTAGTATGGTTAAGACTTTAAATTTGTTGGTAATATATCTCCGTTTCAAGCCTTAAATTGATATTAAAATCAGATGTAAAGATTTGTATCTTAGTTTTTTATGCCTTAAATTTTAAGTATACGATATTTTTACATTATAAAATTCGATGGATTTGCTCCACAATCGTATCTAATTTGAGTATATTACAGCTCCTAAAAAACAGATAAACAAGAATTTACAATGAATTTATAATATATTTTGCTTTGTTGACTGTTTCTTTAGCAGGGATTTTCGGGATACCATATTCATCAAAGGTCTGTAAGACTTCTTCTATTTTTTCCAACGCCTGAATGTTTCCCGATTTCTTAAATTCTTCACGGAGAATACGAACTTTTTCATAATTTTGGATACCTTCAATCATTCGTTCCATACGAATAGAACTTCGACCTAAGGGATAAGTTAAATAGGTGTCGCCTGCCGCCCAACTTACAAAACGACTATCAAGAAGGGGTTCAATTGTCCAGCTATTCAATGCCCAGCGTAGGTATCCATCTAAGTTTTCTTTGGCTACAAACCAACCTAACCACTCACTTTCAGCAGGTTCACTGAACGTAAAAGTGTTTGGGTAAGGTTCAGTACAACATGTATAATAAGTAGAAATTTTACCTTGCTCTCTACGCTTGTTTTTTACATCGTCGGAGAATTTTTTCCATAGAGCTACACAATAGTCATCCAAATCGGCTTCAATTTCCTCATGCCAATCACCAGCAAAAGATACTTTGAAATTAGGATCAGCTTGTTTAATAACTTTCAGGGTTTCTAACATCACTTTCATAGGACGCTCATCCATAGAAATATACGTTTTTTCAAACCATCCCTTACCTTTTAAGTGTTTCGCAAAGGCGGTGAGCATAGCTCCCCAAACCTCGTTGTATTCAGGTTTTCCTGGTTGTGTTTCAATTTTTTGCACTTGGTTAGTAGCTTGATCAAAATACTGAAAAGACAACTTCCAAGGAACCATCGAATAGCAATTGATTTGTTTGGTTATTCCCATTTCGTGCATAAATTCGACCCATTTGTCGAACACCGCAAAATCAAAATGCCAAGAGCCATCTAGCTTTTTAAACCACGTAACCATGGAACCGAAAGCGTCGTAAGTTTGTCCTCCCCATGGCTTATGCATGATTGATGCAGTGATTGATTTTCCTCCCGCTTCCACATAGGGTTGCATCTCTATTCGCAATTTATCGAAATGCTCCTTACTCCACGGTCTTAGATTGTGATAACGAGATACTGCATACGGATTTTGCCACAAATCTAAATGAAAGTGCCAGTCTTTTGAGGCAGGTAAAACTCGGTCTAATACTTTTATTTCCAACGGAAGTTTTTGGAATACTTTTCCTTTATTTTTTACCGAAATAAATCCTTTGTAGCTTCCTGAGACTGCATTTTGAGGCACTTGCACCTTTACCCAAATTCCTCGGGAGGTTTGTGCAGGGATGACCAATTTTTTAGCGTAGTGATCAATTGCATCTGCTACAAGAGTAGAATCAAAGTTAATTGCGGTACGATAACCACAGCCTCCTTTGCCATCCTTATTGAGTTCGTCCGTCATCACATAACGAATAAAATCAGCTGAAATATGTTCTTTTTTAAGGTTATTTTTAAGTTTCGTATGCCTAAAATCACTGATGTCAACTGAAATTTCAGCATCTTTGTTGGCATTAACTACTACAATTTGTCCGGAAATACGCTCTCCTTTCCAAGCGGTTAAAGTTTGAGCCAATTTTAAGTCCTTAGCTGGAGTTTCTTTTTTATAGCGGACATCCGTAGAACCCCAACCTGCAGTTGTTCCCTTGAAGTTTTTCCACTCCTGAGGGTTGGCTTTCACAGGATTTGGCAATTCTATAAAAGTTTTTTTCGGAAAAGGAACTTGTCCTGTAAGCTGTTTGGAGTGAGTAATACCTTGATTTTCTTGAGCTTTCATCGAAAGTATAAGAAATAACCACAGAAGAAAATAACATTTTTTCATCACCTTAAATAGTATGTTTAGATGTCCACAAAGATATAATTTTTCGCTGAATTTTCATAGTAATTTAAGGCTACTCAAAATACTAAAAATCGATGTCTCCGAAGTCGTCTTTATCATTTTCCAAAGCTTCCACTTTTTTACAATCCATCGGAATTTCAATATTTTGTGGTGCAGGGAACGGTGATTTAGACACATTCAAATCTTTGTCAGCATAGCATTTTTTCATGTAATTTCCCCAAATAGGCAACGCCATAGTTGCTCCTTGCCCATAGGTAATTCCTTTGAAGTGGACGGCTCGGTCTTCACCTCCAACCCAAACACCCGTGACCAAATTTGGTACCATGCCCATAAACCAACCATCACTGTTGTTTTGCGTAGTTCCTGTTTTCCCTGCTATTGGATTGGTAAAAGCATACGGATAGCCCGTAATTACGTTTTTATACATACTGTTATAAGAATCCGCTCCTTTGGTTCTCAATCTGGCACCTGAACCATACTGTGTAACTCCTTCCATAAGGTTAACAACAGCTCTGGCTACTTCGGCACTCACCACATCGCGTGTTTGAGGCGTATTTTCAAAAAGTACGGTTCCGTTTTTATCCTCAATACGCGTTACCAATGTGGGTTTCACATATACTCCTTCATTTGCAAAAGTTCCATAAGCTCCAACCATTTCATAAACCGTAATATCTGCTGTCCCTAATGCGATGGACGGCATCTCAGGAATTTCTGCTGAAATTCCCAATTCACGAGCCAAATTAATCACAGGAACTGGTCCAACTTTATCCATCAAGTTCACCGTAATGGAGTTAATTGAGTTTGCTAAGGCATACTTCAAAGTCATCATGTCACCTGAAAATTTTCCGTTAGAGTTTCGTGGGCACCAAGCAGTCAAGTTTTGATATTTCCCTGCTTCAATACATGTCTGAATATCAGGAAGTTCATGACAAGGTGAATAGTGTAACTGGTCAATGGCGGTTGCGTACACAAAGGGCTTGAAAGTAGATCCTGTTTGTCGAGCACCTTGAATCACTTGGTCGTATTGAAAATGTTTATAATTGATTCCTCCTACCCATGCTTTGATATGTCCAGTTTGAGGCTCCATTGACATCATTCCCGTTCGCAAAAAAGCTTTATAATACAAAATAGAATCTAAAGGTGTCATAATCGTATCTCGTTCACCTTGCCATGAGAAAACACGCATTTCGGTTTTTTCTTTGAACGATTGCTCTATTTCTTTTTCGGAATAGCCCAAAGATTTCATCTTTCTCCAACGCTCCGATTGTTTCATAGCTCTATTAATCAAGGAATTAAATTCATCTTTTGACACTTCTACAAATGGAAAGGTTTTGTTTTTCTTTGGATTGTTTTCAGCATCGAATACTTTTTGCAGTCGTTGCATGTGCTCTTCTACCGCCAATTCAGCATAGGTCTGCATTTTTGAATCAATGGTGGTGTAAACTTTCAAACCGTCCAAATAAAGATTATGTTTCGTTCCATCAGGTTTGGGATTTTGGTCTATCCATGTTTTCATAAATGAGCGTAAATACTCACGAAAGTAAGTTGCTATTCCTTCATTATGACTTTCTGGAGTAAAGCGTAATTCCAAAGGCAATTTTTGCAATGAATCTTTTTCTTTCTGAGTGATATAATTATTTTTTGCCATTTGTGCCAAGACTACATTACGTCGGTTAGTAACCCCTACAGGATTTCGTACAGGATTGTAGAGCGATGAATTTTTGAACATTCCTACCAATACAGCACTCTCCTCTAAACTCAGATCCATAGGTTCTTTATCAAAGAAAATACGTGCTGCCGAACGTATTCCATCTGCTTGATATCCAAAGTCATATATATTAAAATACATTGTAAGAATCTCTTCCTTGGTATATTGTGTTTCCAAGCGAGTAGAAATTATCCACTCTTTGATTTTTTGGGTATATCGCTCCAAACCACGAGCCTTCGTACCGTGAAATAACTGTTTTGCAAGTTGTTGCGTGATTGTTGACGCTCCTCCTTTACTTCCGAGATAAGCAAAGGCACGAAGAGTTCCTCGCACATCAATTCCTGAATGGTCATAAAAACGCTCGTCTTCCGTAGCTATCAGAGCATCAACCAAATGTTTTGGCAAATCCTTATATCTTACAGGAGTTCGATTGTCATCCAAATAGAATTTTCCTAATGTTTTTCCGTCAGCGGTAACAATCTCTGTTGCCAAGTTTGTTTCTGGATTTTCCAATCGCTTGAAATCAGGCATCTCTCCTAAAAAACCCCATGAGCCAAAAGCAAAAAGTAGACACACAAACCCAATGCCTCCGAAAAATACCAACCAAAACAGTTTAACTAACTTGTTTTTACTTCCTTCTTTCGTTGTATTCTTTTTCATTATGTATTTTTGTAATATCTTGATAATTATATTTTTAAATAATAAATTCGAACATCAAATAAACTTTTTTCATTCCTTTTAAGCTAATGTCAAAATTTATCTAACAGTAGATTATCTTTCCTGAATATTTTCTATTTGCAATCCGACTTCGGTAATACCATTGAGCTGTTCCAAACCGTCTGTTTCTCCTATTTTTCGCATGGCTTGTTCTACCTTTATAGTATATGTTCCATTGGCTGAAAACACAAAGTTTTCTTTATACCACAACTTATTTTCCTTTACAGATGAATATCCATAACCTAACCATTTCCCTTCTGGGGTTGCCATTTCGTATTCCAAAGTGTCTATAATGAGCCTTCTGTCAGGCAATTCCATGTGAGTAATAAGAAATAAATTACTAAACTCATACTTTTCATTATTTCTCAGCATGATGAATATGTTTTTTTTAGCAATAGAATCGGAGTGTTGAAATTGAAACGACACAGGCGATGCCTTTTGCCAACCTTCTCCATCTGAAAGTGAAACATATTCGCTATATTCGATGTTTGACTGACAGCTACTCCACATCAGGACGGCTAAAAATAGGGTTAAAAATCTCATTATTTATTATTATCGGTGCTATTCTTATTAAAATGGTTCGATTTTCGTTTTGCATTTGGATTTTTTTCCTTCAAATGCTTTGGATTTTTTGAATTTTTCTGATTTGCGATATTATTCTTCTGTTTGTCCTTCTCGTTTTCAATAGGAATATTGTGTTTTTGAGATTGGGGCTGTGTCTTTTTAATTTTTACCTGTTGATTTGGTTTTCGCTGCTCATTTTTATGTTGAATATTTGCATCTACCTGTTTTTCAGGAATCTCTACTTTACTTTCTGATTTTCCTGTTTCATTACCATTTTGGTTCCCTGCCTTGTTACTCTTGGAACGCTTGTCATTCTTCTTTTTCTTGCGTTTGGGTTTGTCGAATCGAGTGAGACTATCCTCCGTATTTTCCTTGATCATTGTCATTCCAATTCCAGAACCTATTCCATCTGCTTCGGCTGTGATGGCATAATCTTCTAATACGACATCTTTGTCACCTGCACCATTCTTGGCAATAATTTCTTTGACACTTTCTACCGACAATTTATGCCAATTTATAGGGTCTTCGTCATAAGAATACCACATCAAACGTTTGAAAATGTCTATTTTTTGACAACTTGCTTTCCCTTTTTCCGTATGTAATTTAGTTTCTGTACGAGGGAAATCCTGCAGAGCATCCACGTAGGAATCCAGCTCAAAATTGAGACAGCATTTCAACTTTCCACACTGTCCTGCTAATTTCTGTGGATTCAGTGAAAGTTGCTGATAACGAGCCGCTGAAGTGGTTACAGTTCTAAAATCAGTGAGCCATGTTGAGCAACACAGTTCACGCCCACATGAACCGATCCCTCCTAATCGAGCCGCTTCCTGACGGAAACCTATTTGTCGCATTTCAATGCGTACCGAAAAGGCTCGTGCCATATCCTTAATCAATTGACGGAAATCGACTCGACCTTCAGCTGTATAATAAAACGTAGCCTTAGAACCATCTCCTTGGAATTCTACATCTGAAATTTTCATTTCCAATCCTAAAGCAATCGCTAATTCTCGCGAGCGTTTTTGCACTTCAATCTCTTTATCCCGAGATTCTTGCCAAATATCAATATCTCGCTGATTTGCCTTTCGGTAGACTTTAGGAATTCCTTCTCCATTCCAATCGATTTTTCGCTTTTTCATTTGCAAACGAACCAATTCACCTGTGAGGGTAACCACTCCTACGTCATGTCCTGAACTGGCTTCCGTAGCAACTACATCACCTATTTGTAACGATAATTTCTCTGTATTTTTAAAGTATTCCTTACGGCTATTCTTAAAGCGGACTTCTACGCAGTCAAAAAAATCTTGTCCCCCTGGTAAGCGCACATTTGATAGCCAATCAAAGACAGCTAATTTTCCGCTATTGCAACCTCCAGAACTACATCCTCCACTGCATCCATCACCTTTTTTATTTTTTGTTGTGCAACTATTGCAACTCATTCTTTGTTATTTATTATATTGAAAAACAAGGTTTTGAATAGATATTGTTAGAAAATAACCTTGTTCGATTAGTATTTGTCTTTTAGTCATTTGCTATTTTATACGAATAGCTTCAATTTGCAAAAATACATTTTTTATTTTTACGTACTATAAAATATAACAGATTTTTTTCTAACAGAATTTCTTTCCTAACATGAAGAAGACAAAATAAATACGGTTTAATTGATAATTACATCAACTTGTGAATTGTTAACAAAAAATAAAGTAAAGATTATAGGTCTTCTGTTTGAAATATAAAACTCATAATATCAATAATTTATATCTTATAATTATGAGATAAACTATTCAGATTAGATTGTTTTTTTATTTTACAGAGAATATAACCAAGAAAAGAAATATCATTGCTGTAATTAAATAAGCATGTCACAAGGCTGTCGAAAAGGTTTGTTTTGGGCAAAATATTAAAAATAAAATGTTTATTTTCAAGGTGTTAAGTTTTGTAAAATTACTAAAACTTGACTTTTCGGACAGCCTCGTGTTCTTAAACATAAGTTAAATGACCAGGTGCTATAATTTATAGGAGGTTATATACTTAATATTTGAATATTACTGTTGTATTTTTTCGAAGTATAATCAAATGAGGCTCTTTTATTTAGATTTTTATTTAAGAATATATTCACAAAAAAATAGAACTTTTTTTGTGTAAAAAGAAAAAAAGGTTTACCTTTACACCTCAATTTAATAATTAATCAAACAGCTTATGAAATTTAAAATTTTAACATTGTTCACGTTTGTGTTCAGTTGGTGTTTAACACTTTCTGCACAGACGGTGTCAGTAAAAGGAACTGTTACTGACGAGAGTAAAGTGCCACTACCAGGCGTAAGTGTTTTGATCAAAAACACTACTCGTGGAGTAGCTACTGATTTTGATGGTAAGTACGAAATCAAAGCAAATCAAGGAGATGTACTTGTCTTCAGTTACTTAGGTTTTGTAACACAAGAAAAAACTGTAGGGGGGGGTAGTTCGCTGACAATCAACGTATTACTTGCCGAAGAAGCTCAACAATTAGAAGATGTTGTAGTTGTTGGGTATGGAACTCAGAAAAAAGAAAACTTAACTGGTGCTATAGCTACAGTTGATGCGAAAGTACTAGAAAGTCGCCCATTAACTACCATTGGACAAGGGTTACAAGGGTTGGTGCCCAACTTAAATATTGGTGTAGGTAATGGTCGTCCTGGGTCTGGCGCTAGCTTTAATATTCGAGGTTTTACCTCTATTAATGGAGGAAGTCCATTAGTTCTTGTTGATGGTGTGCAAATGGATCCTAATCAAATTAACCCTAATGATGTAGAGAATGTAACCATACTTAAAGATGCTGCTTCTGCGGCTATTTACGGAGGGCGTGCAGCATTTGGGGTTATACTTATCACTACTAAACAAGGTAAAAAAGCAACTCCTCTTCAAGTGAATATATCTACAAATTATTCACTTACACGACCTACTCGTTTACCTAAATTGGTCAATTCATTAGAATATTTAACAATGTATTTATTGGCCGATGAAACTGGAAGTATTTCAGGAGGTTCTAGAGGTAGTCAAGGATTTGGACAAGAGGATATTGATAGAGCAAAAAAATATATTGCAGACCCACGTCCTGAAAATGCGGTTTACATCGACCCTACCAACCCAAGAAGATATCGCTACGTAGGTAATACAGATTGGATTGAAGAGATGTATCCTAGTTGGGCTCCACAGTCACAACATAACATTTCTCTTTCAGGAGGTTCTGAGAAAACTACTTATATTGCTTCTGCCGGTATGTTCGAGCAAGAAGGTCTTTTCAAAGTTTCTAAACAAAAATTCAATCGTTACAACTTGAATCTGGGTTTGACTACTGATGTTACTAAATGGCTTACTGTTGGAGTAAAGACAAGTTTGAATCGTAAGCAGAACGATCAACCTTCAAACGGGCGTAACGGTGTAGAAACAGAGCGTTTTGCAAGTGATTTAAAACCTTTGATGCCTGTATATCACCCTGATGGGAATTTTTCTGGACAAGGAAATTATACGAACCCTTTTGCTATGATTGCCACAGGAGGAAGAGATAAATATACCTCCGATGATATATGGGTAACTGGAAACTTTGTGTTAAAACCTATTAAAAACGTAAAAGTGGTAGGAGACTATACTTGGAACTCTTACAGAAATAATAGCAAAACGAACGTAAAACGTTTTAAAGAATATGGAGCTCCTACCGATGGTGTTAGCATTTTTGACCCTACAAAAGCTACCGATTTAGGTTTCTTCCCTCATACCAATACTTCCCGAGTAGATGAAAATAGTTACCATGACCTTTATAAGGCGGCTAATATTTATGCTCAATATGAAAATACCTTTGCTGAAAAACATTATTTCAAAGCAATGGTGGGATATAGCCAGGAAGAAAAACACAATGAATCTTTTTGGGCGAGTGTAAAAGATCTTATTAATCAAGATTATCCATATTTGAAGTTAAATAACGATGAAAAACCTCGTGTAGGTAGCGGAATTTCTGATTGGGCATTGATAGGTTCCTTCTTCCGTTTAAATTATATATTTGCTGAGAAATATTTATTAGAGATTAATGGACGTTATGATGGTTCTTCTAAATTCAGCAAAAATAACAGATATGTGTTCAGCCCTTCTGCTTCATTAGGATGGCGTATTTCTAAAGAAGGGTTTTTTGAACCTCTAACTCAAGTGGTAAGTGACCTGAAACTTCGTGTTTCCTATGGTGATTTACCCAACCAATACGTAGGAGGAAATTATCCATACTTAGCAACAATGGGCTACGGAGCACAAACAGGTTATTTGTTTGGTAGTGCAGGACTTCCTTACGTAAACGCTCCTGGACTAGTAAGTGATAACTTTACTTGGGAAACCGTAGAAACGCGAAATATTGGAGTAGATTACGGCTTCTTTGATAATCGTTTATCAGGTTCGTTTGACTATTACATCCGAAACACTAAAGGAATGTTGGTAAACGGAGTTCCTCTGCCAAAGGTGCTGGGAACAGGTGCACCACAACGAAATGCTGCCGATTTGGAAACCAAAGGATTTGAATTTTCTATTGGATGGAAAGATCAAGTTTCCGAAGATTTCGGTTATAACATAAGTTTTAATTTGGCTGATAGTAGAGCATTCATTACCAAATTTGACTTGAACCCAACAGGAAATATAGGGCAATACTATGTTGGTAGAGAAATTGGTGAAATATGGGGATATACTTCCAATGGCTTGTATCAAACCAATGAAGATGCTGCGAAAATTGATAACAAAAGATTAGCAGGATATAAATGGTTAGCAGGTGACGTAAAATTTGAAGATTTGAATGGTGATAATAAAATCGACTGGGGAGATTATACCCTTGAAAAACCTGGTGATTTGAGCATTATAGGGAACAACCGTTCACGTTATACTTTTGGTTTAAATATGGGAGCTAATTATAAAGGATTCGATTTTTCATTATTTTTACAAGGTACTGCAAAAAGAGATTATGCTTTGGGAGGTACTTACTTTTGGGGGTTCACCAATCAATGGGCTGTACCTACTACCGAACAATTGGATTATTGGACACCTGAAAACCCAAATGCTTATTTTCCAAGACAGCGTTTCGGAGGAGGAAACTTCCAAACCTCTACCAGATATTTGCAAGATGCCTCTTATGTACGCGTAAAACAAATCACATTGGGTTATTCCTTGCCTAAGGACGTAATGCAATCCATTGGAATGAACAATTTAAGGGTTTATGTAACAGGAGAAAACGTGATGGAGTTTACTAAACTTATTAAATCATACGACCCTGAATTGCTTAATCAGATTTACCCGCTTAACAGAGTGTTTACTTTTGGGGTACAAGCACGATTCTAATAATTTTAAAAGAACAAAACAATGAAGAATAAAATTAAACATATAGCAATAGGATTATCGGCTGTGCTGACAGTTGTTTCTTGTAAAAACGACGATTTTTTGGATAAATATCCTCCTGATGCGTTTACCGAACCTTCTTATTTTAAAACAGAACAAGAGTTGAGTTTTTTTGCTAACCGATTCTACGGAAGTTTGCCTTTGAGCATCTTACAACATAGAGATACACAATCGGATAATATGGTACCTAATAGTCCTGATAACTTCTTGTTTGGAACATATACAGTTCCTTCAGAAGGAGGAGGTTGGGATACGGGAGCTTGGAATGGTATACGAAACTGTAATTTCTTTTTAGAAAACTATCAAAAAGTTCCTGGAAATACCAAAGAAAAATATGCTGCGGAGGTTCGTTTTTTCAGAGCGTTGTACTATTGGGAAAAAGTTGTTCGTTTTGGAGATGTTCCATTAATATTGAAAAAGGTAGGAGATGCTTCACCTGAAATATATGGACCCAGAGAGCCACATAAAAAAGTAATGGATGAAGTACTGAAAGACCTTGATTTTGCTATTCAGCATCTGCCTGAAAAAGCAAGTGCCGAGGCAGGAAGATTGCATAAAGACGCTGCCCTCGCTCTCAAATCAAGAATTGCACTTTGGGAAGGGACTTTCCGTAAGTACCACAATTTGGGCGATGAACGTGTATTTTTGGAGGCAGCCGTTGACGCTAGTGAAAAGTTGATGGCAAAAGGGTATGAGATCTATTCTACAGGAAAACCAAATCAGGATTACCGAGATTTATTTATAAAGGATAATTTGGCAGGTAACAAGGAGGCTATTTTCCATAGACATTATTTACGTTCTGTTGAAACGGGAAGACATGAATACAGCCGTTATGCTAAAGGTTCTAACAATGGATGTAGTAAGGATTTTATGGAATATTATCTTTTCAAAGATGGAAAACCAATTAGTACTACGTCTTACGCATACGATGACAGCACTCCTAGTAAAGAAGCAGAAAACAGAGACCCTCGGTATGCACAAACGATAGCTACTCCTGGTTTTGTAAAAACAAGTTCTAATCCACCTTTGATTGTAAATCTTCCAGAAATAGGTACTCCAGTAACTACCACAGGATATTGGTTTATAAAAGGAATGTCAAGCGATCCAAAACAAGAAGAGGCGTACAGTAGCGATACAGATATGTTTATCTTCCGATATGCAGAGGTACTGTTAAACTATGCAGAGGCTAAATATGAATTAGGAACATTGTCTCAA
Organism: Capnocytophaga canis; assembly: GCF_000827555.1. Lineage (GTDB taxonomy): Bacteria > Bacteroidota > Bacteroidia > Flavobacteriales > Flavobacteriaceae > Capnocytophaga > Capnocytophaga canis. Next base: position 40,009 of record NZ_CDOI01000133.1, read on the forward strand.
GCAGATTTAGACAGAACAATCAACAAGATAAGAGACAGAGTTGCAATGCCCCATTTAACGATGGATGCAGTAGCAGATGCTAACGCTAGTGATTATGGGTATGACGTAGCTCCCATTCTTTACGAAATACGTAGAGAACGTCGTGTAGAACTTGTGGGAGAAGGATTCCGCTTTAATGATATTTTGCGTTGGAAGGCAGGAAAATTATTTAATAATCCGAAAACTATAAGAGGAATGAAATTGACAGATGAATTAAAAGCAGAATATGCTACAGATGCTGTTAAAAAATTACCTGTAGATAGTGATAAATATTTGATTGTTTATCCTGCATATCCTAACGGACGTACGTGGAATGATAAAATGTATCTATATCCAATACCAACAGATGAGTTAAAATTGGTTGGGTATAAACAAAATCCTGGATGGGACTAATTTTTTCATGAATATACACAAGATAGTGCATGGAAAAGTTTAGACAAAATTAAAACAAACTATTATCGAAAATGAGGCTGACCTTTTTGGACAGCCTCATTTTTTTGTTAGTAATAAATATTTATCAAGGAATATACAGCTAATGTCAAATAAATCGAATTTACGTATTTTTTGTAGCAAAAATGATTAGCTAACCTTAAAACTCGTAAGACCTTTCCTTATTTTTATTATTACAGAAAATATAATGTCTTTTTAAAACGAAAATTACTTTCAAAATTTGCTTTTATCTGAACAGAGCTTCGTGTTTTTTTTCAAATGTCGAAAAAAAATAGTACATTCGCAGAAAATATTTAAAATTATGGATAACCTTGCATTTAATTTACGTATTCAGAAAGCGAAAGAAAGTCGTATTAATGAAGTAGATTTTTCGAATCTACAATTCGGAAAAATTTTTTCAGATCATATGTTCGTATGCCACTACACCGATGGAATGTGGCAACAACCTGAAATTAAGCCATATTCAGCTATAACTTTAGAACCTTCAGCAAGTGTTTTTCACTACGGACAGGCTATTTTTGAAGGAATGAAAGCTTATAAAGATGATGCTGGAGACATCTTTTTGTTTCGTCCGCAAGAGAATTACAAACGAATGAATAAATCAGCGGTTCGGTTAGCAATTCCAGAGTTTCCTGAAAGTTGGTTTGACCAAGGGTTGAGAGCTTTGTTGAAAATTGATAGTGAGTGGATTCAAAAAGGGTTTGGAAATTCACTATACATCCGCCCCTTTATGATTTCTACCACATCGGGGATAAAAGCCTCTCCTGCAACGGATTACATGTTTATTATTATCACTTCGCCAGTTCAGGCCTATCATTCAGGCGACGTGAAAGTGAAAATTGCAGACTACTATAGCCGTGCTGCTAATGGAGGTTTTGGTGCTGCCAAGGCTGCTGGAAATTACGCAGGTCAGTTCTATCCAACACAATTAGCGATTGAAGAAGGCTACCAGCAAGTTATATGGACAGATGATGCTACACATGAATTTTTAGAAGAAGCAGGAATGATGAACCTATTTTTTAGAATCAATGATGTATTGATGACCTGCCCTGCAAGCGAACGTATTTTGGACGGTGTTACTCGTAAAAGCGTACTTACAATTGCTGAAAAAATGGGAATCAAAACCGAGGTACGCCCAGTAAGAGTCAAAGAGTTGATTGAAGCTGCTGAAAATGGAACTCTTCAAGAAATTTTTGGTAGTGGAACGGCAGCCGTTATAAGTCCAATTTCTGGATTTGGTTATAAAGACAAAAAATATACGTTTATACCTCCAGCTGATTTATACGCTTCAAAAATCAAAGAAGCCATTTTGAATATCCAATATAACAAAGTTGAAGACCCTTTTGGTTGGAGAGTTAAAGTCGATTAATAACGGAATATCTCTACGATTTGAAATGAAAAGAGGCTGTCAAAAAAACTAATTTCGAAGATTTAAAAGACATTTATAATCAAGATTTTATAAATATACTTTTGTTTAAAAACATTTTTTTTGACAGCTTCTATTTTTTTAGAACATTAATGAATTATTATGAGCGAACAGATGCCTGTAATTTTTCCTTGAAACGTTCTTGTAAATTGTGCATTACCTTTTCTATCTGTTTATCCGTGAGTGTTTTAAAATCATCTTGTAGGGTGAAACTAATTGCATAGCTTTTCTTGCCTGTAGGAAGTTTCTCGCCTTGGTATACATCAAACAGGCCTACATTTTTTAAGATGGATTTTTCGGTTTCAAATGCTATTCTATGAATGTCACTGAACGAAACAGCTTCATCAAGGAGTAATGCTAAGTCACGCCTTACTTCTGGGAATTTAGCAATTTCTTTGAATGTATTTTTCTGATTTTTAATGCTCTCAAGAACTATATCCCAGCAGATGTCGGCAAAAAAGATTTCTTGCTTGATACCAAATTTTTTCAATATTTTACCTTTAACAACGCCTATACTTCCAAGCAATTTTCCATTGATAATCCATTCAAATCCTTCTCGAATAAAGAGATTATTATCTAGAGGTTGCGTATGAATATTTTTTAGTTGCAATCGTTCAAAAACAGATTCAACAATTCCTTTCAAAAAGAAGAAATCTGTTTTCTGAGGAATAATGTTCCAATTTTCAGGAAGTTGATTACCTGTGATATAAACCATTAGGTGTTTATTTTCTACAAAATTATCACCTATTTTGTGATAACTTTTCCCAAATTCGAATAGTTTCAAATCGGAACGCTTTCGGTTAATGTTGTATTCAATAATCTCCAATCCAGAGGGTAGGAGATTTTTACGCATAAAATTTAAATCACTACTCAAAGGATTCAGAATTTTTACCACTTTTGTAAGATCTTCTTCAAAATCAGTAATTGTTTTTTCAGATACTAAGCTATTGGTCATTATCTCAGAAAACCCTTGTCCGGCAAGTTGGGAAGCTATTACATTTTGAACGTTGTGATCGTCAAATTTTGAAGCGTGTGACATTGAGGCATTAATTTTTTCTGAAAAATTAATGTTATTGTATCCATAGACACGCAAAATTTCCTCAATAACATCCGCTTCACGTTGTACATCTACACGATATGAAGGTACAACTAATCCTAAACCGCGCTCTGTAACTGAGTTGATTTTGATATCCAATGAATGTAATATACTTTTAATGGTGTCATTTGGAATGATTTGTCCAATAACTTTATGAACGCGTTCGAATGCTAAAAATACCTGAAAATCATCATGTTTTTTGGGGTATAAGTCGATAATATCCGATGAAATCTGTCCTCCTGCGACATTCTCAATTAAGATAGCAGCGTACATTAAAGCGTGTTTTACTTCGCTAATGTCTATTCCTCGTTCAAAGCGGAAAGAAGCATCGGAGTTGATAGCATGGCGTTTGGCGCTTTTTCGAACCGAAACAGGGTTAAAATAGGCACTTTCTAAAAAGATGTTGCGAGTGCTGCTGGTTACTCCAGAGTTGAGTCCACCCAAAACTCCTGCAATGCACAAAGGTTTTTCAGCATCACAAATCACCAGATCTTCCGCATCTAAGATTCGTTCAACACCATCTAAGGTTTTGAATTTTGTACCAGCTTCTGCCGTTTTTACGATAATTTTTTTCCCTACGATGTGATCTGCATCGAAAGCGTGTAACGGTTGTCCCAGTCCGTGGAGTACATAGTTGGTAATATCAACGATGTTGTTTTTAGGAGTAAGTCCGATGGCTTTCAGTTTGTTTTGCAACCACATGGGGGATTCGGCTACTTTTACGTTGCTGATAGTCAATCCCGTATATCGAGGTGCGAGTTCTTTGTTTTGAACATCTACATCAATTTTTGATAGTCGATTGTCAATGTGAAATTTTGTTACCGAAGGGGTTATCAACTCCAAAGAAGTACCTCTTTGTATCAATCCTGCACGTAAGTCACGCGCAACACCGTAGTGACTCATGGCGTCTGCACGATTTGGAGTTAATCCGATTTCAAAGACTTCATCGTTTTCTACTTCAAAAATTTCACTGCATAAGGTTCCAGGTTCGTACTTATCATCCAAAACCATGATTCCTTCGTGTCCTTCACCTAGTCCGAGTTCATCTTCGGCACAAATCATCCCGAAACTTTCTTCACCGCGTATTTTTCCTTTTTTGATTTCCCATAGGTTTCCGTCCTTATCAAAAAGTTTTGTTCCAATGGTCGCAACAGGTACCTTTTGCCCTTTAGCAACGTTTGGAGCTCCGCACACAATTTGCACGATGTTCCCCTGACCTATGTCTACTTTGGTAACTTTCAATCGGTCAGCGTTGGGATGTTGTTGGCACTCCAATACGTGTCCGACAACAACTCCTTTCAGTCCTCCTTTGATGCTTTCGAAAGATTCAATTCCTTCAACTTCAAGTCCTAAGTCGGTAAGTAAGGCTCCAGTTTGTTCTGAAGGTAAATCAATTTTGATGAATTTTTTAATCCAGTTGTACGAAATTTTCATAGTTTGATTACACTATATGTATGTATGATTTCAAGGTTGCAAAAATACAATTTTTACCGAAATATAATATTTTTATGTAGAAAAACTTTCTTAAAGAGTACTATACTATGCTGTACATAGTTCTTTTACATTTTAAAAGTCAGTCAAAAAGAGATTCTTACTCGGTGTTGTTTCAATGATTTATAAGTCCACATTTTGGAAAAGAGTCTTAAATTTTAGAGCGTTTAAAACTGTCAAGTTTTGTAAGAGTAGACAAGATGGCATCGTATTAGGATTAATTCTTTTTAGAAGTGTTTTTATTTTCGCAGAAAATAGAGTTCTGATGGAACTATTTTTATATTTAATTTCATACTAAAAAAGTTAAACAATGTTAAATAAACTCTCGTGAGCTCATATTTTTCATATTTCAACTGTTATTTTTTAGTTATAGAAATGTTATTCTTTTTTTTATTGGAAGGCATTTTTTTAATTTTGTCGCCTGTATACTTTATTTCCAACTTAGTGGGGAAAAAATCTTAATATAACAGTACTAACTGAAAAACTAACTAAAAACGAATACGTTATGAAAAAGTTGTTTATTTTCGTTTCGTTCATGATGCTAACAACCTCATGGATATATGCACAATGTGATTCAACTCATCCTATTAACAATTTCCAGCTTGTAACGGGTGATATTCAGTGTGAGAATCGAGGTCTCATAACATTGAATGCACCTCCAGTTTCAGCAGAACATCCTGCAGGGACGGAGTTTAGTGTTTACTGGATAAAACCAGGAGCAACTTCAGCTTCATTACGAGGTACCGTTCTTGCTGGACAATCCATGACCATTCCCAATTTGGCAGCAGGGACTTATACTTTCACATTGGAAAACGATGTAAATATGTCCTGTGAAAAGCCTGTAACAATCAATGATCTGTATCCTCCTTTTGAGATAAAGACCCTTTATGCTTTTCCTGCAACCATTCGTAGAGATCCTGTGACCAATGCCAATGTTGATGAGGGAAACGGAATTATTGTCATTGGACTTAAACGATTTACTGTGGGACAATCAAAGTTTCAGGTTCGTGTCGTATCAGCTGATACGGGGGCTGTGATAGTTAATGATAGAACTTTCTCGTCTGCAACTGCAGACCCACTATTTTTTGTCCACCCTGAACCGGGAAAACGCATTTCGCATGCTGATCATCCAAATGTGAGTGTTTTTATTAGAGAGATTCCGCCAGGAGCTTCTGATGATGATTGTCGAAATTATCCTTCACACCCACAGCAAATACCTATTCCAGAATCGGTTCATTTACCGGGAACTTATTCCTTAACTTTATCCGACTTGACGTTGAGTTTACATACTCAGGCAAGGACGATAGCAGGAGTTTCAGTGCCACAACCTACAGGCAAATTCAACTTAAGAATCCCATTACGGAGAGGTGTTGATGGTAAGTCTGTTATGGCAGGTTTTATAGGAGGGCACGCTAATCTTGATATTCCTAGGAATCATTTCAAAGGATTAGGGACTTCTAATGCAAAAGCTACTGTTCAAATCTTGAATCGAACAGTACCTATAGCGGATATTACATCAAGTTTCAATGGAGATGCTTACTCATATAATGGTGCTGATTTTCAAGAAAACGATCAGGTTCAAATTGTTGTTGATGATGGTTTAGGAAATATAGTTACTAATACGTTTACATTGACAGGCTTACATGATGTACATAATGAAACACCTACGCAAGGATTGGGTTTCTCACATAATATTTCCCCCTCTACTCCCGTTTGCCCTGGAGCACCTCTTTTTTTGCAAATTAGAACGCACCTATCAAGATCAGAGAGATTTATGCCTGTTCAAGAAGGAGGAACTCTAAAAATTAATTACAATTGGTATTTATCTAATTTGGAAGATATTTGGAATGCGACCTCTTCGACCTCTTCGTTGACATATCAGTATAAAGTTTACAAAGAAACCGCACCAAATTCGTATGGACCACCATTGACCCAAGGGACTGACTATACAATAGTGGATTATCGAACCATTGACGTACATCCCTCTGGAGCAGGTAGATATAAGATTCGTATGGAGTTTTTAAAATCCAATGGAACTGTTGTTTCTGCATTTGAACGAACTACAAATATAAATTATTTACCAACTCCGACAGATCGTTTTGCATTGATGTTTAACACTTTGCAGTCCAACTATGGAATCGCTGAAGGAACGACATCGTTTCGCATTATTAAAAGAAACGAGCTTATGTATGAAGACCCAGCCAATCCAGGGGTTTCAACAGTAACGATCTCCTTAGGTCGAGCAGATGGACAGCCTTCCGTCTCCTTTGAAACAAGGCTTCCTTTTGGACAAACCAAAACAGAAACTATTATTTTTCCGATAACAGCCACAGTAACACCTACCTACATGGGAGATCTTAATCATCATATAGGATTTGGAGACTTGCCTCCTGGGAACTATATCTTGACTATCAAGGATGCTTGTGGTAGTGCCTCAAAAACAATTACATTGGGAAATGAAATAAGATATGGAGTAACAGAAGCCGAGCGACCTTTCTATAAATTAGTACCACGATGTGGGTACTACGATTTGGAGTTTACGCATGATGCATTACATGCTAATTTCCCTGGTTTTACTCAAAGAATGTTCACAGGGTTGGTGGGAACTTATGTTGATTATTCAACAGTCCAACTTAAACGGATTCAAGGAAGAAATGGGGTGTTCACAGGATTGAAGCCTGGAGAAACATATAAAATATACACCCATGAGTTTGGTGGATATACGATTCATGATAACCTTTCTGTGGCAACAACCGTTCCATGGACATTGTTATCTACTTTTACAAATGAGATAGGACCAGGAAAGCCACATTCTGTTTATTATATGAATCGACATAGCTCTAACGGTAGTCCAGATTTGTTACGCTATTTCACAGAAATCCAAGTTCCTTCACAAACTATGGATCCTGTGGTTACGTCCATTGCTTGCGGTTCGGACGGAACATCTATGATTTTGGTGGATCTTCCGCATGATACTAATGTTGGGATCGTTGGGGATGTTACTTATGTACTGAAAAGTGTTTCGGGAACTACTGAAGCAGAGGTGGCAAGCGTAACGATGACGGGTGGACAACGAAACTACGAATTTAAAAACCTACCCGATGGAACCTATAAAGTATACGTAAAAGATGAGTGTATAGCGGGATCCCCTGTTGTTAGTGTACAGGAGATAGCCGATTCGAGTGTATTTCCAACTCCTCATATTATCAATTATGACCATCCCAATGGATTATGTCCAGGGGAAACGACTCAAATGCGATTGAGAGGAGTTTCAATAAATTCCTTTGATGCGGAGTGGTACAGAATCAATCCTGATGGTTCAAAAGTGATGGTAGCAACTAATACCCAAACTTTTGGGGAGGCAGTGTATACCAATACCACCTATGAGGTAAGAGTAAAGTTGAAAGACCGATTTGGATGTGCAACAAACGTTTGGCTAACGGCTACCTCCACATCAGTACTTGCTATTGATACGGGAGTGCCGTCAGTTACGTATTTCCCAGCTGATTTGGTTGACTATCCAAGTATAGGGGGGTGTGATGTTATGGTAACTTGGAATGAACCGAAAGTAACGGATGAAAATGTTCGTTGTGGAGTGCAACTGACTGTTACTTCCACAGTTTCAATTGATACCAATTTCAATGGAGGAAAGCAACATCAAGGAAGATTCGGTGTTGGGGTGCATTCTGTGGTATATACATTTACCGATGCTTTCGGAAATGCCGTTTCACGAACCTTGATTGTAACGATCCAAGATCCTAAGATGGAAATGCAATTAACGGAAGGGTATTCATTGAATTCATTGCAAGTAGAAAATGAATTTTATTATATCGTAAAATATAGAAATACAGGAATTGTAACCCTAACATCGGCAACTTTGGAAGTGCAATTGCCTTCTAATGCTAACGTACAACCTGATTTAAGTAAACAAATAGACTTTACAAATTCGGGAGTTTCTAATGTTACATATACCTATGATTCAGTAGCTAAGAAATATACCTTTACCTATCCCTCTGCAGCATTACCCTCTACAGGAGGTCACGAGGAAAGAAGCATAGGAATACCGTTAAAAATAGTAGGTGGATATGGTTTGGCTCAGCAACCATGTATGAACCAAGTAAATATAATCCCTACAATGGTTTACACCGGAGGAGTCGCAGGTTGTACGCTTCGTACCCAAACAGCTACAATACAGACATCAACCGTAGTAGAAATTAAAACTAACGAAAACAAACGTACTGAGATTTATTGTGTAGGCAACCCAATGACGTTGAGTGTGACACCAGGTTTTGATGAGTACAAGTGGTTCCTCAATGGAACGCCTATAGGAACCAATACAAGTACATTTGTTGCGACTACTCAAGGGGAATATCGCGTTGAAAAATATAAATTTGACTGTGGAGTCGCTACAATAGTAAGCTATGAAATTATAGACTACCATGAACCAGGAAGTTCTGCTGACCCAATTAAGGCATTGGCAGGAAATGTGGGTGTGACTTGTCGAAATGACAATAGAACGTGGACAAGCCATTTCTATCTATGCGGTGGTACATCTAAAACGATAGCGGTCAATTTTGTAAATTCAACCTTGACATGGGAGAAATTAAACCCATCAGCCAGTGGATTGAATTGTCAGCCACGTCACGAAACTTGTCCAGTGGTTATTGACGGATGTTGGGAAGAAGTGAGTAACAATACAAATACTTTCACTCTTTCACAAGGAGGACGCTATCGATTGAAAGTAGCAGGGGCAAATTGTTACGACTTCTATTATTTTGATGTGTTTGATAGTAATACTCCTGCTGCTACCGTAACTCACGGAGATGAAACGGGATATGTGGATGGATATATAAATATCAACATGTCTACACAAGGAGTTAATTATAACTATACGTATAAAAATCTTACTACAGGAGCCACAGGAGCGATGACCACCAATACTACACAGTACCGCTTTACAGGTCTGAAAGCGGGAACGTATGTAGTGGAAGTAACTTCTTCTGAGGCTTTATTATCATGTCTTGCATATACGCAAACTATAACTATACAAAAGAATACAAATTTAAAATTCACTGCGGAATTTGTTGAATGGGAAAGTTGTAACCGAGCGAAAATTAAATTTAAAGGTGAAGGCGGTAATCCTCCGTATCAATTTGCTGTATGGTCGGTAGATGGCGAGGTACTTGCTCCAGGAGGTTCTCACATGAATATTCCAGATTCAGAATGGGTAGGCAACCAAGGTGAGTTTGATGCTCACTATGAAGGGTTAATGAATCTTACTCGTATTGGTAGCTATGTATTTGTGATGAGACATCAACAAAATGGAGAACGAGCATTTTCAGCTCCAATTAACATACTACCTGTAGGAGTACACAGCGTTACTTTTGCTGTTACCGATTTGGATTGTGCAACGGCAACAGGAACAGGGGAAATTCAATTAGTATTCGAAAATTCGGCTGTTCAGCGTGAGGTTAGTTTGTACAAATTAGATGATACAGGAGCCAGAATATTACCTGCACGTTATCAAGGAAGTAATCTTTCTTTATTTACTAATTTGGAGGTAGGAAATTATGAAGTAGCTTACACAGCACAGGTAGCTTCACAAACGTGTAGTTTTGTAAAAAGACCTATAAGTATCAACCCTCCAGCCAATCCGTTACGTGCCTTTGTCGGTGTAACTAAAGATAAAACTTGCGATACTAACGGGAAATATACCGTTTCGGTAAATAATGTAATTGGAGGTTCTGGTTCTTATCAGTACGATTTTGGTACAGGATACCAAAATCAGCCGACAGCTCAAGTGGACGGGAATGTCACTGTAAAAATTAAAGATCTTTCACTTTCAGGTTGTGAGTTGACAATACCTGTAACGATGCAATCGCCACAAGCACCAACGGTGAATGTTTCTACACCTACCTATGATTGTGTTGGCTTTGGGACTGTGTCAGTTACAGCTATTGCACCACCAGGGCAGACCCATTCCTATACATATAGTGTTAATACAACTACGGGAGCTGTACAAGCGTCGGTATTTACATTATCACCAGGGGCTCACACTATTTACGTACATTACAAACCAACAGGAATTACTCCAAATATATTGTTCAAGGAAGACTTTGGTGTAGGTAATGATGTTTGTGGTAGTGATTTAGGGTATCCTACAGGGGCAAACGCTATCAATGATTTGGTTTGCGAACAAAATGTAGCTGTGGGAGCGGGTAAATATGCCATTACTAAACAAGCACATCCTGTAGGAACTTGGGTTGTTCCAAGCGATGCACAAGGAGTCAATAACGGACGTTATATGGTAGTCCAAGCATCGGTACAAAATGCTGTAGTATTCAGAAAACATATCAAAAATGTGGTGCCTAATGAACCGTTACGAGTTTCTGTGCGTCACTTTAATATGCTTACAACAGCAACTCCTCAGTTCAATGTTGAGTTGGTACCAGTAGGCGCATCATCGGGTATTTCCAAACAAATTATAGTAACGAGCACTGGAACACCTACTTGGGTACAATCATCGGCAGATTTCACAGATGTGGAAGTAACACAAAGTGAGTATATTGTTCTAATCAAAAATGTCCCTGGTAACGGTGTTGTTGCGTTGGATGCTATAGGGATTGAGCAAGATATTAAACTTTGCGATACTACAGAGTCTGTTCCTGTAGTTATAGAAGATGGTAAAAAATTAGAATTAGAGGTATTAGGAACTACTGCTGTAAGTTGTCACGGAGGTAATGATGGAAGTCTACGCATATTTGTACATAATCCACCAACGAACGTTGAGTATTCAACTGATAATGGAGTTACGTGGACACCTACAATTTTAGCTGGTGGAATTTTTACCGTAACCAATTTAGAGGCAACTCAAAGTAGAACAATCTATGTTAGAGATATTGATAAAAAAGTTTGTAAGGTAGAAACAACCTACGTCATCACACAACCTGAGGCTCCTCTTTCATTAAAAGTGGTAGAGCCTATTAATCCAGTGCGTTGTGATGCAGGAAACATAGCATCAATTACCTTTGAAGCAATTGGTGGTAACTCAGAGTATACACAATTTACGTACCAAAGCACGACCATGCCTACACCACAAGTTGTAGGAGTTTACAACGGTCGCTATTCACAGCCTATGCCTTTATCACCTGGCGTTTATACTATTACGGTTACCGATGTGAAAGGTTGTTCAACAGAGACTTCATTTGAGGTAGAGAAAAAAGAAATTGAATTTGAGGTAGTTTACAATCCTTGTCATGATGGTAATGGAACAGATGTTACGGTTAATATTTTAAATGGTAACGGAGGATATGTTGTAAATCGTTCTGGTGAAACAACTTGGCATGCCGTTTCAAATCGCGTACATACGTTTGAAGGTTTGCAGGTAGGAACTTACACCATTACATTAAATGATAACTCAGGATGTAAAACAAGTACTGTAGTCAATATTTACCCGCCATTGACTTTGACCGTTTCGCAAACATCAGTGATTTCTTGCTTGGGTTCGCCTAATTCAACCTTTGTACTAACTGCCAATGGAGGAGTGCCTGGTGATAGAACTTTTATTATCTACACCACAGACCGAGCTAATGTATACACCGAAGTAACTACTGTGGGGTCAACCTATACGTTTACTTCAACCGATTTTGGAGTCACTTATCTATTTGATGTACAATACACTGAAAAAGGACATACATGTAGTTATCAACATTCACAACCTTTCAGAGTAGCTTCAAAACCTGCATTCAATGCTACACCGTTATTTAATGTCAAAGGAGCTTACTGTGCAGATAACGGATATATCAATACGTCCGTTCCTGATATAGTGAATCAATCGACAGGAGTAGCACCGTTTAATGTTGAGGTATACGCCAACGATGGAACTGATAATCCAACAGGAGCCGCGCTCAATAATCCAATAGCTTTGGCTGCGGGTAACTATGTGGTTGTTATTACCGATGCACGAGGTTGTAAAGCTACGCGACCAGTAACCGTTCCTTCATTACCTAAGGCAACCGTAGTAACGGTAACAACAACGCCGATTGCCTGTGGAGTGTTGGCTCAAGCAAATATTGAAATCTCAGCAGGAGGTAATGCGAATAGTAATTTTTCATTGATTGTAAAAACAGCTTCGGGAACGGTGTATAGTACAACAAACATACTCTCAAGTCAGTTGCCAAGAACTATTACAGTGTCAAATTTACATTATGATGAGTATGAAGTTATCTTACAAGATATGACTTCGCCATCCTGTCAAGATATACAGACATTCAAAACAGGATTAGCCCCCGATGCCATTGTGACAGCTTCTACAACAGTTGTAGGATGTACTCCAAATTCAGGAGAACTTATTGTACAGTCATACCGAGCGGGAACAGGATTAACACATACTGGAAATTATGTAGCCATCTATAAGACTACTATAGATGTGAATGATCCTACCTCTCCAGGTTGGTACCAGTTCAATCCTCCAGTAGCTACAACTTTGCCAACTACTGGGCAAGCAGGAGAAAAGTTGGAGCATACATTTACAGGGTTAATTCCAGGAGCGTGGTACGAATTTATAATTGCAGCTCAAACCCCTTCAGGGGCTTGTACGTTACGCGGAGGAGCTACGATTCCTGTGCCTACGAGTTCAACCTTGTCTATGACTACAACGAAAGGAACCATAGCTTGTTCAGGAACATCAAGTGGAACTATTTTCTTTACTTTGAAAGATTGGAAGTCGTCTACTACTGGTATTACTTGGCAGGTCTATACCTACCCTGATTATGACCCTGTAGCAGGAGTAGGAATGTCAGGAAATATAACTGTAGGTAGCTCAATGACTTCAGTAAGTGGCAACGTAAATGGATTAGCACCAGGACGCTATGTGATTGTTTTTGAAGAGAATAATGGAGGTTGCGTTAATGCAACTCCACCTATTGCTATTCCAGGGCCGGAGCCATTGGTAGTACATCAAGTAAGCATAACAAAAGAGCATGTGTACTGTACAACAGATATTGGAGATCAGGCGGAAATCACGGTAGATAGAGTTTCAGGAGGAGTAGCAGACTATTTGTTCTTGGTGCAACCAACTTCATTTACTACACCTCCAGCGGTGGGTGATTTTACAAATCCTCGGTCAGGACAGTTTGTTTCTGCTTTAGGTTCTCAAAAAATTATCGTATCAACATCAGGAACGTATGATTTGTATGTGAAAGATTCTGGAGATTGTATTGTTAAATACCAAGGTCCAAGTTTAACGATTAAGTATGCACCACAACCAAAAATCAATAGCGTTCAAGTGCAAGTTTGTCAGGCAATTAATAACCAATATAATGTACGTTTGAATGTAACCCAAAGTCAATCGTCCTTAATCCACTTCTATAAGTTAGAACCAGGAGGATTAACACCAGTACAACAACAATATCCGTATAACGTTATTTTGTTGGAAGGATTAAATCCTGGAGTTTATACCTTGACATATTCAAATATCAGAGGTTGTGAAACATCAACGACCTTTGAGGTGAAACCTCCTGTACAGGCAGGAAATGCTAACGTAACCCGAGCATTAACCTGTTCAACGACATCCCCAGCAGAAGTCGTTATACCAAATATTACTGGAGGTACAGGTACTTACACCTACGAAGTGGTTCGTGTGGAAAGTGATGGTTCAAAAAATCAAATCATACCACAAACCACAACCACAGCCACTACCGTAACCGTAACGATTAATATGGAAGGAAATTACGAGTTTTGGTTGATGGATTCCGATATGGTGACGATGGGATGTAATTCTGATGCTATCAAACGACCGTTTGTTATAGAACCTAAGAAGTTTCCACAAGTTGTCAATGGCTCGTTGAAGGTGACAAATACCTCTTGTGGTTCTGCATCTGAAGGAAGTATCGAACTGATGGCCACCCCAATTGATATTGCTCCTATGACCTTCACTATCATTTCGATGAGAGATTTGGGAACAGGAGTAACGACCGCCACCAGCATACCACCTACATCTGTTGTGTCGAATCAAGCACGATTCACAGGTTTGTTAGGTTCAGAGGCAGGAATTGTTTATGAAATAAAAATTGAAGGAACTAACGGATGTAGTGTTACTAATAATGAGGCAATTATTAAATCACCACCACTGTTGCAAGTAGGAGCAACTGCATTGACCCCTCAGCAATTCACTTGTTCAACAAGTACAGCGTTGATAGCCTCGTTGCAGTTTGATGCTACTCAAATCACGGGAGGAGTTCCACCGTACACGTGGCAGTTTATTGATAGAACTACCAATACGGTCATAGGTGAAAATTCGAATAGTGTTTCGTTATCCGATGTTAATGGAGGTACGTATTACGTACGTGTGAAAGATAGCTCAGGAGGTTGTGCAACAGATACAACAGATGTTACCATAAATCCTGCCTTTACATTAGCAAATATGACAGTAGCAACGGTAACTCCAATGACTTGTGCTGTGGACGAAACCATAGCAGTTAGTGTTGAAGCAACGCCAATCTACATACCAGGAACGGAAATTAGGTTTACCGTAAAAAGATTGAGTGATGGATTCGTAACCAGCGCAGTGTACTCATCAACCATTGCTACAACTCACATTACTCATACCTTGCCAACTACTTTGGATACAGGAGACTATGAAATAACAGCCGAAAATATGGCTACAAGTTGTGGTAGAGCTAAAGCTACACATAAAGTAGCTGATTTGACTAATAAGTATGATATTACGATGTCTAATCAGAAGCAACCAACCTGCTATCAAGGTAATGATGGAGAGATAACCCTTACCGTTGTAGATAGAAAACCCGCTATAGGAGGAGATACATCTGCAAGTGGATTCACTTACACTGTTACCTATTCCGTTAATGGTGCTACAACCACAGGAACCATTGTTGCGGGAAGTTCATCTATAACACTTACAGGATTAAAAGAAGGAAGGTATAGTATTGAAATACAGTCTTTTGTAAATAGTTGTAAAGCAACTAGTTCATTCGTAGTACCTGTTTCGGCAGAGCAAATAAGCGTAAATGCTTATCCAGCACCAATTCCACAAGTGAGTTGTTTGAATGATAAAGGAAATATTATGGTAGAGGTAACAGGAGGACAAGCTCCGTATGAGGTTACTTTGAGTTCGTTGGCGACAACATTCACAAAAACAGTAAACAGAAATCGCGTATTATTTGATAATTTAGAGGTAGGTGTTTACTCAGTTACGGTAAGAGATGCTTTGGGCTGTATGGATTTTATAGGAACTGCAACCGCTGAGTTGGTAACTCCAGATCCGTTGACAGCATCTATCACCGTTGAAGACGTACATTGCAAGGACGAAGCTAATGGGAAAATTACCATCTCCAACATACAAGGAGGATCAGGCTCAACAGTATTCCTATTTGAGTTAGATAACGGAACAACTCCTGCAATAGAGCAATCAACCCCTGTGTTTGAGAATTTGAAAGCAGGAATTTATACCTTGAAAATTACGGATGGTATGGGATGTTGGACACAAACAACAGTTGAGGTTTGGGAACCTAACTATCTATATGCAGCAGTAGACGTATCAGGTTCTGATAGATTAATTTGTTACGGAGAAGCTGACGCAAGGGTAGCTATTACAGCTCAAGGAGGTGTACAACCCTATAAAATGGATGTGTATAGCAAGGATGGACGACGTGTAACACCAGTTTCGTACGTTTCAGGAGTACCTGCTGACCCACGTATAGCCAGTCCAGTAAGTATCGTAACCGATCCAATATTGGAAGCAGGTGAATATTATGTAACAATCATAGACGTCAACGGCTGTTCAACACAAACAGTTAAATTTACGGTTGAAGAATTCCCGAATATAGAACCACGTGAGGTATATCAAGAAAAATCTTGTGATGAAAACGTATTTACGGACGCTATTAAAGTGCGATTCCCTACACCTATTGATTTAACAAATGTGACCTATGAGTTGAAAACACAAGCAGGTGCCATTACCTCTGGAACATTGTCAAGAACTACTGATGTGACTACCATAGGTTACATCCATGACTATGACAGAACCAGTGAAACGCAGACACTAAAGGTAATCTACACCTATACTCATTCCGATGGCTCACAAACTGAACAATGCGAACAAGTCTATGTTGTGACTGATATTGAAGACATTCAAGCATTAACCGTTACTCGAGTTACTAATTTAGGATTGAATACCATTGAGGTGAAAACCACGGGCGGAGTAGAACCATATACATACTATTTCAATGGTAGAGAACAAGGATCGAATCCAGTGTATATTATGAAAATAAATGACCCTGGACGAGTAGACCCAGATTCTAGACAGATAATCAAAGAAGTAGATGTACAAGTGGTCGATGCGTTAGGCTGTACACGTACTTTAACCATTGAGGAAGTATATCACGATATCCGAGTACCTAATTTCTTTACTCCAGACGGAGATGGTATTAATGATACTTGGAAGCCTATTAATATAGAAAACTATCCAAAAGCGGTGATTTATATTTTCGACCGAAACGGAAGAAAAATAACAACTTTGACACCTATGGACTCATGGGATGGTATTTACGATAAAAAGCACATGCCATCAGGAGATTATTGGTATATCTTAGAATTCAATACGTTAGAAGATACACGTAAATTCTACGGAAACTTTACTTTGTATCGATAGTTTCCATGTACAGTAGAAGGGGTTGGTTCAAAGACTAATCCCTTTTACTGTTTTTATACAAGAATAATTTTTTTTTCTGAATTTATACCATATTAAAAACATTGAAAATGATATTTAAACATTGTCCGAACTGCACATCAACCAACGTGGAATTTCCAAATAACGTACGTTTTTTTTGTCACGACTGTCAGTTCACCTACTTTCATAATATAGCAGCAGCCGTGGCAGTTCTATTTACGTACGAACAAAAAATATTATTCACAGTCCGAAATGTTGACCCTGACAAAGGAAAATTAGATCTTCCAGGAGGGTTTATCGATCCTAAAGAAAATGCAGAGGAGGCGGCTTGTCGCGAAATAAAAGAAGAGTTAGGGATAGACGTTCTGCCATCGCAATTAAAGTACATAGGAACACATCCAAATGATTATCTTTACAAAAATGTTCCTTACAGAACCATAGACATATTTTTTGAATGTCCACTAACCAATTCACAAGTGTCGGTAGCGGCAACCGATGAGATCGAAGCTCTCCGTTGGTTGTCAGTCCATACAATCAACTTTGATGAAATAGGATTTGTTTCCATTCGTAATATGGTAAGGAAATATTGTCAAGACCTATTTTCCAAATAAAAGATTATTTATCTATTGATTTACAATGTTTTGTGTCGAAATGATAAGTATTTCTTATCTATCATAACATTTTTTTATACGAAACAAAATGAAAAAAAACAACTTTTCTTTTGAATTTCAAAAAAAAGTTATAACTTTGTCCTATGTAATACATATATGAGATGAATAGTTTAATCGCTGCGACGTATGCTCCTATGGATTCGAAAGGGGCAGTATCAACAAAGATTGTTCCTAAGTATGCTGATTTTTTAAAGAGAAACGGAGTTTCTGGTATTTTCGCTAATGGCTCCACAGGTGATTTTGCTTCTCTTTCAGTGGAAGAACGCAAAGAAATTATAGAGGCTTGGGCAGAACAAAAGTCGCCAGATTTTTTCATCACTAACCATGTTGGGGATATCAGTTTGAATCATGCAGTTGATTTGGCGAAACATTCAGCGGATAAAGTAGATGCTATAGCTACTTTGGCTCCTTTCTACTTTAAACCTAACTTAGAAAAATTAGTTACTTACTGCAAAACCATAGCTGAGGCTGCTCCAAATATTCCATTTTATTATTATCACATACCAGATCTCACAGGAGCTAATTTTGATATGTGTCAGTTTATGGAAAAGGCAAAACAGGAGATACCTAACTTTGCAGGGTTAAAATTTACTCAGAATAATATGATTCATTTTACTCAAGCAAAGTTGTGTAACAATCAGGAATTTAATGTTCTTTTTGGGGTAGATGAAGCTTTTTTAGCAAGTTTACCATTAGGTGCAACAGGTTGGGTAGGAAGTACTTATAATCATTTGGCTAAGTTGTATTTAACAATTAAAGAACTTTTTGAAAAAGGTAATTATCAGGAGGCTGCTGATTTACAACATAAGGCAATTGAGTTCGTTAATATTGTTGCTTCTTACGGAGGGTTTAATGGTGGAGGAAAGAGTTTTATGAGATTATTAGGTGTTGATTGTGGAGTAGCAAGATATCCTCACACGACGCTTACCGATGCCCAATTAAAAGAAATAGAATCGAAATTAGAGAAATTGGGTATAACGAGCTACCTATCAAAATAAGATATAAAATTAATTTTTTCATAATTTTTATTTTTAAGTTTTCTTTTTTATTATTTTAAAAAACGATTGATGTGAATCAATCGTTTTTTTTTGTAAAATTATTTTTGGAATCTTAGCTGTTTATTACTACCTTTGCGTAGTTAAATTATTAAAAATAAAAAAACAATGAGAAAAGTATTTTTTATTGCGACGCTATTTGTAGCGTTTTTAGTGACCTCTTGTTCAAATAATTCACCCAAATCGGTAGCTGAAAAATTTTTAACTTCTATGGAAAATTCTGATTTTGAAGAAGCTAAAAAATATGCTGACGATTCGATGCAACAGATGTTAGGTATGTTAAGTGGAATGGGAAAAGAACTTCCCAAAGGAAATGAGAAAAAGAAAGTAACAATAACTAAGGTTGAAGAAGATGGTGATAATGCCAAAGCGTTCTATAAAGTCGAGGGTGAAGAGGAAGAAAAAAGTATAGACCTTAAAAAGGTAGATGGTAAATGGAAAGTTACGTTCAACAAAGAAAATTCAAATAAGGAAAATATGCCAAATATGGATGACGTTGAATTAGGAGAAAGTTCTTTAGAAGAAGTTAATGAAGAAGTACAGGAAGCTGTAGGTCAATAGATTAAATTATTGATAACTAGTGTTTTATTTAGATAAATCCCAAGATGAAGAACATATCCGTTAAGATAGTGATTTATTTTGGGATTTTTTTGTTATTTCTTTTAGGAGGGTTTCATCTGTTTTTTTGGGTGGATCGAAAACAGGAAGTCAAACTTGTGAAACGAAACAGACAAGTGGCACGACTAACTCGCCAAGACATAGCTAAGATCAAAGAAGGAGATATTATTCTCCGCAGAGGCTATGGTTTTTTTAGTGATTTGATTGCTGAGCGCTTGAATGATTCTGTCTATGATGTTACTCATTCAGGAATTTTGTACCTAAAAGACAATGAATGGTGGGTAATTCATTCTCTTTCGGCAGATGCCAGTGATACAGATGGAATGCAAGAGCAACCACTACGCGAATTTTTGACCTATTCCATGCCTGAAAAGATGATGATTGTCCGTACGAAAAATACTTCTGAAGTACAGGGCAAGAAAATAGTGGAACGGGCAAAATATTATTTAGCTAAACGAGTGCCTTTCGATAGGGTAGGGGAGATCGACGAACCTTCAAAAATGTATTGCACCGAAATGATTTGGCAAATTTTGGACGTAGATCTAAAACTAATCGTATTACCCAAAAATCCAGAAGAGCGTAAACGTGTATTTTATTCTATGGTAGGGATGTATGACCCAACATATTTTGATATAATTATTAATAAATATCCTGTCAACAGTGCTGATTAGCTATTCATAGTTGAGAATAGGATATATGTGTTGTCAAGTATAAGACTATATAATTTTCCTTAATCTGTTGCTTTGTAGGGAGTGTATTTTTTAAGTATTTAAATAATCGACAATTATATTTAAACTATAGTTATGACTTTAGAAATCTGATAATGAGTTAGATAAAAGAAGTAAAGTTATTTTTTCTTTTTAAATTTTAAGAGTTAGGAAATGAATGTTCAGGTGTTAGATATCTGTATTTTCTATTTTTTTTTGTTTTTCAATTTATAAAATTTGTCAAT
Source organism: Capnocytophaga canis (assembly GCF_000827555.1). Lineage (GTDB taxonomy): Bacteria > Bacteroidota > Bacteroidia > Flavobacteriales > Flavobacteriaceae > Capnocytophaga > Capnocytophaga canis. Next base: position 60,495 of record NZ_CDOI01000133.1, read on the forward strand.
TCAAAAAAAAGTACTACCTTTGCCCCACTTATTAGGTAGAGAAAAATAGTTTTTATTTAAAATAAGATTTTTAAAGATTTAGGACAATGAAAAGAACATTTCAACCATCAAAAAGAAAGAGAAGAAATAAACACGGTTTCAGAGAGCGTATGGCTACTGCAAACGGAAGAAAAGTGTTAGCAAGAAGAAGAGCTAAAGGAAGAAAAAAATTAACAGTTTCTTCAGAACCAAGACATAAAAAATAAGTCGATGGTTGATTTTTATAATATATAAAGGTGTTATCTTTTTTAGGTAACACCTTTTTTTAAAATTTTAAAAAATAATACTTATCTGAATATTATGCCAAAGCGTAAAGATTTAAATTGTGTATTGTTAATTGGTTCAGGACCAATCATTATCGGACAAGCTTGTGAGTTTGACTATTCGGGTTCGCAGTCGTTGCGTTCGCTACGTGAGGACGGCATCGAAACGGTGCTTATCAACAGCAATCCTGCTACCATTATGACTGACCCTTCAATGGCTGACCACGTTTATTTGAAGCCTTTGACTACCAAATCCATAGTTGAAATTCTGAAAAAACATCCCAATATTGATGCCGTTTTGCCTACAATGGGAGGGCAAACTGCCTTAAATCTTTGCATTGAAGCCGCTGAAAAAGGAATTTGGAAAGATTTTGGTGTGGAAATCATCGGGGTGGATATCGATGCCATCCAAATTACCGAAGACCGAGAGAAATTCCGTGTGCTTTTGGACAAAATTGGCATTCCGATGGCTCCGTCCGAAACGGCAAATTCCTTCCTTCGAGGAAAAGAAATCGCTCAGAAATTCGGTTTTCCTTTGGTGATTCGTCCGTCGTTTACATTGGGCGGAACAGGAGCTTCTGTGGTGTACAAAAAGGAGGATTTCGACACGCTTCTCACACGCGGTTTGGAGGCTTCTCCCATTCACGAAGTGTTGATTGACAAGGCGTTAATGGGTTGGAAAGAATACGAATTGGAACTTCTTCGTGATAAAAACGACAATGTGGTAATTATCTGTACCATTGAAAATATGGATCCAATGGGTATCCACACGGGCGACTCCATTACCGTTGCTCCTGCGATGACGCTTTCCGACAGAACGTTCCAACGTATGCGTGATATGGCAATCAAAATGATGCGAAGCATCGGCGATTTTGCGGGAGGTTGCAACGTACAATTTGCCGTTTCTCCTGACGAAAAAGAAGATATTATCGCCATAGAAATCAATCCGCGTGTGTCACGTTCTTCGGCTTTGGCTTCCAAAGCGACAGGCTATCCGATTGCCAAAATTGCAACAAAATTGGCTATCGGTTATAACTTGGACGAACTTTCTAACCAAATCACTAAGTCCACTTCAGCACTTTTTGAACCTACGTTGGATTATGTTATCGTAAAAATTCCGCGTTGGAACTTTGATAAATTTGAAGGTTCAGACCGCACTATCGGTCTGCAAATGAAATCGGTAGGAGAAGTAATGGGTATCGGTCGCTCGTTCCAAGAGGCGCTTCATAAAGCTACGCAATCACTTGAAATCAAACGCAATGGATTGGGAGCAGATGGCAAAGGATACAAAAATTATGAGCAAATCATCGACAAACTTACCAACCCAAGTTGGGATAGAGTCTTTGTGATTTACGACGCCATCGCGATGGGCATTTCGCTTTCGAGAATTCACGAAATCACTAAGATAGATATGTGGTTCTTGAAACAATACGAAGAACTATACAGCATTGAGAAAGAAATTTCAACCTATAAAATAGAAACACTTCCGAAAGATTTACTATTGGAAGCCAAACAAAAAGGCTTTGCCGACCGCCAAATCGCCCATATGTTGGGATGTTGGGAAAGTGAAGTCTATAAAAAACGTGAAGAATTGGGTATCAACCGCGTATATAAGTTGGTAGATACGTGTGCTGCCGAGTTTAAAGCACAAACACCGTATTATTACTCTACGTTTGAAGCTCCAATTCGTGATGCGAACGGCAATCTTTTCACAGCGAACGATAGTATCGTTTCCGACCGCAAAAAAGTAGTTGTGTTAGGCTCAGGCCCCAACCGTATCGGGCAGGGAATTGAGTTCGATTACTGTTGTGTTCACGGAGTGCTTTCGGCTGCCGAGTGCGGTTATGAAACCATTATGATTAACTGCAACCCTGAAACGGTTTCTACGGATTTTGACACGGCAGACAAGCTCTACTTTGAGCCTGTTTTTTGGGAACATATTTACGACATTATTCGTCACGAAAAACCCGAAGGTGTTATCGTTCAGTTGGGTGGGCAAACCGCTTTGAAATTGGCTGAAAAACTTCATAAATATGGCATTAAAATCATCGGAACAAGTTTTGACGCGTTGGATTTGGCAGAAGACCGAGGGCGTTTTTCTACTTTATTGAAAGAATTGGGCATTCCGTATCCGAAATTTGGTGTTGCCGAAACTGCCGACGAAGCCTTAAAGTTAGCCGATGAGTTGGACTTCCCGCTTTTGGTACGTCCGTCGTACGTGTTGGGTGGACAAGGAATGAAAATCGTTATCAACAAGCACGAATTGGAAGAACACGTGGTGGATTTGCTTCGTAAAATTCCGAATAATAAACTTTTGCTCGACCATTATTTAGATGGAGCTATCGAAGCCGAAGCCGATGCTATTTGCGATGGCGAAAACGTGTACATCATCGGAATTATGGAACACATCGAGCCGTGTGGGGTGCATTCGGGGGATAGTAACGCCACACTGCCGCCGTTTAACATCGGTGAGTTTGTGATGCAACAAATCAAAGACCATACGCACAAAATAGCGAAAGCCTTGAACACGGTGGGACTGATAAACATTCAGTTTGCCATTAAGGACGACACGGTGTACATCATCGAAGCCAACCCGAGGGCGTCGCGTACCGTTCCGTTTATCGCCAAAGCCTACGGGGAGCCGTACGTGAACTACGCTACCAAAGTGATGCTCGGTGAGAAGAAAGTAACCGACTTTAACTTCCAACCGAAATTGGACGGATTTGCTATCAAACAACCTGTGTTTTCGTTTAACAAGTTCCCGAACGTGGATAAGCGTTTAGGACCCGAAATGAAATCTACCGGCGAGAGCATTCTTTTCATAGACGACCTCAAAGACGACCAATTCTATGAACTCTATGCAAGAAGGAAAATGTATCTGTCCAAATAGGCAATAGGAATTAGCAAATAGAAAATAGTAAGGGCGAATTATAATTCGCCCTTTTTGATAAAAATAATCAAAATAAGTTTACAGAAATAATGGGGAAAACAACTTATATTTTAGGAGCTGGCTTTTCGATAGAAGCGGGTGCTCCGTCGCAAGAAAAATTGATTGGAGAAATATTCGATACATATAAAGAGAAGTCGGATTTTTTTAATAAATCGTTGTTTGATAAGTTTGATAAGTTTCTGACTAATACATTGGGTATTTCAGAGGAAGAAAAAACGAAAGTCCCTTTGGAAGATATTTTTACGCCTATTGATCGTGCTATCCTTGATAATATTGTTTTCAGAGATTTATCTGTTGATAAGTTGCGAGATGTTAGAGGAGCGATGCAATACGTAATTTCTAGAACATTCGATCTTATTTTGACAGATTGTAATAAGGACTATATTGAGGATTTCGCTAGGTTTATTGTAGAAAGATGTTCCAAACGAGCAAATGGTAAATACAAGAATAACCCTAACCTCGATAGCGTTGCTATTTTAAGTACAAACTGGGATATATTGTTAGATAATTCTATAAAGGATGTATTAGAACATAGCCATACAGAACCCAAGGGGGTTGTTGATTACTGTTGTTATATCAGTTCTTATGAAGAAAATGATAATTCAATTAAACCTGGTTTGGAAGTTTTAGGAGAAGGAGGATTTAATGTTAAGTTATTAAAGTTACACGGGTCACTAAACTGGCTTCAATGTCCAAGATGCCAAAGATTGTATGTGGCATTCAATCAAAAAATTGCAATAAACGAAAATCCTGAGCTTTGTCGGCATTGTGAGAAGAATTTTGGTGATGGAGATTCTCACAAGTTGATTTCAAACTTGATAATGCCTACTTTCTTAAAAGATTTATCCAATCCTCAGTATAAAATAATTTGGCAAAATGCAGGTATAGAACTTTCAGAATCCGATCATATCGTTTTTATTGGTTATTCATTACCATTTGCCGATTTTGAGATGAGACAATTGTTATCAAGAATGGTACGAAAAGACGCTGAAATTACAGTAGTTGGTTATAGAAGCAAGGATTCAAAAGAAGTTGAAGATATGAAATCACGTTATAAAATTTTCTTTGGTAATAGGGATATCAAATTTCGTTTGGAGGGAGCAAAAGCTTATATTAGCTCAATAGTTAATAACCCAAAGTCATAGAAATTATACTTATATTGATTTTCACAGACGCCCCCACGGCGTCTTTTGTTTTTAACAGCATTTTAATACTAATCCGCTGAATTTTTACCACTTACGGCACGGATATTGCTGCGTATATCATAAGAACTCCCTGCAAGTGATGAGTATTTACCCACAGGATTTTGATAATTTCTGTACAGAAAAGCATTCTAACAGCAGAGAAGTAAGGTTTGACCTACATTATATAAGTTCTGACCCATAAGAAATCAATATTTACCAACAGGAAATGAATTCTGACTAACAAGAAATCAATCTTGACCAACAATAAATGGATTCTGACTGATAGGAAATGAATTTTGACTGACAAGAAATGGATTCTGACCGGTAAAAATCCATTTCCTGCAAGTAAAAATCTATAAAATCAATAGAAAATTAAAAGTTTAACACCAAAAACACAATTATTATGAACGAGAATTTACATCAGAACGAACAAAACTTGAATCAGAATGACCAAAATCTGAATCAGAATGAGCAAACATCAACTCCAAAGAAGCGAAACGTACATATTTCAATGGAGGAATGGATTCAGCGAATGCGATTGGCGTTTTCTAACGGGAAATTGCCTAACATTCAGGAGCAGATGGGGCTGTTGGGCTATACTACCGAAAAACTTGATGAGCTTTTAACAAAAGTGGTGCGTTTGGAAGAGTTACACCAAATCCAAAAGACGGAATACGCCGAGCAATATGCCGAAACAGAGAAATTCGACCAAAAGTTTTCCGAAATCAATGATTTGTATACCAAGCATTTGGCTTTCTGTAAAATCCTTTTTAAGGGCGATACGTTAGCAGGTGCTTCGCTCGACTTTGCAGGGAAACGCAAAACGGCATATAGCGATTGGTTGGTGCAAGTGGGGAACTTCTATTCGCAATTGCTTAAAAACCCATCGTTTTTAACTAAGTTGCAGTCTATCAACATCAAAGAAGAAGATTTGAAAGCGGTACAAAATAAACTCACAGAAGTCATCGCCCTGAAAGAAAGTCAGAAAAAAGAAACCGCCGAGGCTCAAAAAGCCACCGAAGTTCGCGACAAATTCTTCGATGAGCTTTACCCGCAGTACAGTGAGTTTGTGGCTTACGCCAAAGTTGTGTTTGCTCATAGTCAGGAGCTTGAGGCTTTGGGCATTGTGACCAAAAAAGCATAAGAAATTGAAATATTATCGGTAAGGACGTCCGTTGGGGCGTCTTTACTTTTTTTATGTTCGTAGTGGATTGAAATATGTTTGATTTTTATTTCTTTGTACTTTTCAATCAAAAATGTCTATTAAGCCAAAAAGTCAGATGTTAATGACTTTTAGTACAATCGCATTTAATATTTTAACCACTTTAAAATTTCTTTGTACGTAGGTTTCTTGCCGTACATTAGTATACCAATACGGTAAATTTTGGCAGCAATTCCGATAAAAAGGAAGAAAGTAGCATACAGAATTACAACTGAAATTAGTAATTCCCACCACGAGACTCCAAAGGGAACTCGCATCAGCATGACTACAGGCGAGGTCAAGGGAATATACGAAAACACAACTGAAACAGTGCCATGAGGTTCTTCGATAACACTGAAAAATCCGATGTAAACTGCTAAAATCAAGGGGATAAGGACAGGCATCAGGAACTGTTGCGTGTCCGTTTCGTTATCCACCATAGCTCCTATGGTAGCATAAATAGAACTGTACAGAAGATATCCTCCGATGAAATATAATAGGAAAGCTCCAAACATTTCCATAAACGGAAATTGGAAAAATGCAACCAGAATTTCGGAAGTAATTCTATCCATTCCCGATTTAGTCATCACAATTTCGTTGGTTGATGATGGACTGATGCCTAAAAAATTTGTTGTAATAGTCATCAAAAGTCCACCGAAAACCATCCAGATTAAAAACTGTGTAAGTCCCGCTAATGAAGTGCCAAAAATTTTCCCTAACATCAATTCAAAGGGTTTTACAGAAGAGATGATAATTTCTACAATCCGATTGCTTTTCTCTTCGATGACGCTTCGCATAATCATATTTCCATAGATGATAATAAACATAAAAATCAAATATCCTGCGATGCCTCCGATAGCGATTTTGATGATACTACTCAGTTCAGAACTTTTTTCTCCACTGAAATTTGATAAAGAAATGTGTATGCTTTCACGAGCATTGTCGATTTCATTTTTGTTCATTCCTTTGTCAGTTAGATTTAATTCAAAAAGAGCATCCTCTAATGTGTTTGATAATTGATTAAGAAGGGTAATATTTGGAGTTTCTTCACTGAAAAATTCGATGTTTTCTTTCCATTTAGGTGTTGTTTTTGAGGGGATATGCAGTAATCCGTATGAATTTTCAGTTAAAACATTTAATTTTGCATCCGAAAGAGTTATGTTTTCAAGAAAAGTATACTTTATTGTTTCAGAATCTTTGAAACTGTCCATAAAAAAACCACTTTCATCTAAAATAGTGATTTTTTTTACGTTACTTGTGCTATTGATTGTTGTTAGATATCCTATCAAAGTTCCAAAAACCACCACTATTAGTGGACTTACAAATGTCATTATGATGAATGATTTATTGCGTATTTTATTGAGATATTCTCGTTTGGTAATAATTCCTATGTGTTTCATTAGATATTTCTACGTTTAATTTTTTGTGTGCAGTGATACATTTGTACTAATCAGAGTTTGGTGTTGATATTCTCGCTTCTCTTTCTTTGATGGATTTAATGAAAATCTCATCCATAGAGGGTATAGATTCAACAAAATGAGTTACTTCAGCTTTTGTTTGTAAGAAATGTAGTAACTCTCCTGTGGATTGTTCGTCCTTCTTGTGTATATTGATTTTCAAGTCGTCGTATAAGCTCTTAAAATTAGCTTCTGAAACGGAAAAATATTGTTTTAAGTCTTCTAAAATGGCTTTTTTTCGATTTTCATCGATTTTTAAACCAACTTCATATGTGTTATTTTTGAATTTTCGCTTTACATCAATTAATTTTCCTTCCAAAATCTTTTCTGATTTATTAATCAATGCGATGTGATCACATATTTCTTCTACAGACTCCATACGATGAGTGGAAAAAATGATAGTTGCTCCTTTTTCACGTAGATATAGGATTTCGTCTTTGATAATATTTGCATTGATAGGGTCGAATCCACTGAAAGGCTCATCAAAAATCAGTAATTTTGGCTCGTGAAGTACGGTAACCATAAATTGTATTTTCTGAGCCATTCCTTTAGAGAGTTCTTGTACTTTTTTATTCCACCAATCACCGATATTTAGCCGATCAAACCAAAATTTAAGTCTCTGTTTAGCTTCTATTTTTGATAAACCTTTAAGTTGAGCTAAATACATCACTTGTTCGCCTACTTTCATTGTTTTGTAAAGCCCTCGTTCTTCGGGTAAATATCCAATTTGGTATATGTGTTTATTTTGTAGCGGTTCACCATCGAAAAAAACTTTTCCCGAATCTGGGAATGTAATTTGATTAAGGATTCGAATCAAGGATGTTTTACCTGCCCCATTTGGGCCTAATAACCCAAAAATGCTCCCTTTTGGAACATGTAGTGAAACATCATTTAATGCTATGTGCGAACCGTAGGTTTTACAAATATTTTCTGTAATAATCATATATATCGGCTATTTTCAGTATTTTTTTTAGTGTTTTATGAGTTTAAGTTGTCTTTCAAATTTTGTTTGAAGAATTTCAGTGTAGTATCAGATGCAATTAAACAAATGACATAAATACAGACATTTTGAGATTAAAGATGCTCCAAACGAGCTAAATAATCAAAATTTTCTCCTTCTGCAATGAGTTCGCAATTCAATCCAACAGAATGAGCAACGTTTTGTAGGGTGTTGTAATCCACATATAACCACGGAAAAGGAGGTTCTTTCTCGCCTTTATATTTTACTAAATACATTAGTTCCCCGTAGTAATCAAACTCTAAAGGTACGTCGTAGGAGCCATCCGCATTTTGGTCGAACATATATATGATGTCAGACGAATCAGTCAATATTTGTCCTTTTGGAGCTAAAAGGCTTTTGATTTTAGCAAAAAAAGTTCCCATTTTGCGAAGTCGTCCACACATCCCAGCTCCATTCATCAGTAGTAAGATGGTATCAAATTGCCCTTCAAAGGTCATTATATCTCCAACATAAGCATTTTGTAGACCTCGTAATTTACAGACTTCAATGGCTTTGGGTGATATATCAACCGAATGAACTTCCAATCCTCGTTCATTTTGCAGATAGAGTCCATGAGTTCCTGCACCACATCCTATATCCAGCACTTTTCCTTTCGCTAATTGTAGAGCTTTCTTCTCTAACGGAGGCATCTCTGAAAAAGAACGAAATAGATAGGGCAAAGGCAATACATCTTCCTCTGAAATAGAAGTTTCCGTTTTGATGTCTTCCGTATAATTTCCTTGTTGATAGTCTAATAATGCTTGTCCAAATAAGTCCTTCATTATGCTTATTTTAGTAGATTTTCGAGATTTGGAATAAGTTTTTTGTGGTCAATATTTCGAGCTACGATAATTCCGTTTTCGTCAATTAACATAGCTGTCGGCAACCAACGGATAGCGTATGTCTTTATCGGTTCTGCTTTCCACGCACCTTCAACGAATCCGTGTGTCCAAGTTAGTCCGTCGGTCGCAATCGCGGTTTTCCAATCGTCTTTTTTTCGGTCAAACGACACGCCTAATATGGTAAAATTTTTGTCCTTATATTGATTGTAGAGTTTCACCAGTTCAGGGTTTTCCTTACGACAGTCGGGACACCACGAAGCCCAGAAATCGATAAGTATCACTTTCCCTCTCAAATCACTCAAGCAAATGGTGTTTCCTTCTAAGTCTTCCATCACAATCTCAGGAGCAACTTGTCCAGGTTGTATTTTTTCCAATTGAGTGATAGCTCCATCAAGTTCTTCAATATAAGTGTTTCTTGATAAATTTTGATTTATCCTTTTTCGAAGTAAAATTAAAGATTCGTAGTCATATAAATAGGCATTTCTTGCTAAAAAATAGGCTATAACAGGCGAACTGTTGTCTTTTTGGAGTAAACTGTCCAAATTTATACGTTTTGTCGCATTCAAATCATCATACTTCTTGAATAATTCAGTATTTTCACTGCCAAAGGCTTCTGAAATTTGCCAATTATCGTTGAGAGTTATGGAGATATCAGCGTTTTCTAAGAAAAAATTAGCCCTTTTTCCTGAATTTCCTAATCGAATAGCGTGCACTAAAGGTTCTTGTAACTTTCCTTTAAACGTAAAGGTTTGATTTTTCGCTTCTACCGAGTCTACAACGGTATATTCACGGTTTTTATACTCCAATAAATATACTTTTTCATTTACGTTTGTAGGTAACTTTCCGTTTAGTGTAAACGAATCGGATTCTTGCTTCATAGTATTATTACAAGAAAAAATACTTCCTAATATACTTACTAACAGTATTTTATGTTTATTGTTCATACAGAATGTTTTTTAGATAGCTACAAAGATATATTATTAATTCATAAATGACAAATTTGGGAACGTTCTAAACTAACTTTAAAAGAGCGAGAGTTAAAAACTTTTCTCTATTTTTGCCGACTGAGAAGCAGTATCTTTATAAAATTCGGACGTATGATACAAATAGGGGAGACCATTATATCAGAGGATATAATTGAAAATGAGTTTGTTTGCAACTTGAACGCTTGTAAAGGGGCTTGTTGTATTGAGGGGGATGCAGGAGCTCCAATAGAGGATGAAGAATTGAAAATTTTAGAGCGTATCTACCCAGAAGTAGCTCCTTATCTAACGGAAAAGGGACGAGAATCTATTGAGAATCAAGGTGTATACATCAAAGGTGAAGATGGAGAATGGGAAACTCCTCTTATTGACAATGCCGATTGTGCTTATGTGGTTCGCAATGAAAAAGGCTGGGCATTATGTGCCATTGAACAGGCGTACAACGATGGTAAAATTGACTGGAAAAAACCAATTTCGTGTCATTTGTATCCAATTCGATTACAAAAATACACTTCGTTTACGGCGGTAAACTACAATCGTTGGCATATCTGTAGTGACGCTTGTAGTTTAGGAAAGGAGTTACAAGTTCCTGTATATAAGTTTGTTAAAAATGCACTCATCCGTAAATTCGGAGAAGCATGGTACGAAGAATTGGAACTGGTCGTAGCTCATTTGAAAAGAAAATAAAATCTACAAAAAAGCAGACCTCGCAAAGAAAGTTAGTTTTCTTGAATAGTTTAAGTCAAGAGGAAGACATTATTTCACAGCTAAAAATTCGAAATGAAAAGGATTAAAATCATTTTTTAAAACTTCAAAAAATGATTCGCCATATTCTAAGTATAGTTCCGAAAAGTTAGTAAAACGTTCCTGTAACGATCCATTTGGAAACAATTCGCTTTGCAACGTTGTCAAACGCTCTAATTTTTCGGAAAGTTGTCTTTTTTGAGCTTTTAACAAGCGTTTTTCCAGATTATTTAATCCTTTCAATTGCTTAATTTCTTGTGATTTGACAGCGTTTAAAAAAGTTTTATCTGTTTTTTCTGCCAGTACATACAAATTTGCAAATTGGTTTTGTAGTGCTTTTCTTTGTTCTGAGAAATCAATTGGAAATTCGCTTAATTTTTGAACATATATGTTCTTAAGATTCTCTGATTTAAGGAATAAATCAGCAATTTTCATTTCTGCTTTTTTTATTCTATTGTGTTGTTTATCAGTTATAAAAACAGCTGAATTTCGTAACATCAGTATAGGAAAAACAATTTTTTCACTATCAAAAAAGCTTTTTAATTCCAACCAGTAAGCAATTTCGCCACCTCCTCCAACATAAGCCAAATTTGGCAATATAACCTCTTGGTACAGAGGACGCATGATCACATTAGGAGAAAAACGCTCAGGATGATTTTCGAGTTCATTAAGTAATTCTTTTTCAGTGAAGTACATTTCTGTTTCGTGGACTCCATAACCATTTTCGGTTATTACAATTCTATTACGGCCTTTTTCTGTTAGGTAAAATAAATTGATTTCACGAGGATTTACCTGTGTTGGATATATTTTATCTAATTCCTGAATTTGTATTATTGTTTTTTTAACTTCTTGATATGCAGTGTTTTTTAGTATGTCATTTCGCATAAAAGAAGCGAACGATTTCTTTAACTTTGAATCATTTCCATCGATAATCACCAAGCCGTAGTTTTCAAAAAGAGTATTCACTAAAGATCGAGTAGCAGATGCTAAATCCTTGTTTTTTAGGTAACTATTCTCAAAAAGTTGTTTTAGAAACTCAGCGTTTTTACCCACTCCCAGATTCGAAATAAAGGATGAAAATACAGCGTCCAATGTTGTTGTATCAAAATTTCCTGTCATCCCTGTTTGTGAACTATTCCAACGAAAGGTTTGCTGTTTAAAATGAAAGTGATTAATTTCCTCAAAATCATGGTCTTCGGTAGCCATCCAATAGATGGGAACAAAATGATAGTCAGGGTATTTTTTTGATAGTATTTCACATGTGTTGATGACGGAAATGATTTTATAAATGAAATATAAAGGGCCTGTAAATAAACTCAATTGATGTCCAGTTGTGATAGTGAACGTGTTTCTATCCCCTAATTTAGCGATGTTTTTTTGTACTTTATCCGATGTTTTGAGAGAAGCATACTGTTCCCTTAAGGAGTTTACCAATAGCACTCGAGCTTCATCTGAAAATTGTTGCTGTTTCTCAAGAATCTGTTTTTCGAAGTTTTCCACTGATGGAAAACGGTGGTACAATGTACGTAAGGTTTCTTTTTCACTTACGTAGTCACTTATGAATGAAGAAAAAAAACGGATTTGGTCAAATGGGATACAATCAACTATCATAATAAAAACGTATATGAATGCAAAAGTAAAAAATATAATCGGTATCATAATCATTTTTGTATTGTTTTTTACCTGGGCATAGGTGTTGTATATGCCAAAATAATTCGTATTTTTGCAACTTTGTTCCCTATTTTCATGGGATTGAATAGGATGAGGTTAGGTGTTTGGAGACGTCTTTCTCAATTTGAATTTGGATAAAAATCACATAATTTTCACTTAAAATAAAACGCTTAAATATTTGAAAATAAACACGTTAATCTTTTCAAAGAAAATTATATTTGTATATAATATTTTTTTTGCTTATCTTTGGGACTCTAACATGGCTAATTAGTTTATTTTCAACACTTAAAATATTATTTGTATGAAAGATCTTAACATTTACGTGGAGGAATTGCTTTACAAGCATCCTTGTGTTATAATTCCTAAATTTGGGGCTTTTATTTCTAACAGAAAGTCCGCAAAGTTGTTTGAAGATAAAACATTTTCACCCCCAAAAAGAGAGCTCACTTTTAATGCAAGTTTGAACTCTAACGATGGGTTATTGCTTAAACATATTTCAGAAACATCAGGAGTTGATTATAAATTGGTTGAAGAATATGTAAATTCCACAGTGGACTCTTGGAAAAAGGCTTTGACCCGTGGTGAGAATCTTTCGTTGAAAAATATAGGTCTTTTTAGGCAAACCCCGGAGGGAAAAGTTTCCTTTGAGGCATTTGAAGATGTAAATTATCTCACGGATTCATTTGGTATGTCGCCTTTTGTTCCGCACGAAATTAATGAAATGTCCAATAAAAAAATCGCTGAAAATCAGGTATCTCCTACCATAGACCCTGTGGTGCCCAAACCGAGTATTGAACCTACAGTGCCAGAGAACAGAGAAGAAGCTGAAGATTCAGAGCAGCAACCTGTTAAAAAAGGGAAAAAACGTTCGTTCGTTAAATATACCGCAGTTGCAGTTGTTGGTCTTATTTTGTTGACTGTTGGTGTAATCACTTTCTTTGGAGAGCCTTTGGAAAACAATGAAGAGATGATGCTTGCTGAAAATCAGATTGAAGAAAAAGTACAACAAAAATTGAGTGAAGCTACTTTAAATATTCCGATGAGTTTTTCAGCTATTCCTGTGGAAGTAACAAAAGTAGATGCTTTAAAACCAAAAGATAATGATGTTTCTCAGTCTTCTGCTTCTCAAAATGTTGCAACTTCAAAGCCGACAAACCAGAATAAGACAGAAGTAAAAACGAATAAGAAAGAGACTACTCCTGTGGCAACAACTACACCTAAGGAGACGACTAAAAAAACGAATGCTAACTCATCAGCCAAAGTAAAAAAATATCAAGTGATAGCTGGTGCTTTTAAAGAAGAGAAAAACGCAAATACCAAAGTTGCTCAATTAAAAAAATTAGGTTTTAAAAATGCTGCTGTTATTGGAATCAATGCCAAAGGATTATATCAAGTGAGTTATGCTGGATTTGACAGCATGGCAGAAGCAGAGGCTTTGAAACAACAAATCAAAGCAGAAAAAGACACTAAGAAATTGGAAGGAGGCTGGATTTTAACAAACGAATAATTTTCACATCACATAATAACTACATGCAGAAAAAAACACCTTCTCAATCGCGTACAATATTAACGGATTTAGTTCTCACAGGGGAAACTAACCACTTGAATCATATGTTTGGAGGAGAGCTTTTAGCACGAATGGACAGGGCAGCGAGTATTGCGGCTCAACGACATTCACTTCGTCCGACGGTGACAGCTTCGGTGAACCACGTGGCTTTTAATCACAGCATTCAATTAGGTAGTGTTGTTACGGTTGAAGCGTCTATTTCAAGAGCTTTTTCCACCTCTATGGAGGTATATATTGATGTTTGGGTTGAGGATTTTGACAATGGAACACGTCTCAAAGCCAATGAAGCTATTTACACATTTGTAGCCATTGACGATGAAGGAAGACCTACCAAAGTTCCTGAAATTCAGCCAGAGACAGAACTTGAGAAGGTTCGTTATGAAGGGGCTTTACGTCGAAGACAGCTCAGTTTGGTGCTTGCAGGAAAAATCAAGCCTCATGATGCTACAGAATTGAAAGCTTTGTTTATGGAATTAGAAAACGAATAAATCGATTTAAAGAATTAAACCGTCCATGTTGGTTTTACTATATTTTGAAAACCGCTATGGACGGATTTTTTATAAAAAATCAAAATCAATGACCCTATCCGAAGAAAATTACTTGAAAACAATTTTCCACCTTTTTAATGAAGAGGAAGAAGAAGTGAGCACCAATGCCATAGCCGAGGTAATGAATACAAAGGCTTCTTCTGTGACTGATATGTTGAAAAAATTGGCTGATAAAAAGCTGATTAACTATAAAAAATACCAAGGAGTTACTTTGACTACAGAGGGGAGAAATAAAGCCATCTACATAGTGAGAAAGCATCGTTTGTGGGAAGTCTTTTTGGTCGAAAAATTAGATTTTTCTTGGGATGAAGTTCATGAAATTGCCGAAGAATTAGAGCATATTGAATCTGAAAAACTTATAGAACGGTTGGATGCTTTTTTAGGATTTCCAGAAAAAGATCCGCATGGTGACCCAATTCCTAACAAACACGGTTTCTATGAAAAAACAACAAAAACACTGCTTAGTGAACTTGATAAAAATGAAAAAGGAATCTGTATAGCAGTGAAAAATACTTCTAAAGATTTTCTTCGCTATTTGAGTAAAGTTTCGATTACTTTAGGCGATGAAATTATTGTGAAAAGTAAAGAAAAGTTTGATAATTCTATGATTGTTTCAATTCATAATAAAGAGATCAACCTTTCTGCTATGGTTTGTAGGAACTTGTATGTGCAGAAAGAAAAATAAATTCAATATTACACGGGTATGAAAAAATATATTGCTATCATTTTAGGAATTCTTTTGACGGCTTGTTCATCTGAACCTAAATTTACAGAGAAAGTAATTGAGCATACTAATGAAAATTGTATGGATAATTGCCTTTCTGTTACTATAAATTATTTAGTTTGTAAAAAACCAACAGCCTTTGCTGACTTTTTCAACCGTGAAATTGAGGAACAGGTAATTAACTTTCTATTGAGCAATCAGATAGATTCTTTGGCGACTAATGTTTCGTCAGTTTCTGAAGCTGTAAAGCTTTTTGTCGATGACTATAATAAATTACATGAACATTTTCCTGATATTCCTGCTTTTGAATTGAACTTGAGCGATAGTATTTCCTTTCAGAATAAAAAAATCATTTCTTTGGTTTCGGATAGATATGCCTATACTGGAGGAGCTCATGAGCTTTTGACAACTATTTTTTTGAATTTTGATATCGAAACAAAAACACTTATTGCCAATGAAAATTTATTTTCAGATATTGAAAAAGTATCTGAAATTGCTGAAATACACTTCAATGAACAGCGAAAAATTGTTTCTGCCACCAATCCAACTGAAAATGATTTTTGGTTTGATGATAATAAATTTACTTTTCCCGAGAATATTGGCTTTACGAAAGAATATTTAATTTTGCTTTATAATCCCTATGAAATAGCTTCGTACGTTAATGGAGCATTTCAGGTCAAAATACCAATAGAGGAGGTTAAACCTTATCTTAATATTGGAGATTTATAGTTTGTTTGAGTCTAAAAAAATCGGTATAGATCATACACATCCAAGTTTCATTTTTTCCTACTGTGAAGAGTGTAGCTTGGATTTGTTGTTCATAAAAGTTTAATAAGAAAAGTCTATCAGTAAACCTTTTGCAATTCAAGGTCTATATTCCTATAAACTTCATCTATTTGTCAAGTATAAAAATACACTTTAATAATTTAAAATAAATCTAAATAAATTTTGTAATTTCAAAAAAACCTATTATATTTGCCTCGTTGTTAGTAGTTGTTATTTGCAAAGGGAATTAATTTAGTAGTGTTTTTTATATTTCATTTGCAGTTCAAATTATGTAAAGAAGTTTGCAAATTATTTCTTTCATAAGTGAATAGTTAGTTTTAAGCGGAAAGTCTGTCATAATTGGCAGACTTTTTTGTTTTGGAGAGATTGATTGAGTAGTTAAAGTAGAGAAGTATTTATTTGATTTTCAGTAGTAATTTGGGTATTTCAGTTTTATGTATCATCTAAATTTTATCCAATAAAAAACTATCCAAAATGTTTTTTACTTTTGATAAGAATATTTATAAAACACTCAAAATCAATTCGTAAAACATTTTTGGATAGTTCAATAAAGCTAAAATAAAGAATTACTTCACATTAAATGCTTTTTCTTGTGGGAAATACGCTACCAATCCTAATTCTTCTTCAATGCGAATCAATTGGTTGTATTTTGCCATACGGTCAGAACGTGAAGCTGAACCTGTTTTGATTTGTCCTGTATTCAATGCAACAGCCAAATCAGCGATAGTGTTGTCTTCAGTTTCTCCTGAACGGTGTGACATCACCGAAGTGTAACCTGCTCTGTGAGCCATTTCCACTGCTGCAATCGTTTCAGAAAGTGTACCGATTTGGTTTACTTTGATAAGGATGGAGTTAGCAACCCCTTTTTCAATTCCTCTTTCAAGGATAGAAACGTTTGTTACAAACAAATCATCTCCAACTAATTGTACTTTGTGTCCGATTT
The DNA here is from genome assembly GCF_000827555.1 of Capnocytophaga canis. GTDB lineage: Bacteria > Bacteroidota > Bacteroidia > Flavobacteriales > Flavobacteriaceae > Capnocytophaga > Capnocytophaga canis. Next base: position 77,397 of record NZ_CDOI01000133.1, read on the forward strand.
TTTCGGTAAGCATTTTCCAACCTTCCCAGTCGTTTTGGTCCATACCATCTTCGATTGAGATAATTGGATATTTTTCAACTAATTCAGCTAAGTAATCAACTTGTTCTTGTCTTGTACGAACTTTTCCAGAAGCTCCTTCAAATTTAGAATAATCGTATTTTCCGTCAGCATAGAATTCTGATGAAGCACAATCCAAAGCGATTTTAATTTCTTCGCCCCATTTGTAACCTGCATTTTCTACTGCTTTTTTGATAGAATCTAACGCGTCTTCTGTTCCTTCAAAAGTTGGAGCAAAACCTCCTTCGTCACCCACAGCAGTGCTTAATCCTCTGTCGTGCAGTACTTTTTTCAAGTTATGGAAAACTTCTGCTCCCATTTGGATAGCTTGAGAGAAGTTTTTTGCTTTTACAGGCATAATCATAAACTCTTGGAAAGCAATCGGAGCATCAGAGTGAGAACCTCCATTGATGATGTTCATCATAGGAACAGGCAATGTGTGTGCACTAACTCCACCTACATAACGATACAAAGGTAAATCCAATTCAGCAGCAGCAGCTTTTGCAACAGCCAAAGAAACACCTAAGATTGCATTAGCTCCTAATTTTGATTTGTTTGGTGTTCCATCAAGTTCAATCATTGTTCTGTCGATAAGATTTTGCTCGAAAACACTCATTCCAATAATTTCCTCAGCAATGATTTCGTTAACGTTAGCAACGGCTTTCAATACACCTTTACCCATATAATCTTTCCCTCCGTCACGAAGCTCAACTGCTTCATATTCACCAGTTGAAGCTCCTGAAGGAACAGCTGCTCTTCCAAGATGTCCGTTTTCTGTTATAACATCAACTTCTACTGTTGGATTTCCTCTTGAATCCAAAATTTGTCGTGCGTGTACGCCTACAATAATACTCATATTTTCTATTATTTAATTAAAATTTCTTTTTATCGATTAATAATTTTTAATGAAGAATGATTTAACTCAAATCGTTCTTTGCAAAATTCTTATCTGCTAATTATTTTTCATCATTTCCGCAAATTGGTCAAACAGATAAGTAGCATCGTTTGGTCCTGGTCCTGCTTCAGGGTGATACTGAACGCTAAAGCATTTTTTGCCTTTAACACGAATTCCCATAATGGTATCATCATTGAGGTGAACGTGCGTAATTTCAATATTTTTATTAGCTTCTGCTTGTTCTCTATCTACCGCAAAACCGTGATTTTGAGAGGTGATTTCTCCTTTTCCTGTAAGTAAGTTTTTTACAGGGTGATTAATTCCTCTGTGTCCGTTATGCATTTTAAAAGTTGGGACGTCGTTTGCCAAAGCAATGATTTGATGTCCTAAGCAAATCCCGAACAAAGGCAAATCCTCTGCTATCATTTGTTTCACTTTTGCAATAACTTCTGTTAGAGGCTCAGGGTCTCCTGGTCCGTTTGATAGAAAATATCCATCAGGATTCCATTTCTTTAACTCTTCCAGAGGAGTGTCATACGGAAAAACCTTTATGTACATATCGCGTTTTGCCATATTTCTCAAAATGTTTTTCTTTATTCCAAAGTCAAGAGCGGCAACCTTGTATTTGGCGTTTTCATTACCAAAAAAATAAGGTTCAGTAACTGACACTTTCGAAGCCAATTCTAAACCTTTCATATCAGGAATTTGTTTTAATTTTTCTTTAAGAAACTCTAAATCATCGGTTTGAGTTGAAATAACGGCGTTCATTGAACCATTATCACGAATGTGAGCTACTAATGCACGAGTGTCTACATCGCAAATGGCTACTAAGTTGGTTTTATCGAAAAAATCTTTCAATGAACCAGAAGCACTTGGTCTGGAGTGATCATAGCTAAAATTACGACAAACCAAGCCCGTAATTTTGATGCCATCGGACTCATTTTCGTCCTCATTAATTCCGTAGTTTCCAATATGGGCGTTGGCTGTTACCATGATCTGCCCAAAGTAGGAGGGATCTGTAAAAATTTCTTGATAGCCTGTCATTCCCGTGTTGAAGCATACTTCTCCAAAAACAGTACCGTCGTTTCCTACGCTTTTTCCGTAGAAAGCGGTGCCATCAGCAAGTAAAATAACCGCTTTTTTCTTTTCTTGATATTTCATTAAAAGTTCTTTTTTGGTTTTAATTTCCAAAGGACAAAGGTACAAAAACCAGAAGAAAGAAACAAATTTTTTATGGCCATATTCTGTGTTAAAAAAAAGAAAAATTGATTGAGACAAACTAGGATAAATCAAGTTATTATCAAACCAAATTGGCTGATAATTAAAAGAAGATATAACAAATTTTAAACTAAAATTCTGTAATCAAAGTGTACCTGTTTCGGATATTTTGCAATTTCATCCGTAGTATTTGGGATAAATAAACTCTTTCTTTTAACAAAGTTTATTTTCGACGAAAAAATAAATGAGGAAATAATTTTTCAGGTTCTTTTTTGTACAAAAATAATTTTGTAGTAGCTCTGAAAAAACCAAATCCATAGCTAAAAAACTGTACTAAAATCGCCCATATAGTCAAAAATCCAATTTTTGTGCTTTTGTTTTCCCTTGAACTGTGAAGCAGAACTATGATGAAATAACTACAGTAGATGTATAATCCTTCCAATCTTCCTATGAAAGCAACTGATAAAGAGAAGATTAATCCTGTTGAAAATAGAAAAGGTAACCAAAAAGTTATTTTCTTCGTTTGTGGATACCAATGATTTAAAATAGCTCGTGTTTGTCCGAATTTGCAGACTTGCTCTTTGAATTTTTTCCACGAAATACGACGTTTGTGATAGACAAACGCTTCTTCAATAAATGCCGTTTGATACCCTTTTTGCCATAATCGAATTACTAAATCAGGATCTTCTCCAGGATGTATTCTTCCAAAACCCCCACTACTTTCAAAAGCCTTGCGTGAAAGCCCCATATTGAAACTTCGGGGTTGGAATTTCCCTATTCCATTTTTATTGCCACGAATGCCTCCTGTGGTGAGTAAAGAGGTCATGGCATAATTGATTGCTTTTTGAATGTCCGTAAAGCTTTCATCAGCAGCATCGGCGCCACCAAAGCAATCTACATACTGTCTTTTCAGAAAATCATCTACGGATTCTAAATAATGTTCGGGTAGTAGGCAATCGGAATCTAAAATTATAAAATAGTCATAATGAGCTTTTTGCATACCATAGTTACGAGAATCTCCAGGGCCAGAATTGGGCTTGTATAAGTAGGTAATATGCAGCCTATCTGCATATTTATCACAAATCTCCTTGGATTGAAGGGTTGAACCATCTTCGATGACTACGACCTCGAAATCCCCTTCAAAAGATTGATTTGCAATAGTTTCTAATAATTCATCGACTTCAATAGGGCGATTGTAAACAGGTATTATAAATGAATAACTCATGTTCTGACACTTTTTTAAAATACTCATGGGGTAGACTCTACTATCTAAATGATGTGCTTTTCGGTGGTTGTTGTAGATTATATTATTTTATTTATCTCTGTAAATCAGATATTTATTTCTTATTTCTTTGAATTTAGTCAAATCTTTTTGCCATGTTTCACGAATTTCGGTTTCGCTTTTTCCTTGGATAATTTGTTCCTTAAGTTTCTTATTTCCTGCGAGTTTGTTGAAAAAGTTATTAAAAAAATCTATTTTCACGCCTTTCGATTGCTCAAACGCTTTTTGTAACCAAGACAAATTCAAGGCTGACATTCGTGGATGATTGGTTAAATTTTCCCCATAACACACTTTTCCTTTGAATTTAGGATTTTTATCTCCCAGATTTGGTTGTGGTGTAAACTGAAAGTTAGTTTTCTCTAAATAAGGAGATCCATAAATTTGAAATTGAGATGAAGTTCCTCGTCCCATGCTTACATTTGTACCTTCGAAGAAACACAAACTTGGGTATAAATTTATGGCAACATCGTTAGGTAGATTTGGCGAAGGTCTTACGGGTAAACTATATGGGGTTTGGTGTGTATAATTAGATAAAGGAATCACTTTTAAATTTGCAACTATTTGATTTTTAAGCCATTTTTCTCCATTTATCATTTGTGCATATTCTCCAATGGTCATTCCGTAGACTACAGGAACTGGGTGCATACCTACAAAACTATGTTGTTCCATTTCTAGAACAGGCCCATCAATATAGTGTGCGTTAGGGTTTGGTCGATCCAGTACGATTACAGGAATATTTAGTTCGGCACAAGCCTCCATCACGTAGTGTAGAGTTGAAATATACGTGTAGAATCGGACACCTACATCTTGCAAATCAAATAAAATTACATCAATATTTTTCAGGTGTTCAGGAGAAGGTTTTTTATTTTTTCCGTAGAGTGAAATGATGGGAATACCCGTTTTTGAGTCTTTACCATCTTTGACGATTTCTCCGGCATCGTCTTCACCACGAAATCCGTGTTCAGGGACATATATTTTGTGGATGTCTATTTTGCGACTGATTAGCGAATCGACCAGGTGAGTGTATTCTCCTTTTTTGTTTTTGATGATTCCTGTTTGGTTCGTTACAATACCAATTTTTTTATTTTGTAAGTCGTTTATATATAGCCATATACGGTTACTTGCCAATACAATTTCTTTTTCAGAAATTCCGTTACTTGTGTTTTTTTGGCTATAATTTTTACAAGAAGTGATTAAAAATAGCAAAAAAAACGTATTTTTGACCATTCTTAAAATAAACAGACCATTGAATTTTCCCTTTTTCATAGCGAAACGAATTATATTTTCAAAATCGGGTAAAAGTACGATTTCTTCTCCAATTATCAAAATGGCGATTACGGCAATTGCCTTAGGAATGGTTATGATGTTGATTGCTATTGCCACAGGAGGTGGGTTGCAACGAAAAATACGTGAAAAAATTGTTACTTTTCAAGGGCATATCCAAATTTATAATTATGACAATAATGCTTCAGAAGTATCAATAAAACCAATTTCAATCCATCAAGATTTTTATCCTCAATTTACCGAAATACCCTCAATTGTGCATTTACAAGCAGTAGCAACAAAAGGAGGAATTATCCGAACGGAAACCACTTATGAAGCTATTTTAGCAAAAGGAGTAGGGGAGGATTATCGTTGGGAGGTCATGCATGAATTCCTCAAAGAGGGGCGTATTCCCGATTTCACGACGGATGAAATCAGTAACGAGATTCTTATTTCGGAATATTTGGCTAATCGTTTGCAACTTCGTTTGGGAGACCATTGCCATACTATTTTTCTTAAAGATGAAACCTCACAAGTCCCAAATCAACGAAATTTTAAAATTGTAGGTATCTATAATAGTGGTTTTCAGGAATTTGATGCTTCTTATGTTTTTGTTGATATTCGCCAAATTCAACGCATCAATCAATGGAAAAAGGATGAAGTTGGGATGTTTGAAGTTTTTGTTGATGACTTTGATAAGATAGAGTCAGTCGGTGATCAGGTGTATGATAAAACTATGGCGACACTTGATTCGCAGACTATTATGCAGAAATATCCATTTATTTTTGAATGGTTGGGGATGTTTGATTTTAATATTTATCTCATCATAGGAATTATGATAGTCGTGGGAGGTTTTAATATGATTACTGCCATTTTAGTGCTTATTTTGGAGAAAACTCCCATGATTGGCATATTAAAAAGTTTAGGCACTTCCGACCGTAGTATACGCAGTATATTTTTGTATAATGCAGCCTACATCATCACACAAGGATTGTTTTGGGGAAATATTCTCGGGTTTTTATTACTGTTTTTACAACAAAAATACAGTATTATCAAATTAGATCCAGCTACTTATTACGTTACTGAAGTGCCTATTCACATTGATGTTTTCTCTGTTATTTTCCTTAATATTGGGGTGTTGATACTGTGTTTATTGATGCTTTTAGTGCCTACTTATGTCGTTACAAAAATATCACCAACCAAATCGATGAAGTTTTCGTAAAAAGTTTTGTATATTTGCAGAAGGTTAAAGTTCTGAATATAACAAACTAAATAATTCATATAGCTCACAATATGGATATTATGCAATTTTTTTTCAAATTGAAATTTGATGGATATTTAGTGAAGCATTTGGGCAAAAGAGCCATATTTCACGGCTGAGATTTATATGTTCTGTTTTTAAGCAACAAGCAGAAATTTTTTTCATGTCAGTGTAAGTGATTGAAAAACAATAAATAAAAACAAAATTATGAAATATATATTATTTTTACTTGTATCATTTTTCGTAGCTTGTAGTACACAAAATGTACCTTTACCTGAAAAAGAGGAAAATACAGAGATTCCTGAAGAAGACCCAAATTTTCAAAATGTTAAATTCAATATTCCTAAGGAATTACAGGCGTACTATAAGAATATTGATTTTTCAAAAAAAAACTCAGATTTATACAACGATTTGGCTACTTTGACCATTGAAAAGCACGAAAATATTTTACAGTATTACGACAGACATAAATATTTATACCAAGCCGATAAGTCGGAAAATGACCCTCAAAAAGTGGTGTTGCTTTACACAGGAGAAATTCGTTTTTGGAAAGAATATGAAGGGAATAAAGGATACAAACCTCAGACGTTCAATACTGAACACGTTTATCCACGTTCAAAATTAGGATTGGTTGCCATCGCCGATTTACATCACTTACGGGTGTGCGACTCGCGAGTGAACACACTTCGGGGCAATTATCCATTTACGGAAGGTAGTGGCTCAGCAAGATTAATCAATGGCAGTTGGTATCCAGGAGATGAATGGAAAGGTGATGTAGCTCGAATGATTCTGTACCTTAATTTGCGATATAACGAAAGTCTTGGCAAGGATATTTCAACTGGAGGGGTTGATTTACTACTGAAATGGAATGCTGAAGACCCCGTTTCAACCATTGAAAAGAATCGCAATAACGTTATTGAACAAGCTCAAGGAAATCGTAATCCTTTCATAGACAATCCTTTTTTAGCTACCCTATTATGGGGAAAATACAAGGCTGAAAATAGATGGAAATAATTCAAGGGTTTACTTTTTTGCATACAGCTCTTGCCATAAAATTTCGGCTCTGTTCAGAGTTACCCCTTGTTAAATCTTTCATTGATGAAAATACAGATGATTCTGAAAAAACAATTTTGTAAATTCTAGTATAAAAACAAACATGAAAAATATTCCGTTTTACACCAAAAAAGGCTCAGGAAAACCATTGATGTTACTCCACGGATTTTTAGAAAGTAGTGAAATTTGGGAACATTTTGCAGAAATTCTACAGTCGGATTTTTGTGTCATTACTACTGATTTGTTAGGACATGGGAAAACTCCTGTCGAAGCGGAAATTCATACTATGGAAATGATGGCAGAAGCTGTAAATCGTATTCTAGAAATCGAAAAAATAGATACTTGTTTGTTTGTAGGGCATTCCATGGGAGGATATGTATCACTCGCTTTTGCAGAGAAATATCCTGATAAAGTTAATGGATTAATTTTGATGAACTCAACAACAGTCGCTGATTCGGATGAAAAAAAGGCAAACCGACTTCGAGTCTTGGAAGTTATTGATAAAGATAAATCGTTTTTCATACGTACGGCGGTAAATAACTTGTTTAGTTCAGAAAATCGTATCGAGATGAAGCAAAAAGTGGACAAGGTTATCAAAATTGCGATGGAAATTCCTAACGAGGGAATCAAAGCAGCTTCTTTGGGAATGAAAGATAGACCCGACCGAACACATATTTTTGAAGGATTACAGGTTCCTAAACATATCATAATTGGTGAAAATGACGAACTGATTCCCGCAGAGAATTTAGTAGAACTGGCTCAAAAAACAAAAGCGTCATATAGTCGTTTGATTGGGGGACATATGTCGTACATTGAGAATGAAACTGAAACTGTGGATATTATCAAAAGAATAGGCTATGAGATATAGTTTTCTGAGTATGCTCTGCATTTTTATTCTTTTGGGGTGTAACGACAGACCTCAAAAGGCAAATAATTCATTGGAGAGTGTTGAAAATAATAAAGAGGTCACGGAAGAGAACTTAGTTAAAGAGGACAAATCAGAAAAGGAACAAGAAATATTTGAACCGTTGACCACCCAAAGTGCAATTCCTTTTTTGTTCGAATATGAAAAAAGACACAAAGAGCGTTACGTTCGTATTATTACTGACTACGGGAATATTGATATTGAGTTGTTTGTAGAAACACCATATCACCGAGCAAATTTCATTTTGTTGACCAAGGAAAAATATTTCGATGGTTCAGTTTTCCATCGCGTGGTAAAAAATTTTGTGATTCAAGGAGGGAATTCGGATAGTTGGGCTATCCATAAAAAACGACATCGGATAGGACAGTATTTATTGCCTCCCG
>NZ_CDOI01000134.1 GCF_000827555.1 Capnocytophaga canis
CAGTTATTGCAGGGGAATACAACGGCGTGAAAGGTGCGGCTTCTACTTTTAGTCCTATCCATATGTATAATGTGAGTTTGCAAAGAGGAGGAAAAACCACACTTTCTTTCCCAAAACATTACACCACGACTTTGGTAACGGTGGAGGGAAGTATCCGCGTAAACGAACAGGAGGAAGTCGCTGCTGACCACTTTGTTTTGTTCAAAAACGATGGTGAAAATTTCACTGTGGAAGCCACTTCTGATGCCTTGATATTAGTACTTAGTGGAGAACCCATTGCCGAACCCATTGCCGCTTATGGTCCGTTTGTGATGAATACCCGCCAAGAACTCATACAAGCCTTCCAAGATTTTGAACAAGGCAAGTTTGGAGAGTTGAAGTAACGAAAATGTGAAACCTAACAAAATAATAAACACTTAATAAATTGATTTTCTTTTTATTATGTGTTTTTTTGTGCTTAATTCAAATTTTTTTATCCAATAAAACTAAAAAAATAGTTGTAACTAAAAAAATAGTTTGTATATTTGCCGTATAAAAATAATAAGTTAATGTCTCAATCTATAAAAACGCTTACTAAAGCTGAAGAAGAAATTATGCAAGTATTGTGGCAATTGGGTAAAGGTACAGTCAATGATATCATTGCACAACTTAATGACCCCAAACCTGCCTACAACACGGTATCAACAGTGGTTCGGATATTGGAAAATAAAGGGTTTGTAAGTCACGAGCCACAAGGTAGAGGATTTATCTATTTTCCAATAGTATCGAAGGAAATTTACAGTCACAAATCACTTAAAGACTTGGCTGAAAATTATTTTAAAGGTTCTTTTAAATCAATGCTTTCCTTCTTTGTTGAAAAAAAGGACATCGACTTAAAAGATGTAGAAGACCTATTGCAAAAACTTAAAAAGGAAAAGTGATGGAAAACTTTTTAATATATTCAGTTAAAACGATGTTCGTACAGCTTTTGTTTTTATTGCTTTACGAAGCGTTTTTCAAAAACGAACCTTATTTTAGGATAAATCGCTTTTTCCTGCTATCGGGAATTGCACTTTCATTAATATTGCCTTTTTTCCCGATTTCTTTGGCAAACGATAATATTACAGCCGCTATCCGTTTGGAAGAATTTGTCGCCTATGCCAATACAAATTCAGAAAATATGGTTATAGCTTCCAACACGAATGCTATCAATTGGTATGAAATGATTTACGGTATCGGGGCAGTATGCTTCGGATTGCTTTTCATCATAAAAATAATACGGTTGAGCCACCTATTGAACCGTTCACAACGGGTGGTTCTGAACGGAACTCGTATTTTCCTATTAGAGGATTTGACCCAAGCCTTTACATTTATGAATAACATTTATGTAGGCAAAGAACAAGCGGAAGAAACCTGTGTTATTGAACACGAAAAAGTGCATCAAAAGCAGTGGCACTCGCTTGATTTGTTATTTTTGGAACTGATGAAGATTGTTTTTTGGTTTAATCCGTTGTTGTATTTCTATCAGAAGCGATTGGTAGAAGCACACGAATTTGAAGCCGATAGGCAAACCTACCCTAAGTTTCAAAACTATTATTATCAAACACTTATTAACCAAGCTTTGGGAACGAAGATTGATTTACTTACCAGTTATTGGTCTGCCCCCAAACTTATCAAACGAAGACTAAGTATGTTACAACAAAAACAAAAATCGACAAAAGGAATGTCAAAATACTTATTGGCAATCCCTGCATTGGCAGTTTCAGTGCTGATGCTTTCGGCAGGTAATGCTCCGCAAAACAATCTATCGGAAAACCTTCCAAAAATTTCAGTGGCTGAACCTCAACTTACAAACAATCAAGTTGTGAATGACACACTTCCCTTTACGAAAGTAGATAAAACACCTCGCTTTAAGGAGTGTGAGAATGTTTCTGAAAGTGAAAATTTAGATTGCTTCAGAAAAAAAATGGACGCACACATAGCACGTAATTTCAAATATCCAGAGGCTGCTTTAAAAAATAATCTACAAGGTAAGGTAACCGTGGTTTTTGTCATAGGCGCTGAAGGAAAGGTTGTTGTAAAATCGTTAAAAGGAGGCGATAAGCTACTTCAAGAAGAAGCAAAACGTCTCATAGAAATGCTACCTGAACTTATTCCAGCAAAACACAAAGGTAAAAATATTGCAGTAAATTTCGTTTATCCAATAAGTTTTAAATTAGGTAAATAGGATTTTGACAAAGCTCATTTTTTTTGGGCTTTGTCTTTTTTTCATTGGAAACCGTCAATTTTTTCATTACCTTTGTGCGAATTGTTTTTTCAACTAAAATTATGATACAACACATTAACAAAGTAAGTTTGATTGTAGGATTGGTGTTTTCCAATTTTATTTTCGCTCAACAGCAGTCTCTCCTTGGCTATGCCTATGGCGACCAACAAGCTCCCACGGGCAAGGAATGGGAATCAGTGGAAGAACTCTCACTTAACAAAGAACAGCCCAAAGCCTATTTTTTCTCGTTTGCTGATAAACAGTCGGCACGAAAAGTATTGCCCGAAAATTCCAAATATTGGCAATCGCTCAACGGAAATTGGAAATTTCATTGGGTAAAAACACCCGATAAGCGTCCGAAGGATTTCTTCAAACCGAGCTATGACATAACTGCGTGGGAGGAAATTCCTGTGCCTTCCAATTGGAATATCTACGGCATTCAAAAAGATGGAACACTAAAATATGGTGTACCGATTTACGTGAATCAGCCTGTGATTTTCTACCACGAACGTAAAGTGGACGATTGGCGAAAAGGCGTAATGCGAACTCCACCAACAAATTGGACAACTTATGAATACCGCAACGAAGTAGGCTCGTACCGACGCGAATTTACTATTCCGCAGGATTGGAAAAATCGTGAAGTTTTTATCAATTTCGATGGTGTGGATTCCTTTTTCTATCTGTGGATAAACGGAAAATACGTTGGTTTTTCCAAAAATTCACGCAATTTGGCTTCGTTCAACATTACCAAATATCTGCAAAAAGGCAAAAACACAGTTGCGGTGGAAGTGTACCGAAATTCCGATGGTTCGTTCCTTGAAGCTCAGGATATGTTCCGCTTGGCGGGAATTTTCCGTACGGTGGCTTTAACTTCCGTTCCAAAAGTACAAATCCGTGATTTGCAAGTAATTCCTGATTTAGATAAAAACTACCTAAACGGAGAATTGAACATTTCGGCAGAAATCCGCAATTTGGACAAAAAACAAGCCAAAGGCTACAAAATAGAATATTCATTATACGAAAACAAGCTCTATTCTGATGAAAATAAAGAAGTTGGAAAACCTATTTTTTCTGCTTCATTTGATATTTCTTCTCAAAAATCATCGGTCATTAAAACGAAATTTCCGTTAGAAAATCCGAAAAAATGGTCGAGTGAATTTCCGAATCGTTACGTTTTGGTGGCTCAGCTCAAAGATGCCAAAGGAAAAGTCGTAGAAACCATTTCGACTTATACAGGTTTTCGAAAAGTAGAAATTAAAGACACGAAAGCCGAAGATGACGAGTTTGGCAAAGCAGGACGATATTTCTACGTAAACGGAAAAACGGTGAAATTCAAAGGAGTAAATCGTCACGAAACTAATCCGTCTGTGGGTCACGCCATTACACGCCAACAAATGGAAGACGAAGTAAAATTGATGATGAAAGCGAACATCAATCACGTGCGAAATTCACATTACCCTGACGACCCATATTGGTACTACTTGTGCGACAAATATGGTATTTATTTGGAAGATGAAGCCAACATCGAATCGCATCAGTATTACTACGGAAAAGAATCGCTTTCACACCCCAAAGAATGGGAAAAAGCACACGTTGCTCGGGTGTTGGAAATGGCTCACGCAACGGTAAATAGCCCTTCGATTGTTATTTGGTCGCTTGGAAATGAAGCAGGACCAGGCGAAAACTTCGTTACGGCTTACAACGCTCTGAAAAAATTTGATGCTTCGCGACCTGTTCAGTATGAGCGAAATAACGATATCGTGGATATGGGTTCAAATCAATATCCGTCAATTGCTTGGATGAAAGGAGCTTCGGAAGGAACACACAATATCAAATATCCGTTCCACATTTCGGAATACGCTCATTCTATGGGAAATGCCGTTGGAAATTTGGTAGATTATTGGGAAGCTATTGAGTCGAGCAATTTCATTTGCGGTGGTGCAATTTGGGATTGGATTGACCAAGCGATGTACAATTACACCAAAGACGGCAAACGCTATTTTGCTTACGGAGGTGATTTTGGCGACTATCCAAATGACGGTCAGTTTGTTATGAACGGAATTGTTTTCGCAGATATGACGCCCAAACCGCAATATTACGAAGTGAAAAAAGTGTATCAATATGTTGGATTGAAAAATATAGGCAATGAAGTTGAAATCTTTAACAAAAACTATTTCAAGGATTTATCGGATTATGATGTAGAGTGGTCTTTGTTTGAAGACGGAAAATCAATTGAAAAAGGGAATTTAGCCATTGGCAACATTCCAGCACGAAGCAGAAAATCTGTAAAAGTACCTTATAATCAATCGCTTTTAAAACCCACTTCGGAATATTTATTAAAAATTCAATTCAAATTGAAAGAAGATAAACCTTGGGCAGAAAAAGGATACGTCCAAGCAGAAGAACAATTTTTGCTGAAATCACCAACACAACGACCTTCTATTTTGCAAATTGCCAAAGGCGGGAAAATTGAACTTTCTGATGAAGGAAATCTGAAAGTATTAAAAAACAGCAATTTTACGGCAAAATTTGACACTAAAACAGGAAGTATTTTTAGTCTTCAATACGGAAATGAAAGTATTATCACTGACGGCAACGGACCACAAATCAATGCACTACGGGCTTTCGTGAATAACGATAATTGGTTTTATGAAAAGTGGTTTGAAAAAGGGTTACATAATTTGAAACACAATGCCACTTCCAACAAAGTAGTTGAAAACAAAAATGGCTCATTTTCAGTATATTTCACAGTGGTTTCACAAGCTCCGAATGCAGCGAAAATTCACGGAGGGACAAGTTCAGGAAAAAATAAAATTGAGGAATTAACCGATAGAAAATTTGGAGAAAAAGACTTCAAATTTATTACAAATCAGATATATACGATTTATCCTGACGGAAGTATAGAACTGCAATCGGCTATTACATCTAACGATTTGTGGCTGACATTACCACGCTTAGGATACGTGATGACTATTCCGCAGAAGTACGAAAATTTAACTTATTACGGACGTGGAAAGCACGACAACTATAACGACCGAAAAACGGGAGCTTTTATTGAGCAATTTTCAGGAAAAGTCAAGGACGAATTCGTACATTTCCCAAAACCACAAGATATGGGCAATCACGAAGAAGTACGTTGGATTTCGCTTACTGACAATCAAGGAAATGGAGCGATTTTCATTCCGAATGAGCCAATGTCAGCTTCTGCATTGCAATATACTGCGAAAGATATGATTTTAGCAGGGCATCCACACGAATTGCCTAAGGCTAAGGACACATATCTGAATTTAGATATTGCTGTAACAGGCTTAGGCGGAAATAGTTGCGGACAAGGAGCACCTCTTTCAAAAGATCGTGTTTTATCCAGAGGTTCGCATATCACAGGTTTTATAATTCGTCCAGTTCTTAGTGGAAATATCGAAGCAATGGTAAACATAAAGGCTTCAGGGGAAATTCCTATTTCCATTTCACACGATTATTTTGGAAATGTGAGTATTAATTCAGCAGACGAGTTTGCTAAAATCGTTTATACCATTGACGGAAAAGGAAAACCTTCAAAATATAATCTACCCATTCCATTGCGAAAAGGGGGAAAAGTAACCGCTTGGTTTGAAGGAAAACCAGACTCAAAAGTAGAAATGATTTTCAATCGTATAGAAAATATTCCTATCCGAGTAATTTCTGCAAGTAGTGAGGAATCAGGCGAAGGTGATGCTCAGAACTTAGTTGATGGTAATCCGAATACGATATGGCACACGATGTACTCAGTTACAGTAGCAAAATATCCGCATTGGGTGGACTTTGATATGAGCGAAATACGCACCATTAAAGGATTTACGTATTTGCCTTACGATAGTTGGAGCAGCAAAGTGAAAGAATACAGCTTTTCGGTAAGCACAGATGGTAAAAATTGGACTGAAATTCAGAAGGGAACATTTGATTCCAGTGCGGAACTCAAACGAGTACTTTTAGAAAAACCTGTCAAAGCCCGTTATATCCGATTTACGGCACTAACACAGCTCTACAATCAAGATTTTGCTTCAGGAGCAGAGTTTTCAGTCTTAGAAGAGTAAAAATCTTCAAGAATACTAACCAAAAACCTCAGAAAATTTCTGAGGTTTTTTTGATTTTTATATCATTTTTTTTCATTTGAAGAGGAATAAAAACAACTATAAGCAAAGGGATAGAGACGCTTTCGGATTTTATTGTCCAGAAACTTGTCGAGAGTGGTAAAAAAAATATGGTCTTCATATAATATTGATTTTTACTCTTGAGACAAATGAAAGAAGAAAAAGTTACAAAAAAAGTACACTTTCTTAACAACAAATTATCAAAATGCTTGAAAGAGTTGATTTTACATATCAAAAAAATTAAACTCGTCTCTTGGGTAATGTTGATTTTGTTTTCGCTTACCCCTTGTGCTACGAAAGATACTTTTTTTGATAGTGCTAAAAGTTCATTTTTTAAGTCACCCCACAATGATTTTTTTAAATGCTTCATTTGAGAGTTTATTTTGCCAACTAAAAAGCTGATTATACAAACCTTACACAGCTTACAGAAATAAAAAGATTATGCGTTTTGCTTAAAAACTTTATTAAAAACTAAGATTTTAGCAAAGTTTTTTTTAGTTTTGCAACTAATTTGGGTAACACTATCATTTTGAAACAATGGAACCAATTTCTATCATTATAATAATCATATGCTTGATTTTATCTGCCTTTTTTTCAGGTTTCGAGATTGCATACGTATCCTCTAATAAAGTGCATATCGAAATCCAAAAAAAGCAAGGAGGATTATTGGCCGATGTGTTGACCAAAATAACGCGTAAACCTTCGAAGTTGATTACAACTATGTTGGTGGGCAATAACATTACATTAGTACTATACGGATTCGAGATGGGGCGCGTGATGACAGCTACGTTACCTCCTTTTTTTCAAAATGTGTTGTGGCATACCGTAATCTCTACGCTGATCATCCTTATCACGGCAGAGTTCATGCCGAAAGTTTTTTTTCAAATTTACGCCAATCAATTATTAAAAATATTGGCTATTCCAGCTTATTTTTTCTATTGGTTGTTCTCTCCAATATCGAATTTTGTTATTTGGATCTCAGATTTTATACTGAAAACGTTCTTTAAAACTAAGGGTGATTATGTCCCGTTATCGTTCACAAAATTGGAACTTGTGGATTATATTTCCGAACAGATGGAAAATGTTCCAGAGAAACAGGAAGTTGATGCCGAAGTACAGATTTTTCAGAATGCATTAGAATTCTCGGGGGTAAAGGCACGTGAAATTATGGTTCCTCGTACTGAGATTGTGGCAGTCGAAATCAATGAAAAACCAGAGGTTCTCATTGATACATTCGTGTCTTCAGGGTTTTCTAAGATATTGGTTTACAACGAAAATATTGATGATATTGTGGGATATGTACATACGTTTGATATGTTCAAAAAACCTAAAGATATTAAAAGTATTTTGATTCCAATTCCGTACATTCCTGAAACTATGCTCATTAACGAAATCCTCAATATGCTCACACGAAAACGGAAAAGTATGGTCGTGGTTTTAGATGAATATGGGGGTACTTCAGGGATGCTCACTCTGGAGGATATAGTCGAGGAACTTTTTGGGGAGATTGAAGATGAACACGATAAAGATGACTTTGTGGAGGAAAGAATATCGGACAATGAGTTTGTGTTCTCTGCACGTCTGGAGGTGGAGTATATCAACGAAACTTATAAACTTAATCTGCCTGAAAGTGAGGAATATGAAACTCTTGGCGGGTTGATAGTTTCCTCTAACGAAGGCATTCCCTCACAAGGCGAAATTGTGGAACTTGCTCCATTTGATTTTGTTATTGAAGAATGCTCAGCAAACAAAATTGAGCGTGTGCGTGTTTTAATTCAAGAGCGATAGGAAAAAAAATCTCGAGAAAGGGCTTTTCTATTATCTGTAATTGTAAATTCATAGCTAAAATGAAATATATCGTAAGTTTATTAATCACATCAGTTATCATATTTCTTTTGGGAAATATATTGCCAGGAGCGCATATAACTGATTATTTTTCAGCTGTTTTAGTAGCTTTTGTCTTGTCAATTCTGAATGTTTTAGTAAAACCAGTGTTGGCAATTATTTCCATTCCTATAACCATTCTTACTTTAGGTCTATTTATGTTCGTAATTAATGCGGTCATTATCCTATTAGCAGCTCAATTGGTTGAAGGATTCAAAGTAAACGGATTTTTAGGAGCTTTGTTATTCAGTTTATGTCTTTCATTAGTGCAATCCGTAGCTCAAAATTTGTTAGACAAGCAAGAGCAAAGGAGATAAGCCAAATGTAGAACTTAGGAGAGTGTAACAACAAATTCCGAATCCTTAAAAATTTAAGAATAAAAAAACAATCAAATGAAAAAGCACGTCAAAAAATTAGCCATACACGTTGTTTTAGCCTGTATTTTGTTAGTCCTTTTAGGATTTATATCCCTATCAATACTGAAAGTATGGACAAACCATGGTGAGTATGTAGTTGTACCTGACCTATCTAAGAAAACACTGACCGAAGTTGATTTTATGCTTAAAGAAATTGATCTACGTTACGAGGTACTTGACTCGGCTACCTATGATCCTAAATTTCCAAAATATTCGGTAATCAGCCAAAATCCCGAAGCTACGGAGCATGTGAAAGAGGGGCGTAAAATCTACCTGACGATTAATCCATCTGGCTACCGTAAAGTAACCATACCAAAAGTAATTCAAATTACGAGACGAAGTGCTGAAGCCATACTAAAATCGGTTGGGTTAGAAATTGGAAAAGTCACCTATGTCGATGACATCGGTAAGGACATGGTGTTAGAACTTTCGCATAACGGACAAAAAGTAGAGCCTGGGGATCAACTCATTAAAACTTCAAAGATAGATTTGACATGTGGCAATGGATTTACAGGACAACCTATTGACTCTACAGCGGTTGAAGAGATTGTTATACCTTTGGAAGAATTGGAATAATGATTACATTTGAGGAAGAAGATATTGAAAAAGGCGATGAGCTTTACGAACATTACAGTTTCAAGGCTGGTAAAGGGCAGGAACCTTTACGAGTGGATAAGTTCTTGATGAATTTTGTAGAAAATGCTACCCGAAACAAGGTACAACAGGCTGCAAAACAAGGAAATATATTCGTTAATGGAATCGCTGTCAAATCGAATTATCGGGTTAAAGCTAACGACGAGGTTAAAGTCATGTTTGCACACCCTCCACATGAGGAGCTACTTACCCCAGAAAATATCCCAATCGACATTCTGTTTGAAGACGATCAGCTATTAGTCGTTAACAAACCCGCGGGAATGGTCGTGCATCCAGGGCATGGAAATTATAGTGGAACACTCATCAATGCTCTCGTATATCATTTTGATAATCTGCCAAATAACAGCAGCAATAGACCAGGGCTGGTGCATCGTATTGACAAAGACACCAGCGGACTTTTAGTCATCGCTAAAACAGAAACAGCGATGGTACATCTGGCTCAACAATTTTTCCACAAAACAACTGAACGTGAGTATGTTGCTTTGGTATGGGGTGACGTTAAAGACGATGAAGGAACGATAGAAGGACACATCGGACGACACCTAAAAGACCGATTGCAAATGGCTGTTTTCCCAGATGGAAGTCACGGTAAAGAGGCTATCACACATTACAAAGTTTTGGAACGCTTTGGATATGTAACACTGATTTCTTGCAGGTTAGAAACTGGACGTACACACCAAATTCGCGTACACCTCAAGCATTTAGGTCACACTCTTTTCAATGACGAACGCTATGGAGGTGATAAAATTTTGAAAGGTACTACTTTTGCTAAATACAAACAATTTGTTGAGAATTGCTTCCAAGTGTTGCCCCGTCAGGCATTACACGCAAAGACCTTAGGCTTTGAGCATCCCGTGACAGGCGATATGTTACGTTTTGATTCGGAACTGCCTCAAGATATGGTTGATTGTATCGAAAAGTGGAGAACATATCGTCAGTTTGTGGGAGAATGATTATCAGACGCTAATCTCTGCCTTCTTCGGGATAAAGCAAATCATCCATCACAGTCAATTCTACTGTTTTGTCTTCGTTGATGTAATATTTTATAAGTAATTCTCCCCAAAGTCTGCCATCAGAAAAATCACAAATTGCCCATTTGTGGTTTAAGATTTTGATTTTATTAGTTTGGAAACTCTCATTTTTAGGTGCAAAACGAATCAAAGGGTGTTTTCCTTTCACAGTATTGGTTTTCAAAATTTGATTCATCACTAACTCCTCAGGATTATCAATTCCTTGTTCAATAAAATAATCCTTTGCAGTGTTATTATATTGTAAATCAAAATATTGCAAATCACTATTTTTAATCACTAATGAACGGATTGAGTCCAACAATGATTGTCGGTCACCATCGGCTGTAGCAACCTGTTCAGAGTCCACTTTGGGAACCTCAGCAAATTCGATTTCGTTTCTTTCCGCACGGAATAGGAAGAAAATATTTATCCCCAATGAGATAAGTAGTAAAATTACAAGTAAGGTTTGCTTATTCATAAGATATTGAATTTTGTGTGTTTATTGGTATTATTTTTACTTTATGATTTCGAACGTACGATTGTATGATATGTCTGTTTTTTAACGAATTAGACAAAGGCGTGATCAAATTTTCCAAGATTTCTACCTGTGATAGTTGATAATTCAAATTAAAAAATCCGTAACCTTTGACGATTCCGTTCACGACCAAAATCACACTCTTCTCATCAAATGTACGTCCTTTGTCAATGATAGCAATGGTTTGATTTACAAAGCCATACTTTTTTATTACCTGCTCGGCACGTTGGTTGTAAATTTCCACAGCTTCTTCATCAATACACGCTCCATTACATTTTTTGATAGTGTAGTTATGACAATTTTTTTTAGCCTCCGACAGCCGCTGCAGTTTGGGGCATAATCCAAATTCTTCTGTAATCTGATACAGAAAATTTTGAGCCTGGTGAATTGTTTCAAAAGTAGTTATGAACGATGTTTTTTGTGTTTGAAACATCTCGGTTGAAAAACAAAGATATCCACTGCGATTAAAGTGCGAAGTCAAAACATAGTTAATTTTTGTTGTATTTGACTTATTATTTTTGTTGTATTTGGGGTTGTTATGCTCCAACTCGTGTAGCTCCTTCAATCGTGTAATGAGTTCATTTCCTGTTTCTTCGTATGTAATTTTATATGTTTGTTTTTGCAATAAAACATCTCGCTTCAAGGGTGAGGAAAAATGTTGAGTCACTCGTTTTTTGATATTCTTATTCTTTCCGATGTAGATGATTTCTCCCGCTTCATTGTACATATAGTACACTCCCAAACGTTCGGGTAACTCATCCAGCATACGAATATGGCGGACATTTATTGTAGGGGCATTGCTTTTCAAATACGTAGTGATAATCTCTTTTTTGCTGTCTTTTTCTAAGAGATATTTAAAGAGTTTGACTGTGGCAAGTGCATCACCACAAGCTCTATGTCGCTCACTAACTGGAATTCCCAAAGAACGTGCTAACTTACCTAAACTATAAGATTCTTTACCCGGAATTAATCGTTGTGCTAATTCAACTGTACAGAGTGTGGTACGAGAAAAATCGTACCCCAAGCGTCGGTATTCCGTCTGCAAAATGCGATAATCAAAACTTGCATTATGGGCAACAATCACACAATCCTGCGTGATTTCGATAATTCGTTTAGCCACTTCATAAAATTTTGGCGCATTTCGCAACATTTTGTTGTTAATACCTGTGAGCTTCACTACAAAATCTTGTATTTCGCGTTCAGGATTAATAAGGGTTATGAATTGATCAACAACTTCGTGTCCATCAAAACGATAGATGGCAATTTCAGTGATGCCTTCTTCATTAAATTTCCCGCCCGTGGTCTCAATGTCAAGAATTGCGTACAAGAGAATGTTTTATTTATGTTAGAATAGATAAATTAAGTTTATATCTGAGTGCAAATATATGAATTTTTCCAAAAAATATGGCATACAACTAATCTTAACCGATTTCAGATGAGTAAAAATAATGCCTGAAAATAACATTAATTTTATCTACATTTGTTCTAAATAAAAATAATTTGTTATATTTGCCTCCTATTTATGAATTTCATTTGTTTAAAATCAGTTCATTGAGAAGATACACATAGAAAAAACATCTATCTTAGGTATTATTTTCTCAGTTTAACTCGAGAGGATTGGCTGGCTACATGTTATCTAAATCTGTATATCTCTGAAAGATGCTGTAGTGATAGATTCCTCAGAAAAGCAAACGTTTTTTATATAAGTAACTTATTAACTTTAATACATATTATGATGAAGAAAACAATCAGTTTTATCGTTTTATTCTGCTTGGCAATCACTGCTAAAGCACATACCGTTTGGTTGGAAACCAACACTTCAGGAAAACTCAACAAACAACACGAAGTAAAAATCTTTTTTGGAGAATTAGAGAGTCCAACATTCAGTGAAAAATGGTTCTCTGATATCAGAGATATTGATGTGAAAGTTACTTATCCGTCAGGCAAAGTTGAAAGTTTACAAAAAACGAAACGTGAAAGTCATTATGTTGCGTTTTTTACTCCTACTGAAAAAGGGACATATACTGTGAGTGTGGCTCATTTGGTGAAAGATGTATTTCGCGAGATGAAAATCACTTATCAATCGGTAGCTTTTGTAAATGTAAATTCTAAGGAAAAAAAGGATTTACAATTTGGAAATCTGCCTGTACAGCTATCGGCTGAAAATACGGATTTTAAAGTTGGACAAAAAAATAAAATCAAAATCTTGAAAGAAGGAAATGTGGCAGAAAAAGAGCGTGTGAACATTTCGTATGAAAATGGTTGGGGACAATCATTTCGTTCCAATAACAAAGGTGAAATTTCATTCACATTACCTTGGAAAGGAAAGTACATTGTAGAATATTCATACTCTAAAAAGGAGACAGGAACGCATAACGGAGCTGATTACAAATCGGATTATCAAACAATTACGTATGTAATCTACGCTAAGTAGTATCCATCATGATTTTAGAAACACCATGATTAGAAGGCTGTTGGAAACTTTTTCTAACAGCCTTTCTTGGTTGCTTCAAAAGTAAAAATCGCACATAAAAAATCTTATCTAAAATAATTCTAATTTTATTTTGTGCATATCAAATATATTTTTTAGCTTTGCCGAAAATTTTAGTTTAACAAATAAAAAATAGATTTATGAAAGTATTTTCTACGCTTATTTTATTTCTTTTTTCCTTAATAATATATGCCCAAGAAGGTGTTTTAAAAGGAGTCGTTTCCTCCAACAAAGCTCGGTTAGAATCCGTAACGGTGGTATTGGAAAGTGCAAATCAGAAAAAATGGACGACTTCTGACAAAAATGGTGCTTTTAAACTCTCAGTTCCTAATGGCGATTACACACTCAAAATCAACTCATTAGGATTTGTGCCTTTTTCTGAAAAAATTCATATTGCCTCAAACAAAGTTGTTGAAAAAAACATCCAATTACAGGAAGATGTTTTAGGGATTGAAGAGGTAGTTGTTTCAGCAACAAGAACTCATCTAAATCGTAAAGAAGCTCCTGTTTTAGTGAGTGTTACCAGCCAAAAGGATTTAGTAAAAGTACGTGCTACCACGCTGATGGAAGGTTTGGTATTTCAGCCTGGATTGCGAACTGAGGTTAATTGTCAAAATTGTGGATTTTCACAGGTAAGAATCAACGGAATGGAAGGGGCTTATTCACAAATTTTGATTGACAGTCGCCCGATTTTTGGTTCGTTGAACGGAGTTTATGGTTTGGAGCAAATTCCAACAAGTATGATTGAACGCATTGAAGTAATTCGTGGAGGAGGGTCAGCTTTGTTCGGTGCAAGTGCAGTTGCAGGAACAATCAATATTATTACTAAAAATCCAACTGAAAATTCGATGCAAGCAGGAATTACCTCTTCATTGATTGCAGGAAAGTCAGAAGATTTAGTAGCATCATTCAATGCCTCCTTAGTGAGCGATGATTTGCAAAGAGGAATTTCTTTCTATGGGGTAAATCGTTGGAGACAACCTTACGATGCTAATGACGATGGTTTTTCGGAATTAACACGCTTGAGAAATCTGAACGTAGGAGCCAAATTTTTTAATAATATTTCTGAAAGAAAAAAATTAGTTGGAGAGTTAAACATCGGGAATGAAGATCGTCGTGGAGGAAATAAATTCGACATGCCTGAACATATGGCGGACATCGCTGAATCCATCAGAACTAACAACATCGGAGGAAATGCTACTTATGACTATTATTCACCAACGTACAACAACAAATGGTCGGCATTCATTAGTGGACAACGCACAAGAGCAAACAATTACTACGGAGCATACGACGTTGAAAATGATGCCTATGATTTGGAAGGGCTTAACTACGGAATTACCCGTGAAAACATTTGGGTGTTAGGTGGACAACATACCGCTCAATTCTATGTAAATGAAAATAGTTTACAATGGACTTCAGGTGCAGAGTATAAATATGATGAAATCGCAGAAAATCGTCGTAATCCTGAAATCTTAGGGGTAAATCAAGATCAGCATATTTTAGGCGTGTATTCACAAGTGGATTGGAAAATCACACCGAAATTTAAGGTTTTAGCAGGATTGCGTTTGGATAATATCAATTCTAATTTATTAGCAAAATCAGTATCAGCTTTGAATCCAAGAGCAAGTTTACTTTATAACATCACCAAAGAGGTAATCGCACGAGGAACATACTCACGAGGGTTCAGAGCTCCATTGTTTTACTCAGAAGATGTTCACTCTGAACTTATTACAGGAGAAGTACGCCGTGTGGAACTTGCTTCGGATCTGAAAAAAGAAACTTCTGATAGCTTCTCGGCTTCGTTGGAATATAACCATTCGCATGATGGACACCAAATTGTAGCGATGCTTGAAGCTTTCTACACCAATTTGAACGACCCTTTCCATTATGTTTCGGTAGGAAAACACGACGAATTAGACATCAAACAAAAACAAAATGGCGATGGAGCTACTGTAAAAGGAATCAATGTTGAGTTCAAATATGCTCCTAACTCCAAATTTGCTTTCCAATTGGGAAGTACTTTCCAAAGTTCAAGATTTAGCAAGTCTCAAGTTGTTGCTGAAGAAGAAGATGGAACCGTTATAGCGGAAACCGATAAAATATTGCGTTCGCCATCCATCTATGGAAACTTAACCGCTTCGTACAGACCTACAGAAAAATGGACTCTGAATTTAACAAGCGTTTACACAGGAGCTATGGAACTATTCCACGAAGGTGAAAACGCATTAAAAACTTCTAAAGGAATGTTCGATTTTGGTCTTAACACCGTTTACAATCTTTCTTTCAATGACTTTTTTGATATGGAGCTAAGTGCAGGAGTAAAAAACATCTTTAATGAATATCAAAAAGATTTCGACAAAGGCGTGGAACGTGACCCAACGTACATTTATGGCCCAGCATTGCCAAGAACTATTTTTGCGGGTGTAAAAATCAAAATGTAGTAAAAATAACATACGAAAATTAGGCTGTCTTAAAAATTTAGGGCAGCCTCTTTTTTTATTACGAAAATCAGTCATAAACCGTGTAGTAACCTATATACTAACCCTTTACAGTGAAGTAAGGATATATGTTAAAATTTTTCGGTTTCTTGTTTTTTCTATTTTTTATTTTTAGCTTCGCAACGTAATCAAAATATTTTTGTTATGAAAAAATTAAAATTATATATTTTTTTAGTTTTAATTGGCTTTGTTGCCTGTAAGAAAGATTCTTCTCTCGAAGAGAAAAAGAAAAGATGTTCCCCCCCTCCTGCTGACTTGAGACTAATCATCCAAGAAAATGAAAACCTTCCTTACAGCTTTTATGACCTTGCCCATCGTAATTTTGAGAAGGATATTTCGATTTTTCTTCAAAAAGACAGTCTTCTTATCAAAGATATTGCAGAGGTAGCTCTTTATAAAGGTAATATAGTGGTATTTGCTTGGGAAAAAAATGTAGTGGAATATATATACACAGGGAAAGAAGTGCGTTTTTTAATCAGACAAGCTGAAAAGACAGACACTTTGAGAATTAAAGGTTATATTGAAAATCATTGTGGTTTTGTGGGAAAACTGAAAGAAATTTACTTTAATGACGTAGAGTTAGCTTTCAGAGAGAAAGGGAATTATATCGTAGCTTTCCCAAAAAATGATGCAATTTAGGATTTTATTATCATGACAGGAACTTTTTCTTGAGCTACTTTAGTTATAGTTCTATTAGTGAGTGCATTTCTTTTGCGTTTATTTCCTAAAAAATATATCTTTGCACGAACAAAAGGTATCCTCCATGAAAAAAATCTTATTCGCTGTCGTTATTTTATTTTTTATTTCCTGCGGTGATAAAAAAGAACGAGAAATCGCTCAGATTCCTATGGAGTTTGAAACCATCCGCTTCGATTCTTTGTTCTTTTTATCACCCGCTGGGAAATTATCCGAATTAAAAAAAGAATACCCTTATTTGTTTTCTGCCTATACAGAGGACGAAAAATGGGAAGAATACCAAAAAGACACTCTTAATCAAGAGATTGTAAGAGAAATCAACAAGGTTTTTGGTGATTTCTCCAATGAAAAAACAGCAATAAAACACCTGTTCCAACACGTAAAATACTATTTCCCGAAGTTTGTAGCTCCTAAGGTAATTACAGTGACATCGGAGGTGGACTATCACTCCAGAGTCATTTATGCCGATTCTCTTTTATTTATTCAGTTGGATAACTATTTAGGCGAAGAACACTATTTTTACGAGAATATTCAGAAATACATACGTTCGGAGCTCAAAAAAGAACATATTGTTACAGATATAGCCGAAACTTTCGCTGAAAAATTAGTCCCTCGGAATCAACACCTTTCTTTTTTAGATCATATGATTTACGAAGGTAAGAAGCTCTACTTACTATCACAATTACTCCCAAAGAAATCGGATGGTGATTTGTTGAAGTACGATTCGGAAAAAACACAATGGGCTACAGAAAATGAAAGTCAAATATGGCGTTACTTCATTGAAAACGAATTGCTTTACCAAACTAACAAACAGCTACTCAACCGATTCATTTATCCAGCTCCATTCTCCAAATTCTATTTAGAGCTTGACAATGAATCCCCGGGTCAAATCGGACGATACATCGGGTTGCAAATCGTAAAAAGTTATGCTCAAAAAAATAACGGTAAATCGCTCATTGAGCTATTAGCAATGGATGCAGATGAAATTTTTAAACAATCATTTTATAAACCTAAAAAATAATGGCAAACACATCAAAAATTGAATTAACCGTAGCGTTGGACGAAAATAAAATTCCTGAAAAACTTTTTTGGAATGCTCAAGATGGAGGAATTTACAATGAGGAGGCAAAAGCCATCTTCTTGTCGGTTTGGGATTCTAAAAATAAAGAAGCACTACGCATTGATTTATGGACGAAAGAAATGCCTGTTGATGAAATGAAACTTTTCTTTTATCAAACGCTTTCATCGATGGCCGAAACGTTTTACCGTGCTACGGAAGATGAAAAAATGCGTGATACGATGCGCGATTTTTGTGAGTATTTTGCCGAAAAAATGGAACTCAAATAAGTACTTTAATAAAACTTCTAAACTATTTTTATTTCAAATAGGTAGTTCGTACGCTGACTATAAACAAGCCTCAATATTTGGTGAAAATATCAAAATAAAGAGTTTATATTAAAAGTATTAATTGCTATAAACGCAAAAGTCTCGACCTGACAAACTATTTTTTAGCCTTTCCTGAGGAAAATTTGAAATTTTCAAGAGGAATTTTTTCTAAAGCTATTTAAAAAGTATTCATCGGACTCTTTATTGGATAAAACCCATTGGCCCATTTAGGTTTTAGGAAAGCAAAATTTAACCTTTGGAAAAACTGAATGTTTTTACGAATGGGGCTAATTGCATTCCCACACGAAATCTTCTACTTTTGATTCCATTTCAGGACGATATTCATAGTGCCACCATTCGGAGGAAATAGACTTGAAGTTGTGTTTATTAAGAGTGATTTTTAGTAAGTTACGATTTTGTAAAACTTCTTTCGGGAGCTTAGTATAGGTGTGATGCGCTTCTTTTCCAAAGAAGTCAAAAGGTGTACCCATATCCAGTTCATTGCCCTCACTGTCAACCAATGTCAGATCCACTGCTGCTCCTCGATTGTGTTTTGAACCCTTTGCTGGATTAGCAACATAGTTCGTTCCAGGAAGTATGTTCCACATTTTTTTTTGAACAGAAAGAGGTCGGTAACAATCGAAGATTTTAATACGATAGCCCAAAGTTTTAAACTCTTCATTAGCATTGTGTAACGCCTGAGCTGTTGCTCTACGTAGAAAACACTCAGGGCAATCGTATACGGCTTGTCCTAAAAAATTATCCTCAGTAGCATATTTTATATCTAAAACAAAATCTCCAGAGAGGCTTTTGATGTTTATAAAATCATCGTAAATAGCTTGTTTTTCTATTTCTAAAGAGTCTTTTTCAACGGTGACACCCTCTGGAGTGGTTTTTACTTCGACAATATCAAATCTATTGTCTTCAATACCCTCTGTTTTTGCAACCTCCTCAGGAGCAGAAAGCACTTTCTGTTCGAAGACGATTGTTTTTTTTTCGGGATGTTGATTGTTTTTACATGAAACAAGTCCGAATCCTATAAAAAACAATTGCAAAAGAACCGTGATTTTTTGTTTTGAATGCTTCATATTGATTATATGCCTTAAAATTGGTGAATTATAAAACCGTAATTTACTCCAAAAAATATCTCGTAAAATTTCCAGATGTCTCTTGAGCTTGGATTCCCAATTGAGATAGATTGTCAACCATTAAATCTCGAAACCAATAATGCATTTGCCAGTCAAACAACTGGTCATTTGCGTGATGTGAATTTTTGACTGAGATGGGTTTACCCACCACTTCCGACAATTTATACAGAAAATCATGTACTGAGATATTGTCAGCAGAAAACTGATTATCATCCACTAAAAATTTAGAATTTTTTGTTCCCCAATCAATCTGGTCAGTCTTCCAATAGTTGGCGGTAGATTCGGGCAAACGCACTTCTAAAATTTGTCCCGACCGCTCTTCCTTTCGAAGTTTATACCCCAATTCTTTGACGATAGACTCGGCTATCTGCCTTTCTTGCCTTGCTTTGTTTACTGTTTTCTTTATCAATAGCTCATATTGGGCATTTTCACCTTTCATCGTCACTTGGCGACTACTAACTTTAAGCAAATATCCTATGATTTGAGTGATAGAGCCTTTGATTATTGTAATATCTCCATTACGTTCCACTACGGGCGACGACCCCCACGGGTTATTTGCTCGTTGGATCTTGTAATCTCCGTTAAAATCAAGCGTTATTTCTACTTCATTCTGATAAGAAGCGTACTTTAGGAAATCATAAATCGGAGTAGTTTTCTTGTTTTTTGCCAATTGTTCACGGATTATTTTGGGAGTGAAATCAGCGGGATTTCCCTTCCATAAGATTTTTCCTTCAGCATTGAACAACACCCCGTAAGGCAACGCACGAACATTGTGTTTTTTAAAATTCTGACCATCATAATCAATACTTACCGCCAATTTTGTCGGATGCTTTATCAAAAACGGACGTACAACATCTGAATTTTCCTGAGTAACAGAAACAATGTAAAGCTCTTCGCGAAATTGTTCTTGTACAGTATTCAAATAGGTAGACACATGAATGCATGGCACACACCATGTTGCCCAAAAATCAACAAAAAAAAGTTGTTTGTCCTTCGAAGTAGCTAATTCAGAATACTCAACTCGTTCCGAGAAAGTCATCTGAGCAG
Source organism: Capnocytophaga canis (assembly GCF_000827555.1). GTDB lineage: Bacteria > Bacteroidota > Bacteroidia > Flavobacteriales > Flavobacteriaceae > Capnocytophaga > Capnocytophaga canis. Next base: position 20,144 of record NZ_CDOI01000134.1, read on the forward strand.
AGCCTAACAAATATATAAAAAACGCACAAGTGAAAAACAATCGTTTCATAAAAAATATTTTAATTCAAATAGCTTATCAAAAAGCTTACCAAAACAAACGATTTCCTAAACTACTTGTAAATCACTAATTTTTGCCCTACTCTGATGTTATTTCCCTTAATTTTATTCCAATTTTTAAGGTTTGAAACTGTAACACCGTGTCGGGATGCAATTTTCCCTAACACATCTCCTTTTTTGACTATATAGGTCGTTTTTTTACCTCCACGTACATAATCCCCTTTCAACAATGCGGGAAGCGGTTTTTCACGTTTGGAAATTTCCTCACTGATGTAGGAATAGATCATATCCTCATTTGCTACGAATTTACCTATTTCTTCAATTGGCAAACGCAACGCATAATTTCGACCTTCCACATACGGCACCACATCTAATTGATAAGAAGGGTTGAAAAATTGAATCTCTTGGATGTCCATTCCTGTCAATTCAGCGATATTTTTGAACGGAACAGCCTGTTTCACTCGCACAGTATCTGTCACAAAATGATGGTTTGCCCGTTTTTGTGGTCTGAATCCGTGTTCTTTGGCATACTCGAAAATATATAGTGTCGCCAAAAATGCGGGTACATAACCAGCGGTTTCCTGTGGCAGATAAGGACGTAAATTCCAATAATTTTTCTTGCCTCCTGAGCGTCGCATTGCTTTGGTTACGTTGCCTGGCCCCGAATTGTATGCCGCCAACACCAAATCCCAATCACCAAAAATCTTGTAGAGTTCGCTCAAGAAACGAGCTGCCGCTTTGGTGGAACGTACTGGGTCACTACGCTCATCCACATAGTTGCTCACTTCCAAACCATATGCTTTTCCCGTTGTAAACATGAATTGCCACAAACCAGTCGCTCCCATTCGGGAACGTGCTTTAGGATTTAACGCCGACTCTACAATTGCCAAGTATTTCATTTCCAAAGGGATTTTGTGGTTACTCATTTCCTGTTCAAACATAGGAAAGTAGTAGTCACTCAAACTCATTAATCGCTCCAACGAACTGCGTCTATTTTTTAGGAATGATTTAATAACTCGTTCCAAAATAGGATTGTATTCCACGTTAAAAGGCGTTTTCTGATTAAGTTTTTCTAAGCGTTGTTTCAATACTTCGGTAGAAAGTTCCTCGAACATCACATCTTCAATAGGTTCATTGTGAATAACCTCGCTCATCTGAAAAAAGAGATCGGAATTAGATAGCTCTTTCAACCATTTTTTGTCATAACTTTCAGCCTTCGGATGATCTTTAAGAGTTGTTGTTTCTTCACGTATGTAGATGGGGGTTTCTTGCGAATTGTCAAAAATCTCATCAGATTTTTGTTCTATTTTGTTGATAGTGTCATTCGGCACGTTTTGAGGTGTTTGAGCCACCAGATTTCCTACTAACAGACCAAATAAAACACTTAAGCTATATCTCTTCATAAATTTATATTTTTAATACGCATACTATTTCAAGTTACAAAAATCTATATTTACATGAAAAGAAACAAATTTCTGATGTTAAAAGAAGTATAAAAACAAAAAACGTAGCATTCCTAAACAGCCGTATGTTGAGAAGATTCATGTATATCAAAATCCATTATGAGTAAGAAGTACATAAAACTTAAAAACGTCAATTTTTCGTTTTTAATCAGAATTTACATTCATTATCCGTAATTACTAATCTGTGAAGAGTTAAACAAAAAATCACGATAGATGTGTAGAAAAACTATGTAGCGTTATGTGATTTACTTTTAAATCTTTGATTTTTAAAAGAAAAGGTGTTTCATATCACAAAAAAAAGCCTTCCTAAACTAGGAAAGCCTCCATTGGTTTATTACCATAAACCTGTGTAAAAAGTTTTTACACAAAACAACACAACTAAATTTTAATTGCGGTCTGGACGGGACTCGAACCCGCGACCCCCTGCGTGACAGGCAGGTATTCTAACCAACTGAACTACCAAACCTTAATGTGAATGCGTTGCAAATGTATGTATATTTTTTTTATCATGCAAGTTTTCTATAAAAAAAACAAGTAAACATACCATTTATTTTGTTTAGATACAAAGTTAAATTACTGATAATCAAGGAAATTAAATAGCTATTACTGTAAAGGTATTTCGATAAAAAAACTAGCAGCAATTGTTATTAGTCATGTCATTTCGATGTGGTACTGAATTGAGAAACACAACGTTTAGTGCATCCTATTTTGAATGTATTAACCATTCAAATGACATGATATTGTAAGTGTCAATACTCCCCCTAAATATGGGTATTATATTGCAAAACGCCTTACTTGAACTATGATCATCAGAACTAAACATAAAAAATTATCTCTATAGCGAATCTCCGATTTGTAACAAATGTTATCAAGTCGAATTTGGAATGAATACACGTTTTGTCGTTTTAGGAACAATGACTTTCACAAAATTGTAACGCTTTTTTCTCATTATAATAGATGTTCTGAGCGTCATAAAAAGCCACATGCCCTCCGTAATTTGGAGTCTCTAAACACAAAAATTGATGATTTTTAGCAATATCGTATGGAAAACAACTTAGCGAAAGAAACGAATCATTTTTAGCGTTAAGCAACAACGTAGGTACTTGAATGTTTCCTAAATTAGGTAAAGAACTACATTGTTCGTAATAATCATCCGCATCCTTAAAGCCATGAGCCTTAGAAGTATAAACATTGTCAAAATCTCGTAAATTTCTGATAGATTGTATTTCATCAAGGGTTATTCTTGTTGGGAATCGCTGTTGTTTTTCTTTAATTTTTACAATAAGTGTCCTAAGAAACCGCTTGGCATAAAGCCAATTACGACTACTTAACAACCTAAGCGAAGCCCCTTTCAAGTCACAAGGCACGGACACCCCTACAATGGCTTTTACTTCAGTGGGGAGTGAATGCGTTCCTGCATATTTCAATGCAATATTTCCTCCCATACTGAATCCCTTTATGAAAACTTGGGAGTATCCGAGTTGAAGTACTTTTAGTATGACAGCCTCTAAATCATCTGTTTTTCCTGAATGATACGTTGAAAACAAACGATTAGGTTCGCCACCGCACCCGCGAAAATTCATCGCACAGGCATCATATCCATTTTGATTGAATAACTTAGCTGTTGCTAAAACGTAAGGACGCTTTGCTGAACCCTCCAATCCGTGAAGGATAACAATACACCGATTAGTTTTTTCAAAGGCATAGCTCCAATCCAAATCTAAAAAATCACCATCGGGAAGTTCGATACACTCTCTCGACTGAGAAATGCCTTTTACTTGGCGTATTTTGCCCGAATAAATCGTTGAAATATCCGCTTGACGGAATAACAAAGGAGGATTATAAACTGATGTGACGAGTGGCATACTAAAAAACTATCCGTAAAATTACCTATTTTTGCTGACTGGCAACAAAGATACGTAATCCCACGGATAGTCCAGCTATGGAGTCCTAACAAAATTAATTACTCATTTTAGCTTCTCTTTCTTTAGCTTTTTTGATCCACTCAGGAACTAAAGTATTCAAGAATTCTTTTTTATTAGCACGTTCTTTTTCCATATCCAACCCGATGTAAGCCTGTAGTACTTCTTTTTTGAATTCAGGTAGAGGCACCTCGCCTTCAAATCCAAGCTTAGAAAGCACTTTAGAAAGTCCTAAACGGGCATCACGGGCATATCCTAAACCACTATTTACAATACGTTGTGTTTCCACAGGAGCGTGGAAAGAACCTCCATGCGAAGCTACTGAATAATCCCAACGCCATTGTGCTTTACGGATATTGGCTAAAATTGGAGCCATTTGTGCCTCTGTTGCACCCAAATCCCATGCTTTTTTAGCTTCAATATGAGCGATTGCCACTTGACGAGCTAATTGTGACGTTCCTTCTTGTACTTTTGCTTGACGCTCATAAACATCTCCTATCAAATCATTGGCATTCTCTCTGTGACAAACAAAACAAGAATTTTCAACATTAGCCAACGGTGAACCTATATGGTGATCTGTAAATTTTTGTCCTCCTTCTGATTTGTAAGGCATATGACAGTCGGCACAAGAAACCCCACGTTTTGCGTGAACGCTTGTCTTATATATTTCATAATCAGGATGTTGAGCTTTTAACATTTTAGCTTTGCTCAGCGGGTGAACCCAATCATAGAAACCGATTTTGTCATAATACTCTTCAGCTCCTTCCATTGTCATACCATTGTGCCAAGGGAACACCACAAACATAGAGCCTTCCACCTTATTCTTATCGAAATAATACTCTACGTGGCATTGAGCACACACTAAATTACGCATCTCTTGATGAGATTGTTTGTTGATGTCAAATCCCTGCACTTTGAACGCTTCCACCAACGCTGGACGGGTAATCGTCAAATTCATTGTTTTGGGGTCGTGACAGTCAGCGCAACCAATAGAGTTAACCATTTCACTACCCAAGTCCGACCATTTTTTACTGTAATATTCTGGTAAACCAAGCTCTTGCATCATACGAGGCACATCTGGTCCTTTACATTCCCAACAAGCCGATGGCATTGGTCCATCTCCATCAAATTTAGGAGAAGCCGTACGCAAGGTTTTTCTTAAATCTTGAATTGCATAAGCATGTCCACGAGGTTGATTATAGTCTTTGCTAAACGCATATCCTGCCCAAAGAATCACCAAATCTGGTTCGTGTTCAAGTGCATCTAAACGACCACTTGAACGGAATGGACTTCTATAGGTAGTATCTGCTGTTTTCATATATGATTGATACTGGCGTGGATAATTCAATCCCCAAATAGAGTCTCGTGGCTCAATTTTGTCCGTTCTAATTTCTACTTTTGGCTTATAGGCAAACTTTGCCTCTGCCTTTCTGTCAGTGATGTTTGAGATTAACCATCCCAGTCCAAACACTACAATTATTGTTACGATAAAAAATACCCAATTTTTCATTGTTGTCAGTTTTAAAATGTTTATTTGCTTTTACTTTCGTTACTCTTTTTAATCCACTCCATCACGCGAACACTATCTCTTCCGTTATCAAACTGAGTGGGTTCAATCTGAAATCCAATGGACGACAGACTTTTGACTGCTCCGTGAGGCACTTCACGATGGCACTCCCAACAGAGTCGGTCAGTGCGACTGTGAATATGATTAGCTACATCGCTTTCCAGCTTAGCATCGGTTACTTGATCGATGTGACAACGCACACAATTCTGATGAATAACCTCCACTGAAGCATCTTTAGCTCGAATGACCTCTGGTTCGTTTCTCGTGGTAAATACATAAGAGTGCCAAAGCCCATCTTTTGCTTTAAAGTAGTACTTACTGAACATATTGTCTTGTGGAACATGACAATCGTTACAGCTTGCTACTTCACGGTGAGAACTTTTATTCCAGGTCATATAATGAGGTGTCATCACATGGCAGTTGATACAGGCTTTGGGATCATCTGACATATAGGATGTAGCCCTACTGAGATACAATGCATAGAACCCTAAACCAAACATCGCTCCTATAACAATCAATGCTGGCAATCGCCACTGGGGTGGTGGGATTAGCGAAAACTTCTTTTTTTCTTTACTTCCAGTTGCCATATCAGTACATTATCTTGTTTTTCGAGGACTAAATTACAACATTAACGCGTAATAAAAAAGAGCTTTTTGTATTAAATAATCAATTTATACCCAATCTAAATATACATATGTTAAACGAAAACGTTGTAGTTTTGCGTATATGACAAAAAACTGACTTTTATCAGTAAGAATAGTTTTCCATGATTTTTTACTTCATAGAATTTCATACACTTTAAAGCAAAACAGCATGATTATTTCACTAATAAAATCATTTTAAAACAAAAAAAATCCTGTTTAATATTTTCAAAACATGAAAAATATCCATTTAACAATATTTTTACATTTATTTAACTCACAGGCGTTAGATATATTTGATAAGAAAAACGGATACATCAATAAAGATGAAACAGATCATTTCTCTACTCCTGTAAAAACAAAAAACCACATCCATTATCAAATAGATGTGGTTGTGAACTTTCGTTGTCTATAAAATTCTATTTCCCTTGAACAATCATCACGATTTCACCTTTTGGAGATTTCTTCTCGTAGTACGATTTCAATTCTGACAAAGTGCCTCGTTGAGTCTCCTCATGTAATTTAGTTAGTTCCCTCGAAATACTTGCCTTTCGACTTTCTCCAAAAACAGAAATAAAGTCATCAATGGTTTTCAATAACTTATGTGGAGATACGTAGAAGATCATAGTTCTTTTCTCTTCTATAAGTGCTTGTAATCGGGTTTGTCTTCCTTTTTTATCGGGCAGAAACCCTTCAAAAATAAAACGATCGTTAGGCAAACCGCTACTAACCAAAGCAGGGACAAAAGCTGTAGCTCCCGGTAAACATTCAACTTCAATACACTGCTCCAAACAAGCCCTTGTCAAGAGAAAACCCGGATCAGAAATCCCTGGCGTTCCAGCGTCAGTGATGAGGCCTACTATTTCGCCGTTTTTAATCCGCTGTACCCAATAGTCTACCACTTTGTGTTCATTATGCATGTGATAGCTCTGCATCGGAGTTGCTATATCATAGTGTTTTAACAGTTTAGAACTCGTACGAGTATCCTCTGCTAAAATCATGTCAACCTCTTTGAGTAATCGCAATGCGCGTAAAGTAATGTCCTCCAAATTTCCGATAGGCGTAGGAATCAGATATAGTTTACTCATTGGATTTCGAACCGTTTAAGAATCAATTTCAAGAATCGCTCTTCATACTCATCCTTACCCTTCCAATGATTGTAAATTGGTTTGACATTTTGCTCTAAATAGAGTACGATCTCTGACATACTATTCATTTCATTCAATCGTTGCAAAACAGCATTGTACTCACTTTCACTGCCTAAAAACAAATAGCGGATAAATGCTAGGCGGTCGTTCAAACCAATTGGCATATTTTTTCCGAGATGGTCATTCAACGATGGTGGAGTTTTTGCCTCTGTATCCTCTCGTTTTTCAACAACAAATGATTGCGTAGGCGGTGTTTCGAATATCAATTCTCGCGGTTTTTCTTCCTTTTTCTCAAATTCTAATTGTTGAGTTTGAGAGAATATGGAATCTATGACAGACTCGTTTTTACTCTCGTTCGTTTCATTTACTGTTGGTAATACAGGCTCTTGCACCACAGGAGTTTCTAAAATTTGCTGAATTTCCTCTTGTCGCTCCTGCTGCTCTTGTTGCACAAAATAGGACTGAAAATCAACCTGTTGTTCTTCCTGCGCTGGTGTTGCCCATTCAATATGGTAATCCTGTGGAGATTCTTCAAACGGAACTTCTGTTGATTGCTCCATCGTTGTAGGATTCGGCTGAACATCTGATTGTTGTGCTGTTTCTACGGGTTTTGTCCAATCAGAATAGTGATCTCGTACAGGCTCTTCGGAAGAAACTTCTTTTGTTTCGGCAACGGATTCTGTTTCAGGAAACTGCGATTGAAATCCTGTATACTGCTCTTCTTCCTCAACGGATTGTTGCAATTGTGCGGGTTTTGCCCATTCGATATGGTGGTTTCGCACAGGTTCTTCAGGAGTAAACTCCTGTTTTTCAACAGGCTGTGGCACCTCTGTCATATGTGACTGAACATCCGTAGATTCATCTTCTTGAAAGCGTTTTCCCCAATCTGCATAATGATCACGTACAGGCTCTTCAGGAGTAAACTCTTGTTTCTCAACAGGCTGTGGCACCTCTGTCATATGTGACTGAACATCCGTAGACTCATCTTCTTGAAAGCGTTTTCCCCAATCTGCATAATGATCACGTACAGGTTCCTCTGGAAGAACTTCTTGTGATTCAACAGACTCTACTACCTCTGTTTCATGAGGGTGAGCGTCCGTAGGTTCGTCCTCTTGAAAGCGTTTTCCCCAATCTGCATAATGATCACGTACAGGCTCCTCGGGAAGAATCTCTTGTGTTTGAACAGGTTGCACTGTCTCTGTCTCATGTGATTGAACATTCGTAGGTTCGTCTTCTTGAAAGCGTTTTGTCCAATCTGCATAATGATCTTTAACAGATTCCTCTGGAAGAACCTCTTGTTTTTCAGATAATTGTACTATTTCGGTAGCGTATGATTGATTCTCTGCGGGTTGTTCATTTGGTTCAGGTTTCGCCCACTCAAGATTCTTACTCCAAACAGGTTCTGCAAATTTATTTTCTTGAGGTTGTATGGCATGTTCTGCGACCGTAGAATCAGACTGAACTTGAACGGGATCTTCGGTGTGTTGAGTTCTCTCCACTTTCGATGAAGCAGGAGTAGCTATAGGCTCAGAATATTGAGGAGGAACAGCGAAAATATCTTCGTCATCTTGGTGTTCCTCAATGAAATTAGCGACTTTTCGCATCGTATAATCCATTCTACCTTCTGTAACACCTAAGGTAACGTAATATTTTTCAACAAAACTCAATATCGTTATCTTTTCATGCAACTTCTCAGCTTCTTTCTTTAAAAAAACTAAATCCCAACTTCCCACGGAATTAACGATATTTTGAGCGAGTATGCGTATCTCTCTTTCTAATTGCTCCTTCATGACGTATATTTTTGATCAATTTAAAAAACTTGCTTCAAAGGTACAAATAATATGTGTCATTATCAAATAATATATTCTTAAATGTCCGTTAATCAATTTTTAACTATCTCTATATCAACATCTAATAATCCTATTTTTGTGTCATGTGTAATACTCATCCACGCCTTTTTTGACATATCAAGTTCTCTTCCTTTTGTAAAAGGACCTCGGTCATTAACTACTACATACACCCATTTTCCATTCACTCGATTGGTAACTTTCAATTGCGTCCCGAAAGGCAAATTTCGATGTGCTGTAGTTTGTTTATTATTGTCAAAAATAGCTCCACTTGCTGTTTTTCGACCATTGAACTTGTCGTGATAGTATGCAGCCACCACATTCCGTTTGTAAATTCCTGTCTCCACAGAAGTTTTTGACTTTGAAGTGTGCGAAATTGTTTTACGTTGTGATGCATGAGACGAGTGCTTAGCTCTCTTGGTTCCTCCACAAGATTGAAACAAAAAGGCCACTAGAAGTAAACTTCCTAAAATAACTAAAATACGTTTATTTTTCATTATTGATTATTTTGATTATTATCGCAAAGATAAGAAAATACTAAATTTATCATAAATAAAAATCAATAAAACATCTGTTTATTATATATATTTCACTGAAAAACAAACTTATATTATTTTCCAATTTTCCTTTTTACGAATATTAAAAATTCTAAAAACCGTTGCTTTTTACGAATAAAAACGTATCTTTCGCAAAAAATATTGACCCTATGTCTAAAATATTAATCATTGAAGATGAAGCTGCCATCCGTCGAGTGCTTGGAAAAATACTCATGGAGGAAAGTAAAGACTATGAAATTGAAGAAGCTCCAGACGGATTGGAAGGACTTGAAAAAATAAAAAAAGACGATTTTGATTTGGTCTTATGCGACATTAAGATGCCAAAATTCGATGGTATGGAGGTGCTGACCGAAGCTAAAAAAATAAAGCCTGAAATCCCTTTTGTAATGATTTCAGGCCATGGAGATTTGGAAACCGCCGTAAATGCAATGAAGTTGGGGGCTTATGACTATATTTCCAAGCCTCCCGATTTAAATCGCCTACTTAACACTGTTCGAAATGCTTTAGACAAAAAGGAGTTAGTAATTGAAAACAAACGCCTTAAGAAAAAAATTAATAAAAACTACGAGATGATTGGCAAGAGTGATGCCTTAGAACAAATCCGCCAGATTATCGACAAGGTAGCACCCACTGAAGCTCGAGTTCTGATCACTGGATCCAACGGAACAGGAAAAGAACTTGTAGCTCATGCTCTACATGAAAAAAGCGAAAGAAGCGAAGCGCCAATGGTGGAAGTAAACTGCGCTGCCATACCTTCAGAACTTATTGAAAGTGAACTTTTTGGACATATAAAGGGAGCTTTCACATCTGCGGTGAAGGACCGTGCTGGAAAATTTGAGGCTGCCCATAATGGAACTATTTTTCTAGATGAAATTGGTGATATGAGTCTTTCAGCTCAAGCAAAAGTGCTACGTGCATTGCAAGAAAACAAAATTTCACGCGTGGGGAGCGACAAGGATATCAATGTGGATGTTCGTATCATTGCTGCCACAAACAAAGATTTGAAAAAAGAAATTGCCGAAGGTCGCTTCCGCGAGGATTTGTACCATCGATTGGCAGTAATCCTGATCAGAGTACCGTCATTGAACGAACGTCGTGATGACATCCCTCTGCTGGTAGAGCATTTTTCTCAAAAAATTGCCGAAGAACAGGGAATTTCACCTAAAAAATTCAGTACAAAAGCCATCAATTTACTCAAAGAACAAGATTGGACAGGAAACATACGTGAATTGAGAAATGTGGTAGAACGACTTATTATTTTAGGAGGCAAAGAAATCTCAGAAACAGATGTCAAAATTTTTGCAGGAAAGTAGCAACAAACCCAATATAAGAGAATCTAAGTTGATGATGTGATCCATTATCTCTAATCTTCATAGAAGTTAACAGTTGAGTTATATCTGGCTGTAGGTGAATTGTATTTTTCGAATCATTAGTGTAGGAACGCCTATGATAAAACGTCTATCAATCATGAAAAAAACATTTTCTACATACTTTTCTTCTTTCAAAATAAAAAAAGTACTCGAATGGGTTGTTTTTTCAGCTTTACTACTTTTTTTAGGTATTCTCATGTGTAATACAACTATTGTAAAAAGAACTAAAAACATGACATACAATAACTTATATGAGATTCCACACAATAAAGTAGGGTTAGTTTTAGGAACAATCCCAAAACTTTCTAACGGAGCCGAGAACCCTTATTTTACATATCGGATTGACGCTACACTAGCCTTATTTGAAGCTAAGAAAATTGATTATGTCTTGGTGAGTGGCGATAACAACAATAGTAATTACAATGAACCACAAGCCTTTAAAGAAGCTTTGATTGAAAGAGGAATTCCCGAAGAATGTATTTTTTTAGATTATGCTGGTTTCAGAACCTTGGATTCAGTAGTAAGAGCCAAGATTATCTTTGGACAAGAAAAAATTACCATTATTTCACAAAAATTTCATAATGAACGGGCTATTTATATCGCTCTGAAAAATAATATAGATGCCATTGGATTTAATGCCAAAGATTTGCCTACACATTTAGGCTTTAAAACCCAAATTCGTGAATATTTAGCCAGAACAAAACTCTTCATAGATCTTTTGTTTGGTGTTACACCAAAATTTTTAGGAGAAAAAATTGAAATACCATAAAAATTTACAAGCAATTGTAGAAATTAAACTTTTCGCTTACTTTTGTTGTCCATTCAAAAATTAATGGTGTTACATTCATATTCAACTTAATTAGATGCGTATTCCTGAGCATATACATAAAAAAATAGCGGATAGAAAAGCAGATAATGCCTTTCGGACACTTAAAGACAATTTGTTCACAATAGATTTTTTCTCCAATGACTACATTGGCTTTGCCTCGTCAAAAGCAATTCATGCCGAAGTAGAAAAAATATTAGCTGAACAAAAATGGCAACACGGGGCAACAGGGTCTCGCTTACTGTCAGGGAATCATTCATTGTATGAAGTTGCTGAAAATGAGATTACTAAATTTCACAATTCGGAAAGTGCTTTGTTATTTAATTCGGGTTATGATGCTAATGTTGGTTTTTTCTCATGTATTCCTCAACGGAATGATATTATGTTGTATGACAGTTATATACACGCTTCCATTCGTGATGGAATTTCGTTGGGATTGACAAAATCATACAAATTTAAACATAATGATTTATCCGATTTGGAAAAACTCCTCAAGAAATTTTCTTCTTCCAAACAAACTACTTTTGTAGCCACCGAATCTGTTTTTTCAATGGATGGAGATTCTCCTGATTTATTAAAAATGACAGAACTATGTGAGCAGTATGGAGCCTTCCTAATTGTGGATGAGGCTCATGCTTTAGGAGTTTTCGGTCAATTTGGTTGTGGCTTGGTACAACATCTGGGGTTGGAGAATCGAGTATTCGCTCGTATCGTAACCTATGGAAAAGCCTTAGGATGTCACGGAGCTGCTATACTTTCCTCTGGGGTAGTAAAAGATTATTTAATAAATTTCGCCCGTTCACTGATTTATACTACAGCAATGCCTCCACAGAGTGTTGCTCATATTGTAGCAGGATATAGGCAATTAAAAAAAACAACACATATTAAAAAATTACAGGAAAACATTTCTCTTTTCAAAAATACCTTAGAAAAACACAAAAAAAATTATTCATTTATTCATTCTGACTCTTCAATCCAAGCGATGATTGTATCAGGGAATGATTTTGTGAAATCGGTAGCTGAACAACTTCAAAATAAAGGTTTTGGCGTGATGCCTATACTCTCCCCTACCATTCCAAAAGGAGAGGAACGCCTACGAATTTGCCTACATAGTTTTAACACAGAGGAAGAAATTCTGAATCTCGTAAACAACATCTTATACTTAAATGAATTGTGTTAGGGTTCCTAGTAAAATGAAAATGAGGCAAATCGAATTCGAGTGCCTCATTTTGCAAATCTTTTAATAGAATATTATAACTTGTAGTTAACTCCTAAACCTAATACTTCACGAACTTGGAATCCTTTTACAGCGTTATCATCATAAATCGCTTGGAAAGTAAAGTTCGCCGATAAATATTTGTTAATAGTCATCACCAAATTAGCAGTGTAGTCTATGTCTATATTTTGTGGTTTGTCTAAATAGTTGCTATACAAATTCAAGATATTCTCCATAGAAACGTTATCCATTAAATTGAATTTAGCATATCCTCCAACAGCAAGACCCAGCTCGTAATTGAAATTTTTACCTCTTTTCACCCCGTAAAAACTATCAACATAATTTGTAAATTGCTTTCTTGCAGAAGTCACTTTTAATGTTGCAGGAGCAAGATTCACTTTTAAATTATCGCTTTTTTTCCACAACATACCAGGCCCTAACTGGAAGTAACCAGGAGATAAAAATCTGTTTATAAGTGTTTTGTCAGAAGCAGAATACTTATATCCATTGCTCAACTGTGTTTTAAAATTCATAAAAAGTGAATAATACCAAAACTCTGATGCTTGTCTACCTAATAATGAATTAATTTCAAAACGGTCATTGATTTTTCTTGCAAACTCATCATTTTTCAACTTTGTGATACCGTAGTCAATGAAGAAGTTGTTATCCCATGTCCATGCATCTTTTTTGTAGTTAACAGCATAGCTGATAGCCAAATTTGCCGCAACGTTGCTTGTTCCTCCTCCTGTCCATTCGTTATTGAATGCAGCTTGGTTAAACATCAAAGAAGCATTACCTCCCCTTTTCCAATTTGACTCTTCGTTTTGTGCAAAAATGCTTAATGAAGATAAGCATAAAACCGATAATAAAAGTTTTTTCATTGTTTGTTATAATTAATTTTAAAAATGTTACATATTTTTTCTCTTGTAAATAGGCACTGCTGAACACGCTTCCCCGAACATGACGCTTCGAGCTATGGGCTGAATACGTTGCACCGCCATGACATATGCTTCTTCGGGGATAGGTTTTTTTGAACAACCCTTCACTATCACAGGCTTGTCCATTAAATAGGAGATATCCACCCCTGCTATAATATCCTGAAAAATAGCTACCTCCAAATTCTGCAAATCACCTTGTACAATTTTCTTTGCATAAGGCTGTAACTTTGATGCGATAAGGATAAACGTCCACGCCGGTAAAATAGCTTCGGTGGAGCAATATATCGCTACATAAGCGTTTTCATACGTTTCCCACGAGTAGCTGTCCAAAGCCTCTCTAAATTCCTTTTCTCTGAGAATAAATCCCTCATGAAGGAATTCCTTAATGTCAAGCAGTAAACGTCTTTCATTTGGGTAATAATCTTCCAAGTCGAAGATTTCCAACGCACTTTTAGTTACTCTATTTACGATTTCTTCTGTCAAATCTTACAAAAATCCTAGTTCTAATTTTGCAACCTCACTCATCATATCCTGATGCCAAGGTGGATCAAAAGTAATTTCCACCTCCACCTCATTGATTTCATCTATACTCTTAACTTTTTCTTGTACCTCCTGAGGTAATACTTCTGCCACAGGACAATTAGGAGTCGTGAGGGTCATCAATATTTTTACATCGTAATTCTCATTGACAAAAACGTCATATATGAGTCCCAATTCATAGATATCAACAGGAATCTCTGGATCATAAATCGTTTTGAGCATATCAACGATTTTTTCGCCTAAGTCTTCGGTATTTATAATATTTGACATAATTATGATTCTTTTAGTTGATATACAAAAGCATATCGTTTCATTTGCTCAAGCATACTAACCAATCCATTAGCTCGTGTTGGCGAAAGATGCTCTTTTAACCCAATTTTTTCAATAAAATCCAACGGAGCCTCAACAATATCTTTCGGTTTCTGATTTGAAAGAACACGTATTAACAATGCTATGATTCCTTTAGTAATGATTGCATCGCTGTCGGCAGTGAATTTTACTTTACCATCCTCAAAATCAGCAAAAAGCCACACTTTGCTTTGACATCCTTTAATCAGATAATCATCCGTTTTATATTTCTCATCAATTAAAGGGAGCGACTTTCCAAGCTCAATCATATATTCATAACGTTGCATCCAATCATCGAAAAATGAAAATTCTTCTATAATCTCATTCTGAACTTGCTGAATCGTCATATTTTAAAATTTGGGCAAATGTAAGAAATGTATCTTTATTTTATTCTAAAAAAATCTTAATTTTTTCTTTTCATACAGAAATTGTAAGTAATACCCATTTGTTTTTTAATTTACTGCAATAAAAATCTTTTTATAATATTCAAGATTAAAGCATTTTTTACTTTTTATGTTGGTGATTTTGAAAAACAAATTATGAATCATTATAGTTATATCTTGGAGTTCTGATTCATCTTTACTAATGATAAATCACGTCTTACAAGGATTGGTAAACATCCCCTGTTTCACTTGTTCTACAAATTTAATGATTGATTTTTTGATGGATATCAGCAAAAATGGAAATAAAAAAATCGCAACACTTTCACTATAAAAGCATTACGATTTTTTGTTGTACTCGGAGCGGGACTTGAACCCGCACAGGCATTGCTGCCCACTGGATTTTAAGTCCAGCGTGTCTACCGATTCCACCATCCGAGCCCTTTATTAAGGCAATAAAAGAGCGAAAAACGGGGTTCGAACCCGCGACCTCAACCTTGGCAAGGTTGCGCTCTACCAACTGAGCTATTTTCGCAAGAACAATATTTTTCAAAAGCAACCCCTAACTGATTGCGAGTGCAAAGATAACAACATTTTTTTACTTGGCAAATATTTTCTCTTTTTTTTGAAAAATATTTTTCTGTCTGAAAAGCATTTTACATTCTCTCAGGAACTTGTATCCCAAGCATTGCAAAAGCCAATGCAATAATCTCACTTATTTTTTTACAAAGCGACACCCGAAACTCTCTTTTTGCTACATTTTCCTCTCCCAAAATGGATACATTCTGATAGAAAGAATTGAAATCTTTTACCAAATCATACACATAATTGGCAATGACCGCAGGGCTGTACGAATCTGCTGCGTTTTGCACAACTTCGGGGAAAAGTGCCATATTTTTAAGAAGCGTTTTCTCCTTAGGGTGTAATTCTGAAATTGAAAGACTTTCTGATTTTGAGATTTCTATTTCGTTGTATTTTCGTAAGATAGATTTAATTCGGGCATAAGTGTATTGCACAAAAGGACCTGTGTTGCCTTGAAAGTCAATAGATTCTTTTGGGTCAAAAAGAATACGTTTTTTGGGGTCAACTTTCAAAATATAGTATTTCAGAGCTCCCAAACCGATGGTATGATACAATTCCTTTTTCTGATTATTATCGTATCCGTCTAATTTGCCTAATTCTTGCGAAATTTCTTCAGCTGTTTGCTCCATTTCTGCAATTAAATCGTCGGCATCGACCACAGTTCCTTCACGACTTTTCATCTTTCCGCTTGGTAAATCCACCATTCCGTAACTCAAATGATACAGATTTTCAGCCCAATCAAAGCCTAATTTCTTCAGAATTAAAAACAAAACCTTGAAATGGTAATCTTGCTCATTTCCAACGGTATAAACCATTCCTTTTACGTCAGGATAATCTTTTACGCGTTGGGTTGCGGTACCAATATCTTGGGTAATGTACACCGAAGTTCCGTCAGAGCGAAGCACTAATTTTTCATCCAAACCATCAGCGGTTAAATCACACCAAACCGAGCCGTCTTCCTTCTTAAAGAAAACACCTTTTTGTAAGCCTTCTTCGATGATGTCTTTTCCTAATAAATATGTGTCACTTTCGTAGTAGTATGAATCGAAATCGACACCTAAATTTTTGTAAGTAGTTGAAAATCCGTTGTAAACCCACTGATTCATTTCTTTCCAAAGGGAAATAACTTGCTCGTCTCCGGCCTCCCATTTTCGAAGCATTTCTTGTGCTTCCAAAAATATGGGTGCTTGTTTTTCAGCTTCTTCTTTGGTTTTTCCTTCTGAAATAAGTTGTTCAATTTCAGATTTATACGCTTTATCGAAAGCTACATAGTAATTCCCGACAAGTTTATCGCCTTTAAGTCCTGAATTTTCAGGCGTTTCGCCATTGCCAAAACGTTGCCAAGCAATCATTGATTTACAGATGTGTATCCCTCTGTCGTTGATTATCTGAGTTTTATATACTTTATGTCCGGCTGCTTTTAGAATTTCAGCGACTGAATATCCTAACAAGTTATTGCGAATATGCCCCAAGTGCAAGGGTTTGTTGGTGTTAGGTGATGAATATTCAACCATTATGGTCTTTTTGGAATTGGGCTTAGCCAAGCCAAAATGGGTTTCGTTTTCTATACTTTTCAGAAAATCAATGTAATAAGAATCCGAAATTACTAAATTCAAAAATCCTTTGATTACATTGAAGCTCTCTACCTCTTTTACATTTTCTTGCAGAAAAGTCCCGATTTGTTGTCCAATTTGTTCAGGATTTCCTTTAATCTGACGTAACATCGGAAAAATTACAATAGTAATGTCGCCTTCAAACTCTTTTTTAGTCTGCTGAAGTTCAATGTTTTCGAGTTGAACACTAAAAAGTTGCTCAACAGCCTTTTGTGTATGTTGTTTTAAAATATCTTGTAGATCTAGCATGGGTGTAAACAAAAATTAATTATGGAGGCAAAGGTAATGATTTTTAAGATATGATGCTTTGCCATATTTATAAAAATTACAATCGGTAGACTGAATGCTCAAAAGCATTTTTTTTCACTATTTCTGACTGACAACGATCATTTTTGTATATTTTGGATGCTTAAACGAAGAAACTAAGATACGGAATTTTAAAAATTCTGTATATTCCAAAACGCATAGATAACTCCGTATAAAAGTAATAGGTGTTTAAATTACTACAAACACAATGAATTAATAATCACATATTTTATTTTCTTCTCTATTATTACATTGAAATGATAATAAATTCACTTCTTCGGTTTGCCTGATGTTCTTCTTCTGAACACTTAACACCATTACCACAGTGATTGGTCAATTGAGTTTCTCCATAGCCTTTACCAGTTATACGTGATTTTTTGATACCGTGCTTCACCAACCATTTGATGGTTGATTTGGCTCGTCGGTCGGAGAGTGCCAAATTATACTTATCTGAACCACGACTATCCGTATGCAAACGAACATCAATTTTCATCGTAGGATACTCCTTCATTACATCCACGATTTTTGCCAATTGTTCTGCAGCATCGGGGCGAATATCTGCTTTATCGTAATTGAAGTAAATATTGTCAATCTTCAAAACTTTTGCCAAGTCTGTTCCTTTTTCTATTTTTCGGCGTTCAATAGGTGTTAATGCAATTTCGTAGAATAGCTCGTCTTTTTCCTTAATGATAACTTCCTGTTTCTTAGGTATAAAACCTTGTTTTTCAGCGTTTATATTAAACGTACTTCCATTTGTACAATCAATCTCATATGCAAAAAAGAAATTCCCGTCAACATCAGAAAGCTTAGTTTCAATGGGTTTACCATCAGCATTTCGTAAAACTAGCCCTGCATCTTTGATAATTTCACGTGTAGTAGCATTTCTTACGATTCCTGAAATATTTTTTGTGCAACTGAAAGACACAGGTCTATGTTCTTGAAAAGCATAAATATCATCTTTTCCTTTCCCTCCTACCCGATTGGATGTCAAGAATCCCACTTTTGTATCACTATCAATAACAAAACAGAAATCATCCTTAGAGCTATTTGCTGGTGCACCTATGTTTACGGGTTTTGAAAAAGACCCATCTTCGTTTATTTTTACAGCAAAGATGTCTAACCCTCCTAATCCAGGATATCCATCAGATGAATAATAAAGAATGTTATCCTTACTTACAAAAGGGAAAGATTCCCGACCAGCAGTGTTTACTACATTGCCTAAATTTTCAGGTTTTCCATAGCCTCCTTTTTCAAGGCGTTCTACTCGGTAGATATCCGAAGCGCCGAACGAACCTCGCATATCCGAAGCAAAATAGAGATATTTCTCATCAGGACTCAATGCAGGATGTGCTACATTGTGAATATTGCTGTTGAATGGCATTTCCTTTTCCTTACTCCATTTTCCGTTTTTGTCTTTTGTGGATTTGAATATTTTGAGTAAGACCGTATCATCGCCGTTGGTTTTTATCTTGTTGTTGAGGAAGTTGTTTCGTGTGAAATAGATTGTATTTCCATCTTTGGTAAAAACGGCTGTAGATTCATTGAATCGGGTGTTTATTTTGTTCATTTTTGAAACCTTGGAAACATTCATACAATCCCTCTTGGCCTCATATAAATCGTAGTAAGCATCACCCGTCCATGTCGATTTTCCTTTGAAAAGGCCTGAACTTTTTGAAAATACAATCTTCTTACCGTAGAAAGCCGTTCCATATTCTGAATTTGGGGAATTTATTTTCAATGGTTGTAATTCGAGTCGATTAGAGTTAAGCTCTATGTCTTTTCGATAGCCCCTATTTTTGTTAAAAATGACAGCTCTAGCGTCACTTTTACCAACCATAGCTACAAATTTATCCATTATCTTATCCGAATCTTCTAACTTTCCAACAGACTTTAGTGTTTGGGCATATCGATAATAATATTCCGATGATTTCTTATATTCCTCCTTAGAGAAAAGTTGTTCATACCAAATATTAGCACTCTCATAATCAGCATTATAGTAGTAAGCATTGCCTAAATTTTGTAATAAATCTTGGTTGACAAACCCCTTTTTAGCAATGCTTTCATATGCCTTTATCGCTCCTACGTAATCATAGTTTTTATAGAGTTTATGAGCTTTTATTAACTCTTTTGTCTGCGAAAACCCAAAAAACAGTGCACCAAAAAACACCAAAAGGGTTTTTAAAAATTTCATCTTCATAGTACTCCTCACAAATTTATTCCATAACTCTCAGGAAATAGCAATGGATATGTAATGCTATTCTTTATCTTCTCCCAACTCTCGCATTAAGTAACTTGAGAATCACCCGCAAATATACGATTTTTTACATACAAATGACTACTAAATATGCTAAAAACACAAGAAACTACCTCTATTTGCTGAGATTGCTCAGAAAATAAATTAACATTTAGTGTCAGAAATCTTAACAGACGTATAAAATTATGCTTGGGAGCTGAATAAGCGTGTTAAAGTTTGTTATCGTTTTCTTTTTACTTTAACTTTTCGATAACATATAAACTTGTGTATCAATACAAAAGATGTAATTTTGCCGCCTGAAAATTTTAAGCAGTGTAATTTTACTACAAATTCACGATAAGTCTTAAATAAAATAGACAGAATGATACAAAGTAAAAAGAAGTATTTATTTATGTTATTGGGGATGTTGAGCGTTTTACTAATGACCCTCACCATCATAGAAGTTAGTACTAAAAAAATTAGTATCCACAAGGATTTTATAGTGAAAGAACCTTTATTGGTTGTTATTCCCCCTGAGTCGGAGCTCAAAGAGCAAGTAACCCCTCCTTTTATTGGTAGAACATTTGTCGGATTCAAAGAGGCTTTAGCTTACAGAGAGTCAAGAGGCAATTATTTTGTAGTAAATCCGTTTGGATATATGGGTAAATACCAATTCGGGAAATCTGCATTACGATTCTACGGAGTTACAGACACTTATGAATTTTTGAATTCTCCTGAGCAACAAGAACGATTGTTCACATTGAGTATAAAAAGAAACAAATGGGTTTTACGCGAAGAAATAGATCTTTTTGTGGGTAAGAAAATAAATGGCATAAACATCACAGAATCTGGGATTTTAGCGGCTGCCCATTTAGCAGGAGCGCAAAGTGTGAAACAATACTTTAAACGTAAAGGTAATTACTCCTTCGCCGATGCTAACGGTACAACGCTACAAAACTATTTACGAAATTTTGCCGATTATGATGTGACAGATATAATTCCAGAGGAAAGACCCAGATTCTGATACATGTCTGCTAAAAATAGAACTATCCTATTTTAGGGTTCAATAGTAATTACATCAATTTGAAGTTGAGTTACAACCATTTATCAAAACAGCATAAGGTACAAGAAAACACTTAAAGATGAACAATAAACGTACTCCCCTTACCTACCTGTGATTGAATTTTGATAGATCCATTTGCAGCTGTGATGATACTTTTGACCATGGCTAAGCCTAAACCTGTACCTCCTGTTTTGGTAGTAAATTGAGGTTCAAAAATTTTTTCTTGGTCAGCGGTTGGAATGCCTACACCATTGTCACTCACCGTAAGTTCTACTTGAAATTCTTTTTTACTCAGAGAAACAACAATCCTTGGATTTTCTTTGTTTTCAGTAGCTTGAATAGCATTTTTGACTAAATTAGTTACCACACGAACCAATTGATCTTTATCAAATAATAAAGAAATATGCTCATCGGTGGTAATGAAAGAAATATGTTTCGAATCAAAAATATCCAAGGTTCGTTTTACCACAGGAACAGCATTGAAAAACTCCTCTTGCTTCGCAGGCATATTAGTTAAGGCTGAAAATGCCGAAGAAATATTACTCAGAATATCAACTTGTTGAACGAGTGATTCGCAAAACTCATTGGTTTTATCCCTTACTTCGGGGTCATTAGGATCAAATCGACGTTGAAAACTCTGTACGGAGAGTCGCATGGGAGTCAGCGGATTTTTGATTTCGTGGGCAACCTGTTTCGCCATTTCACGCCATGCTTGTTCCCGTTCGGATTTTGCCAACAATACCTTACTACGTTCAATTTCGTCAATCATACTATTATAAGCCCCCACCAACTGTCCAATTTCAGTACTCGGTGATTTCAGTATGATTTTTTCATTACGCTCCAGTAATCGAGTCTTCTCCAAACGATTCTCAATCGTTTTTAGGGATTTGGTAATATAACTCGAAATGAAATAAGCAAATCCTAAAGCTAACACCAATAAAGAAAAATAGACTAAAGATATATTATAAAGTGAGCCTTGGAGAGCTTTTTCATTAAATGTGTCGTCTTCAAAATGAGGAATGCTGAGTACTGCAATGGGTTTGAATTGGAGATCCGTTACATAGGTGTAGGAATTTTGGTATCCCCTCCCATCTTCAAGATAATGATGTTCGGAAAGTCGTTTATTCAAAGTGGAGGCTAACTGTTTCAAAACAGGGGTGGGAATACTGAGCGTATCCTTACTATCAATTACAGCACGGGAACTTTTCAAAAGACTTCCATTAAGGTCGTATAAGTCAAAATTAACATTTAAAATATTGGCAATGTTGTATATAGATTCCCTAAAAATCAACGGAACATAAGCCGTTTCCACCGGATAAGTGGTTTGTGAAAGTACATATTGGATTTGCGTTTTAATTTGATTTTCTTTGTCTATAAGCCGCTCAATATGATATTCTTCCGCCTGTTTTCGGTATTGGAACACCATTACAACCGCAATGGCAGCAAAAGCAATTACAACCAAAAAGGTCATACTCAAAAATATACGAAATCGAAGCGAATCTTTTTTTAACATGCCTAAAAAGGAGTTACCTATTTTTTAGGAGACATAACAAAGGCTGCGGGATATACCTTCCTTATCTCAATTAAGTTTTTTTCTGCTTCTAAACGAGTTCTGAAACTTCCTAAACGTACTTTGTAGTTTGGAGTTTCAAAAACTAAGAAAAGTGGCATCTTGTATTGCTCTTTAGCGGACTTCATAGTTTCGTTAGCTCCTGAAATAGTGCCGTTATAGATTTGAATTTGGAAAAGAACTTCGTTTTTTGCGACGTCTTTTTTCAGTTCCATTATTTCAGTAATATTATCATTTTGATTTACAACCACTTGCGAATAAGCAAACGATACAAAAAATGCAAAAACAAACCCTAAAATATTTCTTTTCTGATTCATAATTTCTGTAATATATTTTCCTCTAGTAATATTCAATTTTTTGTTCTGATACGTAAATTTCACGTCCCTCTTTCGAGATAGTTTTCTTTATCCAATTTCCTTTTTTGTCATAAATATAGGAAGAGTTTGTCTGCTCAACCAATTTATTTTCAGCATCATAAGACAAAGAGGACGTTGGGTTATCATGTTTGTCATAGGTGTAGTTTATCTTAGCAACAAATTTACTTCCTCCTTCGAATTGACGTACCTCAGTAACATTTCCTTTTTTATCGTAAGAAAATAGTGTTTTGTACACTATATCTCCCTCAGGATTTAAAATAATTTCTTCGGTTTTGTTTCCTTTAGAATCGTACACATATGTTTGTTTTTCAACACACATTTCATCTGTTAGACATAAATTTTTCTCTACCAAATTTCTCTTTTCATCATACAGATATTTGCCATATTGTACAGGCTGTTCTCCTTCAAAAGTAGTATCTTCAATCTTGTTTCCTTTGGCATCAAACACAGCAACTAACTTCATGTACATTTTTCCTTCTTCGGAAAAACTGCGAATTTCAGTCTGATTCTTTTTTGAATCATAATCAAACTCTACTCGCATCATCTGTTTATTCTGTGCGTCAAATGCATTAATTTCCGTCACAAAACCCTCGTTTGTGAATGATGTTTTGAACGAAGAAGAAGCCTGACTGTTTTCTATAGAACGTTCAATGGAAATAACCGATTTCACTTTACCTTTAAGTTTCGCAGTCTGCCAATGAGTTTCTTTAGGTTGTGCTAACGCTAAAGCAATTCCGTTGACGAGAAACACCAATAGAAGCGTGATTTTTTTCATAGTTTTTTAGTATTTTAGGCAAAAATACAAATTATTTTCAAATTTGAGATTGTTTTTTTATAAATCTTCAGAGAATAAATATTCTTAAAATTTCATTTGCTTAATGAAATTTTAATTCTCTATTTTTCCAATTGGTGTGGATGTTTCAACCCGTTAAAAGAATCTAAATCAGCCACTAAAGATCCTACACGTAAAGTAGCTTTGATGCGCAATGGAACGCGATTTTTGTCATCCGAAATCCACATTGTGATACTCTCTTCTTCTTTAAACACACGCCCATCTTGAACTAACGGTCTAAAAATCATAGTATTTTGAGTTCCAAATTTAGTTTTTATCTTTTCTTTACCTAAGTAACGTAACTTGAATTTGAACACCTCATCATCATCAAAAATCAAATCCATCGCAATTTCCTCTCCCTTTTGGATATTACTAATCTTTGGATTACTTCGCAACTGATAAAAAGCTGAAATAACATCTTGAATATGTATTGGAACTGAAATTTCAGACAATTCTCCATTCTCCATATTTTTGATTTTCACTTTATTAACATCGTGATTAAAATCCATTTTTAGGTGCTTAGTGTACCCTCCTTCATAAATATTACGAATGAAATGACGAGGTTTTCCATCACTGATACCAAAATAGCTTTCGTAGGTATCATCAACCTTAAAAAACACTCTTGCCAAACCCGTTGTAGCTCCTTTTCCTACAGAATGAAACACCTTTTCTCCGTTGTAATCAGCTTCTTTAAGCAACAGAGTAGCCTCACTGGCGTTAAAAATTCCGTATTTCACCTTAAATTTTAGCCATTCACCTCCTTTGAAAGGCAAATCATTATCTTGTGCAATCACCTGTGTTCCAAAAACAGGAAATAAAAAAAGGATATATAAAATTATTCTTTTCATATTGTATGTTTTTTTTAGTTTTATGTAAATTTATTCTCGACTCATGAACCTTTAACAATCATTATGCCATAAATTACTTCATTTGCAAAGATAGAAAAATATATTAACTCACCACATACCCCCTGATAAGCAAAAAACTTTTAGTCCCATTTAGCTTACGAAATCCTTTATAATACGTAAATTTTGGAAGAATTTTATCTCTTTTCAATGAAGGTTTTGAAATTCATCGTTATTTTTTTTCATAAAATAATTGCTTTTTTCCTAAAAAAATATTAATTTTATCCGCGAAAGTGTTTTTTATTTAAAACATTGAAAACCAACAAACATAGAATAAATATTAACCCATTAACCGCCTATGCTTCCGATCCTAAAAACAGACTCTTTGTTACAACGATTTGCCGACAAAATTCAAGCTCGACATTCCTATTTTTTGAAAATTTGCCAAAAAATGCGAGGAAATTGTGCCCGTCTGTCTGATAATATAAATTCTCACTTGTTTTACGGATTGCATTTTACGGAAAATGAATGGATTTTAAGAGAATGGGCTCCGAATGCAACAAAAATATATCTACTTTTTGACAAAAACGATTGGCAACCAACTGAAAAATACGATTTTACGAAAATAGACCACGAAAATTGGGAAATTCGTTTGCCAAAATCGGAACTTTCGCACGGCGATTTGTATAAATTATATGTAGAATGGCAAGGTGGTGGAGCAGAAAGACTTCCCTCACACGTAAAAAGAGTAGTTCAGGACGAATATACAAAAGTTTTTACCGCCCAAGTTTGGCAGCCTGAAAAGCCCTATCAATGGAAAAATACTCGACCTTCCCAAACGAATTCTCCTCTAATTTATGAAGCTCATATTGGTATGAGCTCCGAACAAAGAAAAGTGACTTCTTTTACCGAATTTCGTCTGTTTGTGTTGCCTCGAATTGCTTCTTTGGGATACAATACCATTCAACTTATGGCAATTCAGGAACATCCTTATTATGGTTCGTTCGGCTATCAGGTAGCAAATTTCTTCGCTGTGAGTTCTCGTTTTGGAACGCCTGAAGAGCTTAAAGAGTTGATAGACAAGGCTCACGGATTAGGAATTAAAGTCATTTTGGATATTGTGCATTCGCATTCGGTAAGTAACGAAGCCGAAGGATTGGGCTATTTTGATGGCACGGATTATCTGTATTTCCACTCGGGCGAAAGGGGAAAACATCCACAGTGGGATTCCCGTTTGTTCGATTACGGAAAACCACAAGTGCTTAATTTTCTTCTTTCTAATTGTAAATATTGGTTGGAAGAATTTCAGTTTGATGGCTTCCGATTTGATGGCGTTACAAGTATGATTTACCTTCACCACGGATTAGGAAAAGCCTTCACTAATTACTCCTTGTATTATGATGGAAATCAGGATATTGATGCGATAACATATCTGACTTTGGCAAATCAGCTTATTCACGAAATACATCCAAAAGCCATCACCATTGCCGAAGAAATGAGCGGAATTCCGGGTTTGGCGTTTCCTATTGAAGGAGGCGGAATGGGTTTCGATTATAAAATGCATATGGGTGTTCCCGATTATTGGATTAAACTTTTGGAAGATTACAAAGACGAAGATTGGCACGTGGGCGATATCTATTACGAACTGACTAACAAACGTTTAGAAGAAAAAACTATTAGTTACGCCGAAAGCCACGACCAAGCCTTAGTGGGCGACAAAACGATTTTCTTCCGTTTGGCGGATAAGGAAATTTATTCAGGAATGAGCGTTTTCGACCAAAATTTGGTGATTGACAGAGCCATCGCTTTGCATAAAATGATTCGTTTGGTAACCATTGCCACAGCAGGAAATGGCTATTTGGCATTTATGGGGAACGAATGGGGACACCCTGAATGGATTGATTTTCCGCGTGAAGGAAATAGTTGGAGCTACAATCACGCGCGTCGTTTGTGGAGTTTGCTTGATGATGAAAATCTGAAATTCAAATATTTGAATAATTTTGATAGGGCGATGATTCATTTTGTGAAAAAGAATAATTTACTCGAAGAAATGCCTAATATTTTGGTTCGTGATAACGAACGTCAAATTTTAGCTTTTGAACGAGGTGGATTTTTGTTTGTGTTTAATTTCAATCCGTCAGAGTCGTTTAATAATTATGAATTTGAGGTAGAAGCAGGAAAATACACCTATGTTTTAAATTCGGACAATCCGAACTTTGGAGGGCAAAATCGTATTGATGAAAATGTCGAGCATTTTACGCAGTACAAACACGAGAAGAATTTAATAAGTTTGTACATTCCGTCAAGGTTAGCTATTGTTTTGAAAATGAATGAGTAGTTTTTTAATTGTAGAGTTATTATACAATTAAAAAGATAATGAATAATCAAAATTAAATGATAAATGAAATAAAAATATTTACCACTGACGACAAAAAAATTTCATTGCAGGTTTCCTTGGAGAAGGAAACAGTGTGGCTTACGCAGTCGCAAATGTCTTTTTTGTTTGATACAAGTACGGACAATATCGGTTTGCATTTGAAGAATATTTTTTTAGAAGAGGAATTAGATGAATTTTCAACTACCGAGGATTTCTCGGTAGTTCGTCAAGAAGGAAAAAGGCAGGTTAAGAGAACGTTAAAACATTATAATCTTGACGCAATTTTGTCTGTTGGATATAGAGTTAGCTCTAAGAGAGCAACTCAATTCCGCAAATGGGCGACACAAACCCTAAAACAACACTTGGTTCAAGGTTATACCATTAATGAGCAACGCCTAAAAGAGCGGGGTATCGAATTTAATGAGGTCCTTTCGCTATTGAGTTCCACTTTGGAAAATCAAACTTTGATAAACGATGAAGGTGTTGCGGTACTGAAAGTTGTGCAAAAATATGCAAAAAGTTGGAGTTTATTACAAGCTTACGACCAACAGAGCCTACCAAAAAGTTCTTTAAAAAACCAAGAAATGAACGCTTTGCCGTATGAAGACGTTTTAAAAGCCATTGACCAACTCAAAAAATCACTCGTTGAAAAGGGTGAGGCTAGTGAACTTTTCGGACAAATACGCAGTAGCGGACTTGAGTCGGCATTGGCTACCATTGAGCAAGGTTTCGGTGAGGAATATTTTTACCCCAATGTAGCAAGTAGAGCGGCTCATTTACTCTATTTCATCATAAAAAATCATCCGTTTGCTGATGGAAACAAACGTACGGGAGCATTTTTGTTTTTATGGTATTTGCGTATCAATCAACATCTTTTGCAAAAACCTGTGGAAAACTTAATCAACGACAATACATTGGTTGCTTTAGCTTTATTAGTTGCTGAAAGTAAACCTGAACAAAAAGAATTAATAATACGTTTAACAGAACATTTCATTAACGTCTGAATAAAAAAATAAGATAATGAGTTATTTAACATTCAAAAAGAAAGAATTAATCAATTTGGAATATTCTCTTGACAGAGAGTTTCTTGGCACCAATCGCGGGGGCGGATACAGCTCTTCTACCCTTGTTTTTTGCAATACACGAAAATATCACGGACTTTTGGTAGTTCCACTCGAAAATTTCAGAGGACAGAATCACGTCTTGTTGTCTTCACTTGATGAAACCATCATTCAACACGGACGCGATTTCAACTTTGCCGTGCATCAATATCCCGAAACGTACGAACCTCGCGGACATAAATATATCGTGGATGTTTCCTACGAAAAAGCCTTTACCGTTATCTATCAGGTGGGGGGTGTAACACTCAAAAAAGAAATTCTGATGGTGCATAACGAACCTCAGGTTTTGGTGCGTTACACCTTGCTCGAAGCCCACTCCCCTACTAAGTTGAGGTTGAATCCGTTATTGGCATTTCGTGATATTCATTCGTTAAGTAAAGTCAATGATTTAGCAAACAAAAATATTGAGAAAATTGAAGGCGGAATCAAAACCAAACTTTATCCTGATTTTCCGTATTTGCATTTGCAGTTAAGCCAAGATACTGATTTTGAATACCAACCGAATTGGAATTGTAATATATTTTATAAAAAAGAAAAAGAACGTGGATACGATTATACGGAAGATTTACTCACGCTTGGTTATTTCGAGTTGAATATCAAAAAAGGCGAAAGCGTTGTATTTTCGGCAAGTACGGAGGAAAACAACAGCAAACAACTCAAACAGAAATTCACCCGACTTATCAATCAGCGTCGCGAGCGAAACTCGTTTGAGGAATGCCTTAACTATTCTGCTACACAATTTCTAATTCAGAAAGCAGGAGAAATTCGTGTGAAAGAAGGTTATCATTGGTACAATAGCAACACACGCGATACGTTCATCGCTTTACCGGGAATTGCTTTGGCAGAAAACACTCAAAAGACGTTCGATGAGGTACTTACATCAGTTAAAAAATATTTTTCCAATGGACTTTTTGAAAAAACAGTAAGTACGCACGTAGCTGAACGTCAATATGATGCCGACACTTCACTTTGGTTTTTTTGGACAATTCAGCAGTATGAAAAATACACCAAAAAAACGCCAAAACAACTTTGGAAAGACTTTGGCGAGTTGATGCGAACCATTTTGGAAACTTACAAAAATGGACAGCATAAATCCATACGAATGGATAACAACGGACTGATTTGGTCGGAAGATATTAGTCGTCCGCTAACGTGGGTCGATGCTCAATTTGATGGCGGAGCCATTGTTCCGCGAAACGGTTATGTGGTCGAAGTCAATGCGTTGTGGTACAATGCCGTGTGTTACGCAATTGCTTTGGCAGAAGCCTCAAAGGATAAAGATTTTCTGAAAGAATGGAGCGATTTGCCTACGATGATTGCTGAAAATTTCAATCAAACCTTTTGGATTGCTGACAAAAAATACTTGGCAGATTATGTGAATTATGCTCATCAAAATCGTGATGTTCGCCCCAATCAGTTGATACCTTGTGCGTTGGCATATTCTCCTCTTGATGAGCGAAGTAAGAAACGCGTTTTGGACATTGTCAGACAAGAATTGCTCACTCCACGAGGATTACGTTCGTTGTCACCTAAAAATAAAAGTTACGAAAGCGTAAGTATTGGCAACGTGTACGACCGCGACCGAGCTACGTTTAACGGGTCGGTACATCCTTGGTTTATAGGATTTTATATAGAAGCTCATTTAAAAATTTACGGAAAAACCTATATCCCTGATGCAGAAGTAATTTTAGCTGATTTCGAGGAAGAATTAAGCGGACACGGCGTAAGTACCATTTCGGCAATTTACGATGGAAATCCGCCATTCCGTTCGCGAGGTTGCATTTCCAAAGCCCGAAATGTAGCCGAAATCCTTCGAGCCAAACAACTGACAATGAATTATGAGTCGTAAAATGTAAGGGTGGAATATTTTTCGCCTCTACGATAAAATGTAATCAATGATGTGTACAATGTAAGTAAGGGCGAAATATTTTTCGCCCCTACGATAAAACACAATCCATAAACGATTAAGGAATGAAAAAAGATACGAAACCATTGAACAAAAATTTACTTTCGGAGCTTTCCGTCTTAATAGAAAACGGTCAGCAACAGATAGTTTATTATGCCAACAGCACCCTTACCCTTGTCTTTTGGCAGGTTGGAAAGCGTATCAATGAAGATGTATTAAACAATGAACGAGCTACTTACGGAAAACGGATTGTACCAATGATTGCCAATGAGTTGGAATCTAAATACGGACGTAATTTTACGGAAAAAAATATCCGAAGAATGATGCAGTTTGCAGAGGTATTTCCTGATTTTCAAATTGTCGTTCCACTGGCACGACAATTGAGTTGGTCGCATTTTTTGATACTTATCCCCCTTAAAAATCACGAAGCAAGAATGTTTTATGCTGAGTTGGCAGTATCTGAAAATTTAGGAAAACGAGAACTTCGTAAGCAAATCACTACCAAAGCCTTTGAGAGAATGCAAATTGCTAATTTACAGGTTCAACAATCGGAAATTATTCCTATAAACACTTTCAAAGACCCCTATCTATTGGATTTTTTAGGACTTCGAAGTGATTATTTGGAAAAAGACATTGAAACGGCTATTTTACATAAATTAGAGTCCTTTATTTTAGAACTTGGAAGAGGATTTGCCTTTGTAGAACGCCAAAAACGAATGATTATTGATGGAGAAGATTTCTATTTAGACCTTTTGTTTTTCCATAGAAAATTAAAGCGATTGATTGCCATTGAGCTGAAAATCGGTAAATTCCAAGCCAAACACAAAGGACAAATGGAACTTTACCTCAAATGGTTAAATAAATACGAACGTCAAGAGGGCGAAGAAGCTCCTATCGGACTGATTTTGTGTGCTGAAAATAGCAAGGAACAAGTGGAACTTTTGGAAATCCATAAAGATGGTATTATGGTTGCCGAGTATTGGACAGAGTTACCTCCTAAAAAACAATTGGAAAAAAAATTACACGAAGCCTTCATTGAAGCACGTGAGCAGTTTGAAAACAAGGGGTTATTGAATAAATAAAAACGAAATCGGTGAATATGTACGTTACGAAAAAGCGTATAAATGTTCAGAAGAAAACCTTTTTATAAGTAAATATAAATGATAATAATAAAGAATAAAACAGATAATACGTAGAATCTTTATCTTCATAAGAAGAAAATACTTCTACACGTGAAGAAACAAAATCTTCTGATGAAGAAAATATTTCTTCTTATGGATAATATAATGCTACTGATGAATTATTTAATTCTTCATTAGAATATAAAAGTTCTACTAAAGAAGATTTTAATTCTACATCTGTTTTATTGTAAAATCAACAAGAATAACTATTTTTATAATATAAAAGACAAATTAAGATGAGAAAAAGGTCATTTGCCGAAATCATCACATCGGCACAACTATTAGTAAAAGCCCTTACCGAACGAGGTGAAAATTTGCCTGTGGGTGTTACCGCTCAAATGCGTGACAAACTAAACACTGCCTACCAAAAAGCAGCGGAGGTCAATGTAGAACAGGAAAAACTTAAAGCTCAACTCAAAGAAAAAACCGCCGAGTTAGAAAAACATATTGCCGAAACGGAAGAGGTATATGCCTTTTTGAAAAAATACATCAAAATGGGCGAACCGCAAGAACGTTGGCGAGAGTTTGGTTTCGAGGATAAACGATAGGCGGTAAAGATTGCACAATGTAGGGAGGGGATACATCCCTTCCGTAGTTGTAACGTATCAATGTGAGGGCGGATGTGAAGTTGCTATTGTAATATTTTCGAAATGAATCACAAGTAATAGGTATTTTCAGCAATAGCACTGAAATTCAATAAGATGAAGTTATTAAACAATGAAGCTATTTACCGATATAAAAGATATTATTTTACAGGCTCGTGAAAAGGCGATACGCTCAGTCAATAACGCACGTACGCTGATGTATTGGCATATTGGTAAACGTATTTTTGAGGAAGAACAGCAAGGTAAAAAACGAGCAGATTACGGAAGTTACCTCATTAAGGAGCTTTCTGCCAAGTTAGAACCCGACTTCGGGAGCCTTTGTTCATTTCGACAACTGAACTTATATAGGCAATTTTACAAAACTTTCCCAATTGTGAACGCACTGCATTCACAATTGAGTTGGACTCAGTATAAGATACTTATGCGAATAGATGACCAACATAAACGAGAGTTTTACATCGCCGAAACAACAAAAAATAATTGGACTTCTCGGCAGTTGGAACGACAAATAAACGCTTCTTTGTACGAAAGACTTTTGCTTTCGAACGATAAAGAAAGCGTACTTGCCGTTGCTCGAAATGAAAGGCAACCTTCTGACCCAAAGGAAATAATCAAAGACCCTATGGTTTTGGAGTTTTTGGGTTTGAAACAACAAAGTACCTATTATGAAAAGGATTTAGAAACTAAAATGCTTTCTCATTTACAAGAATTTTTGTTGGAATTAGGCAACGGATTTTCGTTTGTAGCTCGGCAAAAACGCATTCATATTGAGGGAGATGAGTTTTTTGTAGATTTAGTGTTTTACAATCGTTTATTGCAAAGTTTTGTGATTATCGAAATCAAAACCGATAAACTTACCCATCAGGATATAGGGCAGCTACAAATGTACGTCAATTATTATGACCGCACACAGAAACTCAGCCACGAAAACCCAACCATTGGTATTTTGCTCTGTGCCGACAAAAATGACGCTGTGGTAAAATATACCCTTCCTGAGAATCAAAAGCATATTATAACAAGTAAATACCAATTGTATCTGCCAACAGAAAAACAACTTTTAGATGAAATACGTAAAGAAATTGAAAATTTTGAAATCAATGAAGAAGATGAAAAACCTGATGAAGTACAATAAAAATCTTTCATCATAAACAAAAAAAAACAGATTAATTCAGCTTGAAAATAGAGAAAATTAGCAAAATCAATAAAATTTTAAATAGAAACGCCAAATAAGTAAGAATGATATGAGTGTAAAAGTACTAATGTTCGGTTGGGAGTTTCCGCCCCACATCAGTGGAGGGCTTGGCACAGCCTGTTATGGAATCGCCAAAGGATTAGCAAAGCACAACGTAAATGTTTTGTTCGTGATGCCAAAAGCAGGGGGTGATGAGGATAGTTCCGTCGCACAGATTATAAACGCAAGTGATGTGGAAATGCTCCAAAATATGGAAAATATTGAGGAGTTTTGGAAGAACATCAACTTTATGGAAATCGGTTCGAATTTAGTTCCGTATTTAGACCCCGAAACCTTTGCTCGTGAACGCGAAGCCTATCTGAAAACGGGCGAAAACAAAGAAACCATTTCTTTCAGAAATAAATTCCAATTTTCGGGTAAGTATGGTGCCAACCTGATGGAGGAAGTATATCGGTATGCGTTGGTTGCCGGAACGGTGGCTAAAAATCACCAATTTGATGTTATACACGCTCACGATTGGCTCACGTATAGTGCAGGAATTGTTGCCAAGAAACTATCGGGAAAACCATTGGTGGTTCACGTACACGCTACCGAATACGACCGAGGTGGCGAACACAACCGTAATACATTGGTATACGATATCGAAAAACGCGGAATGGAAGCTGCTGACGTTGTGGTTACAGTGAGTAATTGGACGCGTAACATCGTGGTGGAGAAGTACGGCATCAATCCGGAAAAGGTTATCACGGTGCATAATGCGGTTGATTTTTCTGCTGAAACTACCGAAAAGGAAGAACGAGGCGTTAAGGAGAAAATCGTAACTTTCTTAGGAAGAATTACCCTGCAAAAAGGTCCGGAATACTTTGTTGAAGCTGCAGCTAAGGTACTCAAACGGACTCCCAATGTGCGTTTTGTAATGGCAGGAAGTGGCGAGAAGATGAATCCGTTGGTGCGACGTGTGGCACAATTGGGTATCGGAACGAAATTTCATTTTACAGGTTTCTTAAAAGGTGGCGAAGTACAACGAATGTTCCGTTATAGTGATGTTTATGTAATGCCTTCGGTTTCAGAGCCTTTCGGGATTTCACCTTTGGAGGCGATGCGTTCGGGTGTGCCTACTATCATTTCGAAGCAATCGGGTGTGGCTGAGGTTTTAGACCACGCCATCAAGGTCGATTATTGGGATATTGACGCCCTGGCAGATGCCATTCACGGAATCCTCTCCTATCCTACTCTTGCCGAATATATGTCACGCGAAGGCTATGATGAGGTAAATCAGCTCAAATGGGAAAACGCCTCTTTGAAACTCAAAACCATTTACGAAAAGCTCGTGGAATAAGGAAAGATAAAAAATTAATGCATATACAAGATATGATAGAGAGAAAGATAAGTAGTTTATCATACGAAAAAGAGTTGAAAACATTTAATTATTAAATTCCGATTCCAGACTCTTCAATATATCCAAATCATTTTCTCAGATAACTTTAGGTTTAAAATAATAAAATACATATGAAATACTTTTTAGCAATTTTATTTTTGTCTTGTTTTTCTGTAATGTACAGTCAGAATGAAAGTTTACAAAAGTCGAAGTGGAAAGGTGAAATCTCTTTTGGATTAGGTTCAGCAGAACTCAAAGGAGAAGCCTTTGAAATCACAGGAAATGTAAACAATATAAACACTTTATTATTTTACAAACTCTCTTCAAAAGGAGGTATATTAACTGGTGTTGGAGTTACTCATTTCAACAATGGAGCGCTACTTCCCGATGGTTATAGTCGTGTAAAAGCTACATTCATAGAAATTCCTTTTAAATTAAGAGGATACGTATGGAATTTTGAACAAACAAATATAAAATTTACACTTAGTGCTGGTTTTCAGTTCAATAAAGCGATAAAATACCATCAAAAAATCAACAGTGTAACTTTTGAACCTCCTAAAACAGACTGGTACGTTGATTTTCCGTTAGAAATTGGTGTAGAAATTCCATTAGGAAAAGATTGTAGCTTTGGTATTTATTCACAGAATAATTATTTTGTAGGAAATAAAACCAAAAAATACATAATGAAAAATTATAATCTATTGAAATTGTCTTTAATATATAATTTTTAAAAAAACTAAAAAGTCAATAGTAAAGCCCAGATTACAATGAAATGCGATCTGGGCTTTCTATTTCAGTAAAATATAATTTCTTTTTTTGTTAATCTCTTGCTTTAATCATTAAAAATTTATAATTTTGAGCGTTGAATGACAAAATCAAAAACCAATCTGATAAGACTAACTTTTTAGCATAAAAATCAGTGTAAACAGCAAAAAACAACTTTATTTATGAAAAAGTCAATCTGTATTTATTTCCAAATACATCACCCCGAACGACTTAGAAAATATCATTTTTTTGATATAGGAAAGAAACATAATTATTTTGACAATTACGCCAATCGTTCTGAATTGGAGGAACTTGCCGAAAATTGCTATCTCCCAACCAATGCATTGCTGTTGGATTTAATCAAAAAATACGACGGAAAATTCAAGGTTGCCTTTTCGATTTCAGGTTCGGCAATCGACCAATTAAATATGCACACTCCTGAGGTTATCCGCTCGTTTCAAGAACTTGCTGAAACTGGTAATGTGGAATTTTTGGCGGAAACCTATTCGCATTCATTGGCTTCTCTTTCAGAGGATTCGGACGAATTTGAACAACAAGTAAAACGCCACGTAAATGTGGTAAAAAGTCTTTTTGGGAAGAAGCCCGTAACCTTCCGAAATACGTCTTTGATTTATTCTGACAAAATCGGAGAGCGAGTAGCCAAATTGGGTTTCAAAACGATGCTTACCGACGGAGCAAAACACGTTTTGGGTTGGAAAAGTCCTAACTTTGTGTATAAAAATCCGATAGATGAAAATCTAAATTTACTACTGAAAAACAGCAAATTAAGTGATGATATTGCCATTCGATTTTCTGACAGACAATGGAGCGAATATCCGCTTACTTCCGAGAAATATGCTTCGTGGGTAAAACATAGTTTGGCAGAAACCGAAGTGCTTAATCTGTTTATGAATTACGATGTTATCGGTCATTACAATCGCAAAGAAAGTGGTATTTTCGACTTTTTGGAGTATTTTGTAAAAAATATGATGGAAGATGATGATTATCAGTTTCTTCTTCCGAAAGAAGTTGTTAAAAAACATACTGCGAAAGATGTTTTGCCCGTTCCTTTTCCAATTTCGTGGACAGACGAAGAACGTGACATTACTTCGTGGCTCGGAAACGAATTACAGAAAGAGGCGTTCAACCAATTATTTAGAATTCAGTCTATTGTAAAGAAGAAAAAGAACGCAGAATTGTCCGACGATTACGGACGATTACAAGCAAGTGAACATTTTTATCATATGCGGACTAAACTCTTCTCTACTTCGGATTATCATAAGTATTTCACTCCGTATGATTCTCCTTACGAGGCGTTTATCAACTATATGAACGTTTTGAGTGATTTTGAGGTACGTTTGGAAGAAAAGTAATATAATGAACTGCTGTGGTTGTGAACGCTATGGCAGTTTTTTTTTACAATAAATTTATATACTAATGATCGCGATAGTTATTTTAAGTTTATGCTATATTGTCGTAGCTTTTTTAGTTACAGAAAAGAATGCTGAACAAACCCTTTCAGGCTACAATACAATGTCAGAAGAAGAATGCAAAAGAGTGGATATAAGGACTTATATTCCATTTTTTAAGAGATTTCATCTGTTTTTGGGAATTTCATCGTTCATTGGTGGAACAATGATTCTTTATTTTATAAACGAACATTGGGGTATACTTTTCACTATATTTTACCCTCTTGTCATTTACCCTTATTTTATTTGGAAAGGAAAAAAGTCCGATAATAATACCGGACTTTTCCATTAACCAACCAAAACTTTAAATTATGAAAACTATTATTTGAAGTTTTGCAATGAGCTACCACCCTCATTGCATTGCAAAGGTACAAATAATTTTCAATACACAATAGTTAATTTCAACTTTAACAAAAGTTTATTACCTGATAAACGTTTTCGCTGTCTATTTTTTGAGAATATTAAGATTTTATTTAATAATTAGCAATTTTATTTTGCTGACAAAAATAAAATTTAGACGTTCCATTTTTACTTCTAAAAACAAAATGACAAACAACTTTATTTGAAGTATTTTTATAAATCAATCTATTCTTTCTTAATTTGTGCAACATCCATCAAAACATCAGTAAAATGATGTCCTGTATGTGCTCCGAAGAAACTTCCCGTCAAACGGACGTTTTTGTCAATATAATTTGTAAATTTAATATCGGAAGTTGAGGTTAATTGAACTTCTAAAATATTAGTTTGTGCAGGATTAAACCCGTCATCTTCTTCGTCTGCAACAAGATTTATAGGGTTTCTGAGTTCTAATATAAATACCTCCTCCTTTGCATCTACCTCTGGACTTTCACCATACCCCGGAGGCCCGAAAAATGTTTTGATCTTTATAATACCAGAAATTACCGATATAGAGGGTTCATAGAAATATTCCTTGTAACCTTCCGCATTTTTTTTGATATTTTCATCTGGTTTATGAAAATCAGATGCAATATTGCTTTGTACATTCTGTTGGGTAGCTTGTTGCTTCGAGTTGTCTTTACAACCTACAAAGGAAAGCACCAGTCCGATAAGTCCCAGAAAAATTAGATTATTACTTTTCATAACACAATATTTTTAGTTTTTGCTGAAAATCAGCACAAAGTTACAAAATAATTATTAAGTTGAAAATATGAAAAAAGGTGCGTGTTTACGCACCTTAAAACATTATTTACTCCTTTCCTCAATCCACTTTCGTGCATTTACAAAAGCCTCTAACCAAGGTGAAACCTCATCGTGTCGATTTTCGGGGTAATGTGCCCAATTCCATTGGAAAATAGAGCGTTCGATATGTGGCATCATTACTAAATGACGTCCAGTTTTATCACAAAGCATTGCCGTATTATAATCTGAACCATTAGGATTCGCAGGATAACCCTCATAGGCATATTTTGCTACAATATTATACTCATTTTCAGCCATTGGCAGGTGGAATTTTCCTTCCCCGTGAGAAATCCAAACGCCTAATGTTGCTCCTTCCAACGAAGAAAGCATCACCGAATTATTTTTCTGAACAGTTACCGAAGTAAATCCGCTTTCGTGTTTTCCACTATCGTTATGAACCATTTTTCCGTGTGTTTCGTGCTCAGGATTAATCACTTCTAACTCCATAAACAACTGACAACCATTACAAATTCCTACCGAAAGCGTGTCCTTGCGTTTGAAGAAATTTTCCAAAGCCGTTTTTGCTTTTTCGTTATAGAGAAAAGCTCCTGCCCAACCTTTGGCACTTCCCAACACGTCCGAATTTGAAAATCCGCCCACAGCTCCGATGAATTGCACATCTTCCAACGTTTCTCTTCCTGAAATAAGGTCAGTCATATGTACATCTTTCACATCAAAACCTGCCAAATACATTGCATTTGCCATTTCACGTTCAGAGTTACTTCCTTTTTCACGAATTACAGCCGCTTTTGGTCGTTTTCCACTCGAAAGTTTAGGTTTTTGACCTGTAAAATGCTTCGGAAATACAAAATTTAGCGGTTGTTCAGAATAATTTTGATATCTTTCTGTTGCTTTATCGTTTTTAGTTTGTTTTTTGTCTAACAAATAAGAAGTTAAAAACCAAATATCACGTAATTCCGAAATATTAAATGTCAATTCTGTATCAAAATTCTTAACATTCAGGATATCAGAATTTGTTACTGTTCCAATTTTGAAAACTTCAATCCCTTCTGATTTCAGATAATTTTCTGCTTCTGTATCTGCTTGAAAAACAAGACCAATATTTTCATTAAATAATAATTTCGCTGTGTCTTCTTCTTTAAAAACTGAAAAATCAAAATCAGCTCCCAAATCATTTTCAGCAAAACACATTTCTAACAGAGTAGTAATGAGTCCACCACTTCCTATATCGTGTCCCGCTTGTATTTTACCCTGATTTACAAGATATTGAATAGCACTGAATGCTTTTTTGAAATATTCAGCATCTTTGATAGTCGGAGCTTCTTTCCCAATTTTATTCAAAATTTGAGCAAACGAAGAACCTCCTAATTTGAATTTATCCTGTGAGAGATTGATATAATAAATCGCTCCGCCGTTTCGTTTTAAAACAGGCTCTACTACTTTGGTGATATCCGTGCAATTCGCGACAGATGAAATGATTACCGTACCAGGAGCAATCACGTCTCCATTAGGATATTTTTGCTTCATTGAGAGAGAATCTTTTCCTGTTGGAATATTGATTCCCAATTCAATAGCAAAATCCGAACAGCCTTTTACAGCTTCGTACAGACGAGCATCTTCTCCCTTATTTTTACAAGCCCACATCCAATTAGCTGAAAGCGAAACCCCATTGATTCCATTTTTAAGCGGAGCCCACACAATATTAGACAGAGCTTCTGCAACTGCATTTCGGCTTCCTGCCACAGGGTCAATCAATGCTGTAAGAGGCGAATGCCCTATGGTTGTCGCAATCCCCTCTTTGCCTTGATAATCAAGAGCCATAACTCCCACATTATTAAGTGGTAACTGCAAAGCCCCTACACATTGTTGCTTCGCTACACGTCCGCCCACGCATCGGTCAACTTTATTAGTAAGCCAATCTTTACAAGCAACAGCTTCAAGTTGTAAAACTTGTTCTAAATATGACTTTATATTACTTTGATAATACACTAAATCTTCATATTCTGTTTTGACAGAAGTATCCTCCATTATAGTTTTTGGAGAACTTCCAAACATATCCGACAGATGAAAATCCAAAGGCTTCGTGTTTTTCTTTTTAGAAGTTATTGAAAAACGCTTATCAGAAGTTACTTCTCCTACCTCATACATCGGGCTTCGTTCACGTTCGGCTATGGTTTTTAATTTTTCAATATGCTTGTTTCCAATAACCAACCCCATACGTTCCTGCGATTCGTTCCCGATGATTTCCTTATCAGAAAGCGTTGGGTCGCCCACAGGAAGTTTGTCCAAATCAATTTTCCCGCCTGTTTCTTCAATAAGCTCAGAAAGGCAATTCAGATGTCCACCTGCCCCGTGATCGTGAATGGAAACTATCGGATTTTCATCAGCCTCTACCATTGCTCGGATGGCGTTGGCAGCTCGTTTTTGCATTTCAGGATTAGAACGCTGAATTGCATTTAGTTCAATTCCAGAACCAAAAGCTCCTGTATCAGCACTTGAAACAGCAGCCCCTCCCATACCAATGCGATAATTTTCTCCACCTAAAATTACGATTTTATCTCCTTCTTTTGGCTGATGCTTTATAGCTTGAGATTTCTTTCCATATCCTACACCACCAGCTAACATAATTACCTTATCGAATCCCAACTTCTTTGCATCTTCCTCGTGTTCAAAGGTTAAGAGCGAACCTGCAATGAGTGGCTGTCCGAATTTGTTTCCAAAATCAGAAGCTCCGTTTGAAGCTTTGATAAGAATATCCATCGGTGTTTGATACAACCACTTACGTTCGTCCATCGCCTTTTCCCACGGGCGATTTTCTTCCAATCGAGAATACGAAGTCATATACACTGCCGTCCCTGCAAGTGGCAATGAGCCTTGTCCTCCTGCCAAGCGGTCGCGAATTTCCCCACCAGAACCTGTCGCCGCCCCATTAAAGGGTT
Organism: Capnocytophaga canis; assembly: GCF_000827555.1. Lineage (GTDB taxonomy): Bacteria > Bacteroidota > Bacteroidia > Flavobacteriales > Flavobacteriaceae > Capnocytophaga > Capnocytophaga canis. The sequence continues at coordinate 60,479 of NZ_CDOI01000134.1, forward strand.
CAACAGTCGTTGGAAAATTATGTGTTTCTGCTTTAAGCGAAATAACAGACTCAAATTTTTTAGTTTCAAAAAAGTCAGGTTTGTCAGCCGTTTTTGGAGCAAATTGCTCTACAACAGGACCTTGAATAAAAGCGACATTATCTTTGTAAGCAGAAACAATTTCGTTAGGATTTATTTCAGAAGTTTTCTTAATCAGTTTGAAAAGAGAACTTGGTTTTTCTTCTCCATCAATGATAAAAGTTCCGTTAAAAATCTTATGACGACAATGTTCCGAATTAATTTGAGAAAACCCAAACACCTCTGAATCAGTGAGTTTTCTATCTAACTTCTTTGATAAATTGTTAAGATATTCTACTTCCTCGACGCTTAATGATAAGCCTTCTTTTTGATTATATTCCTCAATATCATCAATTTCTAAAACAGGTTCGGGTGTAATATTTATGGTAAAAATATCTTGATACAGCCCATTGTATTTCTGAAATAGCATTGGGTCAAAATCAGTAAAATCCTTGGATACTTCGTTAAATTCTTCGATACGAATAATTCCTTGGATATCCATATTTTGGGTAATTTCGACAGCGTTTGTACTCCAAGGGGTAATCATTGCTGCACGGGGTCCTACAAAAAATCCTTTGAGAACTTCCTGCTCAATTTTCTTAGCTCCACCAAAAAGCCAATTTAGTTTAGAAATCGTTTGTTCAGATAAGTTTTCGGTAGTTTGCACCGCATATAAATTCTGCTTCGGATTTTTAAAGAAATGTATCATTTGATTTATGGATTTAAGCGACAAATTTAGACAAAAAAAACGAATTGCGAAACGAGGGAGAATGAAAAATTTGTGCCAATATTCGTAATTCACATTACAAAGAAATACTTCTGTTAAAAATTTGTGATAGATGATCTTTTTAGAAGTAAATTACAGAATCGTTTTTAAAACCAAAAGTTAATCAAAATATTTGCCCAGTGTAATAAGAGTTGTTTTATTAAAATATAGCTCAAAACAATTGTTTATTTATTCGATTTTTATAACGTCGGAAAATGTTGAACCAAAAAGCTTAGGAAGTGGTATTTTTAATATTTCTATCAAACGTATTATTAAACGGAGATATGTTTTAATACTAATTTCCGAAGTTTCTACCTGATAACCAACCTTCCTATAAAGAAACAAAAAAGGCTGCCATTTGGCAACCTTTTTTATAGTCTATTTTATCAAATTATTTTACTAAGTTGATTTCAACACGACGGTTTAAAGCTCTTCCTTTAGCATTTTTGTTGCTTGCGATTGGTTTCTCAACTCCGTATCCTTTTGAAGATAAACGTGTATCAGAAATACCTCTTTGAACCAAGTAAAGTTTTACTGAATCAGCTCTTTCTTGTGAAAGTGTAAGGTTTTTAGCTTTGTTACCTGTGCTGTCAGTATGTCCTTCAATTGTAAATTTAGAGTTAGGATATTGATTCAATACGCTAACGATTTGCTCTAATACTGCAGCTGACTGAGGTTTGATAGAAGCTTTACCTGTTTCGAACAAGATAGTTTTAGCATACTCATTCAATGTTTTTTGTACTTCTTCAGTAACCTCTGGGCAACCTTTGTTAGATGCAGGACCAGCTACTTGCGGACACTCATCATCTTTGTCATAAACACCATCTTTATCAGTGTCTGGCCAAGGACAACCTTTGTTTTCTTTTGGACCAGCTACTTTTGGACAAGCGTCATCTTTATCAGCTACGCCATCCCCGTCTGAGTCAGGACATCCGTTCAATGATCTTGGACCAGCTTGGTTTGGACAAGCGTCATCTTTATCAGCGATTCCGTCTCCGTCTGAATCAGGACATCCGTTGAAATCTTTTGAACCTGCATCGTTTGGACAAGCGTCATCTTTATCAGCGATTCCGTCTCCGTCTGAATCAGGACATCCGTTTAATTCTTTTGGACCAGCTACTTCTGGACACTCATCTTTTTCATCAATGATTCCGTCTCCGTCAGTGTCTTTGCTACCAAATTTGATAGTAACACCTAAAGAGTGTTGAGCATAGTCTAAACCTACTTCACCTTTTGGCATGTGGTTGTAAGTAGTCTGAGCATTCAAACCGATATTTTGAGTAAACCAGAAGTTAGCTCCAGCACCTCCTAAAAATTTGAATTCTCCTTCTTTGTCGATGTTAGCGTAACCTACCCCTACTTGTGCATAAGGATCAAACCATCTTGCTCCTTCCCACAACGTATTTATGTGATATTTACCTCTTGCGTCGATAGCCCAGAAAGACTTGTCTACTTTTTGTCCTCCTTTTTGATATCCGAAACCTTTTTCGATTTTGTTCAAAGATCCTGAAACTTCAACAGAAACACCACTTCCGATATATCTACCTACTGAAAGGCGAGATACAGCTGGAAGAACGTTGATGTCGCTTGGTCCTGCCCAATCTTTCAATAGTTCTCCAAAAGTACTTGGTGTACGGATATCTACTGAGTTAACTCCAAATCCTATTTGCCAAGGATTGCTTTCATCTTGTGCCTGAACACCTACCGAAAAAACAGCTGCTAAGGCAATTAAAGTTACTTTGATTTTCTTCATACTTAAAAATGAATTTTGATTACTACTTTATTTTGGGTGCAAATATAACTATAATTTTTTATTTTTTATGCTTTTCACGAATTTTTTTTGCTTTTTTCGATATTTAAATTACTCCCAAAGACTTTCCTACTTCTGTAAAGGCCTCTATTGCTTTGTCTAAGTGTGATTTAGAGTGTGCTGCTGAGAGTTGTACACGTATACGAGCCTTTCCTTTTGGAACTACCGGATAGAAAAATCCAATCACATAAATTCCTTTTTTTAGCAATTCATCTGCCATAATTTGAGACACTTGAGCATCGTAAAGCATCACTGGTACTATTGCACTGTCGCCTTCCACAATGTCGAATCCTGCTGCTTTCATCCCTTTTTTGAAATAGTTAGTATTCCATTCCAATTTATCGCGAAGCGATGTATCTTTAGAAATCAAATCAAAAACCTTGATAGAAGCTCCCACAATAGCTGGTGCTAATGAGTTGGAAAATAAATACGGACGCGAACGTTGACGTAAAATTTCAATAATTTCTTTTTTACCTGTGGTGTAACCTCCCATCGCACCGCCTAAGGCTTTTCCTAACGTACCTGTAATAATATCGACTCTACCTAAAGCGTTTTTAGCTTCCATAGTTCCTTTCCCTGTAGCTCCGATAAAACCTGCTGCATGACATTCATCTACCATTACCAAAGCATCGTATTTATCAGCCAAATCACAAATCTCATTTAGAGGTGCAACCACACCATCCATCGAAAAAACCCCATCGGTAACTATAATTTTAAATCTCGCTCCTGCTGCATTTGCTTCCTGAAGTTTAGCTTCTAAATCTTGCATGTTACTATTTTCGTAGCGGAAACGTTTTGCTTTGCACAAGCGAACACCATCAATGATAGATGCGTGATTTAAGGCATCGGAAATAATTGCATCTTCTTCGGTGAATAAAGGTTCAAACACCCCTCCGTTAGCATCGAAAGCTGCAGCATACAATATGGTATCTTCAGTTCCGTAAAAGTCTGCTATTTTTTTTTCTAATTCTTTGTGGATATCCTGAGTTCCACAAATGAAACGGACGGAAGACATGCCAAAGCCATGTGAATCTAAAGCATCTTTGGCAGCTTGAATTACTTCGGGATGTGAGGAAAGTCCTAAATAGTTATTAGCACAAAAGTTAATCACTTCCTCTCCCGTTGAAATCTTGATTTCAGCACCTTGTTTTGATGTAATAATGCGTTCTTTCTTGTAAAGACCCGCTTCTTTAATTGATTCTATTTCAGCTTGTAAATGCTTTTTTATTTCTCCGTACATAATTGAAAAATTGTTTGATTGTTCTTTAGACTACAAAGGTAGTTATTTATTCATTGACTACAAAAATATTCTTGTAAAAATACGTGGCAGATTGTGTCATGAAATTATGGTTTTTATTCTCTTTGTATCACTACCTATCTTTATACAATTCCACAGGGGGACGATAATTCACTCCTTGCTTCAACAGATAGTCCAGTTGAAAATCTAATTTTTTGACAAAATTTTCCCAGCTACGATTTGGCATTTCTGTCCAACCTGCTTCTGCCATAGCAAATGCTCGGGGGAATGTCATATAAAACGCTCTGAACAAATCCTTTACACTTTCTCCCCAAAGGGTGGCTTCCACACCAAAGATGTACTGCTTTTCTTCCTCTTTATTTAAAGAAAATGACGGATTGAACTCATACACGCGTTGCAAAGTCAAAGTAGGCATCCAACCAACGTTAGGCAAATCATTTTTCCACTGTGGATAATCAAAATATGCATATTCACCAGGGGAGCAAATGACTCTAAAGCCATCTTTTTTTGCTCTTTCTAAAACTTCAGGCGTTGTATTATAACGCCATAAATACATAATGCTGTTTTTTGGATATTCAGGCGTTTCTAATTCTAACCACACCAAAGGTTGTTTTCCATTTTTAACTAATGATTCATTGACTCTTGAAAAGAAATAGCTAACCAATTGGTGATTATCTGTAACTTGTAATCTTTTCTTTAAATCTTGTACCGATGGATTTTCAATCCATTTATCAAGCGGCGCCTCATCACCTCCAATATGGAAATACGAACACGGAAATACATCCGAAAGTTCCGTAATCACATCATCAATAAACCTAAAAACGTTTTCTTTGGACACACAAAGCAGATTTTTAGAAACCCCTGCAACGTTACGTACTTTAATGATCGTATCATTACAGCTTAACTCCGGATAGGCCGCAATAGCAGCATCGCTATGACCTGGAACGTCAAACTCTGGGATAATTTGAACGTTGCGTTGCAATGCATATTGCACTAATTCTCTCATTTGATCTTGTGTGTAATACCCTTCGTTATTACGTTTATCTCCCTCGAAATCTGTTCTTTTAGACCCAATCTCTGTCAATTTCGGATATTTTTTAATTTCAATACGCCACCCTTGATCATCCGTAAGATGTAAATGCAGAAAATTAAATTTGTATTGAGCCATTGCATCAATGTATTTTTTCAGATCTTCCATCTTCCAATAATGTCGTGCAGGATCAACCATCAATGCTCGATAAGCAAAACGAGGTGCATCATTAATTTTCATACAGGTTATGAAATTTGACCGATTGTATTTTGACTGTGCTACCAATTGCTTCAAAGTCTGAATTGCATAGAAAGCACCTGCCTTTTCTTTGGACTTAATAATAATCACTTTAGGTTGAATATCAAGAATATAACCTTCTTGATTGTTGATAGAATGATCTTGCTTAACAGAAATTTTTAGAGTAGATTTAGAAGAATTATCATCTGTTGGGAAAAGAAGAGATAGTTCTTCTTGTAATGAATCAAAAGCTTTGTCGATTTCAAAAATGACAGTCCTATCCAAACGACACTTCTCTTTTCGAAAAAAAACCTCGTTTGGTTGGGGAACTACTGAAATCTGTTGAGCATTTGCTCCTACCATAAATACAAAAAAGAATAGACCAAATAACTTCATTATATAGATTTTTTTCATATACAATACTCTGATTATCAGTTTTATAAAAACAAGTAACAACTTCGTTATTTTACTTTATGAATTTATTACAACTATTTTAGGTTGCGTTTCGAATAAGTTTTACGGTAAAAATAGCTTCAATGGTGGTTAGAATAAAATATGGTACCATAAGAAATATAACATCTGTGATTGGAGTTTGCTCCACAGCTTTAGCTAAAGGTAATACGAAAACAATCATGGTTCCCATACGCAGAAAAGCTGTCCCCAAAAAAGCAAAAGAAGTATATTTTGGACGTAGCCTGTGTACAGTATAAATAATGGTTAATACCCCTAATGATAATATCAAATGAAACAAACAAATTTTCTCAACAGAAGAAAAAAGATTCAAAGCATACTGCTTGATCAGTAAATCCATAAGAAACTGGGTCAGTGCGATTACTACACAGACTGTCAGAAAAAAACGTACAAAACTCTTCATAGGTTAGTCTTCAGAAAAATTCTTCACTTGCCTAATCACAGAATAAATAGCAACAAAAACTCCCAAAAGAGAGAAAAGCACAGTAAAAAGAGGTTGTAAACTCACGTACTTTTCATCCAACCAAACTCCTAAAAAACAACAAGCAACAATAGTTACTGCCATTTGCAACCCCGTTTGGGAGAATCGTATCCACTTATTTAATTGCTTTGTCGGTAGTCGGTTTTTCATTTAAACTAGTTGGTCTATTACTTCCTTTCATGGTGCATGATACATTAAACACTGCTCCAGGCTCTATGGAAAGTTTGTCAACGGTTACATCTCCTTCAATAACAGCCGTTGATTTTAAAGTTAAAACACTATTCACTCGAAGCGTTCCTTCTATTCTTCCCTCAACATCTGCATTTTCACAAATCACTGTACCTTTGATTATTCCCGTTTTTCCTACTACCAATTTTCCACTGGTTTGGAAATTTCCTTCCACCTCCCCGTCAATTCTAAAATCGGTTTTAGATACTATCTCTCCTTTAAATTTTGTATCCGTAACTATTCTGTTACTACTTGCTGCTGTATTCTCTGCCATAACCTTCTTATTTTCTTTGAACATAATCTATTTCTTTTAAAAGATTAAAAAATCACTTCCCAAAGTTAATGCTTTTTTATTACATACAAAATGTTTTACTCAATTTTTTAAGTCATAGGCTCAAGAAAATTGCTCAAAAAAAGAAGTTCTTATTTTATCAAAAGTATTGATATAGATAAATATCTGATTTTTAATTATTTATTTCCAAAACTTCTGATAACGGACTACGTCCATTTCTTTGAGCAATTCAGTTTGTTCAAAAACAGTTTGATAAAGTGCTTTCGCTACATACGGAGCGTTCATTACCCCGCGTGTGCCAAGTCCATTGAGAATCCACATATTGTCATACTTTGGATGCTTTCCTACTAAAGGTCTTCTGTCCGAAACTGTCGGACGTACGGAGGCTTCCTGTTCAATAATTTCATAACTACACGAAATCAGTTTTTCTAATTTATCAACCAATTCCTTACGACCTTTTTCAGTGATAGTATCACTCAGGTCATCCCATTCGTATGTAGCTCCTATTTTGTAAACCCCCTCCCCTATTGGTATAATTACACCATCTCCTTTTAGAATTTCATTCAAATCCAAATCAGGGGCGTAAAAAGTCAAAGTTTCTCCTTTACATGGTTTCATAGGTAAATATTGAAAAAACGGATTTTTAAGTACTCCATAACCCTCACAAAAAACAATATGCCTTGCCGAAATAGTTTGATAGTAAACAACATCGTCCTCAATATGTAAATCCTCATAGAAAAAATTTCTATGGTGATATATATTTTCATCCCTCCATCGATTGATAGATTCAGTCAAATATGTTTTCACATCAAGCCTTCCCGTGTATTGAACCTTTCCAAACCCAAAGGGAGCTTTAATATGTGTATTATTCTCTGGTAAAATACTTGGATTCAAATATCTTGACAAAATTGGTTTATCAGAAGCGTGAAACCAATTATTTTGTTCTTCAATTGAATTAAATTTTCTAAGTATAGATTGCTCAATACGTATTTTTTTGCTCAATTTTTGTTCCATTTGGTCATAAAAGTTATGTAACAAATCTACCTGTTCATCAGCTTTCCATATAGGAGTAAAACGCTTTAAAACAACTGGATTATACACCCCTGCTGCCACCAAACTCGCCAATTGTGAATGATTGTTGATAATACAAAACGTCTTGTTCTCATTTTCTAACATATGGGCAAAAGAAACACCTGCCAACCCAGCTCCAACAATAATAAAATCAAACATACAATAATCGAATTTATCCTCAATAGAAAAAACTGTTCCGAAACAACTCAGTGCTTCAAAACAGTTTTTTATAAAATTTATTTTTTAATATTAATTTGCCCACATATCGTGCTCTCTACTTCTGATTTTCTCTTTTATTTTATCAGATTCTAAGAGCTGGAATAACGAATTACCCGGTAAATACTCGTTGATTGGTCTGTCACCATAAACGTTTGCTTCCTTATAAATAACTCCGCTAAACATTCTTGCATTTAGCAAATGATCAAAGGAGATTGGTTTAGCATCATTCTTTCTGTTGAAAGTCTTAGCCTCATGCAGAATCTCTCTTGCTTGTGGGTAGAATATCCAAAACAATTCAATCAAAGAAGCCTGAGCATCTTCTGAATCAATAAAGTTGACATCTGGAGCCACTGGTGCAATTGCTAAAATCCGATATTTGAGCTCTCCTTGACGTTTGTCAAAGTACCACCAACCTCTCACGCGGTATTGAGCAATATCACCCGCAGTTAAATCACGACGAATTTTATACTCCTCAGAAACCTGTTCACCTGCGTTCAATTGGTCGTAACCCGCATCCATCAAATCCTCTTTAGTTAAACTGGCTTTGATACTCTCCAATGTTATCTTCTCAGCAAAATGAGAATCTCTGTAGATGTCTAACTTACCATTCTTAACGTTTTTCATAATAACATCAAACAACGGACGGCGATAAGTACTTACATCCAAGGTATCTATTGGGAAAAGTAACGGAAAATTTACTCGTTCGTTCAGGTCTATAATTTCCCAAGTTTCCACAGACCAAAGAATATCTCTCTCATCGACATACCCGTAAGGTAATGGTTTATCATTGTCTGCATCAATTTGAGCTTCTGTTTTCTTACCAATATCTTCCACCTTTTTAGCATTAAGCAAATTCGCCTGAGCTGAAGAAAGATTAGCAATTAAAACAAATGCTACAAAAAGAACTACGTTTTTTGATTGAAATTTCATTAATTGTTATTTTAGTTTGTTATTTCAACTGAAATCGGAGCTGGTGGTCGTGGTACATATCCAGCTGCACCTTGAATATTTGCCTTAACATCAAAAATTTGAATAATATCTCCTTTTCTTGCTCTACCGATTGCAGCCCTAGCTTGTTCATTCATTCTATCTCCATTCACTTGAACAGAAGGTTGTCCTGGAACAGAAACTTTAAATGACGTAACCGTATACTTCAATTCAAAATCAAAATCCTCAATGGTTGCTCCCACAGGCATTGCTGCTAAGTTCGCCTTAGGCATTTTAACAGTTCCTGATTGTCCAGCAAGTACGGTTACCGCACGAGGAACGTCTTTAATTCTGAACTGACGTGATGAAGAGAATTTTTGTCCATCTATTTCTCCTACTACGTTGATCGTTACCTCACGTCCTTGTCCTGGTTTCAGAACGTAACTTGTACCTGACTTTCTAGATAATCCAGGTGCTGAAGCCGTCACTTTGTTATCAGCAACTCCAGGCATTGAAATCGTAATCGGATTCTCCAACGGACGATACACTACGTTCATCTTATCAGCAGAAATTACAGCTGCATTAGGTTTTGGAATTGTTGAGAATGTTTGATCTACAGGAACAGAAATACGTTTTCCATCTTGGTCAAAGTGTAAATTACCTGTAATTCTATGTTCTCCAGCATTTCCTGCATTCACTTTCAACTTCACTTTTCCATCCTGAATATCAAACTCATTTGCTGATAATTTTCTACCATCCAATGACAACTCTACTTCATTTGGCTTTGTTGAAGCATCTTTTCTTCCCAAAACAATAGCTCCATCAAAAGTTTCTCCTTGATAATACGCCCCTTTTCCTTGTTCCAGTAAAGTGGTATAGTTAGTCATCGAAATCTGAGCTTTCAAATTACCTTCTAACATCATACCATAGAACTCTTGTCCATTAGATCTGATATCAGATTGCATCATCGAAAGTTTTGCTAATGTTGCGATGTAAGGAAACCCTTTATAGTGGTAATCCAACCATTTTTCTATCGTTCCATCTGCTTTTTTAACGCTTTCGGTATTAAAATTTGCTTTAATTTTTGCAACAAGTTCAGCGTATCGAGGATCATCTCCTAAAAGAGCCAAGGCTTTTTCTCTGTAACTGTCAATTTTATCAACAAATTCCTGTCCCTTAGCATTATAACCCTCGCCTTTGAAAAACAAATCGTCCGTGTACTCGGATTTATCCATTGCTTGATAATCTTTTTCCATGACACCCTTGTCCTCTTGTCCAATCTCTTTGTTCAATCCGTCTTTAATTTCTTGAACAAAACTGTACAATTCGTCAGACAATTCACGCATTTGTTTTGCTTTTTCGTACACTTCTCCGTACTGCTCAGGATTTTCTCTTGCACTATTTCCTAGCGTCTCTATAGCTGCAATGTTCGCTGCGTTTGCTCTAACATTCGATGCCTCAAATTTCTCGTTAACTAATCCAAATGCATTTAAAACTTCCTTACCCATGTTCAATGCCAACATAGCTATGAAAACTAAATACATAAGGTTAATCATCCTTTGTCTGGGGGTTAATTTTCCTCCTGCCATAAGTTATTAATTTTTAATTAGTTAGTTAACAATTATTTACCCATAGCAGATAACATTCCTCCATAAACTTTATTCAAGGATTTCAAATTATCTTGGAATGATACCATTTGTTGATTCAATGAATTGAGATTATCAACAACACCAGCCTGAGCTGCTACCTGATTCTCTGTTCTTTCTAATTGTAATTTGTATAAACTGTTTAATGATTCTAAATGAGATGCAGCAATTGAAAGCTCTTCACCATATTTATGAGTAGCTGTCATTGAAGTAGTTACAGGAGCTATTTCTTTAGCTGCACCCGCGAAATTTTCAATTGATTTACCTAACGATTGCATCAAATTCGCATCAATTTTAGCCTCTGCCAAAATACCATCTAGTTTCTCAGAAAGAGATTCTTTCAAAGCCTTATCTTCTTTAGTGGCTACCTGAGCAGTAGCTAAGTTTTGACGAGGAGCTCCTCCTGACAATTCAGGATAAACCAAAGACCAATCTACCTCCTCCTCAACAGGCTCAAATGCCGCTATGAAGAAAATTAAAGCCTCTGTACCTAATCCAAGTGCCAATAATATGGTACCATTAAGTGGACCTATCGTCCAGTGTGTCAACTTAAACAACGCTCCGATGATCACGACAGCAGCACCTAAGCTGTAAACCATATTAAAGATTTTTTTTCTAGTTGAATTTCCTTTTGCCATAAGATAAAATTTTTAAATGTTGATTAGTTTGTTTTATTGATAATTTATTGATTCCTATCTAAATCCACGAGCTGTTTTAGCTTGTTGCCCTTCAGAAACACCCATAAAATCCTGCACTGTTCTGAAACCTATGTAACTACGAGCAGAATCTTGATATTCAAAATCGCGTGTGTTTACTTGCAACATGTAGGCAGTATCTTTCCAAGAACCTCCTCTGATAACTTTACGTCTATTCTTCTCATCAATTACGTTGGGGTTCATGGTTGACATATACTCATAGGAATTTGGATCGTAAGTGGTGTTTGTCCACTCCGAAACGTTTCCTGCCATATTGTATAGATTGTATCCATTAGGCTCATATGACCTTGCCTCGACAGTATAAAGTGCGTTATCCGATGCGTAGTCACCTCGTAATGGCTTAAAGTTCGCTAAGAAACATGCTCTATCGTCCGTTGTATAAGGACCTCCCCAAGGATAAGTAGCTCCTTCCAGACCTCCACGAGCAGCGTATTCCCACTCTGACTCAATGGGTAAACGAAATGAATTTATCTCATCATCTCCTTTAGCTTTTAAATATGAGTTTTTATTAAGGGTTCTCCATTCGCAGAAAGCCTTTGCTTGCATCCATGTAACCCCAACAACTGGATATTCTCCGTAGGCTTCATGCCAAAAATATTGATTGTGCATTGGTTCATTATAAGAGTACGCAAAGTCTCGAATCCAAACTGTTGTGTCAGGATATACCTTTACCAGCTCTTCCTTGACAAAATCCTTACGATTTCCTTTTGCACGAGCTGATTTTTCCATATCCAACCATTGATATTTGAATACGAATTTCTCAACATCCATTATACGCTTTCCGTTATAAGACTCCTCTATCGGGAGGTACATTTTATCCATAACTTCTGAATAGTACTCATCGGGAAACTTGTTTGTATCCCAAATCAATTGTACTTTTCTATTAAGTTTCTTTGTCTGCTGGTCTCCATATGTGTTGTACATATATTGCTGATACGCATTCATGTTTTCTGTATTTGTATTTAGATATGCGTACTCACCAACACCTCCATTACCCTGCGTTTGACCTACTTGATCTGCTAATTCGGCGAGATTTGTTCTAATGATAGAATCGCGAACCCAATTGACAAACTGACGATATTCACTATTTGTGATCTCAGTTTCGTCCATATAGAAAGACCCAACACTCACAGTCTTAACAGGTGCATTTAGACTACCTGTTTTATCATCGTCAGAGCTACCCATAATAAAAGAACCACTTGGAACCAAGGTCATTCCATAAGGTCTCGGTTGTTTCCAACTTTTTCCTTTAACGCCAACAAGCTCCCCTTTATGATCTCCTCCTCCACGTTTGCAGGAATAGACTAAGGTGAGTATCGTTAACATTATTAATAATCTTCTTGCCATAAACATTGTTTAAATTAACTTTACAGTTTGGACTGCAAACGTAGACAATAATTTTCAAACTCACAACATTATTTGTAGTTTATTGAATGTTGAATTTGAAGTTTAACACTATATTTACAAATGTTTAGTAATTTCTACTTTACATCAAAAAAAAGTATTTATTTAAGAAATATCATATTTTCTTTAGTCAAATCACCAATTATAATATCTATTTTCAAAAAAAATATATTTTTTTTATATTGTATTTATGCGAAAAAAATACGTTATTTTTACAGATTCAAAAATTGTTTTTTAACTATTTATCCATTAGGATAAAACTCCCTTTTCAGAAAAAAATCTTCTAAAAACGATCCTAAAAAGGAAGTTTTATGGTTCTCTAGTATTATATTTAGAGTTAATTCCCCACTGATTTAATATCTTTCACTCCAACATTCCACAGAATGAACGACTGTACATCAGCTGCTTGTTCAATGATTTTACTAACAGGAGTTCCTGCACCATGTCCTGCGTTGGTTTCAATGCGAATAAGTACTGGGTTTGTCCCTTTTTGTTTAGCTTGTAGCTCTGCTGCGAACTTGTAGCTGTGTGCTGGTACCACGCGATCATCATGATCACCGGTAGTGACCATAGTGGCTGGATATTCCACTCCTGATTTAACGTTATGCACTGGTGAATAGCTTCTTAAATAATCAAACATTTCTTTGCTGTCATTTGCTGTTCCATAATCATATGCCCAACCTGCCCCTGCAGTAAAGGTATGGTAACGCAACATATCTAACACACCTACCGCTGGTAATGCTACTCGAAACAAATCTGGACGTTGAGTCATGGTTGCTCCTACTAGCAACCCTCCGTTTGAACCTCCACTGATTGCTAAATGATTAGCTGATGTATACTGCTCGGTAATTAAATAGTTAGCTGCAGCTATAAAATCGTCAAACACATTTTGTTTCTGCATTTTGGTTCCTGCATCATGCCATTTTTTTCCATATTCACCACCTCCACGCAAATTGGCAACAGCATAAACTCCTCCATTTTCAAGCCATACGGCATTGGAAATATTGAAATTAGGTGTTAAACTTACATTGAATCCTCCGTAACCGTACAGTATGGTAGGATTTTTCCCGTCAAGTTTGATTCCTTTCTTATAGGTAATAATCATCGGAACTTTTGTACCATCTTTGGAGATATAAAACACTTGCTTGGATTCGAAATTATCGGAATTAAAGTCTATTTTAGGCTCCCAGTATAATTGATAATCTCCTGAATCTAAATTCATTTTATAAATTTTACCTGGTGTGTTGTAGTTTGTGAAAGAAAAATAAGTTTCTTTTTCATCTTTTTTAGCGTTGAATCCTCCTGCTGAACCCACACCTGGCAATTTTATCTCACGGATAAGTTTTCCTTCATAATCATATTGTTTTACTTTAGAAACTGCATCTACAATATAACGAGCGAAGATATAATCTCCTGCTAATGAAACTGATAGTACATTATCAATTTCTGGGATGATATCTTTCCAATTCTCAGGTTTTGGATCAGAAATATCCACACTTACCAAACGTTTGTTAGGAGCATTTAAGTTTGTAACCAAATAAAGTTTTGAACCCTTGTTGTTAATTACTTGGGTATCATTATCGAAATTTTCAGTAATTGCTACAAAAGTCGATTTTGGATTTTTTAAATCTTTAACAAACAATTTGTTTCCTGAAGTTGAATTTGCCCCAGATACGAACAAATAGTTCCCATCATCAGACACATAGCCAGAAATATAACGGTATTTTTGGTCTGCGGTGCCACCAAAAATAAGTTTATCTTCCTTTTGTGGTGTATTTAGTTTATGGTAAAACAATTTATGTGTATCGGTCTTCGCTGAGAGCTCACTTCCTTTGGGTTTGTCATAACTTGAATAATAGAATCCCTCTTTTCCATTCCAAGAAATGCCACTGAATTTTACATCCACCAAGGTGTCACCAATAATTTCCCGAGTTACAGCATTCATGACGATAAGTTTTCGCCAATCACTACCTCCTTCGGAAATTTGGTACGCTAGAAGTGTTCCATCTTCAGTAAAACTAAGATTTGCCAAAGAAGTTGTTCCATCTTTTGAAAACTCATTAGGATTCAAGAAAACTTCTTCTTTGCCGTCTTTATCTTTGCGATAAAGAACACTTTGGTTTTGAAGTCCGTCATTTTTATAGTAATAGATGTAATCTCCCTCTTGGAACGGAGCTCCAACTTTCTCATAGTTCCAAAGTTTTTCTAAACGTTGCTTAATCGTTTTTCTATATGGTATTTTCTCTAAATAACCAAAGGTAACCTCATTCTGAGCCTTTACCCAATTGGCAGTCTCTTCACTGCGATCATCTTCGAGCCAACGGTAAGGATCCTCAATTTTTGTATCGAAATAAACATCAACGGTATCTACCTTTTTGGTTTGTGGATAGTTAATCTTAACTTCTTGTTCTTTAACCTTTTCAGAACAAGATACTGCCAAAAGCACACATCCTAAGGGAATGATTTTTTTATACATATTTTTGAATTTACTAATAGACAGGCGAAAGGTAGTTATTTTTTCGTTTTGTTCCAAATTTTTTTTATCACAGTTAATCTTAGATTCAACCTCCAAGTACAATTACATTAAATACAAGTAACAAAAAAACTGCTCGAAAAAAATCGAACAGTTTTTTTGTAATTATGTTTTAAAAAATTTATTGTTTTTTAGCCCACCAAAGAGGTGTAAAAACGGTATCTTCACCTCCCAAATGGCGAACCGCTTGTTGATATCCTTCTTTTACATTTGCTTGTAAGTTAGCAGGATAAGGCAAACGTTGTGGGAAAAATGCTACTTTGCTTTCCATATAGTTTGCATCGGTTAATGCAGGCATTTTTTCTAAAGGTTTTTCTATTGCTGGATTCTCAAAGAACGGAAGCCCTAAACGACGATGGTCACTCCATCCTTCTAACGGAAGCCAAGGCACTTGTGCGATAAATTTCTGGGTGATGATTTTTGTCAAAGCATCATTTTTCACAGTTCCGTTTTGATATAAATTATTTACAGGATAATTGTACGATACAGTTGATTCAGCTCCTGTATATCCGTTTTTGTATTTCATAGTAACGGATGTAGGTTCCACAGTATGTGACCATTTTACAGAAGTTCCCACGCGATTGTACTCTTCTGAAGAAATATAAGCATTGTAATGATTAGAGACTCCCCAATAATCAAAACTCATTTTAATACCTTTTTCATATGCTTCCTGAGCAGACATTGGTACGTTCCAACCCCTTACAGCAGCTTCGGCTATCAAAAAGTAAGACTCCCAAGCACCAAAAAACAAGCGTTTCGCTGTACTATTGCGTAAATTGTTACGCAAACGAGGGGTCATACCTGGCCAAGAATATACTTGATTCAAACTTCCTTTATCTCCCCATTCACCCAATGAATGAGCATTCCAAGTATAGGCTCCATTGATGGTAATAGTATCCGCTACATGGTCTTTTTTTGGCATCAACTTACGTTCAAATGTCTTTACAACATCCACTGACCAAGAGGGATATAAATTATACTGGGGATTATCTAAATCTCCTGGAATTGGATACAAAGCATAAGCTCGTGGATCAATTGCATGAGGCAATCCGTCAAACCAATAACCTGCTACAGGGTTATTAGTCTTCGTTGCGATATGATGCTCGTAATGAACTCCTAACCAGTCTGCTGGTTTGATTTTAGCAAGAGCCTTTGGTTTTTCAGCCAACTGAACAGATGACTTTACACCTCCTAAACCAACATACAAGTTATTTAGTGTAGTGGATATGTACTGCATATTCCACTCACGAGTCATTACTCCTGTTAAATCATTCCAACCAGGCTGCTCTTGTACTTCAAAGTCTTCGCTTAACTCAGCGATATAACCCTCTTTAACAGCTTTTTCAAATTCAACTTTTGCTACCGATGGTGCTACTTCCGACAATCTCATTGATAAACGCATACGCATTGAATTTCCGTATTTTTTCCATTTTGCAAAGTCATATTTGTACGCAGGGTCTTGCTTTTTAACGTTTTGAGATAATCCTGTTACACCCATGTCTAATTTCGCAGTTGCCTCTTCTAATTCCTTGAGCATAAATCCATAAATTTCCTCAACGCTATTGAAATCAGGATTTACCCCTTGGAATCCTTTTAGGGGCATTGGACCAAAATTATCGGTAGCCTCACTCATCAAATAAACTCTCCAAATACGAGCTACTTGAAGCAAGTTATCAGAATAAGGTTCATTTTTGCCTAATGCTTTCTTCTCTTCGGCTACTTGTATCGCTGTATTGATATTTTTTAACCAATCAGACAAAGAATTATAATAATCAGTTGACCAATCATTATTGTATGAACCTGTTGGCAATCCACTAATTCTGTCCATACGACCTGCTGCTTTCCAATACAGAACAAATGCCCTTTCCGATACGTGAGGATTTTGCTGAGCTCCTACGATGGAATTGTTAATTAGATACTCCACCTGTACTTGCTCCACCCCAACAGCTGTTGGATCCACGTTAATTTCTTCAAAATCATCACAAGAAGACAAGGAAAACGCTCCCAACAATCCAATTAAAATATATTTATTTTTCATTTTATCCCTTATTTTTATATTAAAAACTTACCGTTACATTGAAATAATAAGAACGCATTGTTGGAGAAGAGAAGTTTTCATATCCAACTGCATTAGTTCCTGTAGCAAACACAGACTCTGGGTCAACACCGTTCAAGTAACTTTTTAGCATCACTACGTTATTTACAGACATTCCAACCTTTGCACTTTGGGCTCCTAATCCTTTCACCCAATCATCAGGTAAACGATAATTCAATTGTAGATTACGGATACGAATATTTGTTGCATCAAACAAGTTTTCTTCTGTAATACCTAAGTTTCCTGTTCTTGATGCCATACGATTTACCCAAAAATCTTGAGGCGAAATCGCTTTGGTGTTTTCTTGATAACCATTTCCACTTTCTACAACACCATTATAGACAATGTCAGCACGCTCTCCATTTACTACAGTAGCCGCTGAACGTCCGCTTGTTTTTAAACCATGGTTAGTTCCTGAGAATATTTTTCCTCCAAAACGACCATCAACAAGGATACTTAATGATAGGTTCTTGTATGTGAAAGTATTTGTAAAACCTAACAAGAAATCCGGTTGTTGATTTCCTAAGATATATTTTTCTCCAGTTCCTTTAGGAGCACCGTGTTCATCCACAATGATACGTCCGTAATGAGGGCTCGCTATGTCTTCAACTCTAACAAATTTAGTTCCGTAAATTACTCCATAACGCTCACCTGACATTGCCAAAATTTGAATATTATCAAAAGTACCTAATCCATACTGGGTTACAGGTTCAGAACCCTCTACTAAAGAATTAACAGTATTGATATTTTTTGAAGCATTCACAACCATGTCCCAAGAGAATTTTTCACCACGGATTGGTTGACCTGTAAGCATTAACTCAAAACCTTTATTTTCAATGTCTCCAGCATTTACTTTCATGGCTTTGTAACCACTCATGGAGTTCAATGGAATATTCAACAACTGATTGGTTGCGTTTGATTTATAGAATGAAAGATCAATCCCTAAACGATTGTTAAAGAATTTAGCATCCACACCGATCTCCCATGACTTGATCAACTCATTTTTTACGTTTGAGTTATATAGAACATCGTTGGTAGTTGCTGTAGTATTTCCATTAGGATCTTTACCTATTTTATAAAAGTTATACAATTGGTAAGGCCCCATATCATTCCCTACCACTGCATACGATGCTCTCAACTTAGCATAGTCAAACCATTCTGGCTTAATATCATACTCTTTCTCAAGCATTTCAGAAAACACCAAAGAAGCACTAACTGAAGGATAGAAGAACGAACGATTTTCTTTACTTAAAGTAGAGGACCAATCATTACGCCCTGTGATATCTAAGAATGCATATTGATTGTAATTGATTTGGTATGTTCCATAGAATGAATTGATTTTGTGCATTCTGTAATGTTGGCTCACTCCGGGATTTCCTTTAGAGTTAGTTACTACAAACAAATTTGGCACTTCAAGCTCTCCAGCATCAATGGATAACCCTGAACTATGACGTTTCATCAAATTACCTCCAAAAGTTGCAGCCATACCTACTTTCCCAAACAAGTCGTTCTTTTGAGCACTAAACAAGAAACTTAAGTTTGTCTCATTAAAAGTATCTTTTCCTAAACTGTAACGACCTGTTGTCGTTAATGAGCTTTTTCCATAGGTTTTATTTTCTACGTTTGTAGTGTATAAATCCGTACCTCCTTTTACCTCAGCATTTAACCAATCGGTAAACTGATATTTAACCGAACCGTTCATCATAAAACGATCTCGAGAGTCCTCATTGGTATTGTATTTTGCCAACCAAAAAGGATTCAAACCACTTGTGTTATACCAAATGTGGTTGCCGTAATCATCTATAGCCCTTGAAAATTCTGTGACATCAACTGTTACAGGAAGATTTAACATAGAATTGAAGACGTTGATATCTCGTTGTCCCCCGATTGGGCGGTTTTTAACTTTCGAGTTGATATATTGCACTTTGAAGTCAGTTGTCCATTTTTCATCTTTTCCAAAACGAGAAATCGCTCTACTGATTAAATTTAAACGCTCCAATGTAGCCCCAGGAATACTACTTTGATTATCAACGTGCGTTAATGAAGAATAGATAGACGTTCCATTGGTAACCTGTTGTTGGAAAGACACTGAATGTTGAACATCCACACCCGTGTTTAAAAATCCTTCTACATTATCATGAACTCTTAACGGAATACGAGCTCCTTTCCAATCTTCTACCATTTGTCCCTCAATTTTTGGCCCCCAGCTTGAAGCTGAAAGTGGATCATAGTTTCCGTCAGCTCCTTGACCAAAAACATTTTGAACATCGGGTTTCATAAATACATTTTCAAAACCGATTGAAGAAGAATAGGTAATTCCTAACCCTTCACGGGCTTTCCCTGATTTGGTAGTAATCAAGATTACCCCGTTACCTGCTCGTGAACCATATAAAGCAGCAGCGGCAGGTCCTTTCAAAACTGACATACTTTCAATGTCGTTTGGATTCAAATCACCCAAACCATTTCCCATGTCATTGGTTGGATTCCAAAAGTCGTTGTTTGAAGCCCCTGTAAAGTTATCCATCGGCACACCGTCAACAACAATCAACGGTTGGTTATCACCTGTCAAAGAGTTGTTACCACGAAGTACTATTTTAGAAGATGCAGCAGGTCCATTACTTCCTCTAACAATCTGTAAACCTGCTACTTTACCAGAAAAAGCATTAGCTAAGTTCGTTTCTTTTGCTTCTACTAAGGCGTCTCCTTTCACTTCCTGTAAAGCGTATCCCAGAGATTTTTTCTCTCTTTTTATTCCTAACGCTGTAACTACAACTTCTCCAAGCTGCTCTGCTTCTTCAACAAGTAATACGTTGATAGTCTGTGAACTACCTGCTCCCACTGTTTTTTCTTGTGTTACGAAGCCTAAGTAACTGAATACAAGCACATCTCCTCGATTTGCTTTGATTTCGTACTTACCATCAAAATCGGTAGCTACTCCACGAGTAGTGTTTTTGATCAAAACACTTACGCCTGGTAGTGGCACTTTACCCTCGTCAGTAACGGTTCCTTTTACTGACACCATTTGTGCAGAAAGTGTTAAACACCAACTGAACACAAACGCGAACAATGTTAAAAATTTTAATTTCATAAGCTGTTTGATTAATTATAATTCGAGGCGTAAAGGTACAACTTTTTTCGTTTTGGTACAAAACTATTTCCCTTTTTTTCTTTTATTCCAAAATTATCTATAAAAAATAGAATATCTGTTGATTATGAATCGAAAGAAATACGCGTTTTTAACAAAGTATGTGTTTTTAGTAACGATTCTTTGTATGAGTAATCAAAATAAAACTGTACCTTTGCCTTTAGTTTAAAACATTAAACCACATGAATGTAAACATAAAAAACATATCAAACAATCCATTGCCAAATTATCAGACGGAAGAAGCTGCAGGAATGGACATTCACGCTTTTGTAACCACTCCTATCACAATACTTCCACTGGAAAGAGTGATTGTAAAAACAGGTTTATTTTTGGAGCTTCCAAAAGGATACGAGGCACAAATAAGGCCACGAAGCGGACTTGCCGCCAAACACGGTATCACGGTTTTGAACGCTCCAGGAACCATTGATTCAGATTATCGAGGAGAAATTGGAGTTATCTTGGTAAATCTTTCCAATGAGCCTTTCGTAATTGAAAACGGCGAACGCATTGCACAAATGGTTTTTGCTAAATATGAAAAAGCAACACTTACTGAAGTTCAAGAACTTTCGGAAACAATTCGTGGTACAGGAGGCTTCGGAAGTACTGGTAAAAAATAAATACGAATGAGAAAAATAGTTTTTTTAGTAGCATTAGGTCTATTGACTTTTGCTTGTAAATCAAAGAAAAGTACCGTTTCAGCAGGTGAAGTTGACCGAAAAATGAAGGTCGGAACCCTGATTCAACATCATAGTAATGCCTTTCCTAAATTCGTTACAGTGAACGGTAGTATTTCTTTGGCTCATGGTAGTGAAGGAAATATGTCATCGCTCCCCGCTTTGAGTTTTCGTATGCAAAAAGATAAAGCTATTTGGTTTTCAGCTCCTTTGGGAGTTGCTAAAGTTTTTGTCACTCCCGAAAAAGCGAGTTACTACAACCGCTTAGAAAATACTCACTTTGATGGCGATTTTTCAAATATCAGCGATTTGTTAGGTTTTGAAGTGAATTTTGAAAACTTACAACGATTGCTATTGGGACAATATATCTATGATCAAGATACTTCAAACACTAAAATAATACTTATTGATTCTCAAAACTATATTTTACAGTCCGAAAACATAAACACCCTAAAAACCATTTACGGAATCACTCCGAAAACATATCGCATTGGTTTCCTTGAAATTACAAATACTGAGAATCCAAAAGAAAAATCTGAAGTGACTTATACATATCAGAAAGTAGACAATGTCTTGTTTCCTGATACTATTAAAATCAACGTACAAAGAATGGTGGATGGAGAATTACAAAAAACCGAAATAGAACTATCATTCAAAAGCATTCGTTTGAATGAAAAAGTAAATTTTCCTTTTAAAATTCCATCAGGAACGAAATCAATCTTGTAAGTAAAATTACCAATTTCAAATTACGAATTACGAATACTCTTGAGGAAATAATTCTAAATTTCAAATTACGAATTACGAATACTCTTAAGGAAATAATTCTAAATTTCAAATTACGAATTACGAATACTCCTGAGGAGATAATTCTAAATTTCAAATTACGAATTACGAATACTCCTGAGGAGATAATTCTAAATTTCAAATTACGAATTACGAATACTCTTGAGGAAATAATTCTAAATTTCAAATTACGAATTACGAATTACGCTTATAGCTTTCATAATTTGTAATTCGTAATTCGTAATTTTTTTTAATATGTTTTTGTGTAATAAAAATAAAACGTATATTAGCAGTTTGTAAGAAAATATATAAATATGGCAAAGAAAGATACAAAAGAATTGAGTGCAGCAGAAGCAAAAGCAAATGCTTTGAAACTGACACTCGAAAAATTAGATAAAACCTTCGGTAAAGGAGCTGTAATGCAATTGGGAAATGCTCCAATTGAAGAAATTGAAACTTTCTCTACAGGATCTGTAGGTTTGGATGTTGCTTTAGGTGTTGGAGGATATCCAAAAGGAAGGGTCATTGAAATTTTCGGGCCCGAATCATCTGGTAAAACAACCTTAACCCTACACGCTATTGCAGAAGTACAGAAAGCTGGGGGAACAGCTGCATTTATTGATGCAGAACACGCTTTTGACCGTATTTACGCTCAGAAATTAGGAGTAGACATCAATAATCTGATTGTTTCACAGCCTGACCACGGTGAACAGGCTTTGGAAATAGCCGATGCGTTAATTCGTTCGAATGCGGTAGACCTGATTGTAGTGGATTCAGTCGCTGCTTTAACACCGAAAAGTGAGATCGAAGGCGATATGGGAGACTCTAAGATGGGAGTTCACGCTCGATTGATGTCACAGGCATTGCGAAAAATTACAGGAAGTATTAATAAAGCAAATTGTATTGTAATATTTATCAATCAATTACGTGACAAAATTGGAATCACATTCGGGAACCCAGAAACCACCACAGGAGGTAATGCATTGAAGTTTTATGCTTCTGTTCGTTTGGACATCCGTAAAGCAGGTGGGGGAAGTATCAAGGATTCAAGTGGTGAGGTTATCGGGAATCGTACCCGCGTTAAGGTAGTTAAAAACAAAGTTGCTCCTCCATTTAAGTCCGCAGAATTTGACATCATTTTCGGCGAAGGTATTTCGAAAATAGGGGAAATTATCGATATTGGTGTGGATGCCGATATCATCACCAAAAGCGGGTCGTGGTTCAGTTACCAGGGAACAAAACTTGGACAAGGACGGGATACCGTAAAGGCTCTATTGAAAGATAATCCTGAACTTACCGAAGAACTGGAGAATAAAATCAAGGAGTTCCTAAAAAACAACGATGATGATTCCACTCCTAAAAAAGGAAAAAAGGGGAAATCAAAAGCAGATATAGAAACTCAAAACTCCGATGATGACTCTTTTGATGAAGATGAATTAAACGAAGAAGAAGAATAGTTTGATTTAAAACAACTTATACCATTTTATATAATCGGGACAATACAATTCCGTAGAATTTACTTTCAACAGAATTATATTGCCCCGATTGTTTTTTATGTCATCACGTCTTTCTAATTCGTAATTTGAAATTCGTAATTCATACTTGGTAGTAAGTCTATTTGATTTCCTTGATACTCACAGCATACCCACCGCCTTCTTTAGCTACGAGGGTAAGGGTGGTGTTGGCATCTACTTTTCTTTTGGTAATAGTGTACGCTTTAGGATTGTTTTTATAGTGTGCGTTTTTGGCATCGGCATAGATGGTGGCTTCATATTTCTTGTTTTTATCTAAGAAATTGAGTTTTAGTTTCGATGTATGTCCGTTTTCATTGGCTGTGCAACCGATATACCAATCGTTACTATGCTTATCTTTACGAGCCACGGTAATATATCTGCCAGGTTCTGCCTCTAAATAGATACTTTTTTGCCAATCTACAGGAACGTCTTTAATAAATTGAAACGCATCTAAATATTTACTGTAATTTTCAGGCAAATCAGCTGCCATTTGTAACGGACTATACATTGTGAGGTATAGAGCCAATTGCTTTGCCAAGGTACTACGTGCATAGCTTCCGTTGTCAGGATTTACGTTCCAAATTTGGGTTTCAAAAATTCCTGGAGTGTAATCCATTGGCCCGCCTTGCAAACGTGTAAACGGAAGTACGGTGGTATGGAAGGGTTTATTTCCTCCGAAAGATTCAAATTCGGTTCCACGAGCCGACTCATTTCCGATAAGGTTCGGATAAGTACGACAAAGCCCCGTAGGACGCACTGCCTCGTGTGCATTAACCATAATTTTGTATTTAGCTGCCTCGGTTACGGCATACAAATAATGATTTACAAGCCATTGCCCATAATGATGTTCGCCTCGTGGCACAATATCACCTACATAGCCACTCTTTACAGCATTATAACCGTAGTCATTCATAAGCTGATACGCTTTATGCATATGTCGTTCGTAATTTCTTACAGAAGAAGAGGTTTCGTGATGCATCATCAGTTTTACTCCTTTGGAATGGGCATATTCGTTCAAGGCTTTGAGGTCAAAATCAGGATAAGGAGTTACAAAATCAAACACGTAATCCTTTTTATGTCCAAACCAATCTTCCCAACCTACATTCCAACCTTCTACTAACACTTGGTCGAAGCCGTGTTGTGCTGCAAAGTCGATGTACTTACGTACGTTTTGGTTATTTGCGGCGTGTTTTCCGTTAGTCTTTAATTTTGTATAATCTACTTTATCAAGTTGAATAGAAGGTAACTCATTGGTGTATGCCCACGAAGATTTTCCTGAAATCATTTCCCACCAAACACCGATGTATTTCACAGGTTTTATCCACGAAGTGTCTTCGTACGCACAAGGGTCATTTAGATTCAAAATCAGTCGTGAAGCCAAAATATTACGAGCATCATCACTAACCATAATGGTACGCCAAGGGGTGTGGCAAGGAGCTTGTAGATGCGCTTTATCGCCCGTAGCATCGGGAGTCAAATGCGATTGGAACACGAAATTAGAATCATTGAGGTTCAAGTGCATACACGAGTAATCTACCAAAGCTGCTTCGTGTAGATTGATATAAAGTCCGCTATCAGTTTTCATCATTAGAGAAGTTTGCACTCCTGTGCGTGAAAACGGTGTTTGTGAAGCGTTATGATTGATGGCTCCTTGATTTAATAGGCGTATCTGAGAGAGTTTTGACTCGGTATAGTCGTACTCTTGGGTATCGTAATCACCTACTATCCACCACGCTGTGTGGTCACCCGTCATTGCAAACTCCGTCCATTCCTCTACCACCGTAAAATAGGTCAGATGCTTCTGCTCAGGAAACTCATAACGGAAACCTACACCATCATTATACACTCGAAAACGAATATTCATAAAACGATCTGAAGTCTTTTGATGAAGCGACACCAAAAGCTCGTTATAATGATTACGAATATGGCTTTCTTCGCCCCAAACAGGTTGCCACGTTTCATCAAAAGTAGATTTTTTTTCCTTAATAACCTTAAAATCAGCAATTAAATCAGTAGTATTTTTAAGCTCCAAGCCCATATAACTTTGCTTGATTACTTCCTGATTCTTGTACCAAATCTTATAAAAAGGTTTTCCTGACGGATTTAGCTCAAAGGTAACTTTTACATTACCATCAGGCGAAATTTGTGTGTTTTGTGCTTGAGATTGCCACCCCAAAAGGCAACAAAGGATAATAGATATTTTTTTCATTACAACTTTTTTTATTTAATTACGAATTACGAGATTTAATTACGAATTACGGAATCAATTACGAATTACGGAACCAATTACGAATTACGAGAACCAATTACGAATTACGGAATCAATTACGAATTACGAGAGTCAATTACGAATTACGAGAGTCAATTACGAATTACGGCTCTAACTTTCGTAATTTGTAATTCGAAATTTGTAATTTAAAAATCGAAATCCGTAATTATTTTGAAATTGACCAAACCCCATAGCTATTTGCTCCCACCGTGATGGTTACCTTTCCGTTAGCATCGGTGACAGGACGTGTGGCACTCTGTTGGGTATAATCTATCAAAGTTTTGTTTTTCCAATGTGTAGGAATGGTACGCGTAGCAGGGGCATTTCCACTGTTGAGGAAAAGCATCAATCCGGGGCTGTTTTCATCGCCTAAACGGAAATCAATAAATTCGGTATCGGAAGCCAAATAGAATTTCTCCTCGCCTACGGCTAAACTACGGTGAATGAGTAACAGATTCTGTATTTTGGCTTTGAATTCATCATTTTCGTAATCCGAAATAAAAATAGTTGGGTAGCCGCTATGGGTGAGCATATAGGCATACGCCAAGAGTTTTCGTTCTTTACTGATTACATTATCAAGATTTTTGTCTTTCTCGGTATCGTGATTAGCAACGAAAGTAACCGCCTTATCAGGATAGATGGTTCGAAGCATTTGGTTGCCCATTAAGTGTCGCATATCATTTTTGTCCAAAGCCTGTTCCAATTTATAGAAACACGCAAAGTCAAAAGCCGGAACTCCTCCGCTTTCATCTACCCAATTTTTGAGCTTTTGAGCGTCGCCGTCCCAATATTCTCCTACGGCAAAGCCCCCTACCGAAGCCATCCAATCTTTCACTACCCAAGCGCCAAAACTTTTGACATAATCGAAACGCCATCCGTCAAATTTCATTGTGTTTTTGTAATATTTGGCTACAGACTCATCCGATTTCCAAAGCCAATTCTGTACATATTCCTTATGATGGCAGAGGTCTTGTTCTGAAAAGAAATCAGCAGCTTCATCACAACAATGGTAATCATTCGGATGGAAGTCCAAATGACTGCGGTTGAATTTTCCCGAAGCATTGCCGTGTTGCTCGTTGAACATCGTGTAAGTGTCTTTCCCACGCGTGATGTTATGTTCCAATCCACCCCCTGAATTATGCCCCAATACCATATCGGCAATAACTTCTAAGCCGTTGTCGTGGGCTTTTTTTATTAGATTTTCCAATTCGGCACGCGAGCCAAAACGGGTCTCTACGGTGCCGTGTTGGTTATATTCGCCAAAATCAAAGTAATCCGACGGGTCATACCCCATTGAATACCCTCCTGATTGCCCCTTGGTGGCAGGTGGCAACCAAATTCGGTTTACGCCATTAGCTTTCCAATCGGTGAGTTTGGTAGCTGTCAAATTCCACCAATCGCCACGAGGTTCTACATCCCAATAAAAAGTCTGCATCATTACCCGATTACCGTTATCCATTGCCGAGAGATTCAGCGGAGTAACCTCCTGTGGCGGTGTGGGAGCATCGTTATTATCCTTTTTACCGCATTGAAACAGTAGCAGACTAACGAAAACCATTGTTAAAATATTTTTTTTCATAAGTATGAAATCAATTACGAGTTACAAATTACGAATTACGAGAATCAATTACGAATTACGAGTTACAAATTACGAATTACGGTTCTTGCCCCTTGTTACTTTATCCTTGTTTCTTGAAACTTGGAACTTGAAACTTGGAACTTGAAACTTTATCCTTTATCCTTGATTCTTGAAACTTTTCCCTTGACTATTGAGTTACTTTTTTTATCTCTTCATTGATAGAATTTACCAAATTTTGATATGCTTGTATTCCTTTTACGATGGTCAAACCATTGATTAGAGTAATAAGTTTGGTAAATGTTGTTTGCATTTGGGCACGAGTGGTTTGGGTTTTGCCCACCTCAACGGCTCCTTGCTCTTGGGTGCGGTCGGTGTGAAGTGAAGCAAAGGCTTCATTAACTTGTGCAAGTTGCTCAATCCATTGCTCGGCTCCGATGAGCGTTACCATAGCTTTTACTTGAGTAGTGGCTAAATCATCGAGCAGATTACGAATGATAGCCGTTTCTTCACGGAAGGATTGCTTCTGTGGTGATTTACCATATTTTTCGTTGATTAGCACCAATTTTTTAGCAGCTTCAGCTTTCTCTTTCACCGGAAAATTCACAAATAACTTACAATGCCCAATGTAGCCCATCAGTAGTATATCGCGCTGATTGTCCAATTCGGTGATTCGTTGCGTGTACTCGCTCTTTCGTACGGGCTTTAACGAGGCTTCAAAGGCATTAAAATCTCGGTCAAAATCCGTTTTAATAGCCGTAAGTTCCAAATTAGCAAGGTCTTCTTTCTCTAAAAAGTTTTTTACATTCGCCATCACTTGGGCAAATTCCATCAGGCGAACTCTTGATAAATTATGCTTCGAAATCATATTTTTATATTTTTTTATGTTTTTACTTGATGTTTATAGGTAAGTTTATATAATTTGTCTTCTACTTCTGTTCTTTTTAAAGTAATTTTTCTCTTTTTATTTATTACAATAGTACAAAACCCACCGATTTTATGTTTTTGTACCCTTACAAAAGTGGAAATCTGCCCGATTTTATACCCTTGTTGGCTTACAACAGAGTAAAACCCACCGATTTTGTGCTTTTGTACCCTTACAAAAATGCAAATCTGTCTGATTTTATAGATTTGTATCCTTACAAAAAGATAAAATCTCAGGATTTAGAAAGACATAAACATTACATACAGACCCCGAAGTTACATATTTTTAAAACATAAAGCAAACATTTACCTGATTTTTAACATATTACCTCTTCCTCATCGTATAAAAAAACTTCGACTCTCTGCCCTGCGTATTAACAAAATTGCTTAGCCTAAGAGTCGAAGTTTGTCATTATAAAACCTATTTGATGGAATATGTAGGCGGTGTTACTGAGAAATCAACCGTAATGGTATATGTTCCTGCGGTAACGGGAATGTTATTATCATCTTCTTGGTCTAACACACCGTCCGCATTTTTATCTCCCCAACTGACTGCCCAAGCCTTGTTAAATCGGAATTTGATACCTCCGTTTTTCAAGGTAACGCCTGTGGCTTTCCAAGTATTGGTAGTTCCGTCATATTCTAATGGAATATCATCGTTATCTCCCCATCCTTTGGCTCCATCTCCGATAATTCCCCACGAGTATTTCTCAATGGTGTAGGTTTTTTCGTTAATGTTCCAAACGATTTTGTATATCCCTGCAGTAACAGGAATGTTAGCCCCTCCGTTTTCAAGACTTCCATTTTTCCCGTCATCACCATAATTTTCTGCCCAAGCATTGTTTTTACGGAATTTGATTTCGCCGTCTTTCAAAGCCACATAAGCTATCCTTTCATTGCTATTGGTCGGGTTTTTCCAAAATGGAAGATCGGGACCATCCCACCCATTAGGTGTTGCGTGTCCTACAATACCCCATTCAGTAGGCTCGATAAGGTCAGCATAAGGTGTTATTTTAATGGTTTTTGCTTGGGTAGGAATACTATACGTATTACTAACGGCATCTTTAAGCGTTACTTTTACTTCTGCCTCTGTTCCTGCGGCAAGCTCTAAGTTGGCAAGTAAAATTTTGTTAAGTTCAACGTGAGAAAAACTATATGGCGATTTGGTTACGGATACCTCTTTGCTTTTTCCGTTGCTTTCCAACAAAATGCTGTACGAATGCCCCAAATTTAGGTTCAGCTGTTGCGTTTCCCACGAAACGCTAAGTGCTGTTTCACTTCCTTTCTCTTTGTCCAAAGCCAACGTATTGGCAGACAAACTCATTTCTATTTTAGCTTCGGCATTAAGCACCGCTTTCTCTTCATCTTTCTCACACGATGTGGCGACAAATAGCAGCCCGAATAATGTCCCTGCTTTGAATATATTTTTCATACCCATTTATTTTTACAATTAATATCCCGTGTTTTGTTTTAAGTTCGGATTTGCCAATAGTACACTTGCCGGTATGGGGAAGATATTTCTGTGCTCACCTGTACCCACCCCTGTGATGGCTCCTCCTTTGAATGTCCATAGATAGTCGGCTGTGGTGAATTTTCCGTAGCGAATCAAATCAGTACGACGCAATCCTTCCCAATACAACTCACGAGCACGTTCATCTAAGATAAAATCGGCGGTAAGTTCTGCTTCGGTAATAGGGGTTGCTCCTGCACGTGTGCGTAGTTGATTTACATAGCCTACCGCAGTTGCTTTGCTTCCACCTCCGCCACGTACTACAGCCTCCGCATAGTTCAAATAAATCTCTGCCAAACGAATGATAGGCAAATCGGTATCAGGGTGTTTCCCTGACGGGTCTTTTCCTTTGCCTCCTGTTGAAGTACGATTGGTAAACTTAGGCAGTGCATAGCCTTCGGTGAATTCACTAATATTGTTGATTTCGTAGGACTGTCCATCGGTATAAAACATTGCTCGTTGGTCGTTCCAAGCTGTTGGCTCTCCGTTGACATTGGTGGTTTTGGTCTCGAATTTAGAAACAAATTCTTTGGTTGTTCTGTATCCGTGCCAACCCTCGACAACTCCGTAATTCTCCGGTTTCATTGAGCCTCCGATAGACCCAAGCAACAAGTTAGTAACACCTCCCCACGTATTGGCTTGGATGCCATCGTAGTTCAACACAAAAATAAATTCGTTTTGAGCTCCGTTGGTATCATTATCTGCCATAAACAATTGTCTGTAATCATTATGCAAGGCATATCCTGAGTTGATTACTTTTTCGGCATACGCCACACAATCAGCATAACGCTCGGTGCCTACCCACGTTTTTGCATTCAGATACAAACGGCTCAATAGTGCTTGTGCAGCGGCAGCATCTACACGACCGTACTCGTTGGATTTGGCAGCTTTCAACTCGCCCTCAATGGCTTTCAATTCGCTTTCTACAAATTGGAATATTTCCTGACGGTTGCTTTGCGTAGGTAAAGTAGCTTGTACTTTGGTAGCTAATGGCACGTTGGCGAACAAATCCATCAAGCAATAGTACGAATAGGCACGTAAGAAACGAGCCTCAGCAATGAATGCTCTCACCTGAGCATCGGAGCTTAACGCTTCTGCATTGGTGATAAATGAATTGGCAAAGGAAATTTGTTGCCCCAAGCGGTTGTACAATCCGTTAAGAAACATATCAGAAGAAGACCAAGATAACGCGTGGAAATCCTTAATGGTTTGGTCAGCCCACCCTACTAAAGCGGTTTCTGTAGTAAGCTCTTGAGCGGCGAAATAAAGCCGAGAAAATTGTGAATATCCTTCATCTATTCCTGTTATATCACTCTGTCCTTGAGGCCCTTGTTGTCCGGTTAAGGCATAGGAGGCATAGACCTTAGCCAAAGCACTTTTGGCTTCTGTTGGATTGGCAAACACTTGCACTTGTGTAAAGCTATCGGGGTCAATAGGCGACTGATCAAGGTCTTTCATACAGCCCGTTAGCGACAAGGCTAAAGCTAATCCGAATATCTTATATGTGGTATATCTTTTCATTTTTCAAAAATTTTATTCGTTGTATTTTGACTAAAAATTCACGCTCAAACCTACCAAATAGGTTTTCGGACGAGGATAGAAATTATTATCAATTCCTCCAAATACCTCAGGATCTAAGCCTTTGTACTTAGTAAGGGTCAATACATTTTGCATTGTTCCGTATAGGCGAATATTGTATTTTGTAGTTGGGAATGTGTACCCTAAAGTAATGTTATCCAACTTAAAGAAGGAGGCATTCTCTACAAAATAATCACTTATTACGCCCAATCCGCTAAGTTTTGTGAACTTGGTGTCGTTATAATTTGATATTAAGTTACGCAAGTACTGTCCATCAACAGCTGTTTCAAACTGACTTAAAGAAGATTGCGTGTTGTTGTACACATAGTTACCGATATTGGCACGTGTAATAATGTTCAAATCCCAATTTTTGTAGCTGAAATCCATCGTTAATCCCATTGTTACAGGAGCAAATGGTGATTTGTACAAATAGCGGTCGTCGTTATTGATAACTCCATCGCTGTTTCTATCAACGAATACGTTTTCAATAGGCTTACCATTAGCATCGTACACTTGTTGGAATACGAAGAATGTAAATGGAGTTTGCCCCTCTTGGTGGCGTTGAACTTCATTATCAGTTCCTCCTGAGACACCTCCAACGTCTTCTACTTTCGGAAGTTTTTTCAATGTATTTTCGTTATAGGCAACATTGTAATTGATTGTCCAACGGAAATCATCGGTACGGAAAGGAGTGTAACCAATGCCCAATTCAATTCCTCGGTTTTCCATATTACCAATATTAGCTTTTACTTCGTTACTGAAATTGGTGAAGGCATCCACAGTGCTTGGTGCAATCAAATCTTTGGTCAGTTTACGATATACATCAATAGTTCCTGTTAAGCGATTTTGCCAAAAACCAAAATCAATACCTGCATTGATCGTATTACCGATTTCCCAACGCAAGTCGGTGTTTACTACACTTGGTCGGTAGGTTTGGTAGAAGTTATCGCCAAACTGATAAGAAGCTCCGTTTGTACTACGTGTATAGTTGGTTAAGAAAATATAATCTCCTAATCCGTTAACGTTACCCACTTCACCATATCCTAAACGTAATTTCAACTCATTAACCGTTTCATTTTCTTTTAGGAAATTCTCATTAGCGATGTTCCACGCCAATGCTACCGATGGGAAATATCCCCAACGATGCTCTTTTGCTAATTTAGATGAGGCATCAGCACGAAGTGTTGCTGTGAGCAAATATTTATCTTTGTAGCTGTAATTGGCACGACCAAAGAAAGACATCAACACGTTTTTGCTTTTATCGATTTTTGGTGTTTCTTTATTATCTCCCGGATTTACAAAGGTTTCATAAAAGGTTTCGTGATTGTCAAATTCAAAAGATTGGTAAGAATGCCCTACCATCAAACCGATGTTGTGATTATTTACCTCCTTGTTGTAATTCAAATAAGCATCGAATAACTTGTTAGTGGTTTTGTTATCATAAACTTTATGATTTCCTGCAAAGTTGCTTGACGAATTGGGGTAGCGAGGGTCGATAATTCTATCTCCTTTACCATTACTGTGGTCTAACCCTACATTCACCGTAGCGATTACCTCAGGAAAGAAAGGTAATTTGTAATCGGCTTTTAAATTTCCGATGAAGTTATACACTTTGGAGTTGTCATCAGTAAGGAATAACATCGCCATTGGGTTAA
The DNA here is from genome assembly GCF_000827555.1 of Capnocytophaga canis. Classification (GTDB taxonomy): domain Bacteria; phylum Bacteroidota; class Bacteroidia; order Flavobacteriales; family Flavobacteriaceae; genus Capnocytophaga; species Capnocytophaga canis. Next base: position 93,348 of record NZ_CDOI01000134.1, read on the forward strand.
GCGGGGCTAAACCTCCGAGAAGCCCTGTTACCGAGTCTGACCACGCACTATAACCTGCATAACGTGAAGTTGGGTCATAAACCGGTTTGGTTGGGTCATAGCCTACGGCTGCACCAATAGCACCCTTTTCAGCAAAACGGTTTTTCATAAATGTTCCGTTAGCATTCAGCTCTAATTTTAGGTGATTGTCCAACAAACTTGGCGTCAATGTTACTTTGGCAGTAGTACGTTGGAAATTATCGGTACGAAGTACGCCATCGGCATACGAATGTCCCACAGAAACACGATAAGGCACTACCCCACCTGCCGAAACACTCAAAGTGCTGTTACTCATTGGTGCTGTCTGATAGATTTGTTTTTGCCAATGGGTATCAGCCGCTCCTAAACGAGCTATCAGATTGGCTTTTCCGGTGCTTGTAATGAGGTCTCTGTACTGAGAAGCGCTCATCACATCTACATAATCACTTACGTTTTGTAAAGATAAGCTCGTATTGAAATTGATTTTCATATCCTGACCCGCTTTTCCTTTTTTAGTGGTAATCATAATTACCCCATTGGCGGCACGTGATCCGAAAATAGCTGTTGATGAAGCGTCTTTAAGTACCGTCATACTTTCGATATCTTCAGGGTTTACCAAATTAAAGATACTACGTGACCCTCCAACGCCTCCGTCATTCATAGGCACGCCATCAATTACAATAAGCGGATTTGAAGATAAGGATAACGAACCATTACCACGCACACGGATGGTTTGCCCCTCACCTACAGCCCCTCCTGATGAGGTCATCTGTACTCCTGCCACTTTACCCTGCAACAATTGATCGGCATTTACCGCCGGTGCTTTGTTAAAATCTTTCTCATTTACCAAATTTACCGAACCGGTAACATCTTTTTTCTTAGCAACACCGTAACCAATAACTACAACGTCATCGAGTTGTTGAGCATCTTCTTGGAGCGTTACGTTTAAAACAGTTCCGTTCACGGTAATTTCTCGACTTCTAAAACCTATGGAGGAGAAGACCAATACTTCGCCACGATCGGCTTTCAATTCATAATTTCCGTCAAAGTCGGTCGCTGTTCCACGTGAAGTCCCTTTAACGACTACCGTAACTCCCAACAGCGGATCGCCTGTGGTTGCGTCTTTGACAGTTCCTTTTACGATTTGTTGAGCATACATCCCTACAGAAACGAAAAGAAACAAAAGCAAAATACGTAGTTTTAACGATTTCATAAATATTTCTTTAATAGTTAAACGATTTTATATAACAATTTTTACTTCTCGGCTGTAAAACTACAACTTTTTTTTGTTACGAAAAATTTCTTGACGAAATAAACCGAAACGAAAACGATGGAGTGTGGATAACTTTTCGAAATTTACTGACAAAAGTCAGTAAAATCAGATGTTTTTTATGGAAATATTTTGTTTTTATTTTCTCAAAATAAACTCAACAAGGATTTCGCTTTTTAATTTGAAATGTTTGTTAGACAATCAAATTTAAGGTTTTTTGAAAAAAACTTTTTGAGTTCCTCTATATTTTCATATTTTTGTAACTCATAAAATCAGTTAGTTATGGAAATTTTTAAAGGTCAAAATCTTTTAGAATTCCCTTAACGCTTCAAAACTGACTTGGATTGTGAAAAATATTTAGCTCATTGCAAGTGAGAAAAAGGCTTCGTATGTCGCAGATGTGGGCATACAAAAAGCTAAATTCGTAAGGATTTTTCAAGAACTTGTAACATTTGTTCTGATACAGAAAGCCCTACGGCAGGAACACTTTTTCACAAAGTAAAATTCGGACTTCGTAAGGCTTTTTTTATTTGTTTTGAAATCGAAGATTCGACGAAGTTAAATGCGTGCAACCACTGTCTTACAAATGTCTGTTCGTTACGCAATTACCGAAGATACGGCTCAATTGTTTATGCACAAAGTTCGTGAATCGATGAAATCCAATGAATTACATAAAATGAAAGGTAAAGTTCAAGTGGAGGAAAAGAAGAAGGCAAACAAGGACAAAGCTACGACTCAAAGAAAAAGAAGATAGTTTGTGGGATCGAACTGACCGATGACAGAAAGGTTAAACGATTATATACCAACAAAATAGAAGATTATTCTGCTAAATTATTGCGAACTATTTTTAATAAATATATTGACAAATCCGCCCAAGTAACCACTGATGATTGGAAAGGTTACAGACCTATTAAAGATTTCAATATCAAACAAATACCGAGTAATAAAGGGATGAATTTCCCGATTTTACATACCATAATACACCAAGTAAAAAGTTGGTTGAGAACGATTTATTGTCGAGTTTCAGATTTCAATATGAATAGATATTTGACTGAATTTTCATACCAAATTAATCGTTCTGAATCCAAAAATAATATATTCAACAACCTCATCAAACGAATGATTGACACCGAGCCTGTCTATCATAGAAATTTGATATGTAGTTAAGTATGGAACTCAAAAAAATATAAATAGCTTTTTCCTAAAATTTATATTTATGAAAAAATTTATTGTATTTATTTCGTTAATAATATTAATTTCTTGTAGTGATCAAAACAATTCCATTGCGGAACAAATTAAAACAAATAGTTCAGTTTTAATTCTAAAAAAATTTCATCCAACAGAAAAATATTATTTTAGTAAATACCATTACACATTGACTTTGGATGCTCCTGTTGAAGTGATTAATCCTAATTCATTTATCAGGCAAAAATATACAAATTTTAAAGGTAATTCAGATACAATATCAATAACTAACGAAAGTAAAGTAATGATTGCTAAGGTAACACATTCACCTTTTATAAGTAATACCTATTACTTAAAAGCAGGAGATACACTTGTTGTTGATTTTTCAGATTTACGTAACATCAAAGAATATTATCAAAGCAAAAATGCCTTACAAGGTGATATAGAACCGATTTATGTTAAAGATTCTATTGACATACAAGTAATGTTTTCAAATGATAAACAACAAAGAAAAGCAAATCACTTAAAGGATAGTTTACGCTTAGTAGAAAACGAACGAAAATTAGATTCTTTATTTGCTCAAAATCTGGTAACCTCTTTTATTTATGATGCAAGAAAATTGTCTTATTTCTATTCACGTAAAACAAAAAATATTGACATCAATGATGAAAGTCATCTAAAACACGATTCAATTATAGGAATTAGAGCTTACCAATCTTATGTAAAATCTTTTACAGCAAAGAAATTTACCATTAAACTCACATCAAGTGATTATGAAGTGTTCTATGAACCTTTGTCTATGTTTGATGCGGTTTACGATTCTAATTTCTACGGAGAAAACGTAAAAGAGTTTTTGCTTTATGAGTCTTTAAAAAATATGCAACATAAAACCTCATTTACTGACGTTAAACTTCGATTGGATAAATTCAATAAGGTCACAAAAGATTCGTTGCTAATCACAGAATTAAAAAATAGTTTTTTACTTGATTTTGATGAGTTAATTACAGATAAAAATAACATACATTTCATTGATTATCAAAAACAAACAACCACTCTATCTAAACTTTTAGAAGCCAATCAAGGGAAAGTAGTGTACGTGGATTTTTGGGCGAGTTGGTGTACCCCCTGTCGAAAACAAATGCCTTTTTCTAAAAAATTGCATCACAAATATGGTGATAAAGTGGTTTTTGTTTATATTTCCATTGACACAGATTTTGACAAATGGCAAAAAGCAGTAGCCCAAGAACAATTGGCAATAGACGGAAATAATCTGTTTGCAGTGAATTATCCAAAAGCAAATTTTTATAAAGAGTTGAATCTGAGTTCCATACCACGTTATTTGCTTTTCGACAAACAAGGAAAGTTAGTACACAAAAACGCTCCACAACCTGATTCACAAGAAATTCAAAAAGAGTTGGAGGAATTGTTGGAATAAGTAAAAATAAGAAGTTTAACAATGAAATATATATTAACAATTTTTCTAATCGCTATTTTTCCAAATATTAACGCTCAAACTCAAGTGTTGGACAAGGAAAATGGGCAACCAATAGCCGATACTTATGTATTGCTTCAAGTCGATGGAAAAAACATCGCCACCGCCAAAACCGATGAAAATGGATATTTTAACTTGCAGATTCCAAGTAGTTTATCCAAAACCAAGTTGATTTTCACCCATTTAGGGTATATTGATTTTCAAACCGAAAATGTGTCAGAAAAGAAATATTTTTTGGAAAGAAAAGTTTACAAATTAGATGATGTTACAGTAACTCACAAAGAAAAAAAAGAATGGCTACCATTTGGGTTTAGCACAAACCTCAACATGAATAGCTATGCGGTAACGTTCATTCCTGCGACCTTTAAAAATAAAAGAAAGAAAATCACAAAATTAAAATACAGATTAGCTGATTTTAATGGAGTTAAAGGATTAAAATATCAACCTTTCAAAGCCAATTTACATTCAGTGGATACGCTAACGAGTTTGCCCGATAAAGTCATTTTCCAAAGTGAGGTCATTCGTAGGAAAGATAACAAAAAATGGACAGTTATTGACATTAGCAACGAAAACATCACAATGCCAAAAGAGGGAATTTATGTGGTTTTGGAAACTTTGGACAAATCATATTATGACAAAAATTTGTATTACACCCGTAGCGGTTCGGTAATAGAGCCTGTACCAACACTAAAAATGGAACCTTCCAAAGGTGGAAAAAAATCATTCCTAAGCAGGAATATCCATAGCAAGGTACGTTGGGAAAAACAACCTTACATTTTCTGTATGGATATAGAAACCGAAAAATAAACCGTATGAAAAAAATCTATCTTTTGTTTTTAATTTTCGTAAACATCAGTTTTTCACAAGAATACACGCTTTTGGACAAACAAGGGATTGCTGTTTCTTATGCTCATTTATTCTTAGATGATGTTTTTTTTGCTTATTCAGATGAAAAAGGGAAGTTTAATATACCACAAAAACCATTTGAAAAATTAGAAATTCAGCATATTTCTTTTCAAACAAAAACCTTAAAAAGGATTGAACTCCCAGAAAATAAACAAATCGTATTAGAAGAAAATACCTTTGTATTGAGTGAAGTGGAAGTTTCAAGCCCTAAAAAGCGAAAGAGAAAAACATTGTTGCCAGAAAAATCACTTTTGAATACAATTATGGAAAAAGCTGATATACAATTGATTTACACACATGGTTCAAATCGCATTGAATATTCATTTCTTCCAACGGTGTATGAATCTGTTGCAGTTTATATTCCAAATAATAAGTCTGATAAAAAAACTTTTATAAAGAAAATCATTTTGGAATCTGAGGATAAACAATCTGAATTGGATACACTTTACATACCTTTTCGAGTAAATTTGATGAGCTATGATACAATAGCGAACCTACCAAAAGAAAAAATCCGAACAGAGGATTGGGTGGTAGGCAAACGAGTGGGTGAACGAGTTGAAATTGAAGTAGATAAGTCCATGATTCTTGAATTTCCAAAAGAAGGAATTTGCGTAATGGTTTCGGTCTATGCTACCGAATTTTATATAGCAAAACGAATGAACCCTCCACGATTTGATGCGGTTGCTATTAGAAAATCATCTAAATTTCGTGAATACAGTTATGATTTCGACAAATATTGTAATACGTGGAGAGAGATGTTTTATAGCGAAATCCGTGAACAATGCTTTAACTTTGGAATAGAAATAGAATATCAAGATTAAACCGTGTAAAATCAAATGTCAAAATTCCCTTTTTATAAACAAGATGTAGTGCTATACTTTCTGAAAAATTACACCGAATAATCATTCTTTTTTACCTAAAAAAATAGGCACATTGGTGAAATACAACTTTTGAAAGAAAAAATGTGTTTTATTTTTGTGTATCCATAAAAAAACATTACATTTGCCTCAACAATTCATACTTCTCAAAAAAACTATATTAGAGTTTAATTACAAATTACGATGATTAATTACGAATTACGAGAGATGTTTGTAAATCGTAATTTCAAATTCGTAATTGACTCTGTAAGAGATTAATTACAAATTACGATAGTTAATTACGAATTACGGGGAATATT
>NZ_CDOI01000135.1 GCF_000827555.1 Capnocytophaga canis
GTTCATTCTGTTTTCTTACATACACAGTACCGCTGGTTACTGCTGCTAAATTAGGAATCACAGCCGTATCAACATTGGACACGCTGGTTGCCGTCGGCGTTATTGTTGTCCAATTAGCATTATCAAGCGAATAAACAATATCACTTCCGTTTCTATTTTCAATTCTTAATTTCAGTTTGCCTAATCCATCACAAGCAGCATCTTCTGCCGAACCTGTAACAGTGAATGCTTTTGCTGCCTCTATCACTACTGATTTTGCATCTGTTCGTGGGTTGCAAACCTTGGTTTCCTGCCAAATCAAAATATCATCAACTGCCACATCACTTCCAACACTGGTTGAAACAGGTTCTTTACTCACAATTTGGAAAATGACCTCAGTGTTTGTTCCTATGTCCGCACTGCTGAATGTAACAGCTCTTGAATGCCATTTCTCATCTGCTAATATCTGTCCTAAACTTATTCGTTTAAGTTCAACTCCTCCTGAGGTCAGTAGAACAAAATCTAAGTTTGGATTAACACCTCCTATATAAGTAGATTTCAGTAAATTATATAATTTCACACTTACCTTAACATCTTGTCCAGCAACAATATCTTTGATGTTTTTAGTATATATAACCCCTAAATTACCTTGGTTAGAGTTAGCATTTACTGCTAAATAGCGACCATTTACAACTCCTGAAGCATCGGTTGGAGTTGTCCACTCGGCTCTTGGCGTCACTTGTTTTGTAATAACATACTGACTATTTTGCAACTCCTCATTAGGTTTGCAAGTCATGTATATAATGGAGTTATTACAAGTATCATTTCCTGTTCCAAAATCTTCTTGGAACAAAACATTAGGGGTGGTCGCAGATGATGATCCCGATTGGTGGTACACATAAACAGAATAATTTCCTGCATCCAATGTGAACACTCCTGAAGTATTTCGTTCTGTAATTCCTCCGCCTACCACTTCGTACTCATACGTACCCGCAGGAGAGGCTGG
>NZ_CDOI01000136.1 GCF_000827555.1 Capnocytophaga canis
AAAACCATATAAAAGCCTTTGAAATTGTGTTTTTCTACATCAATTTTGGGTGGATTTGAGTATCATACTTTGGGAAACACTACCAACATTTTTACAAAATCCTCCGTATTTTGAGCGGAATGTTGGGCATTTAAAATTTCACCTTTTAGAAAATCCGTGTCCTGTGTTTTATGAAAGTTCAAATGTTTTTGAATTTGTTTTTCTAAAAAAGGAAGTCCTAAGGATTTTCCCATTTTGGAGGCTTTAAAAGGCTGACTTGCCTTGTTGCCGTTTTCGTCCAAAGCAAAATAAACCAATCCTTTTTTGAGTGTACCCCGCAATTCGCCTTCTACTTTTTCGATGCCTACATTAAATCTGCTAAGTAAAGCCGTGTATTCTCCAAAAGACTGAAACTGATAGTTTTTTATGACCTGCCTAACTACCGAAGCAATCTGTTTTTTTACTTCGTTTTGAGTGTAATCCACTTTGAGTGTTGCAAGATTATTTTCCTTGTGTGTAAGCTCAAAATCATTTTCTAATTCCATTCCTTTTTCATTAGCAATAGCAGGGGTGAGTCCAAATTCACTTTCAATATTTCTACACACTTTCATCGAACGGATTTTCTCAAACGAATCCTTGATTTTTTTGCCGCTTTCATCAATGCCAAGCGATACGATATGAATATGTTCTCGTTCAATATCCGAATGTTTATACACCACAAAGGGTTGCTTACCCCACCCCATTTCGTGCATATATCGCTGTGCTACTTTTACAAAAACTTCATCAGACACGGCATCTTTTGGATTGGGATTGAGGGATATGTGCAGAATTGGCTTTTCGGTCTTTTGATTGGCAAACAAATACGGAGCAAAAGAACGGGTAATTTCCGATGTCCCTATGTTTCCATTGACAGGCTGAATGATGTTTTGAGTGTGTAAAATCGTAGCTTCTTGCTTGTCTAATTTGTTATGATTGTACAGAAGCACTCCCAAAAGATTGCTTCCTCGATGTATTTTAGTGATCATTTTTTGTGTTTTTTTCGGTGATATGTTGTTCTAATTGTTGTGAAATAGCCATAATTTCTTTGCAGATAGCTACCATTTGAGCGGTTTGTTTTTCGAGTTTAAACAGATAGGCAGCGGCTTTCTTTTCGGAAAAATTGCGATACAAAATCTTTACTATCTGATTGTAATTCACGCCCACCGCCCGAAATTGTCCATAGAGTTCGGTGAGTTTGATGTGAAAATCCATTACCGATTTATCGATTTTTACACTTTTGATTTCTTTGGAAAATAATAACGAAGTGATAAAATGAGCTTTGATTTTCATTCCCGATTGTTCGAAAAGGGAAAGAAATTTGGCATTGTCTTCATCATTTAGTCGAAACACATATCGATGTGTGGTTGGATTGAGCTTTTTGTGTCGTCCGTTATGTTGCTTATGTTGAATATTTTTTGTGTCCATAGTGTTATTTATAAAATCGGTTGTTAAGTTAAAAAACCACGACTTTGGAGGGGTTTTCAGCTCCCTGCAAGGGCAAGTGGTTTTGAGGGACTAATACGCCTTAGAGTGCCTCAAAACACAACTTGCTCTGTTCGGGTGAACAGAAAATGCTCCTATCGGTTGCATTAAAGTCAGCTTTGAAAAAGAGAGAAAGAACTTCCAAACTCATTGTCTTTTATTTTTGTGCAAAACAACCGAATTTCAATCATTTAGCAGATATATCATTCCTTACTATTGAATGTCTTATAATGCCAAAGACTTCCTTGTATAAACTTGTATAAATAGGTACGTAATTGTGTATGTTTCTTTGTACGCACATACATACAGATGTAGCTACGTACCAACATACTTACGTATGTACATACATACGTAAACAAATACGATAATACCTATGTGATTATCTGCAAACATAAATACCTACACACTTACTTGTTTGTGTATATGTGTAAATATTTGGATAAGTACGTATCTACTTACAGAAATATACATTTATACACATACACACATATGTACTCAATTACTTGATTTTATATGTAAGTAAGCATATAAATGCGTATTTGTGTAAGTTTCTAAATATGAAAGAAGAAAGCACAAAAACATAAACATACTTGCTCATCTTAACTAAAATTTTTTAATTCGGCAATGAGAGGAAGAGCGAAGTCGTTTCATTAAAACAAGTAGTAAGCAGTGCGTTCATTTTTATCATTTTCGACATTTTTTTTATTCGTATAAAGAGCCGGAATATGCGGTTGTCGTTTCGAGAGCCTAAAAGGTCTGTGTTTAGCAGCTACAAGGTTTTTCAAAAAAATACAACCCCTGTTGAAAACGGGTGTGGAGATTTTTTTGAAAACCAAAGGCTTGACCTTGTGGCAGCGTTACAAACACAGAAATACCTTTGCTCTCGAAAACGAACACCCATTATCGGCTTCTTACTCCATAAATAAAACAGGAGAAAATACCATAAACAAACGCACACACCATTACTAACTAAAATGAAATGAAGTAGCCTTCCTTTGCCGAATAAAATCCAATAAAAAAACCAATACAAAAATTGTAAACAATCTCTGTATCGGTAAATACTAAAATCGAATATCTTTGATAGACAATCAACTACGTTATAATGAAGCTACTAATCGCTCACCAAAGTCATTGAATTTACAAGCGATTTTTTCCATATCCTTACTGATTTTTTCATTGGTGATTTTAGCATAAATCTGTGTGGTTTTCAAATTTTTATGTCCCATCATTTTACTAACACTTTCCAAAGGAACACCCTCTGTAAGGAATAAAGTGCCGAAAGTATGCCTTGCCCAATGAAAACTCAGTGGTTGGGTTTTGTTAATACCTGCCTCTAAGCTAATTTCTCTTAAATGAAGATTGCAAGAGGTATTACTTGGAACAGGAAATACAAACTCACCTCTGCTGATGGATTCGTATTTGTCGATGATTTTTTGAGCTATGGGAAGTATGCGAACATTGGAAGGATTGCTCGTTTTTTGCCTACGGGAAAGAATCCAACGATTGCCATCAAAAAAGGTTTGAATTTGGTTCTTTTTAAGCTGTTTGATGTCAATATACGAAAGTCCCGTAAAACAGCTAAACACGAATAAATCACGCACCAATTCGCGGGTTTTACTCTTAAAAGTACAGCTCAACAACTGCTCAATTTCTTCTTTTAGCAAATAGCCTCGGTCTTTTTCCTGCATTGTGATTTCGTATTCTCGAAATGGATTCTTGTGAATCAAATCTTTTTCCAAAGCGATGTCAATCATCTTACACAAAGGCATCATATATACCCATATTGTATTGTGTGTTAAACCTTTATTAATACGAAGATAAAAATCAAAATCTTTAATGAAATCCGCTGTAAGCTCCCGAAAGGCCATATCTTTTCGATGGTATTTATAACCAATAAAATCTGAAAGATGTGTATATACATTTTGATATTTCGCTAATGTCTGTTTGCCTCTTACTCCTTTTTGAACCATTTTTTCAAAATCAACGTTGAAATTTTCAAAAACTTTTAAAAGCGAATCGTCCATTGTTCCAATGCCTAAAAAACTGTTTTTAAGCTTTTCGGCAGTGACAAATCCATCCATTTTCATCAGATGGTCATATTGATTGACTAAACGAGTTTTCAGCTCTTCCAATTTACGATTTAATGAAAGAGCTTCTTCACTCTTACCTAAGACTTTGCCGAATTTCAAATCCCATTTATCGGGAAAAATTTCGAGTTTAGTACTAAATTGGGCAATTTTACCATCAATGGTAATCCTACCCATAATGGCCACTTTTCCGTTTTTCTTAGGAGCATTCTTTTTCAGATAGAAAAGCACTTTGAAGGTTGATTTTTTTACTTGCATAACTCAACTTTTTAAATTACAAAATTAATTTCAATTGAGTTACCATACGCTATGAAAACAAGTGCAAAACACTGAAATATAGTCTTTTACTTAAAATATTTAAAACTACCATTAGGTAACGATTTAGAAACCTAACTTTGTTTTTACCCGTCAAATTACCCTATGCCTTGCTTTCCAACATTTCCCTGATAAAAAATAAAGTGGCTTATAATGTGTATATTACAGCTTTTTGCTTAATTTTGCAGTTTAGTTTTATTTTTTTTATAAAAATTTTACTAATGCCAAAAGAAATTTTAATACTGCTCCTAAGTATCTGTTTAGGAGCTTGTAAACAAAAAGAAATACATACCGATTACGCTACCATATTTGATCATAAGAGTGAAGAAATAAAATTAAATGGAAAGGTAAAATCATTGAAGAATACCCTCTACAGAATCGAAAAAAAATTCGGTGTACTTAAAAATGAAAAATGTGAAAATATCTATATTTTTAATTTTGATGAAAAGGGAAATAAAATAGAGATGCTTGAATTTTTTGATGATCTGAGTGAAGAGCCTTATCGGAAAGAAACATACAGATACGATGATAGGGGAAACCTAATTCAAGAGGAGTCTTACGAAAAAGGAGGCAAACATCACAGGCATAATTACAAACACGACGATAAAAATAATCTATTGGAATACACCAAATATTTCAATGAAAATTTCCTTATTAAACATACCTACCAATACGATGAAAAAGGCAATCGGGTAGAAGAAATTCACTACGATCCTAACACAAATTCAGAAATTAAATGGATTTCCAAATACGAATATGACCAAAAAGGGAATAAAATAAAAGCCTATTTTTACAATCCTGACGGAAGTTTATACAATAGATACACCTACAAATATGATAGAAAAGGAACTCTGATTCAGGAAACTCAATACACCGATGCTTTTTTAGAAAATAAGTACACGTACAGATATGAAGAAGTAGAAGAATCCGACAAGATAAAAGACATAAAATCACATGACAAATACCTATATGAGTTCGATGATAAAGGAAACTTAACCAAGATGTTCTATTATTATCCCGACGGAACCATCCTTTCAAAAGATATTTTTAAATACGACGAAAGAGGAAATGAAATAGAAGTAATTTTGTACAGGGACAACAAAATTTTGACATACAAAACAACTCTGCGATACGATGAAAAAGGAAATAAAATAGAAGAAATTATGTACTATCACGATGGGAGCGTCACTTACTCTGCAAATAAAGACTACGAATATGACTCATACGGAAATTGGATTAAAGAAATTGAATATAGAGACGGCGTAGGTAAATACATTATCGAAAGAGAAATAACATATTATGAATAAAAAAGACACTATCCCTCTAAGTGTGTAAGTTAAAAAGTTGGGGTTAAGTTTTTATAGTTTGAGTCTTTGTGCAAATATAAGCATAAATTGGTTTAAGACAATCCCCCAATTTTGGATAGGCATACTCCACTTTTTGGTAGCTTCTCTCAAAGCCAAGAAAACGGACTTTTGCACAGCTTCGTCTGTTGGGAAAGACAGCTTGTTTTTGGTGTATTTCCGAATCTTACCATTCAGATTCTCAATAAGATTGGTTGTGTAAATAATTTTTCTTATCTCTAACGGAAAATCGAAAAATACGGTCAATTCGTCCCAATTGTCATACCAAGATTTGATAGCATAGCCGTATTTTGACTCCCATTTTTGGGCAAAATCCTCCAAAGCAACCTTGGCAGCTTCCTTGTTAGGGGCAGTATAAATGTGTTTCATATCGGCTGTAAATTCTTTTCTGTCTTTGTAAACCACATACTTACAAGCATTCCTAATCTGATGAACCACACATATTTGCGTTTGTGATTGGGGAAAAACCGTGCGAATGGTTTGCGTAAATCCGTTTAAATTATCGGTGGCAGTAATGAGAATATCTTCCACTCCACGAGCCTTTAAATCAGTCAGAACGCTCATCCAAAAGGCGGAACTTTCATTCTTTCCGAGCCACATTCCTAAAACTTCCTTTTTTCCCTCTCGATTCAAGCCCACAGCAAGGTAAATCGTTTTGTTGACAACTTTTGAGTTCTCACGAACTTTAAAAATGATGCCGTCCATCCAAACAATCAGATACAGCTCGTCCAACGGGCGGTTCTGCCAAGCGACCATTTCATTGGTAACCGCATTGGTAATCCTTGATATTGTGGAAGTTGATACTTCAAAGCCGTACATTTCTTGGATTTGTTCTTCGATGTCGCTCACGCTCATTCCTTTGGCATAGAACGATACGATGATGTTTTCCAAACCATCGATAACGTTCTTGCGTTTAGGGACTAACATTGGGTTAAAACTACCGTCTCTATCCCTAGGAACTTGGATTTGTTCTTCGCCAGAGGAAGTTTTTATCTTCTTGGAAGTGTGTCCGTTACGATAATTTCCATCTTTAGTTTTGTCGTGTTTTTCGTTGTCCAAGTGAACGTCGAGTTCGGCATTGAGCATATGTTCCACCGCTTTTTTGTGGAGCTCTTTAAAGAAACCTGTCAAGTCCTCAGCAGTCTTAAATGACTTGTAAAATTCTTTGCTGTTGAGCAATTCTTCCTTGTTAATCATATCTGTTTAAATTATGGGTCAAAAATAGTTAAAAAGTTATTCTGAAATTTTTTGAGCTTTTAAGGGCTCAAAAAATTTCAGAATAACTTTTTAACTTACACAGATTATGGGATACTCCCATAAAATCAATTTTTACTCAAAAATATGATGATAAATATTCGTAAAACTGTAAAAATCAATATGCGTGAGATTTGAAAGTATCACAATGGCAACTTTTTGCTTAGGAAAACGAATAAATTTGGTGCAATATCCCGCCTGACCACCTGGATGAAAATAAAAAGTTCCCCATTGAGGATTTTCACCAATATACCACCCCAATCCGTAGGTATAATCTAAATCTTTTGCGTGAGAACCATCGTTTAAAAGCGTAGGCGAAAACAATTTCTGTTTACTTGATTGATTTAAAATAACATCGGAATGTAGAGCTTTATCCCATTTCAGCAAATCATAGGCTGTGGAATAAACCGATCCGTCACCATAAAAACCACCCAAACCACGAACATACGAATTATGAGGCTGTTCATAGGCTATTTTTCTGGTTTTCGTTAGCTCATCAAGTTCATAGCCCTGACAAATTTCTTTCTTTGTAACTAATCTTTTGTCGGTGTAATATTCGGCAGAAGTGTCATTCATTTGAGCAGGTTTGAAAATGTACTTGTGCATAAACTCCTTAAATGGCATTCCGCTAACTTTTTCGATTAAAACGGCTGCAGTACAATATGCTATGTCACAGTAATCCCACTTATCGCCCGCCGACAATTGTTGTGGATATTTCCCCGATGATAACATTTTCATCAGCTCTTTGTTACCATTGATTTTTTTCATATTCAAATCGGGAACCATCGTTTTTGAAAAATCGGGCATACCCGAAGTGTGATTCAATAAATGTATGATTTTAACATCTTTATAAGGATAAGTCGGCAAGTATTTCTTAACGTAATCTTCTAATCTCAATTTCCCTTGTTGTTCCAAAATTAAGACTGCTGTTGCCGTGAATTGTTTTGAAACCGACGCCAACTGAAAAATCGTATTTCGGGTAAATGGTATATTTTTTTCGTAGTCGGCTTTTCCAAAAAAAACATCGTAAACGATGGTATCATTTTGTGAAACAAGTACGTGTCCGCTAAACTTTCCGTTTTTAAATTCTTTCTGAAAAAGAGAATCAATGTAGGAAATGTTGATTTTTTGTCCAAACAATAAACATGGGATAAATATCATTATAGAACATATTTTTTTCATACCATTATTTTTATTAGGTGGTTATCTATTTTAGCGTTCATTTCACATCAAACAGGATACAAATCTACAAAATAAATCCACGACTTGTTCAAATTTTAGCCTCTTTTTGTGGTATTCAAAACTGATAAGCAATCTTTTTTGCTACAAAAATATTCTATGAAGTAAAGCTACAACGATTAAACTCCAATTTTCAATTTTTTCAAATTGTATATTCAATAAAATTGTTGTTTTAAAAAATCTAATTTGTACTGTTGCTCAAATCAGGGCTACGAAAGTGGAGGATGAAGAGCGTTTTCGTAATAGGGGTTCATTAGTAATTTTAGGCTTTTTAAGAAAGTGATGGCAGTTTTTTAAGAACGGATTTTTTACTTTTGCTCCTATTTTAAAACATTAACAAAGAGATGAAAAAATTACAGTACTTAGTGCTGATGACATTGCTTGTCATTGGCTGTGGGAAGGACAACCCAACAGGAGAAATTCCTAACGAACCTGAACAAAAATTGAGTTCTCAAAAAATTCTTGGAGACTTTACATTCTTTGATGAAGCCACTGGGAAAAAACATAACGCAGAAATAAAAGATAATGTGGTGACGGCAGTTATCGAAACTTCGTTTGACATTAAGGCGTTGACAGCCACAGTTCGTATTTCTGACAAGGCTACCATTAGTCCCGATCCAATACAAAAAAGAGACTATACTAACCCCGTAATATACACCATAACGGCAGAGGATGGAACTAAGGCGGAATATAAAGTCATTGTTACTAAACAACTTCCCTCAGAAAGTAATATCTACCGATTACATTTTAAAGAAGTTGGCGAATTACATAATTACCACAACCAGAATCCTAGTTTGAATCAACCTAATAAAAATATTGATATTAGGTTAAAAGTTCCCTCAAAAACCGACGTAACCAAATTGACTTCTGTATTTGAAATTTCAGAGGGAGCAACGATTCATCCAAAGGCAGGACAAACGCTTGACTACACCAAACCTGTGGAATATACCGTTACATCCAAAGACGGAAAAAAGGTGGTAAAATACACTGTAACAGTAGTCTTTGACGATACGAATGAGTCTGGACAAAAAACAAACTCTCATAAACTCCTTGGGGACTTTACATTCTTTGATGAAGTCACTGGAAAATGGCGTAACGCAGAAATAAAAGATAATGAGGTGACGGCAGTTATCGAAACTCCGTTTGATATTAAGGCGTTGACAGCCACAGTTCGTATTCCTGACAAGGCTACCATCAGTCCCGATCCAACGCAAAAAAGAGACTATACTACCCCGGTGGTCTACACCATAACGGCAGAGGATGGAACTAAGGCGGAATATAAAGTCATCGTTACTAAACGACTTCTTTCAGAAAGTAATATCTACCGATTGCATTTTAAAGAAGTTGGTAAATCACGTGATCACTACAACCCGCATCCTAGTTTAAATCAACATGATAAAAATGCTGATATCAGAATAGTAGTTCCCTTAACTACGGACGTAACCAAATTGACCTCTGTATTTGAAATTTCAGAGGGGGCAACGATTCATCCGAAGGCAGGACAAACGCTTGACTACACCAAACCTGTGGAATATACCGTTACATCCGAAGACGGAAAAACGGTGTTAAAATACACTGTAACAGTAATCTTTGACGATTTGCCAAAACTGAGTTTATCAATTAATGGAGAAGAATTCCGAAACGTCCCTCCAGGAGGAACCATTGTTTTTGGTGTGAATGTTTTGCCAAAGCACGAAGATATTCGGGTTTCGTTGGTTACCGAAGATGGAAAATCAAGTGTGCCACTCACTATCCAAAAAGTAGATGATACTAACAAAAAAATACACGTAAAACTTCCAGATACGTATCTGAACGGAATATATAAGTTAGATGTTCGTATTGCAGAGAACAATAGTGCGATGAGCTATACTTTTGTGCTTCATGGCGGGAACCCCGTTTTTCATTATATTACGAGTAATGGTGGAGGCCCAAAAAAAACTAATTCCTTGCTTTATCTTGCAGAGCAATTTGGAATTTTTGCGAGTATAAACAGAAAAGACTTTGCAAAGCATAGTTTCTTTATTAAGAAAAATGGAGAATATCTCCCATTAGAAAATGCAAGATTTCATACTAATTCTACAACAATTATACTAGAAGCTCCGTTAGAGCTTCCAAATACTTCATTGGAGACAGGTACGGATTTTGAGTTTGTTATCCGCTACGAAGGAAAAGAATATACTTATCCTTTAGTAAACAATAAAAAAGAGCCAGTTAAAGTGTATATCCCCAAACCTCCTGTGGTTACGGGAGTTTCAAAAACCTCTGTTACACAAGGTGAAACTTTGGTGATTAAAGGATCAAACTTATTCTATCCACATGGTGATCTACGGGACGGAGGTCGAGATAAAATCAATCATTATACAGCTATAAGAAGTCGCACTCCTTCTAAAGAATTGATTTCGATGATTGGAAAAGAGATAGATGCGCAAGGAAATTTGGTACTTACTGTCCCATTTAATTTCTTGGCAGAGACGGAATATAAACTCTTTATAGATAGTAACGTAGATTCGTTTGGGGAAGTGGAGACACCAATCACTATCAAAGTAGAGTTGCCAAAACCTACACATCCAACAATGCGAATACAAGAAGCAGAAGTCTATCACGAAAATAGTAAATATTTCAAAAAACAATTAAGAGTGAAATTTAATGGAGACATTTCCAAAATTAATATTAAAGCTATTGTATTCCCTGAATATCAAAATGCAAAGATTACTAATTTCATTGTTTATGAGGGTTCTAACTCTATTATGACGGGGGAATTAAATTTTTGGGACTACAGGGATGTTTATACGAGAAGACATACACTTTACGTTCTTTTTGAAGAAGGAGGAAAAGAGTATAAGCTTTATTTTAATGCAAAGCGAGGAGAACAGAATGATTAAATGACAAATGATTGAATCAATAAATAGAGGCTGACCTTTTTCGGGTCAGCCTCTATTTTATTTGTTTCAAAAATACCTTTTTGAGTTGGTATCTACTGAAAAATTAAGTTTATTTGAAAGTAGAGATGCTAACTTGGTTGAATCCATGTTCGAACTGTTCACCCGTTTGCATGTTCTTCACTACAAATGATTTTTTTTCGAGTTCTGATTCTCCTATGATTACCACGTAAGGAATATTACGTTTATTAGCGTAATCCATTTGTTTTTTCATTTTCGCACTCTCTGGGTATAATTCGGCTTTTAGCCCCAATGTTCGAAGCTGTTGTATTAATTTCAGACTTTGCAAAGCTTCTTGCTCTCCGAAATTGACACACAGCACATCCACTGTCTCACTGATTTCCGAAGGAAATAAATTTAGTTCTTCCATGACTAAACAAATTCTGTCCAAACCAAATGAAATTCCTACACCGCTGATGCCTTTCAGTCCAAATATGTTTGTCAAATCGTCATATCGACCTCCACCTCCAATGGAACCTATGTTTACATTTTTCGGTGCGGCAACTTCAAAAATAGCTCCTGTATAATAGTTTAACCCACGTGCCAAAGTTACATCCAAATCTAAAAAAGCCGTTTGTAGTGGCAAAACCGAGATTGATTTTTCAATAAATTCGAGTTCTTCAATGCCTTTTTTTCCTATTTCAGAAGTTTGTAAGATAGTTTTTAGAGTTGTGATTTTCTGAGAGAAATCTCCTTTAAGATGAAAAATAGGTTTTATTTTTTCAATGGCTTGTGCCGAAATCCCTTTTGAGAGCATTTCATTGATGACTCCTTCTTGTCCTATCTTATCCAATTTGTCTAAAGCAACAGTGAAATCAATGAGTTTTTCACTTTCTCCAATTACTTCCGCAAATCCACTCAAAATTTTGCGATTATTCATTTTAATGGTAACCCCTTTGAGATTCAGTTGTGTAAAAACGCTATCGTAAAGCTGTACGAATTCAATTTCTTGCCAAAGACTGTTACTTCCTACCACATCGGCGTCGCATTGGTAAAACTCACGAAAACGTCCCTTTTGAGGTCGGTCGGCACGCCAAACAGGTTGAATTTGGTACCTTTTGAACGGAAACGTGATGTCGTTTTGGTGCTGTACTACATACCGAGCAAAAGGTACTGTTAAATCATAACGCAAAGCCTTCTCAGAAATTTGAGGAGTGAGTTTTGTTACATTTTTGGTTTCCCAATCGGAAGGATCTACTTTTTCGGCGAAATTCCCTGAGTTTAGAATTTTGAAAATCAAACGATCACCTTCCTCTCCATATTTTCCCATAAGAGTGTCATAATTTTCAAAACTTGGTGTCTCAATGGGTTGAAATCCAAATTTGGTAAATTCGTTTCTTATTTTATTGATAATAAAATATCGTTTAGCCAATTCCGTAGGCGAGAAATCGCGTGTACCCTTTGGTATGCTTGGTTTTTGTGCTGCCATAATCGTTTTTTGTATAAATCAGCGACAAAGATAGTTACAAAATTTTAATTTTACCCAATCACTTTTTTAATAATTCAGGAAGTTAATTCATACAAGTACAATAGGGATTAGCTAACTAATTTAACTAATCCCTATTGTATATTTATAGATACGCTAACCAAAAAGGTATAAGGTCCCTTTTAAAGCATTTAGCATTTCTTATTTTTTCATTTAATGAAAAAGTTTTTATTTCGTTCTAATCGCACATGAGTCAATTTCAGATACCCGTAAAGTATTTACCATTCCTTTTCCTTGAATAGGCATTGCTGCAAGGCTTATCATAATGTCACCCATGTTTACATATCCTTTTTCGTTAGCGATATGGTTCACATCTTCAATAGTTTCATCCGTTGAAACGAAACGGTCGTAGTAGAACGTAGTTACTCCCCAATATAGGCTTAGTCGGGTTAAAATACGTCGGTTTGATGTGAATACTAATATGTGAGATTTGGGTCTATATGAAGAAATCAATCCTGCAGTGTAGCCACTATTTGTTAATGTCGAAATTACTTTGGCGTTCATTTCGTTAGCCATTGTTGC
The DNA here is from genome assembly GCF_000827555.1 of Capnocytophaga canis. GTDB lineage: Bacteria > Bacteroidota > Bacteroidia > Flavobacteriales > Flavobacteriaceae > Capnocytophaga > Capnocytophaga canis. Next base: position 12,707 of record NZ_CDOI01000136.1, read on the forward strand.
TGCGTGGAAACAGATAGAGTTCGTTACATAACGATTAGAACGTACAAATGGAGTAATCATTGGTACTTTAATTAAATCAGAATGTTCTACACTGTGAATGATACGGCTCATTTGCTCAATCACTTGTACGGGATATGCCCCTACGGAGGTTTCCCCCGATAACATCACAGCGTCAGCTCCATCCATTACGGAATTTCCTACGTCATTTACCTCAGCACGAGTTGGTGTTAAGCTCGAAATCATACTTTCCATCATCTGCGTTGCGATGATCACAGGAATGTGATTGATTTTTGCTTTACGAACCAATTCTTTTTGAATTAGAGGTACTTCTTCGGCAGGGATTTCTACTCCTAAATCACCACGAGCCACCATAATGCCATCGCAATTCGCCATGATTTTATCAATATTTACCAGAGCCTCTGGCTTCTCAATTTTTGCGATAATCGGAATTTTATATCCTGCATTTTCAGCTATCAAGTCTTTCAAATCCTGAATGTCTCGGCTGTGACGAACAAATGATAAGGCGAACCAATCCACATCCTGCGTAATGGCAAACAAAGCATCTTTCACATCTTTTTCGGTCAATGCAGGTAATGAAACGTTTGTATTAGGAAGGTTTACACCTTTTTTAGATTTTAAGATTCCACCTTGTATTACTTTTGCTTCCACTTCATTGACGTTATTAGTAGAAACCACTTCAAAGATAAGTTTTCCGTCGTCGAGTAAAATGCGCTCACCTGGATTCACATCATTCGGAAACTCTTTGTAATTCATATACACACGCTCTTTTGTGCCAACGAAAGGCTCTCCTGTAACGAAAGTAATTCTGTCGTCGGGAGCTACAAAAACTCCTTCTTCCATTACTCCCACTCGGAGTTTAGGCCCTTGAAGATCTGCTAATATCGCTGTGTTATACCCATATTCCTCATTTACCGTGCGGATAAGTCCGATACGCTTCTTTACCTCTTCATAATCAGCGTGTGAGAAGTTAATACGAAACACATTCACACCCGCTTCCACCATCGCTTTAATCGTTTCTAAGGAATCCGTTGCAGGCCCTAAAGTAGCGACTATTTTTGTCTTTTTAATATTTAACATCCTTGAAGTATTAATTTGTTTTTTGTATTTAATGTATATGTATCTATCTCATAAGCAGTTACTTGTGTGATTTCATTTACCTTGTCCAAAACATTTTGAGTTTTAAAACGATTGTCACAATCTATTTTTAGAAAAAAATCTACCTTTTTCTTATCTTTCAATAGGTAGGAAGCCGTGTACAAGGAATCAAACAAGAGTCCGCTATCTTTTATGTTATTTTCTACATTTACTTTATTGGAGATGCAATGCCAGTTCACGTCCGACAGTTCGTCATACCATTCAAAATATGGAAATGGCACTGAATTTTGTTCATTTACAATTTTCTTTTTTTTGTTTCTTGAAAGATTGATTTTTAGGTGGTTGTTTAAGAAATAAACTAACCGAAAATCTTCCAAAGTAGTATGTATGGCAATTAATTTAAATGTGTCATCGAACCAATCATTCGACAATTTATAAGTAGCCATAAAGCCTATTTTTTAGAGATGCAAAGATACAAAATAATCGAAAGATATACCTATCCTTAACAAATATTTGACTATTTGTTTCCTTTTTTACGGGTAAATCGTCTCAGAAGAAACATCCCAAAGGCAACTACTCCAAAAATGAGGTACATATAAAAGTCTTTTCTATCGGTACTATCCCAAAGGCGATATGCTTGAAAAGCAGCGTAAATGCTGATAATCAGATAAGCGTATTCAAAAAATATTCGTGTATTCATGTTTTTTTAAATGATTATTTTGATTTTAGCAAGAGCTTAAAATACTAGTTTTTGAGTTTATTAATCAGGTTTTTCAGTGATTTTAATACAAACTGTTAATTATATATTAATTACAAATCTATTTTGAGTTTTTTCTTCAAAGGAGATGATTTTTTTTGATGTTCAACTAAAATCGGTGAAGTTATCAAAGAAAATATTTATTCCTTTTCTTCCACAGCTAAAACTCCAGTGGTTTTATGTGCTTTTACGGTAGAAAAGGCTTTGTCAAAGTCCATTCCAACTCCCTTAGTAACCGTCCCTTTTTTATGATCGGTAAAAGAGAACTCTTGGTCGGTGAAAATCCAATCCGTTTTTTGATCCCAGAATAATTGTTCGGTGGTTAATTTTTTTCCATCGTAGGTAGTCAGAACCACGCTGTCTCGAAGCTCAACCATTTGGGAGTTCATGTAGATAATTCCGTATTTAGCTTCTACCGTATTTTTGTTGTTATCCTTATCGAAAAAATCAACCTGCAATCCGCTTGGAAAATCAGTGAAAGGGAATTGTTGGTTAGAGAAATCGTTACTCAAGGGACTACTCAAAACGGCTATCACTTTAGTTGAGTCCGTATAAATTAATTTGAAATCATAAATTTCACCCTGAGGAAATTTATGGGTAATATTCAGTTCTTGTAGAGTTCGTAAATCGGTAGTACACGAAAAAAGTATTGCCATACAACCAAGTACGGCAATACTTTTAATTTTATGTAATCGTTTGTTAATCATTTTTTACAAAGAAGGCACTTTCACTGATTGACCTACCCAACATTTGAAAGTAATCGTTTTACCTGCCATTCCAGACTCGAAAATATCTACTTTTGAAGGAGCTAAGGCTTCATAGCGAGTCGCTAAACTTTCTAATCCTCCTTTGCGAGCTGTATTGGCAGCTAACCAATAGATAGCTCTTTTCTCAAATGAAGAGTTTCCACACTCGTTAGCACTTTCCGCATAAGCGTTTGCAATTATTCGATAGGCATCAGCATTTGAAGGATTGTATTTCAAAGCTTCTTGCGCATATCTTACTGCATTTGCTTTTGAATATTTAAAAGCAATTTTAGTTAATATTCTTGCCTTTTTAAGGTTGTCGCTTTCCAAACGAACTGATTCGTTATAGTATTCAATAGCTTTAGCAGAGTTTTTATTCTTGTCATTCAATACTCCTAAGTAATAAGCAGATGCTGCTGAAGGAGATAAAGTATGTAGAGAACTTACGATTTTCACGAATAAAGGATCGCTTGTACAATCTTTATCAGACATTTTTCCGGCAGCACGACGTAACCACTCTTCGTTTTCTTTGTTTGCTTCAAAGTTTTTGTTGTAAAGAGGGATTAGGTTATCGCAATCCGCTAATTTACCTAACTTAGCATCCACACTTTCTCCAATGGTTTCGTAGTTATCAATACGCTGACGTGAAGTCTCTAAAACCTTTTTATCTTTTCCGTCAATAGTTCCCGCCTCTTCTTGAGCTATGAATTTATTGATAGTTTCTGACAAAATGTTTTTCTCATCTTGAATTTTTTCGCTCACATCATCATAGGTGTTAAATACATCTTGTAATGATTTCTCGTTGCTTTCGTACATGGTTACCAAAGATGAGAAATAGAGGTACAATGCTTTTTCATTTTTAAAATTAGCTTTATCTTCAGTGAACGCTTTGTGAAGCAATTCGTAAATCTGTTGGTTAGAACCTATTTTTTCATCAAAAAGTAGTAAGGCTTCTCTCGTTAAAACATCTGCTTTTGTGATGCGATTAGGGAAATGAGTAAGGTAATCATTGTACAACTTAACCAATTGTTTCACGAAACCATCTTTTTCTGCTCCTGTTGATTTTTGGATTTTGTGTTTTAGAATAGCTTCACCACGCACGTAAACAGCAGCGTTTATGCTTGGGCATGCTTCATAAACTGATTTCCAAACAGGATAAGCATCGTCATATCTCTTCGCTTTTACATCCTCGTTAAATATGGAAAGATTTTGTAAAATTTCGCGGTCTTGTTTGCAGTCTTGTGCTTGAACATCTGCTACATAGAAAGCGCTTACAACAAATGCAGTAGCTAATAAAACTCTTTTTTTCATCTTTTCGTCTGTTTTTATTTTATTATTGATATTTCGTTTTTTGGAACCACTTGTCATTCAAGGTGAATCCTATTTTTAAGTTGAAGTAATTTTCTTTGATCAAATTTTGGTTTAGCGTACCTTTTCTGCCGTACTCAAATCCTGTTGTGATGTTAGAAAATCCTCTTACAGGGAGGCTAACTCCAAAAGATATGCCAAAATCATTAATTGATTCGTTTTTTAATACAATTCCTGTATTCTCAAAACGCAACCCAGCTCGGTAAGTGACTCTTTTCCAATAACTTGATATAGAATTGAATTGAGGTAGGTAAAAACCTCCTATTGATAGTTTGTACGCATCTTCATAACCAACTTGGGTTGTTGTTAAAAACGGATTTGAGAAACGTTTCATATTAGAATAGCTGTAATCAATCCCTACGAACCATCTTCGAAATTCGCCTACGCCCACCCCAAAATCGATTTGTGTAGGTAACGTTAATTTGGTTTCTTTCAAGCCTAAATTCAATAAGTCTATTGATTGTGAGTCTATTACGTTTAAACTATTGTTTTGACTTCCTCCCATATATCCCATCGTTGAGATAGTTCTTTCATTTTTTGAAGTCAATTTGCTCTCAGGTGTATACGCTAAAGAGAGACTATATCCTAATTTGTTATCAAATTTACCGTCGTAGAACAATCCCAAATTTGTTGAAAAACCTCTTAGTACTGATTGGCTGTACTCCCTTGTTACGTATTGTACGTCTGAAATTGCTAGATTATCAGTCATTTCAGTTTTTCCAAAATTGAATTTGAACGAAGCCCCAACACGTAAACCTTTGTAAACCGTGTAGCCTACCGAGGCAAACATTTGGTTTACATTTCCAATGCCTTCAAATTCATTTTTTCGAATGACTCCGTTAGTGGTTTGAGTTGATAACAATCGGTATCCTACAGATGAATAAGGTCGTAAACCTACGGAGAAGCCCAATTTTTCAGCAATAGGAAATCCTAATGAAACGTAATTGGCATAAGTCTCTTTACTTTTTACACTTGTTTGATTTGAAGCTATTTTTTTTGTGTCGAATGATAAACCTGCTGAAAATGCGGTAAACTTCAATTTTGCTAATGTTGCAGGATTTTGCATGTTCACACGCGTACTATCAGCATAAACTCCTATGCCTCCCATAAGGCTTTCTTCAATACTGCCATCAGTATTCAATGTTCCAATTCCATAGTAGGAGTAAGGAGATTCAATAGTTTGTTGAGCGTAGACCCCAGAAATGGTCGTGACGAGTGCAAAGATAAAAGCTATTGTTTTATTGTTCATATTGAGTAAAAATCCTTTTTTTTCGTATCTATCTCTCTTTTGTTTGTTCCAAAATTGCGTTTAATCCTTCTAACAGAAAAAAAGATTTTGCAAATATCCGATTTTTTATGTTTTCAACCAAATAAAGATGGTCTCCCCCTGTTAAAATTATCGTTAAATTTTTAAATTGTTGCTCATATCGAGCGATAACACCCTCAATTTCACAAACCACGTTGTGGTACACACCCGATAGCATACAATCCCTTGTCGATTTTCCAATAAAATGGCTAATGTCGAAGTTTTGTTGCTCTATCAAAGGTAATTTTGACGTAAATTCATGCATGGCTCTCAATCGCATCTGTATTCCAGGAGCAATTGCTCCTCCAACGTACACACCTTCAGAAGTCATCATGTCAAAGGTAATACAACTTCCAGCGTCAATGACCAATACATTCTGATTAGGAAACTGATTGACCGCCGCTGCCATTAACGCGAGTCTGTCCACACCTAATGTTTTTGGAGTAGCATACTCGTTCAGAAAGGGCATTGGAGTTTCGGAGTTTACAAACACAAGTTGTTGTATTTTAGCATTCAAAAATGAATAACGACTTTCAGCATCTTTTACCACTGAAGCAACAATTCCTTTTTTTATAGGATGATTATCAATGATATTGCTGATTTTTTCAGCATAGTCCACATCCGAAAAAACCTCATTAACTATTAGGGTTTGTTTTTCAAATAAGGCTACCTTTATTTTCGTATTCCCCTGATCAATGATTAAATTCATCGCAAAATCGTTATTTGATGCAAACTTAGTTTGCAAAAGTAAACAATATAATTATATAAATGGACGTTTTTTGTGTTTTTTTAAATTCACCGTCTGAAATAATTTTGGTTTTCCATTTTTTTTATACGAAAAAAAGTAAGAAATTTGCCGGTTGTAAGTGTTAGGTTTGTACTCAACTTTAAAAAATCCATCAATATGGCAATTATTCGTACTTCTTTTTATTGCTTAGCCATTGTTGTTATGTCCGGCTTTCTGATTAATGCCGTAGCAGTTAAGCAAGATAAAAATAATATTTTTCAGCAAGAAGATTATTCGCAATACGATATATCAAAAGGGTATGACGCCCAAAACGTAGAAAAGCGTTATAACGTTTACGCTATTGATTTGCCTACTTCTCTTGATTTTGCTGGGGAGCGTGTTCCTATTGAAATTCCTGACGTATACGAACGTTTGGACAGAGAATTTTTGGTAAATACGTACTGGCAATCAAATGGATTGCTGTTTTTGAAACGCTCCAATAAATATTTTCCAATTATTGAGCCTATTCTCAAACGAAACAATGTCCCTGATGATTTCAAATATTTGGCTTTGATTGAAAGTGGTCTTATGGATGTAGTTTCTCCTTCAGGAGCAAGTGGATTTTGGCAATTTATGAAACCCGCTGCTATTGAACATGGACTTGAAGTTAATAATAATGTTGATGAACGTTATCATGTGGAGAAAGCAACTCAGGCTGCTTGTGATTATTTAAAAAAGGCAAAAGAAAGTACAGGAAGCTGGACAATGGCTGCTGCGGCCTACAACGCCGGAATTTCGGGAATGAAAAATCAGATGAATGCTCAGCAAACAACCGATTATTACGATTTGTGGCTAAATTCGGAAACATCTCGCTATGTTTTTAGAATTTTAGCGGTGAAAGAAATTATGAAGAATCCAGCGAAATACGGTTTTAATTTTGAAGCCAGACACCTCTACAATGAAGTACCGACTTACAGTGTCAAGGTTGATACATCAATCACAGATCTAACGGATTTTGCAAAGAAACATAATATCACTTATAAAGAACTAAAACTCCACAATTCGTGGCTTCGTAGCCGAAAGTTGGAAAACAAATCCGGAAAAGTATACTACATCAAAATTCCTAAGAGATAAAATATTGGATTTGAGTCTATTTTTGTAGTATTTTTTTAATGTAGTTGATTTCTTTTATGGTTTTTCTAAGATTTTCATCATCTTCATTTTCAATAAGTTGTTTGAAGTTTTGAAGGTTTTTGATGTACTCCTCCATTGATCTAAGCACATGTTTTTTGTTTTCTAAAAAAATAGGACTCCATGTGCTTGGTGAGCTTTTAGCTAACCGTGCAGTCGATGCAAAACCTGTACTTGCCATATCGAAAATTTGTTGTTCGTTGCGTTCAATATCTAACACAGTTTGTCCCAATACGAAAGAAATTACGTGTGAAAGATGCGATACATAAGCGGCGTGTAAATCGTGATCGTGAGCAGGCATCATTTTTACTCGCATGTTCAGTTTTTTAGAAATTTCAATCGCTTTATCCAAATGTTTCCAGTGGCTCTTTTCTGTGTCGCACAAAACCATTACTTTTCCGTCAAAAAGGTCGTACACAGCAGACTCTGGCCCTGAAAATTCAGTTCCTGCTAAAGGATGTCCAGCTACGAAATGACTTCTATTTGAGTGATTTTCAACATGCTTACAGATTCGTTCCTTCACCGAACCTACGTCAAATACTAAGGTTTGTTCGCCTACGTAGTCTAATGCTTTCGCAACCACTTGCGGAGTGATGTGTACAGGAACCGAAATGATGACTACATCAGCTTCTTTAATAGCTTCGTAATCAACCTCATTGTCGATGATTCCTAATGCTGTAGCTTTGTTAATATGTGCAGGATTAGCATCTATACCCCAAAGGGTATAGCCACATCGTTTTCGTAGTTCTAATGCAATAGACCCGCCAATGAGTCCTAAACCAATGATAACAGCTTTGTTCATTTTTTTCTTTTTTATGAAGGCAGATTGTAGACCTAATAATATTTACCCACAACTTTATATTAATTACCTATGTTTGAGATATTTGTATTTTTTGATTCGTAAATTCCTAAAACCCTAAAATTTTCTGCCATGATAGATAACAATTTATAGGCTTTTTCAAAATCTTCGTATTTTTCGAAAATAATATCTACAAAGAAAGCATACTTCCAAGGAGTTTCAATAATTGGTAATGACTGAATTTTGGTCATGTTGATGTTACAGTCACTGATGACATTCAATACCGTTGCTAAACTTCCTCGTTTGTGGTCGACCTGAAACTTTAAGGAAGCTTTCGTTAGTTTGCTTTTCTCAGTTTTGTTTTCAGAAAGACTCAGCACAACAAATCGAGTAGAATTGACTTTCATCGTTTGAATACTGTGTTGTATGATTTCTAAACCATACAATTCAGCAGCTGATTTTGAGCCGATTGCTCCGATGTTTTTTAGTTTTTGTTCTCTAATACGACGTGCAGTCGATGCTGTGTCAGTGTCTTCTACAAGTTTGATGTTTGGAAAATCCTCAAAAAATTGTTTACATTGTAAAAGAGCCATAGGATGGGAGTGAACCTCTTGTAAATCCTCCCATTTTTGGTTTGGAAACATCATTAAATTTTGTTGAATATCAATGTAATGTTCCTTGATAATATGCAACTGGAAGCGATCAATCAACGCATAGTTAGGTAAGATAGATCCTGCAATACTGTTTTCTAAAGCCATTACAATCAAATCAGATGAATTATTCAAAAGGCTTTTTACCGTTTTATCAAAAGAATCGCACTCAACAATCTCAATATTTTGTCCTAAACATTCCGTGGCAGCTTGGTAGTGAAAAGAACCTTTAATCCCCTGAATAGCTACTTTTGGTGTCATTTTGCGTTTTTCTTTTTTCGTTCGTAAGTTTCGTAAGTAAAGTTGTATTGATGTTGCTGGTCTTTTTCAACATGTTGAGAATGGACTATTTCCCATTCATTTATGTCTATTTTTGGGAAAAACGTATCGGCATCCTCAAATGAAGCGTGTACTCTTGTTAGTTCAATCCTGTCGGCTAAGGGTAATGCTAAATTATAAATTTCTCCACCTCCAATCACAAAGGGCGAAGTATCCAATTGATAAGCTTCTTCAATTGCTTTTTCGAGTGTACTAACCACCATACAACCTTTGGCAACGTAGTCCTTCTGTCGTGTGATGACAATATGAGTGCGATTTGGAAGTAGTTTCGGGAAGGTTTCAAAAGTTTTTCTTCCCATTATGATGCAATGTCCTGTGGTCAATTCCTTGAAACGTTTAAAATCTTTGGGTAAATGCCAAGGTAGATCTCCTTTCTTCCCTAAGGCATCGTTTTCAGAAGCCGCTGCAATGAGTGTTATCATATTCTTTGCGTATTTTGTTCAGAAGAAATGTTTTGCTCAAGATTTGTATTCTGTTCTTTCAGGAGTTCTTTTGCGACTTGTTCTTTTTGCTTCTCGAATTCTTTTTCTATGGCAACTTCCATCTTTAAGATTTTCTTCTGCTGTAACTCTACCAAACGTTCACGTTGTTTACGCTCCCACTCTTTGCCCATAAATCTGTTGATAAGGAAAACGTTAATCACATGTAGTAAAAAAAGAAACGTCCAGATCATAATACCCCAAATATACCAATTGTAGGCGATGCCATAATCCAAAATACGATTAATTACGTACATGAAGATACATCCCAAGATAAAAACAAAAAAGTGGAATGTAAGCATTTTTTTTTGTTTGATGCGCTTTTGAGCTTCCTCAAACAAAATGTGTTGATTGGTGTCGATTTTGATATTTTCTGCCATAACTGATATAATTAGAGTTTCAAAAGTACAACTTAATCTATTCTTAGCAAATTAATTAACATATTTTTTTGTCTTAAGATACTTGTCCTCAGAAACTGTTGCGTATCTTTTGTGTTAAAGTAATTCTTGTAATGTTTTGTAAACCAAATGCGTAGGTAGTCCAATAACGTTGTTGTACGAACCTTCAATATTTTCCACACCAATGTAACCTATCCATTCTTGGATCCCATAGGCTCCCGCTTTGTCGTATGGTTTATAGTTTGTTAGATAAAAGTCAATTTCTTCTTTGGATAGAGTTTTGAAAGTAACTTTAGTGATGCAATGTACCGTTTTTTGAGTTTTTGTAGTAGTGAAACATACCGAAGTGATAACCTCATGTTGTCTACCTGAAAGGGATTGAAGCATAGCAAAACCTTCTTCATAATTTTTAGGTTTTCCTAATGCCTGATTTTCAATGCATACAATAGTATCGGAGGTGATTACAATTTCATCATCGTTCAAGGTGTCTTTAAAAGGTGTTGCTTTCAGTTCAGCTAAAAAATTAGTAATCTGCTCCCGAACCAAGTTTTGAGGGTAAATTTCATCAACGGGCTTTATAACGATTTCATAGTTCAAATGGAGTTCATTAAAAAATTGTTGACGACGAGGAGACGCTGATGCTAAAATGATTTTTTTCATTATTACATGAAGTGTTATTTAGTCGCAAAAATATAAAAATGTTTTGAAATGAAGTTTTCATAAGGCAATAAAAGGTTAGAGGAACTCACTAAAAATTCACTTAACCGAATGATGCTACTGAAATATCTTCTCCAAATTTTTACTCTTCAAAATGATTTTTTAATTAATACATTTATAATTAGCACTTTATACATTAGAGAGAAATACCATTAATATCAGGTTTTTCTATATAACTTGGTGATGCATGAAATAAAAAAATCACTTTTTTTTTGGATGTATCAAAAAAGGTTGTATATTTGCACTCAGAAATCGCGGGATAGAGCAGTAGGTAGCTCGTCGGGCTCATAACCCGAAGGTCACAGGTTCGAGTCCTGTTCCCGCTACTTTTTAAGCGTAATAAATTGATAAACAATTTATTACGCCTTGTTTTTTTTACCATTGAGACAAAATTGGGACAACTATTGGAGATTCGGTTAAAATGACGTAAAGTTAACTTTCTGATAAAGTTACTTCGTTCAAAAATAAGGAAGTATGGTAGTTTCCAAGGAAATTATCCAATCTTCGGCATGTGATTTTTGTTTCTATTGTGGAACTTTCTCAATTATTTTTGTATTGTTGCTTATTTTTTTTTGCTATTAATACGGTATATAAGAACAATAGTTCTAAAGGAATGGTCTCGTGATCTTTTAAGAATGAAACAAAATCTTGTGTCATTGGAGAGCAGGGCGATATGTTACCAATCATGATGGAAAATTTAATATATTTCTACCTTTGTCTACTTTCTTGCTTTTATGTTAAATTACCGATTTACTATGCAAAGGGAAAGTCCATCAATATTGGTGATAGGGGTAAAATCCTTTAGAGTGTATATGCGGGTGCGAAAATTATTACAGAGTGCTGTTCCTTCCTCAGACTTCAAAGTCAATAAAAGTACTCAAAAAAGAAAAATCCAGCAGTTTCGATAAAAACTACTGGATTTTTTGTGTTTAACTTTCAACCTCTTATTACAAAATGAAAGTTTACGAACACACTCATTTTGAGATTATTACCGATAATTTATTCCATCACATAGGCACATAATTTCGAGTCTATTTTAATCTATCTATGTGGTTTTTAAAACCCAAAATACAAATCTTATCACTTGTTTCTTGTCCCTTGACACTTTTAACTTTATCCTTTCTACTTTCTACTTTATCCTTTTAACTCGTCCCTTTATCTCTCTACCAGAATTGTATTTCCTTCGTTATCTTGTTTGTAAACCTTTCCAAAGCGGTTTGAAAATTTTGAAGTCAGGTAGAACATCACCGGAACGACAATCAGTGTAAGGAATGTTGAAAATACCAGTCCGTAGATAACTGTCCACGCCAATGGTCCCCAGAAGATAACGTTATCTCCCCCGAAATAGATATTCGGATTTAGTGAATCAAATAGCGTAAAGAAGTTAATATTAAACCCGATAGCAAGAGGTATTAGCCCCAGTACGGTTGTAATAGCAGTAAGCAAAACAGGACGCAAACGGGCTTTTCCACCCGATACGATAGCATCGTAAACCGACTGATTATCAATTTTGTCATATACAGTCAAGCCCATTTTTTCCTTTTTGCGGTCGATAAGTAGTTGTGTATAATCGAGCAGTACCACACCATTGTTTACCACAATTCCCGCTAAGGAAATGATTCCCATCATCGTCATCAGAATAACGAAAGGCTGTCCTGTAATAATCAGTCCTAAGAAAACTCCCGTGAAACTCAGTAATATCGTAATGAAAATCAGCGTTGGTTTCACTATTGAATTGAATTGATACACCAAAAGGAAAACAATCAGCCCCACAGCGATAAGTAGTGCTGTTGAAAGGAAAGCCATTTCCTTGTTTTGTTCCTCAATTTGTCCCGTAAAATCAATTTTGATTTCTTGCGGAAGGTCGAAGTTTTTCATCTCTTGCTGAATTTGCCGTACGATAGCACTCGCATCGCTAAATCCAGGGCTTAAAGCCGAATACAATGTTACTACCCTGTCGGTTTTGTTGTGTTTTATCGTACTGAACGACGAGGTATTCTTATATTTCGTTACAGAAGATATCGGAACGTGTCGCCATTCCCCAGTATTGGCATCTCTAAAGATGATATGTTGGTTGAACAAAACATTGGTATTGTAGCGGTCTGCCTTATTAAAACGAACGTAAATATCGTAGTCGTCGCCTTTTTCTTTGTAAACCCCTGCCTTCTCCCCAAATACGGAACGACGCAACTGATTGGAAATCTGCCCAACAGAAACCCCTAACTCCCCTGCTTTTACGCGGTCGATTTCAACCTCTATGGCAGGTTTGTTTTTGTTGACATCTATTTTCAGCTCATCAATTCCTGCTATGTTTTTCTGTTTGATAAAATCACGCATACGCTCGGTGGTAACAATCAGTTCATTGTAATCTTCGCCACGAAGTTCGATGTTTATCGGATGCCCAGCAGGAGGTCCGTTTTGGTCTTTTTCTACCGAAATGGAAACCCCAGGGTAAACACCACGCAAATCGGATTGAATTTTCGCACGAAGCTCCTCTGAATCCTGCCCTCGACGATATTTAAACTCACGGAGGGTTACCGTTACTTTCCCTCGATTGGGCATTTCAGCCGACGAAGCTCCATCGGTATAAGGATTTCCTGCTCCTTCACCCACTTGAGCCACAGCCGATTCTACCATAAAGTTGTAATCACCATCGCGGTATTGGTCGCTATTGAGTAGCGTATATATTCGTTTTTCAATGTCTTGAGTTACTGCGTTGGTTTTCTCAATGTCTGTTCCTTCAGGATATTCGATGTAAACGATAATTTGATTGGGTTTGTTATCAGGGAAGAAGTTTATACTTGTACGCCCTGTCCCAACCGACCAGCCAAACAACACAAATGACACGATAAGCAACGCCACAGTGGAAACAACCATTATATACGGATTTTTTCCGCGAAGTGTAAAACGAAGTGTTCTTTCGTACGTATCCTCCATCCAAGTAAGGATTTTTCGTTGGAAGTTATCCGCCAATTTTTTAATTAAATATTTGTACGACCAGAGCAAAAAGATGGTGAAATAAAGCACCGTTCCTAAGCCTCGAACCGCTCCTCCAACAAGTAAAATGAAGGTTCCGATAACGAAAAGCAAAATACTGATTTTCACTAATTGCTTAACGCTTAATACTTTTTCGTTGATGTCCATAAATTCCGATACCAACATCGAATTGAAGAAAATGGCAACAAAAAGTGACGACCCCAACACAATGGAAAGCGTCAGAGGGAAGTACATCATAAAATCTCCCATAATGCCAGGCCACATTGCCAAAGGTAGAAATGCCCCAACGGTGGTTAAAGTAGAAATGATGATAGGCACGGCAACCTCTCCGATACCTGCTTTGGCGGCTTCGTATCTGCTCATTCCTTCTTTTTCCATCAGTCGGTAAACGTTTTCAACCACCACGATTCCGTTATCGACAAGCATTCCCAATCCCATAATCAGTCCGAAGAGAATCATCGTGTTGAGCGTGTAGCCCAAAGCATTGATAATCATAAAGGACATAAACATCGACATCGGTATGGCAAATCCTACAAAAAGTGCGTTTCTAAAGCCCAAAAAGAACATCAGTACGCCCACAACGAGAAATACCCCGAAAATAACGTTGTTGCTGAGGTCACTTACCATATTTTCAGTCTGTTGTGATTGGTCGTTGGCAATGGTTATTGATAAATCTTTCGGAAAATCGCTTCGCATTTCGGCTACTAATTCTTTGATTTTCTCACTTGCCTGAATCATATTTTCGCCCGAACGCTTTTTCACGTCGAGCATCACCACGCCCTGACCAAATTCACGAGCATACGTGGTTTTGTCCTTATCTCGGAAAGAAACTTCGGCAATATCGCCCAAGAATACGATGCCTTTTTCCGACTTTACGATAAAGTTTTTCAAATCGGAAGGTTGCTCAATTTCGCCCACCATTCGTATGGTACGTCTTTGCCCCGAAGCGATGAGATTTCCGGCAGACATCGTTACATTCCCTCTGCCAATGGCGTTAATCACATCGTCGATGCTCACCTTTGATGCCATCATTTTGTACATATCAATGGCAACTTCTACCTCTTTTTCCTGAGCTCCGCGAATGGTAGCTTCTTTTATTTCGGGCAGATTTTCAATTTTCTTTTGCATCTGCTCGGCAAATTCCTTGAGCTTAGCGGTAGGGTAATTTCCGGCAATGTTTACATTCAAAATCGGGATAAATTCCGAGATGGTAATGTCAAACACATTGGGTTCCACTTTCGCCCCATTGAAGGTAGGCCAATCCTCGTTGGATACTTCTTTGTCCACCTCATCTTTTACTTTTTGCAATGCACTTTCGATGGTGATTTTCTCGGTAAATTCGAGGGTTATCATTCCGTAATCTTCCTGCGAGGAAGATTTTATTTTTTTGAGATTACTTACCCCTTTGAGTTTCTCTTCCAATGGGTCAATAATCAGTCTTTCAATATCTTCGGCGGTATTGCCCGGATAGACAACACTGACGTAAATCTTCGTATCTTTAATTTCCGGAAAGCTCTCGCGAGGCATATTCATATACGCCAACATTCCGGCAAGGAAAAAGATAAAAATCATCACGTAAATGGTGAATTTGTTGTCAATTGCCCAAGACGACATCTTGAACTCTTTATCTTTGATATTACTCATAGTATGATATGGGTTTTATTTCTTTTAATTATAATTGTTTTTTTATGTTCTTTTGTCTTGAAACAAAAGAACCAAAAATTCAAGACTTTGGATACTCCGCTAAAAATCAATTCATTTCACTGAAAATCTCTAAACTCGCTACGCTCAAACAGTAGAGATTTTCTACGTTTCATTCATTGATTTTCTTAACGCTTCGTCTCCAAGGTCGCAAACTTACTCTTGAAAATATATCCATTTTTAATAAATTCCAAAAATTTTGCGAAATCCTCACGGGTGTTTACTTCTATTTGATGAATATTTGAGTTCATATTCTACATTTATTTTTAGAATCATCGTCACCAATTCTATTTTTACCTGATATAAATCGATTTTTGCCGCTCATCAATAAATTTTTACCAATAATAATTGAATATTTACTTGTCAGAAATGGATTTTTACCGGTCAGAATCCATTTCCTGTTGGTCAGAATTGATTTCCTGTCGGTCAGAATTGATTTCTTGTCGGTCAGAATCCATTTCCTGTTGATTAGAATTGATTTCTTGTCGGTCGGAATTCATTTCTTATTGGTTAGAATTGATTTCTTGTCGGTCGGAATTCATTTCCTGTTGGACGAATCAAAAATCTGAACCTTACAAAGTCGAAACACGTTGTCCTTCTTGCACACTTCTCGCTCCTTCGCGAATAACTTTATCTCCTTTTTGAATTCCTGACAGAATTTCGGTAAATCCGTTTTGCGTTTTTCCGGTAGAAATCACAACACGCTCAGCAACATACTGATTTTCATTGTCTCCTTTTTTGGCAAGAAAAACATATTGTTCGCCTTGTGCATTTTCCGAAATGATATCCGTTGGCAGTAAGATAGCTTCTTTATTCTGATAATCATTTACTTGCAAACGAGCCGTCATATTAGGTTTGATAGCGTTATTTTTGTTAGGCAAACGGATTTCAACCTTAAATGAACGATTTGCAGGATTGATAAAATTGGAAACTTGGCTTATTTTGGTGTCGAGTTGTTCGCCCAAAACGGAAATATCTACTTTGGCTTGTGAACCTTTTTTCACGTTAGCGATGTACTGCTCAGGCACTTCCGATTCTAGATACATATCCGATAAGTTTACGAGTCGAAGTACGGGCATTCCAGGGGCAACCACCGTTCCCACGTCGGTTATCACATCGTCGATTACTCCCGAAAACGGAGCGTAAATATTGGCTTTGGCAACCTGTTTTTGCATTTGTTCCACAGCACTTTGTTGCGTTTCGTAAGCCGATTTGGCTTGTAAATATTGAATTTCCGACCCGATTTTATTCTCCCACAATCGTGATTGACGCTCAAAAGTGGTTTTTGCTAATTCGGCTTGGATTTTCAGTTGAGCCAATTGTTGGGAAATTCCCCCATCTTGAATTGACGCCAAAAGTTGTCCTTTTTGCACGTTTTGTCCTTTTTGTACGTGTATTCTTTCCAAAACGCCTCCGAATTCCGCATTTAGGGTGATATTTTGAGTGGTTTTTATCGTTCCTTGCAACTCCAAAAAGTGGTTGAAAAGTGTATCTTTCACTTCCAAAAGCGATACCAACACCTGAGCCGACCCCTCTTCGGGGAATTTGCTAAGAGAAGCATCAAGGGAAGCGATTTGCGTTTCAAGCTCTTTTATTTTTGCAGAAATTTCATCTCTTTTCTGACGGATTTCCGTTTTTGAACCCTTCTCGATGACCTCTTCCACCGATGGATTTTTGGTTTCTCCGCACGATGCCAACAACACCAAAGCGGAAACAATAAGCTGAATGTTAATGTATTTCATTATATCTGATTTTTATTTGTTGTTTGAATTATTTTTGTTTTTCACTTCTTTGTACTTTTGGCTTGACCCAAAAGTACCAAAAATTCAAGGCTTTGGATACTCAGCTAAAAATCAATTCATTTCACTGAAAATCTCCAAACTCGCTAACGCTCAAACAGTGGAGATTTTCTGCGTTTCTTTCATTGATTTTTTTAACGCTTCGTCTCCAATGCCACAGTATACACACTTGAAAATATAATTATATTTATATAAAACTTCATATTTGTATTTATAAAAAACTTGAATAGTTTGAAAACATTTTTAAAGAACTATTCAATTCAAATTCCCTGTGCGGGTCGCACCGTTGGTTAATCCAATTTTCGGAATACCCGAGTTGAAGATATTGCTGTAAAGCTCGGTCTATGGAAATTTCGGGGTCTTGCATTTCGTCCAAACGTTCGCTACCTACCTGAGCCAACCAAAGTTTAAAAGGTTCGGCTTTGGGTGAGGGTACAGATTGGATAAGCCTTAGTAATTGTTCGGTATCAGCAACATCGGTTTTGTAATATTTCCCGTCAGAAGAAAGCATTTTCAGTTGACTACAATTTGTAGCCAACTCACTTCCTTCTTTTTTTAAACGTGTTTTTAAAACACTCCAATACTTTCTCGGATTGGGGCTTTCGGTTAAAACCTCAATCACATCAACGATGGAAAACCACCATTTTTCCTGTTGTTCATCCCATTGCGAACGTACTTTTTTCTGTTCGAATATTTTTATGTTATTTTCCATTTTTTACTATTGAGTTTTTTACACGCGATGATATACTTCCTCGAACGGAACGCGGAATCTTTCGCCCCAAATGCCCCCTTCTTTTCGAATGCCACAAGTGATAATCATATTGATTTCTGTATCGGAAGGAAGTTTCAACGCTTTTTTTACCAATTTGCTATCAAATCCTTCTAACGGACAGGTATCGTATTGTTTTTCAGCCATTGCTATCATAAAAGTTTGTACTGCCAATGCACAACTTTTATGCACTACGGTTCGTACTTCGGCTTCGGACACTTGCCTTACTATCGGGCGAAATAGTCCGATGCTCAGCACCATTATTTTGCGAACCCAACCTAACAAACCGAAACATCTGCGATATAAAAAAGGCATCAATTTGCCATAATAGGTTTCTCGGTCTTTTATTCTCTTGGCTTGTCTTTCCGAGGGGCTGTTGCGTTGTACATTGCCTTTTTCAAACTCCAAAATGGCTTTGGCTCTTTCTTTATATAAATCTTGCCGAGTGACGAAAACCATCATTTGCTGAGCCGTTTTTGCAGCACTTTGCGACAAACAAGCTTCGGTTAGTTTCGCCAAAACAGATTTGTCGGTAACGTGATACGCCTCCCATAGTTGCATATTGGAACTTGTAGGTGCTAGTTGTGCCAATTCCAAACATTCGCGGACTTTTTCCGTTTCAATGGGTTGGGTTTCGTCATACAAACGCACGGCACGACGGTAATTTAATATTTCTTTTAGGTTCATTATCTATTTTTTTCGTTTTTTTAATTAACCTGCAACGACTTTAAAACCTCTTTTTTATTTAACAGATTAACCATTGATTGCAGGAATTCTTGTTGAGCAGCATAGAGTTGCAATTGAGCTTGACGCAGGTCGAAACTTGTTGCCAAACCTTCGGTATATTTGATTTGATTTTTGTTTTCGATTCGTTTTGCCAAATCCAAATTTTCACGCAAGGTTTGATGTTCTTCTATGGCAAACTGCAAGTCACTCAACGCTTTATCGTGCTGCATTTGCAATTGTTGTTTGGTTAAATTCAAATCGTTTTTTGACTTTTCTAATTCAATTTGAGAGCGTTGTACCTTACTTGAACGCATAAACGAACTGAAAATCGGGATTTCCAAACTTACGCCAAAAAGAGCACTCCCGAACCATCTTTTGTTCGTGTCGAAAAACGAAAATTTGTCGTCGAACGCGTTGTATGCTCCGTTAAGGAAAGCACTCAAACGAGGCAAAGATTGACTTTTTTCAAACTTTACCAACAACTCCTGCGAACGTACACTATTGGAAGCAATTTTAAAATCAATATTCGATTCCAAATTGAAATTTGTTTCATTTTCAATGCTTTCGGCTATGGTTTGTGTTGTGAGTTGCTCCAAATTGTCTTTTAGTTGCACTTGGTCGTCCAAATTTAAACCCAAAGTGATGTTGAGCATTTTTTTGGAAAGTTCGTACAAACGCTTGGTATTGTTTAAGTTATTGTTGATGTTCGCCAATGTAATTTGTAGCTGTTCCACATTTTCTTCTTCGCCCAATCCGTTTTCAAAAATGGCTTTGGTTTCGTTCAAATTTTTCTCCAAAACACGCTTATTTTCTTCTAAAATTCGGATACTTTCTTCCGAAAGTAGCACATTGGCATAAGCATCAACAACAGTTTTTCGCAGTTCGATGTCGCTTTTCTGTTTGGAAAGTTCTGAAATTTGTAAATATACCTTAGCACTTTGTAAACCAACCAAATAAGAGCCATCGAAAATCAATTGTGAAAGTGTGGCAGAAGCATTTACGTTTTGCTTCGTTCCGAAAGTGGCTTCGGCAAATTCGCCTTTCTGTCCTCCGAAAAATTCCGCAGGAATAAGCGTAACTTGTTGTTTTAAAAAGTGTTGATAATCTACTTTTGCATTGATTTGAGGCAATCCGGTAGCGGTGGCTTCCCATTTCTTTTTTCGAGCAGCTTCAATGTCTGCTGCTGCATTTTTGGATTTTAAATTGTTTTCAATGGCAAAAGTAACGGCTTCCTCCAATGAAAATTGATATATTTGAGTTTCTTGCGAAAATCCTGACAATCCGCAGAAAATCAGTAAAATAAAAATAAATTTATGATTCATTGTATTTATTATGAATTTTTAATTATATGATTTTTAGTTTTTAATTCTTTTTGTCTCTTCTTAAAATCTCTTCCAACGTGGTAACGCCTTTCGGGGTGGCAATGGCTCGAATGTGATATTCCAAATAACTTGTCGAAATGATGTTTTTATCATAATCCTTGAAAAAGAGCAAATCATTGCCCGATTCAATCATAATGTGTAGGTACAATCGCATCGTAAAATCCAAGTTGATATCCTTTCGGTACATTCCCAATTCGATGCCTCTTTTTAAGTTTTCCAGAATTAATCCACCAACTTCTTCCAACTGTTTGTTTTTCATTTCCTTATATATTTTCGGATAATACTTTTGTAGTTGTTTTTGAGGTGAATTATTTGTAATCACAGGCTGACACGAAAAGAAATGCTCCACTTCGTAAAGTTGCTCAATTGGGTTTTGCCTGTTGGTCATAATTGCTTTGGTTTGCTCGTTGAGTTCCTTACTAACGTACAGAACCACTGTTTGGATAAGGTCGGTTTTGTCCTTAAAGTGATTGTAAAGCGTTTTTTTGGAAACTCCCGCTTTTCGGGCGATATCGTCCATCGTAACGGATTTGATACCTAAGTCAATCAGAAGGTCACGTGCTATTGTAATGAGTTGTTCTTTTGCCATCGTTTTGTTTTTCGGCACAAAAATACTAAGGAAACTCAAAACGATGTTTTAGTTTCCTTGTTTTAACCTATATTTAACTTTTTAACGAAAGCTATGAACTTTACTATATATATGTTGGTGTATTACATGAAAAGAGAAAGAAACTGTCCGAAAAGTTGGATTTTTGTTATATTGTTTAATTTAGTTTGATGAAGAATGTTCTACGCTTAAAAAATAAAACTGTTTAAACTTTTCTAATAAACCTCATTATAAACCCTAAATACAACATTGCAACCCAAGTTGTATTTAGGGTTTCGTATCTCATTACCAATCCTTTAAATCCATCTAACCACGCAAAAGTCCGCTCTATTTTAAAACGATTTTTATACAATTTTTCATCAAAATAAACATCTTCATCCTGCCCATTTCTCGGATTTTGTTTGATATTGGCAATAATTTCTTTTTTCTCTAAAAATCGCCTTAAATCTCGGCTATCAAAACCTGAATCTGCATTGAGAAACAGACCTTTATGTTCTATTTTTGCTTCTTTCAAAAGCCTCAAAATTTCTTTTAAAACCGATTCTATATCGTTCAAATCGTGATGATTACCAGATTTCGGACTGCCCATTGCTAAAATTTGCCCCAAATTATCACACAAAAAAATAGAATTGGTCGTTTTTGACTTCTTTCTTGCTTGATAACCAACGGATTGACCGCCCATTCTGCATCGTGTATGACTTCCATCCAATTGCACGCAAGACATATCTAATTTTCGTTTGTTATGAAGCAATAAATTAAGCCAAATTCTCTGGAAATCACCATTTTTACTCCATTTGTTGAAGTAATAATAAACCGTTTGATAGCTTATTTTTTGGTCTTTAAAATACATTTCTACTGGAAGTTCTCTCCATTGACAGCCTGTTTTTAATCGTTTGATTATCAGAAGAAAAATCAATGATAAATCAAATTTTGTTTTAAATCCTCTTTTTCCTGTACTCAAATAAGGAAGAATCCATTTTTTTATCGTATCTTTGCCCAAAGTTCCTTGAATTTCAATTTTTTATGCAAAACAAAAATACTTATTTTTCTTGGAACTTTTACTCTTTTAAA
Organism: Capnocytophaga canis; assembly: GCF_000827555.1. GTDB lineage: Bacteria > Bacteroidota > Bacteroidia > Flavobacteriales > Flavobacteriaceae > Capnocytophaga > Capnocytophaga canis. The sequence goes on from NZ_CDOI01000136.1 coordinate 34,352, forward strand.
AGTTTAAACAGGTTTAATATAAATAATTAACATTCAGAAATTTATTTTAAAAAACTTACGCAAAATTTATTGAAGTGGGAAAATATTTTTTAAATAACAACTCTTCGGACAATCCTATTTTTAATTCTAATATTTTTTACAGCATTTTCAAATCTTTGATTACTTTAAATGCTATATCTATCTGACTTTCAGGAACTACAATTGTAAACTCATTAGATGTTGAAATCACCTCATTCATCGTAACTCCTTCCCATGCCAATCTCTGGAAAATAAAGTAGTAAATACCCGGAATTGAAACGTTTTCTTCAGGAAGTTTTACGCTTATGGAACCCAAATTACTATATTTATGAGTACATCTTTCTGTGCTAAACACAGTTTCAACAATAGGCTCTACTGAATTACTAACAATCAAACTAATTTCATTTACCCCGCGCGAGGAAGCGTAGAACACGTCCTTCGTATTTTGAATTTGTCGCAACAACTCAGATTGATTATTTAACAGAGTTTCAGAAACTAAAAAAGTGTAGTCCGTCAGATTAGAACGAACAATAATCTCACCTATATTCTTAAGAACCTTAACAATGCGGTGTGTCGAACGAAATTCCATATCTGTAGAAAGTCGTTTGAGTGCCATAACGATAGCACCATTGCGCACTTCCCTACTGGTTGTATCAGTTTGAATTTCTTTACGAATGATACGAGCCAGCGAAGTCAAATTGATAATCCCTTGTGATAGAGCCGTCTGCAAGAATGGTTTTGATTTTATATAATTCTCTACGGCAGATGAAACGGTTTTCATTAGTACATAATTTTAAGTTCACACTATTATTTCGTTACAAAATTACAATAAAAAAAATCTTTGTAACAATATAAGTTTATTTTTTTTTGCTAAAATTTTAAAAACCTATAAAATATCTTTTCTTTTTGAATTATTAACCAAAGCAATCATAAATAAAATCCTTCTTTTTTCTGAAATCATCATCAGTTTTTCTATATTAAAATCTAAACCATTTTTATGAAATCCTCTTCACTGATCATCGGAATGCCTAAACTTTCGGCTTTCTGCTTTTTACTTGGCCCCATGTTGTCACCCACAATCACATAGCTTGTTTTAGAAGAAATTGACGAACCTACCTTTCCTCCATTTTGTTCAATGATGTTTTTCAACTCATCACGAGAATGTAAATGAAATACCCCTGAAACCACAAACGTGAATCCTTTAAGCTTTTCAGTTTGATTTGCGATACTTTCTTCAGATAATGAAAATTGTAAATTATAGGATTTTAGTCGTTTGACAATATTTTTATTCTGTTCATTATCAAAAAATTGAACTACACTTTCAGCTATGCGAACACCAATTTCATCTACTTGCATAAGTTCTTCGAGTGTGGTTTTTTCTAAGTTATCAATCGTTTTATAGTGCCGAGCCAATTTTTTAGCCACCGTTTCACCCACGTAACGGATTCCTAAAGCAAAAAGCACTCGCTCAAAAGGAACTTCTTTTGATTTTTCTATACCCTTGATAATATTTTCAGCACTTTTGGATGCCATTCGTTCCAATGGCAAAAGTTTTGATACTGTAAGCTCATACAAATCTGCGTAATTCTCAATTAGTTTTGAACGAAATAGCAACTCTATAGTTTCTCCACCTAAACCTTCGATATCCATGGCTTTACGCGAGATGTAATGTTGAATTCTGCCCGTAATTTGAGGAGGACAACCTTCAACATTAGGGCAATAGTGCTGTGCTTCGCCTTCGTTACGTATCAATTCAGACTGACATTCAGGACAATGTGAAATATAAGTTGTTATCATAGAGCCTGAGGGACGCTTATCAAGTGCTACTCCTACGATTTTCGGAATGATCTCACCGCCTTTTTCTACAAAAACCGTATCTCCGACACGAATATCTAACTTTTCTATTTGGTCGGCATTGTGCAAGGATGCTCGTTTTACGATAGTTCCCGCCAACAATACAGGGGTGAGATTTGCTACAGGAGTAATGGCTCCTGTCCGCCCGACTTGGTACGAAATACTTTCTAAGGTAGTTGTCGCTTGTTCAGCCTTAAATTTATATGCCATTGCCCAACGTGGTGATTTTGAGGTGTATCCCAACTCTTCTTGCAGAGCTATATCGTTGACCTTGACCACCACACCGTCAATTTCATATGGCAAATCATGGCGGTGTACATCCCAATAGTTAATAAAGTCCATTACCTCATCGGTGGAATGACATAATTTTGATTCTTTAGGAACTTTAAAACCCCAGGAACGAGCCTTTTCCAAACCTTCATATTGTGTTTTTATATTTACACTACCAACTAATGCATACAGTAAACAATCCAATGGGCGTTTCGCTACTTCGGAGGTATCCTGCAATTTCAGACTGCCACTTGCCGTATTCCGAGGGTTCATGTAAGGATCTTCCCCTGCTTCGATACGTTCTTTATTCATTTCTTCAAATCCTTTTTTAGGTAAGATAATTTCTCCACGAATATGGAAACGCTCTGGGAAATCGTTTTGCAAAACCAACGGTACACTCTTAATTGTACGTACATTTGCAGTAATTTCATCGCCTTGAAAACCATCTCCACGTGTAGTAGCTTGGGTTAGTTTCCCTTTCTCATAAAGCAAATCAACCGAAGCTCCGTCATATTTCAATTCACAAGTAAAAGAGAGGTTCTGACTCCCTGATAGCTTAATGATACGTTTTTCCCACTCCTCCAAATCTTCTTTTGAATAAGAATTATCCAAAGAATACATCCGAAATTCATGTGTGATAGTATTGAAATTTTTAGTAATAGTCCCACCCACACGAACTGTTGGCGAATTAGAATCGAAGAATTCAGGATGTTGATTTTCTAACAACTGTAATTCCTTCAATTTTTGATCAAACTCGTAATCAGAAATAATTGGATTGTCCAATACATAATAATTATAATTATGCTGATTAAGTTCGTTTCTAAGCTGTTCTATTTGATTTTTGACGTCCATTTATTGAGATTATTAAGCCACAAATGTAGTATTTTTTTTACATCAATGAAATTTTCAAACGCAATTAACGTACGAAAAACAAAAGAGACTATTCTTGTTGGGAACAGTCTCTTTTTCATATTTTTTATCACGTAGTTTTATTTGAGTTCTACGATAATAAATTCACTTCGGCGATTTGCTTGATGTTCTTCCTCAGAACATGAAACACCATCCGAACAACCATTAACTAACTGAGTTTCTCC
>NZ_CDOI01000137.1 GCF_000827555.1 Capnocytophaga canis
TAAAGCCGTAACTTCCAAGCAAGTTGATTTAGGTATTGTCATCTGCGGAAGTGGCAACGGAATAGCCATCACGGCTAACAAACATCAGGGAATCCGATGTGCATTGTGTTGGACAAAGGAAATCGCAGCGTTGGCACGTCAGCACAATGATGCCAATGTGGTAAGTATTCCAGCCCGATTTACAGCCATTGAACAAGCTGTTGAAATTGTAAAAACTTTCATAGAAACTCAGTTTGAAGGAGGAAGACATACCAACCGAGTGAATAAAATTAGCTGTGCGTAACATACACCATACGTATATATTGTATGAAAAATTGGTTAGAACGCACAGAACTCTTGGTCAAATCCGAGGGAATTGAACGACTGAAAAAGGCAAACATTCTTGTTGTAGGTTTAGGAGGCGTAGGTTCATTTGCTGCTGAGTTTATCGCTCGAAGTGGTGTAGGTAAGATGACCATTATTGACGGAGATGTGTTTGATGTAACGAATATCAATCGACAGTTACCTGCCTTACAAAGTACCGTTGGTAAATCTAAGGCTGAGGTGTTGGCTTCTCGATTAAAAGATATCAACCCTGAGTTGGATCTCACTGTTTTAACAGAATTTTTGTCCCCAGAAAGAGCTTTTGAAGTTGTTACCCCCGATTTTGACTACGTTGTAGATTGTATCGATAGTATTACCCCAAAGCTAAACCTAATTCTTTCTGCTCGAGCTAAAAGAATTAAACTCATTAGCAGTATGGGAGCTGGAGGAGCTCTTGATCCTTCCCAAGTGAAAGTCGCAGATATTCGAAAAACACGTGACTGTCCCCTGGCACGAAACATTCGAAAACGACTCAAAAAAGAAGGTATCCACTCTGGTTTTAAAGCAGTTTATTCCTCCGAAGTAGCTTCCAAAGATACTATGCAACAAACAGATGGTACGAATTTCAAAAAATCGTTCTATGGAACCATTAGTTATATGCCTGCAGCATTTGGTTTACATGCCGCTGCTACCGTCATCAACTATTTACTTGAAGGAAAAAACGAACAGGAAGAGGTGTTGTAATAAAAAATGTAGTAAAATAGTTTAGAAATCTTCTGTTTTCTGAACGCTATTCCTTGACATAAATGAATATAAAAAACGCACAATTAGAAGTTGATAATTGGATAAAAGAACATGGAGTTCGTTATTTTAATGAACTGACCAACATGGCTCAACTTACCGAAGAAGTAGGCGAGGTAGCTCGTATCATTGCTCGTAGATATGGTGAGCAATCCGAAAAAGAAAGTGACAAACAGAAAGACTTAGGCGAAGAACTTGCTGACGTGGTTTTTGTGGTACTTTGTTTGGCAAACCAAACAGGCATAGACCTGCAGGAAGCCTTTGATCGAAAAATGGAGAAAAAAACCAAACGCGACCACGACAGGCATCACAGCAATGAGAAACTCAAGTGATTGATTCGCTTACAGTCTAAAGGAAGTAGTTTGGTAAACTTATGACTTTTTAATTTACAAAGATTGAGTCCTTTGCAAGACCCTCCATTTCCTTTTCCTAACTGGTTTTAAATAATTTTTGAAACGATTTTTTAGAAAATCACATATTTAAAAACAGAAAACAGATGGTTTTTTGATGTTTTTGTCAATTTTTCGAGTGTTTTCCTTAAAAAAATAGCCTTTTTTACCTTTTTTTTCATTAAAAGGCGTAAAAAAAAGGAGAGTTTGGTTAAAACTGCTTCAAAAAAATTGAGAAAAAACGATGAAAAAGAACACAAATTTCAATTTTCAGAAACACATTTTCTAAAAAAAATCATCTTAATACAAAAAAATAGAAAGTAAACGGTTCTTGTAAGGGTCTCTAAATGATTGAAACAATCCTTTAACGAATATATTTTCAAAAAGTCAAAATAAAACCTCGCTCCAAGAGTGAATTTGACGAGGTTTGTTTCACTATTTGTTTACCATTATTGTTAATCCGTAATTTATTTGGATATGATTTACCTAATTCAGTAGCGGAGGTGTATTTCTTTTATGCTTTCTTGCTTCTACCACTGATGGCAGCGTTGATGGTATTGATTATTTGTGCCACCGTGTCGGCGAAGTGCGTAAATGCTTGGGGATTGACGAAACTTGCCGAAGTTAGGTACGGAATCAGTCCGATGTTGATTTGCTTTAAAAGTTGCTTTTTAAGGTCGGCAGATTTAGGACGTTTGCTCTGTGTTGCGAGGTTTTTGTCGTGGACTAAACGCTTTTGGTCAAAATCAGCCTGAGCTGTTTTAAGGGCTTCGATGGTGGAAGCGATTCCTTCGAGTGCCGAAATATCGGTTTGTAGCGTAGGTTCGGCAAGGTCTTTCAGTAGTGATTCGATATGTGCCGACTCCACCGCATAGCTTTCGCGAGTAATTCTTACGCCATATTTGGAAAACACCGCGTAGAGCCTTTCGCCCGATTTGCGAAGGTTTTCCACCGGAATGTTAGCATAACTTTTCAGATATTTTTCGAGCTGACGCACCAATTCATCACGCACATCATCGGCTTTATCTACCTCCGAAAGGATTTTATCACTTTTGATGGCTTGTGAAAGGGCTTCGGCGAGGGGTTCAATCTGTGCGAATACGGGTTTTAGTATGGGGTCGTTAGCCAATGCCGTTTCGCTTTTGTAGAGCATCACCAATTGCTTGGCGGTATATGCCATTTCAGTGATGCGGACGTTCATTTTTAGTGTGTTCATAATGTAAAAATTTGAATGTTAAACATATTTACTCTCACAAAGTTAAGTATTATTTTATGATAATCAAACTTCAAGACCATTTTTAACAATTATCAGTTGATATATCTTCATTTCACAGCTGAAATAGACAATTATCAATTGATATATGTGTATTTCACTACTGAACCAAATAATTATCAATTGATATAAACTTGCCTCATTTGTGAAATGCATTGCTATCAGTTGATATTTTGATGTTTCACAGGTGAGGCAGTCAATAATTAATTTTATGAAAATAAAAATCAATTCAAATTTCTTAATCTCTTTTTTATTGAAATTGCTTGTAGTGCTGGGTGTATATTATGCAAAAAAAACATCGCCGATGTCAAAGTTATAAATTCAATTACAACAAATTTTACCCAAATTTCTTTTGTAAATAAAGCAAAGCTATCAAAGAAATAAATTAACATTCCTATGCATATAATAAATAAGGCAAAGATGATTCCCAAAGAAATATACGTCAAAATTACTAACCACTTAGGTATATTTACTGCAATTATGTTATTTTTAAAAATAAAATAATCTTTAGCTATTTTTATATTTTTCCAAGTAAAATTTCCTCCTAATTTATTTTTAAGGTCTATATACTTTTGAATACTTGTAATATTCGTGTTTATACCTGTCCTTAAATAGAAATATTGCTCTTTTAAATCAGGAATAATAAAACTATCTTTAAAATCATTTCCTAATTTATCTATGAAATAGTCTAACTCTTTTAATTGCATCAGCCTTTTTCTTTCCCTATTGAAAGTGTAATTAATAATCTTCGTAAATAATTTACCTGAGAAAAATGAAAAAAGTATAGAAATTAAAATAAGTATTTTTGTAATAAGTTCTATTGTATTCATTGTTTGTTCTATAGTTTTATATACTTATCCGTTATTATATCTAATTTTTATTAGTGATATAAGACTAATCAATCACTTTAATACAATCAGATTCTGACAACATCGCTGTTCTAGCGATTTTACCTTTTTCACTAAATATTACCATTAAAAACCCATCATCTACTCTTTTTACGGTACCCATACCATACTCTGGAGCATATACTTTATCTCCTGGTTTGAATGAGCTATCCATAGTATATTCAGTCTCCTTGAACTTTCTTCTTTGTATTACTTTCTCTCTTTCCTCTTCTAGTAATGTTATCCTCCTCTCTTGTCTCCTAAGTAATAATAAAATCTCTTCTAAAATGTCTCTTTCCGGACGTTTGGCTTTTGGGTCTTTTTTTATTGACATACCCTCACTTATTATATTCTTTATTTCTTTTTCTAATGAGGAGAAAAAAGCATTATATATCTCTATTAAATTTGTTTCATCAATAGATTCATCTAATGAATTATTTATAGATTTTATCAGCTTCAAAAAGTCATCTCTTGTAAATTCTGTTAACTGAAAAGTAGACAATGGTCCTGTTACTTCTGCTTTATTAATACCAAACAAAATAGGACAAACTTTGGCTTTTTCTAATCTATTGGATAGAGCACCAGCTTCAAACAGTATCCAAGGTTTGTTAGTGTTATCTTTTGTTAAGCAAATTAGTCCCATCGTACACTTTGCTAAGTGCTGATTTATTTCTGTTTCCCATTTCATTCCTTTTTCGATGTCATCAGGTGTATAATATGGTTTTGCAGATTGGATTACTTTTGGAATAAAATCCTTTATTAAACTTGCTATTTTTTGGCTTGTCTCACCAGACCAACTAATAAAAATTTTCATATCTCATATTTGTTTTGATTGCTAAGAAACCCCAACAGATTTGTTGGGGTTATGGTTGTCGGCGGTAACTTACCGCACTTCTTCAAAATCTACATCTTGCACGTTGTCGCCGTTTTGTTGTTGCTGACCGCCTGTGTTAGGTTGCGGTTCGCTTTGGGCTTGTTGTGCTTTGTAAAGGTCTTCGGAGGCTTGTTTCCACGCTTCGTTGATTCTGTCCAAAGCAGGTTGAATTTGTCCCAAATCTTGGCTTTGGTGTGCTTTTTTCAATTCTTCCAAAGCGGATTCGATACCTGATTTCTTATCTGCCGGAAGTTTGTCGCCAAACTCTTTGAGTTGTTTCTCGGTTTGGAATATCATTGAGTCTGCCTCGTTGATTTTGTCGGCTTTTTCTTTGGCTTTTTTGTCGGCTTCGGCGTTGGCTTCGGCTTCGCGTTTCATTTTCTCGATTTCCTCTTGTGAAAGTCCTGATGAGGCTTCAATTCGGATATCGTGCGATTTGCCGGTTCCCTTATCGGTTGCTGAAACTTTGATAATTCCGTTAGCATCGATGTCAAACGTTACTTCGATTTGAGGAACGCCACGCGGTGCTGGTGGAATGCCATCTAAGTGGAAGCGTCCTATTGTTTTGTTATCGTTTGCCATTGGTCGTTCTCCTTGCAATACGTGGATTTCTACACTTGGCTGATTGTCAGCAGCGGTTGAAAACACTTGTGATTTCTTGGTCGGAATGGTGGTATTGGCTTCGATAAGTTTGGTCATCACCCCACCCATTGTTTCGATACCGAGTGAAAGCGGAGTTACGTCCAAAAGCAATACATCTTTTACATCTCCTGTCAAAACTCCCCCTTGAATAGCCGCACCAACAGCTACCACTTCATCAGGGTTAACACTCTTGTTTGGTTTCTTTCCGAAGAATTTCTCTACCGCTTCTTGCACCGCAGGAATACGTGTAGAACCTCCTACTAAAATCACTTCGTCAATATCGCTTGTTGAAAGTCCTGCATTTTTAAGGGCAGTACGACAAGGCTCAATGGTTCTTTTTACCAAATCGTCAATCAATTGCTCGAATTTTGCACGAGTAAGGGTACGCACCAAGTGTTTCGGACCTGTTGCCGTAGCCGTAATGTATGGCAAGTTGATTTCGGTTTGTGTAGAAGAAGAAAGCTCGATTTTGGCTTTTTCCGCAGCTTCTTTAAGACGTTGCAACGCCATTGGGTCTTTACGCAAATCCATTTGCTCTTCTGCCTGAAACTCTTCGGCTAACCAATTGATGATTTTTTCATCTACATCATCACCTCCAAGGTGTGTATCTCCGTCAGTTGCAAGTACTTCGAATACACCATCACCTAACTCCAAGATAGATACGTCGTGCGTACCACCACCGAAGTCAAATACCACGATTTTTTGGTCGTTGTGTTTTTTGTCCAATCCGTAAGCCAAAGCAGCGGCGGTAGGCTCGTTGATGATACGACGAACTTTAAGTCCTGCAATCTCTCCTGCTTCTTTAGTTGCTTGACGCTGTGCATCGTTAAAATATGCAGGAACGGTGATAACGGCTTCGGTTACCGTTTGTCCTAAGAAATCTTCGGCTGTTTTTTTCATTTTTTGAAGAATCATTGCTGAAATTTCTTGCGGAGTGTACAATCTTCCGTCGATATCCACACGTGGCGTATCGTTATCGCCTTTTACTACTTTGTAAGGTACGCGAGCCACTTCTTTCTCTGATTCAGAGAATTTATTTCCCATAAAACGCTTAATCGAATAAACGGTTTTCTTAGGATTGGTTACTGCCTGACGCTTAGCAGCATCTCCTACTTTTATTTCGCCTCCTTCTACAAAAGCTACGACAGAAGGAGTGGTTCTTTTACCTTCGGCATTGGTAATTACCACAGGGTCATTACCTTCCATTACAGAAACACACGAGTTGGTTGTTCCTAAGTCTATTCCAATAATTTTGCTCATATTCTTAATTTATTTTTAATTCGACATTTATTTATCACCTTAGGCGGAACTGCTCCGCTTTGGGCTTCGAGCTTCTAATAGTCAATGATTATGCCAAAGGAAGAAATATGACAAAATGTCACTCAGAAGAGGTGTCCGGATTTTGAAGTTTAAAATTTACGCCGAATTATTGCTGTGAAAGAAGAAAAAAAGTTTTGTAGAGTTACACAGAAAGGAAAAGGATTAAGAATAAAAACTGTCCGAAAAGTTGAATTCTTCGGACAGTTCTCTCGTTAAATTTCAATTATTGAACAAATTGTTCAGCCCACTCACTCCATTTTTTGAGGTCTTCGGACGAAACTTTCTTTCCTTGTTCTTCAATTTTTTTTGCCCATTCCTCCGACTTTGCTTTTAATTGATCGATTTTTTCTTGACTTCCCGCTTTGGTAGCTTCTTCTAACTCAAGTAAATATGCTTTATAGTCTGCAGCCATTTTCTGTAAATCACTGTCTTGAAAAGAAGGCACTTCAAATTCAGAAATTGATTTTTTTACTTGATCAACGGCTTTTTCAGTCTCTGTCTGTAGCGTTTCAACAACATTTTCTACAGAGTTTTGAGTTTCTTTCTTAATTTGTTTTACGTTCTCACAGGAAACTATTCCTGATAGAGCAATAACGGATAAACTTACTAAAATTTTCTTCATAATTACAGATTTATTTAATTAAACAATTGTCGAAAGGTCGACGTACAAATTTATTCGCAAATATACATTAAAGTTCTGTAACAAAAAACATATCATTTTGCTATTTCGCAGATTGACCTCGTAAGACCAAAGATTCCTGCTCAAAACTGACGGAATTTTGTACTTAGAAACAAACTCTTTGTTTTTTGTAGGTATGAAAATAACAATAAGAAGAAGGCTCCTAAAAAATGGAATAATACGGTGTCATTATTTAAAAGATAGATGTATACTTTCTAATCTGAACGCAGTAAAATAAATCCTCGTTTTTTAGTTATTTTGTTAAAAACGAGGATTTGATGAATAAAACTAAGATTGATTATGCAAAAAACTATTTAAAAATAGCTTTGTAGATATCATTTCCATTAGCAAAAAGTAGTAAGCCTATCAAGATGAAAAAACCTACCATTTGTGCATATTCCAAGAATTTATCACTTGGTTTGCGTCCTGTAACCATCTCATAGAGCAAGAACATGACGTGTCCGCCGTCTAACGCAGGAATTGGCAAAATGTTCATAAAGGCTAACATAATGGAAAGCAATGCTGTAGTATGCCAGAAAGCATGCCAATTCCATTTTTCAGGAAACATCTTTCCGATAGCAGCAAATCCACCCACTTCAGTAGCTCCTTTTTTAGTAAATATGAACTTGAATTGAGAAATATAATCACGGAGAGTCCAATAGCCGTAAGAAATCCCTTCCGATAAAGCTGATGCAACTGTATATGTTTTGTGAGTATATTCTACATTAGCCAACTGGGTAGCAAAAAAACCTAATTTACCCTCGTCATTAGGCGTTACTTCTACAAATTCCTTTCTTCCGCTACGTTCCACACCCACAATTATCGTTGATTTTTTCGGAAAAACCTTAATAATGTCTTGCACATCGCTATAATAGGTTACAGAAATATCATTGATAGAGATAATTTTATCTCCTGCTTGAAGTCCTGCTTTTTCCGCTGGGAAACCTACTAAAACTGAATCGACAATAGGCTTCAATCGTGGACGAAATGCCATCATTTCTCCTGCATGAAACAATTGTTTACCAATAGAATCCGGTAAATGAACCATACGTTCATCACCATTTAATCCTTTAACTTTCAAATTGCTAACATCTCGCAATAAGACATATCGATTGATGTCCAATAAATTTCCTAAAGGATTTCCATTAACTTCTGTGACGATATCTCCATTTTGGAATCCGTAAGTTTTCATCACTTCACTCACAGCAAACCCTCCTGTAAGTCCGTCTTCCTTAACTTGTTTTTCACCCCAGGTAAACAGAATAGCTGCGTAAATGAAAAAAGCTAACAACAAATTCATGGTAACCCCACCAACCATCACAATCAGTCGTTGCCATGCAGGTTTAGAACGAAATTCCCAAGGTTGAGGCGGTTGAGCCATTTGCTCCTTGTCCATACTTTCGTCAATCATTCCTGCGATTTTGACATATCCTCCCAAAGGCAACCAACCAACACCATAAATGGTCTCGCCAATTTTCTTTTTGAAAAGAGAAAATTTGACATCAAAGAACAAATAGAATTTCTCTACACGCATTTTGAAAGCCTTGGCAGGAATAAAATGCCCTAACTCGTGTAAAACAACCAATATCGAAAGACTCAGAATCAACTGAGCAGCCCTTATCATAAAAATCTCCATAGTAAACTTTTTAAAATTTCGGGCAAAAATACAAATTAATTATGAATTCAATATAGAAAAGGAAAAACATATTAAATAACTGACAGTTAGTTGTATAAACTGTTTTTTTATAAAAACACATCATTGTATCCTAAGTTTTTGGAGTTCAATAAAATAACCTGTGTATATTTCTGTATATGAATTAAATGTTCTATCTTTGCGTTTTCTAACATAAAAAAGATTCGAAATGAATAAAGGACCTATTTCTCAATTTATAGAGAAAAATTTTTTGCATTTCAATGCTGCTGCATTGGTGGATGCTGCTAAAGGATACGAAACGCACCTTTTGGAAGGCGGGAAAATGTTGGTTTCACTTGCTGGAGCCATGAGTACTGCAGAGCTTGGAATTTCTCTCGCTGAAATGATTCGTCAGGGGAAAGTGGATATTATTTCTTGTACGGGAGCAAACCTTGAAGAAGATGTGATGAATTTAGTGGCACACTCACACTATAAACGCGTACCTAACTACCGTGACCTCACTCCACAAGATGAATGGGATTTACTTGAGAATCATTACAATCGTGTAACTGACACCTGTATCCCAGAAGAAGAAGCTTTCCGTCGTTTACAAAAACACTTGGAAGAAGTATGGCACAAGGCAGAAAAGAATGGAGAACGTTATTTTCCACACGAGTTTTTATATCAAGTCGTAAACTCAGGCGTATTGGAGCAATATTACGAAATTGATCCAAAGAACTCTTGGATTGTAGCTGCTGCTGAACGTAACTTACCTATTGTTTGCCCAGGTTGGGAGGATTCTACTACAGGAAATATTTTTGCTTCAAACGTTATCAAAGGAAATTTGAAGGCTTCCACAGTCAAGTCGGGTATTGAGTACATGGTGTATTTAACCGAATGGTATAGAGCTAATTCAGGAGGAAAAGGTGTCGGCTTCTTCCAAATCGGAGGAGGGATAGCTGGGGATTTTCCTATTTGCGTTGTTCCGATGATGTACCAAGATTTGGAGTGGACTGATGTACCTTTCTGGGCATATTTCTGTCAGATTTCAGATTCTACAACTAGTTATGGGTCATATTCAGGAGCAGTTCCCAACGAAAAGATTACATGGGGTAAATTAGATATTAACACTCCTAAGTTCATTGTAGAGTCGGACGCAACTATCGTAGCTCCACTTATTTTCGCCTATATATTAGGACAGTAATGAATCATTGTAAAGTTATGAAAACTTCAAAAGCCCTAAACTTTGTTTTACTAAAGTTTAGGGCTTTTTATTTCCATAAAAATCAGGTCAATTTCTTAGATATTTATTGTCAGTTTTATAAAGCTATCAAAATTTAGTAAAAATTACTCCTCTTTGATTAGCGACTTTTCTCTCGTGGAAAAGGTTTTCTTAATTATATTCTGACTTTATTCGTTTCAATTGATTTTTAAGTAATTACTCCACATGGTAACGTTTGTAATATCCGAAGAACAAAATGTATCCGTAGCAAACTACTAAGGTTAAAAAAGCCATTCTGAAACCTATGTTATCCGTGAAAAAGCCAATTACAGGAGGAATAATAGCCCCTCCAAAAATCATTGTACACAAAATACCTGAAGCCTGTGGACGTAAATCGGACAATCCTTCAGAAGCCAAAGTGAAAATGGTAGGAAACATAATTGAATTGAATAAACCAACCGCTAAAATACTCCACATAGAGAGCAATCCGTCGGTGTTTATTGAAATAAGAATCAGTAGAATAGCAATCAACGAGAATGCTATTAACACCTTTGATGGAGCTATTTTTTGGGTTAGATATGCCCCGATGAAACGTCCAATCATGGCTCCTCCCCAATAGAACATCACAAAAATCCCTACAATGGATTTTGGATCGCCATAAATTAGATCAGCTTTACCTAAAAGTCCTCCCATGCCACTCACCAGCGAGCGCATTGTGCTATTTTCGAGGATGTCACGAACGATATTTATATCTATAAAATAATTCACTAAATAACTTCCAATTGCTACTTCTGCACCTACGTAAAGAAAAATACCAATTGCTCCAAGCATCAACCCTCGCTTTTTAAATAACTCTCCATAACTGTGACGTTTTGCATCCAAACTAATTACCTCTGGCAGTTTTACAAAAGCAAAAACAGTTGCTAATATTATGATACACGAAGCTATCCAAATAAACGGTGTTTGCACGGAAGCTGCTTCTGTCAAATAATAGGCCTCTTTTTCAACACTGGAGAGTACGGCAATTTCTTCCTCCGTTTTCACACGATCACTTAGGATGAATACAGCTCCAATAATAGGAGCTATCGTTGTTCCCAATGAATTAAAGGCTTGAGACAAGTTCAATCGGCTCGAAGCTCCCGATTCATCTCCCAAAATGGAAACATATGGATTGGCGGCCACTTGTAAAAATGTTATACCACTTGCCAAAATAAAAACGGCTAACAGGAAAACACCTAAAATGCGCTCAGATGCTGCTGGATAAAACAAAAAACATCCAGTTGCCATGGTTAACAATCCTAAGATAATACCTCGTTTATATCCAATTTTCGACAGAATAATACCTGCTGGAATCGACAATAACAAATAGGCCGTGAAAAAAGCAAATTGAACCAAACCAGCTTGAAAATAATTCAAGGTAAAAACATCTCGCAATCGAGGAATCAGCGAGTCAATTAGTACGGTCAAAAACCCCCAAAGAAAAAATAGTGCAGTAACAAATATAAATGCTTTTTTATAGTTTTGTTTTGTGCTCATAGTGTTATGCTGTTAGAAACTAAACACAAAGCTACATAATTACTTATAACTTCGTTAATTTTTAACATTTTATTTTGTTGTATTTAAAACAAAATAAAATATATACTTGATTTACAATGATGTAAATAAAAGAAAGTAAGATTCAATGTTATACATCTTCAATCCAAGAAGCGTATTTAACATAGTTATCGGCGGTTCTTTGAATACCTTCTTTTTGTTCATTCGAAAGCGTTTTTATTTTCCGAGCAGGGACTCCTGCATAAATACTTCCTGATTCAACATGAGTATGCTCTGTAACTACTGCTCCTGCTGCTATGATACTATTGCTTTCAATAACACAACCATCCATAACAACACTTCCCATTCCAATAAGTACGTTATCGTGAATAGTACAGCCGTGAACGATGGCATTATGTCCAATTGAAACGTTGTTACCAATGGTTGTGGCATATTTTTGATAGGTTGCATGAATGACGGCTCCGTCCTGTACATTAACTTTATCTCCGAAACGAATGGTATTCACATCACCTCGAATTACAGCATTATACCAAACAGTACACTGATTACCTAAAACCACATCTCCTGTAATCGTAGCATTTTCAGCAACAAAACAATTCAAACCTAACACGGGTGCTACTCCTTTAATTTTCTTTAGTATCATTTTCTTATTTGTTTTTACGTCTACTTAACATCTTTTTCTAATTGATTTTATTTGTAATAGAATAATTAGAGTTAAAACATTAGATGTATTCAAATATTTTTTTAACTACAAAAACAAAAAAACCTTAAAATGTTGTTTATCAACAAATTAAGGTTTTAACACTGTACCTGAGGAGGGAATCGAACCCTCACTCCGAAGAACACGAGTTTGAGTCGTGCGCGTCTACCAATTCCGCCACTCAGGCTTATTTCCTCATCATTTCGGGTGCAAAGATACACAAGATTTTTAAATGTGCAAAAAAAATATAAAAAAAATATCAATGTTTATTTTTAAATTCATACCTTTGCACCCACGATAAAGAGACTACGATTAAAAGTACAACACATCTATTTACTATTATGGCATATATTGTACCAGAATCTAAGATTTTTGCATGTACACAAAGTGTTGAATTAGCAAAAAAAATTGCTGAAAAATACGGAACTCACTTAGGAGAAGTAAATATTTCTCGTTTTAGTGATGGAGAATTTCAACCTTCATTTGAAGAGTCTGTACGTGGAACCCGAGTGTTCATTATAGGTTCAACCAACCCAAGTTCTGAAAATTTGATGGAAATGTTGCTAATGTTGGATGCGGCCAAAAGAGCTTCGGCTCGTCACATCACTGCGGTGATGCCTTATTTCGGATGGGCTCGTCAGGACAGAAAAGACAAGCCGAGAGTGCCCATTGCAGCAAA
>NZ_CDOI01000138.1 GCF_000827555.1 Capnocytophaga canis
ATGAAAAAGTTTTGTTTTATATTCGCATTATTGGGTGTATTCGCTTGTTCGGAAGATAAAGATATGACGGCTGATTATTTTAAAGCCCAACAACGGGATAGCCGTTTCTTTGGAAAATGGATATTTGTTGATTCTAATACATTAGAAGAACTTTCCGACTTTACACATAACTATATTGAGGATGGTGAATTACAATATTTCTACCTTACGGGAGAACCATATTATTCTCGAAAAGAATATTATTACACAAAAGGAGATAGACTCTATGTATTAAACCCTGGCTCTGGTTTTAAAGTTTCGGCTTCGGTAAAAGAATTTCGA
>NZ_CDOI01000139.1 GCF_000827555.1 Capnocytophaga canis
TCGTAATTTCAAATTCGTAATTGACTCTGTAAGAGATTAATTACAAATTACGATAGTTAATTACGAATTACGGGGAATATTCGTAAATCGTAATTTTAAATTCGTAATTTGCAATTATCTCCGTAATTAACTTCATAAGTAAACATTTTTTTCACAATGGAAAAACGAAGATTAAGTTTTTGGGAAATATGGAATATGAGTTTTGGTTTTTTGGGTATCCAATTTGGGTTTGCCTTGCAGAATGCCAATACATCTCGTATTTTTGAAACGTTAGGAGCCAAAGTTGAAGATATCCCAATTTTGTGGATTGCTGCTCCTGTTACTGGGCTAATTATTCAGCCTATTATTGGATATATGAGCGACCGAACGTGGACGCGATTGGGTCGCCGTCGTCCGTATTTTTTAATCGGTGCGATTCTCTCTTCTATCGCATTGTGTATTATGCCGAATTCGCCTTCACTGTGGATTGCCGCTGGAACGCTCTGGATTATGGATGCCTCCATCAATATTTCAATGGAGCCTTTCCGTGCTTTCGTAGGGGATAATCTGCCTGATGAACAACGTACTACTGGATTTGCAATGCAGAGTTTCTTCATCGGAGTGGGAGCAGTGGTAGGTTCGGCATTGCCTTATATTTATACGAATTATTTGGGAATCAGCAATACAGCTCCCGAAGGGGTCATTCCCGATTCGGTAAAATGGTCATTCTATGCAGGAGCTATCGTTTTTCTAGTGGCTGTACTATGGACGGTTTTCTCTTCTAAAGAATATTCTCCTGCCGAGTTGGAAGCCTTTGAAAAGAAAGATGTCAATACCTACAAAAACGAAGTTTCTTCCGAAGAAAAAGCAAAAAAACTAAACTTTTACGGAGCAATTTTTGCCGTTGTGGGGGTTATTTCAACAATTTTTCTTTATTTTTTCAAAATGGAAAAAGAGTTGTACATTTTGGCTATCGGACTGGCAATGTTAGGGTTTTCGTTCTTGTTTACGTCTTATCTGCATAAAAGAAAAGTGAAAGAGAATGGCTTTATTTCTATCACTACCGATATGCTTTATATGCCCAAAACGATGAAGCAATTGGCTTTGGTTCAGTTTTTTTCGTGGTTTTCGCTTTTTGCAATGTGGATTTACACTACGGCAACGGTAACGGGGCGTATCTATGGAACTACGGATACTTCCTCTCCTTTGTATAACGAAGGAGCAGATTGGGTTACGTTGCTTTTCGCTGTGTACAATGGGGTGGCAGCATTGGTGGCATTTTTGCTTCCTGTTTTGGCAAAAGCTACTAGCCGTAAGGTTACTCACTTTATCTGTTTGTTATTGGGAGGATTAGGGCTTATTTCGGTGTATTTTATAAGTGACCCAAATATGCTCATCGTTTCGATGGTTGGTGTAGGAATTGCTTGGGCGAGTATCCTTTCGATGCCGTACGCAATTCTTTCTGGGGCATTGCCTTCGGATAAAATGGGGTATTATATGGGCGTATTTAACTTCTTTATTGTACTTCCACAGATAGTTGCCGCAACAATTTTGGGAGTTCTCGTACACAATTTGTTTAATAACGAACCTGTATATGCGTTGGTTGTAGGAGGTGTAGCGATGATTTTATCAGGATTTTTGACTCTTGGAGTGAAAGATTCTATAAAGTAGGCAATGGAAAATAGGTGATAGGGATTAGTGATTAGTAAATAGTGGTTAGTAGTTAGCAAATAGTGATTAGCAATTAGCAGATAGCACTTGCAACTTTATCCTTTTTACTTTATCCTTGTAACTCGATACTTGTTTCTTAAAACTTTTAAATTTATACTTAAAATGAAAGCATACATATTTGATTTAGATGGTGTTATCGTCGATACAGCAAAATTTCACTTTATAGCGTGGAAGAAAATTGGACAAGAATTTGGGTTTGAACTTACACACGAACTCAACGAACAGCTTAAGGGTGTAAGCCGTGTTGATTCGCTTCAAAAAATATTGAATTGGGCAGGTGTTTCTGTTTCCGAAGAAAAATTTAACGAGTTAGCAACACGCAAAAATGAAGATTATTTAAGCTACGTAGCTCAAATGAACGAAAACGATATCTTATCTGGTGTAAAAACATTTTTGGAACAGGCGAAGCAAAAAAATATAAGGATTGCTTTGGGTTCGGCAAGTAAAAATGCCCGTCCGATTTTGCAAAAGCTCGGAATTATTTCGTATTTTGATGCCATTGTTGATGGAAATGACGTTAGCAAAGCCAAACCCGACCCCGAAGTTTTTGTGATTGCCGCTCAAAAATTAGGTGTTCAAAATGAAGATTGCGTGGTTTTTGAAGATTCGGAAGCAGGAGTTCAAGCAGCCAAAACGGCAGGAATGAAAGCTATCGGAATTGGAAGTGCAGACGTGCTACATCAAGCCGATGAGGTTTTCTCTGGTTTTGATGCGATTTTAAATCAATAAGGAAATGATAAGTTTCTTTTCCTTGTGCTAAATAATCATTTCATAATCAATAGAAAGTAACGTCGTTTGGCAAATTATGAGTTCATAATTGACAGAAAGTAACGTCGTTTGGCAAATTATGAGTTCATAATTGACAGAAAGTAATATCGTTTGGCAAATTATGAGTTCATAATTGATAGAAAGTAACATCGTTTAGCAAATTATGACTTCATAACTGATAAAAAATAACATTGTGCTTAATGAGTTTTGTTTAGAAATTTTGTGAATGTACGTTTGTGATGATTATTTCTAAATAGAAAATAACAAAATATTTATTTTTATGGAAGAAGTAATAAATATACGGGAAATGTTTCCAAACGAGTATCCGTTATTGCAGGATTTTTTGTACGAAGCCATATTTTTGCCCGAAGGTGTTGCACCGCCACCGCGAGACATTGTCTTTCACCCCGAACTACGCATCTATTTTACCGATTTTGGTTCGCAAAAAGGTGACGTAGCCGTAGTGGCAACAGCTTCGGAACGGATAATTGGTGCGGCGTGGGCAAGAATTATCAACGATTACGGACATATTGACGACCAAACGCCCTCACTTTCTATTTCGCTTTATTCGGAATATCGAAGTCAAGGAATTGGAACAAAATTGTTTAGATATTTGTTGGATAAACTCGCAACCGAAGGCTACAAGAAAGCCTCACTTTCGGTACAAAAGGCTAATTATGCCTCCGAAATGTACTTAAAAATGGGTTTTCGTATTGTTAAAGAAAACGAGGAGGAATACATTATGGTATTTGATTTGGGATAAACAGATTTATTTCTCAAAAAAATTATCATTCCATAATTGATAGAAGTAGTGGAAAATAATAAATTATAGTCATCTTTTTTACAATATTAAAAAAATAAAATCATACATAGAATGAATCAAGATTATATCGTGCCGGATAATTGGTGCATCATAGAAGAAGGATTTGAAAAAGACCGCGTAATGCAGTCCGAGAGTTTGTTCAGTTTGGGTAACGGAGCGATGGGGCAACGTGCTAATTTCGAGGAAGATTACTCAGGAAAAACCTTTCAAGGAAGTTATATCGGAGGGGTCTATTATCCCGACAAAACCAAAGTAGGTTGGTGGAAAAACGGCTATCCGGAGTATTTTGCCAAAGTGTTAAACGCTCCAAGTTGGATAGGTATCCGCGTGAAAATCAACGGAGAGGAATTGGATTTGAATACGTGCAAATCGGTCAGAAATTTCAAACGTGTGTTAAATATGAAAGAGGGGGTTTACACGCGTTCGTTTGTGGCGACACTCCCAAGCGGAATGGAAATTCAGGTAAACGTAACTCGTTTTCTTTCATTGCAATACGATGAAGTTGGCGTAATTCGTTATGAGGTTACTCCTCTTAGCGAAAAGGCTACTATTACGTTTGAGTCGTATTTGGATAGCTCTATTGAAAATCACGATACAAACTGGGAAGAAAAATTCTGGAATACACTCAATGTGAAACAAGTAGGAAACAGAGGTTTTATCGTAGCGGAAACCAAGAAGACAGCCTTTCGTGTTTGTACCTTTATGGAAAATCGGTTGGAAGTAAATGGCGTAGTTTCTAACATTCAAAAGGTAAATCAAAAAGAGAACTACATCGGTTTCGTATATGAAACTTCGGCAGAGAAAAATCAAACTGCTCAATTTGAAAAGTATGCAGGATATGTAACTTCATTTAATCACCCGAAAGAAAAATTGATTGAAGAAACGGAACAATTATTGCTGAAAATTACTGCTTTAGGCTTCAACGAATTATTGAAAAAACAGAAAGAAGATTGGGCTGAGGTTTGGCAAATGGCGGATATCACTATCGAAGGCGATGTCAAAGCACAACAGGCAATTCGTTTCAATATTTTTCAACTCAATCAAACGTATTCGGGTAAAGATGCTCGTTTGAATATTGGTCCGAAAGGATTTACAGGTGAAAAATACGGCGGAAGCACCTATTGGGATACTGAAGCCTATTGTTTGCCTTTCTATATGGCGACCAAAAACGCCGAAGTGGCTCGTAATTTGTTGAAATATAGATATGACCAATTGGGGAAAGCTATCGAAAATGCTGAAAAATTAGGATTTAAAAACGGAGCAGCACTCTACCCAATGGTAACAATGAATGGCGAAGAATGTCACAACGAATGGGAAATCACCTTTGAGGAAATCCATCGTAACGGAGCTATTGCTTTTGCGATTTACAATTATGTGCGTTACACGAATGACTTTGCGTACGTTCCTGAAATGGGCTTGGAAGTGCTTATCGGAATTGCACGTTTCTGGCACCAAAGAGCGACCTTTTCAAAGGATAAGAATAAATACGTAATTCTTGGAGTAACAGGTCCTAATGAATACGAAAATAATATCAATAACAATTTCTATACGAACTACATCGCTCAATGGTGTATCAAATATGCTAAGGAATGTTTGGATAAAGTGAAAATTTCTTATAGTAATGATTTTGAGCGAGTTTGGAAGAAAACCAATCTTTCCGAAAACGAAATAGAGCAATGGTTAGCGGTTGCTGAAAATATGTATTATCCGTATTCGGAAGAATTGAATATTTATCTGCAACAAGATGGATTTTTGGATAAAGAACTCATCACAGTGGCAGAGTTGGATAAAAAAGAACGTCCTATCAATCAGCATTGGTCGTGGGACAGGATTTTGCGTTCACCTTACATCAAACAAGCCGATACATTGCAAGGTTTCTATTTCTTTGAAGACCATTTCACGAAGGAAGAATTGGCTCGTCATTACGATTTTTACGAACCTTTCACGGTACACGAATCGTCACTTTCTCCGTGCGTACATAGCATTTTGGCAGCTTCACTAGGAAGAATGGAACACGCTTACACGTTCTATTTGCGTACTTCTCGCCTCGATTTGGACGATTACAACAAAGAAGTTCACGAAGGATTACACATTACCTCAATGGCAGGAACGTGGATGAGCATCGTGGAAGGCTTTGGCGGTTTGCGTATGCGAAACGGAATGTTACACCTGAATCCGCAAATTCCATCGCAATGGAAAAGTTATTCGTTTAAAGTGAATTTCCGAGGACAAATCCTTAAAGTTTCCGTTTCACCAAAAGAAACAAAACTTTCGCTCGAAGGAATATCTTTACAATTGAGCATCAACGGAAAAGAAGTGATTGTTAATGATGAATTAACAATTAAGAACTGATTGTCTCGTCCTAAGATTATTTTCAAAGCACTTTGCCAAAGTTTTTAAGACTTTGGCAAAGTACCAAAAGCCATAAACCTAATAGGCTGAAAAATTGTTCACCCTATCATGATATAAAAATATATTTTAACTATATTTTTAGTGTCACAAATATAGTTAATTCTATTTTAATAATAAAAATTCACTAAAAAGAGTAATATATTAACTTTTGTTAACAAAATGCATGAACGGTTCAAAATCGTGCATGAACGGTCATTTTTTGCTAAAAAGAACTAATTTTAGATGGTTTTTAATACTGAAATTTAACTAATAATTAATGTTTATCCATTTCTTAACTTATTTCAAATACAAAAACATATATCACTAACCAGTGACCACATATTCCCTAATTACTAACCACCACTCACTAAAACAACTCATCCCGTAAAAATTTTGAACGAAGCCAAAGATATGTTTAACGAAGTTTCGTAAACAAAATAAAATTTTCTAATTTTACACCAAAAATTTACAATCAATGAAATATTTTGCAACGGTGGTTTCTTTTTTGTTCCACCCGGTATGGTTTCCAGCATATGGAAGTATTATTTTTTTCCTTACCACTTCCATCTATCAACCTGCTGATGAAATTAAATCCATGTGGACAATGTTAGTTTCCGTTTCTTTGGTAGCTCCCACATTAGTATATGCAATCATTTATATGTTTAATTGGATAAAATCTCCTTTCAAAATTGAAAATGAAAACAGAAAATGGATGCTCTACGGATACATAAGTATTTTATTAGTCATAGCTCTAAAAATCACTACATTAGATTCTTTTCCAATGTTGTATTTTTATATGATGCAACTCTCTATAAGCTGTTTTTTAGTAGTTTTATTACATTTTTTTAAATTTATAATTAGTATTTTCACTACCCTAATCGGCGGAATTACAGGTTTTACGGTATTTCTAAGCATTTTTTACCAAATGGATTTAACATACCTGATCATTTTATGGGTAATTATCAGTGGTTTTGTAGCCTCTTCACGTATGTACTTGACCGCACAAACACTTTTGAGTTCATTGATAGGTTGGCTTATCGGGTTTACTTCACAAATGATGTTATTTCTTCTGCTAAATAACGTGCATCATATTGATTAATAAATAGTAATTGGAAAAGAAATCTGTAAAAATGAGCCTTTCAACAGATTTTAATAGAATTGTTAGTCATTTTTCAAAAAACATTGATAATGAAAGAGCTAAAAAATTCTTAAATGTGAATAACTTTTAGAACAAAAATCAATTATAAAATTTGCTTTTTTGTACAAGTTGTATATACAGCTATACCACCAAAAAAAACAAATTTATTTGTAGAAAAAATATGCATACTTTTCCTATAGTTATCAACAATTTTTGAGTCTAAAACTTATCAAAAAAAGGTTGTTTATTTCAAAAATGAGTTATTAACAATAATATATAAATATCTGATTTTAAATATAATTAAATAAATCAAAGTTGTTAATAACTATTTATAAACTACTAATACTCGAAAAAGCAAATATTAGATATTTTATTTTTTCAGCATTTCAACAGGATAATAATAATAACCCATTTTTTATTTTAAAAAATATTTTTTTATTCTTTAAATTGAATTGTTGAAAACATCAAAAAAATAAAATTCAGAATATGTTAAAGATAATTTCAAAATTGTAGTTTCTATTTTTATTTTTATCTTTGGAATCAATTCTGTTTAAAACACAGAACGTAATTTTATAAAGAGCAAAATTATTGATTATTTATGTCTAAACAAAAAAAGAAAACAGCTAAAGCTAAAAAACACGAACTTACAAAAGGCATCTTTTCTGTATTGGAAACCAATCAGAATGAGAGTTTTAACTACAAACAAATTGCAGCAAAATTGAACATTACCGATGCCTCCGGACGTAATCTACTCATAAAAAGATTAGTACAACTCAAAGAAAAAAAGAAAATCCTTGAAGTTGAACGCGGAAAATACAAAGCCATTCCAAGTCAGAATTACTATACAGGAACGGTAGATATTACCTCTCGAGGAAATGCCTATGTTATTGTAGATGAGTTAGAAACGGATGTGTTTGTTCCTTCCAATATGCTCAACAAAGCTCTTCACGGAGATTTGGTGGAAGTTTATATTTTTCCTCGATTCCGAAAAGGAAATAAATTGGAAGGCGAGGTTACAAAAATTATTGAACGCAAAAAAATGCGCTTTGTAGGCGTGGTGCAAATGCAGAAAAATTTTGCTTTCGTCTTGCCAACCGACCATCGAATGTACACTGATATTTTCGTATCGAAAAATGACATTAACGGAGCTGAAAACGGAGATAAAGTCATCGTTCGTATCGAAAAATGGGAAGGAAAATCCAATTCGCCTTTCGGGGTGATTGAGCAAATTCTTGGAAAACCCGGTGAACAATCCACCGAAATGCATTCCATTTTGGCAGAATATGGTTTGCCTTACGAGTTTCCGCACGAAGTGGAAGCCTTTGCAAAACAATTGGACACCTCCATCACAGCTGAGGAAATTGCCAAACGCCGTGATATGCGTAACGTGCTGACTTTCACTATCGACCCTAAAGATGCCAAAGATTTTGACGATGCACTTTCGTTCCAAATTTTGGAAAACGGAAATTACGAAATTGGCGTACACATTGCCGACGTGTCGCATTACGTGCAAGAAGGAACGATTTTAGATGAAGAAGCCTACAATCGAGCCACTTCCGTGTATTTGGTGGATAGGGTAGTGCCGATGCTCCCCGAAGTGCTTTCTAATTTTGCGTGTTCGTTGCGTCCGAATGAAGAAAAGTACACATTTTCAGCGGTTTTTGAGATGAACAAAAAGGCAGAAATTCTAAATACGTGGTTTGGACGAACCGTAACGCTTTCTGACCATCGTTTTGCGTATGAGGAAGTTCAAGAAATCATTGAAAATTTTGCAGGAGTAGGAGAGAAGCAAGAAAAAGTAGAAATATCTGATTTTCAAATGCCTTCTGAAATTTCAATTCGTAAAGAAGGAAGTTATTCTGTTCCAAAAGAGTTAGTTCAAGCCATTTTACTTATGGACGATTTGGCTAAAAAACTGCGTACCAAACGAATGCGATTAGGAGCGATTTCTTTTGACAAAATTGAAGTAAAATTCCATTTGGATGAAAACGACAATCCAACGCACGTTTATTTTAAAGAAAGCAAAGATGCCAATAAACTCATTGAGGAATTTATGCTTTTGGCAAACCGAAAAGTAGCCGAATTCATCGCCAAGCAAAAGAAAACTTTTGTGTATCGTGTTCACGATGAGCCTGATGACGAAAAGTTGATGCAGCTCAATGGCGTGATTTCTCGTTTCGGTTATGGCATCAATATGAAGGATAAGAAAAACATTACCCACTCGCTGAATTCTCTTTTGGAAGAAGTAAAAGGCAAAAAAGAACAGAATTTGGTGGATACACTTGCCATTCGTTCTATGGCAAAAGCCTCATATTCAACGGAAAATATTGGTCATTACGGTTTGGCGTTTGATTTTTATACGCATTTTACTTCGCCTATTCGTCGTTATCCTGATGTGATGGTACATCGGCTATTGCAGAAATATTTGGATAATCAACCTTCTGAAAAACAGGAAGTTTATGAAACGAAATGCAAACATTCTTCACAGATGGAAAATTTGGCTTCATCTGCCGAGCGTGATTCTATCAAATATATGCAAGTGAAATTTATGGAAAATCATAAAAATCAACATTTTAGAGGAGTCATTTCAGGAGTTACCGAATGGGGTATTTATGTGGAAATTGTGGAAAATAAATGTGAAGGTTTGGTAAGAGCTCGAGATATTAAAGACGATTATTACATTTTCGATGAGAAACAATACGCTTTGGTTGGGGAAGTTACCAAAAATATGTATCAGCTTGGTGATGAAGTAGTTGTTCGTGTAAAAAATACGGATTTACTCAAAAAACAACTGGATTTTGAGTTGGTGGGAACAAATTAAAAAAATTGATTAATAGCAATTGCGAGATTTTACTATAATCTCGCAATTTTTATTATCTTCGCACTAATTAAAGTTGTATTATTATGAAAACGATTGTATTACATTCTACTAAAAGTCCTATGTTTCGGTATAGAGACGGAAAAATTTTTATTGATGGAAGTTTCTATCAGAACTATTATGGTAACGAACGCAAAGTTTTTCAGGTTCCTGACCAATCAAAAATAATTTCCGTTACCATTGGTAGATTTACATCTAATGAATTTGACATTAGTAAGTTACAGGAATATAATATTAATGTTTTCAGTAAGATAAGTAATTTTTGGTTGTTTTTATCTTATTTGATTTATCTTTTAGTAATGTTTTCGTTATTTTTTGATTTACCAAAAATTTATCGTTATGTAGGAATTTTAATACTTATCCCAACAATTTTTGTCCTTTTTATTGAATTTTTCAAAAGAAAAGGGCTTGTTGTTTTAAAATCAAAAGAATAATTTGTATTATGAATGATTTAGTTACTATCAACCAAATTCCTGATTATGAGCAAATACCATTAACGAATCTACATTCTGAGTATAAAAAAATAGCTCAAATGAATGCTATTATTGCTTCAGGAATTGGATTGGTACTTCTGTTAGCAATTTTTGTTATTTTTGATGCGGTTGAAAAGTATTACGCTATTATTGGTATTCTTCTCATTTTTGTATTTTTAATTTTTTATATTTCAATAAGTTATAAATATAAAAAATATGCTTTTCGTCAGCACGATGCTGTTTATAAATCTGGTATTGTTTTTCAGGTAACACACATAATTCCTTATGTTCGTTTACAGCATATTACTATCAAGCAAGGTTGGTATGCTAAACGCTTGGGATTGGCTACTTTATGTCTGTATACGGCTTCTTCCAATGGTGATATTTCTATACCTGGATTGTCTTTACAGGAAGCTGAACGCTGGAAGAGTTTTTTGTTAAATCGTATTGAAACTACTGAAAATGAGTATGATGAATTATGATTTTTCAATTCCGAATAAACTTTCAAAAAAGGCATTTTGGTTAGTTTTAGCGAAATCTTTTTGGAGTAATTTTAAAATCTTTTGGGGTGCTTTTGCTCTATTTCTTTTTAAAAAGGGAAATAATTCTGATGATAAATTTCAATTTTTCTTAATTTTTTTAGGTATATTTTTAGTAATCAGTGTTTTTATCTTCATTTTTCAATATATAAAATATAAATATTTCTCGTATCAAATTATTGGAGATGAATTGATTATCCGTGAAGGTTGGTTGAACAAATCGGAAACGGTGGTTAAATTTGATAAAATTCACGAAGTACATCTAAATCAGAAGTTTATACATAAAATTGTAGGACTTTACAAAGTGGATATAGACACGGCAGGAAGTGATAAAGTGGAAATATCAATTAATGGTATAGATTATCATAAGGCTTTGGTTATCAAGGATATTTTGACAGAAAAGCAAATTATTTCCGAAATTAGAAAAGATAGAATTACTGATGAAAATTTGGAAGCAAATGACAATTTTACTTCACTGAGAATAAGTATTTTAACTTTGTTCAAAATTGGAATTACACAAAATTATTTATACACATTGTCGTTAATGTTTGCTTTTTCGTATCAGATAATTGACTTTATTACTGATATATTTTACGAAAAACGTTCCGATTTTGTCAATCAGATATCTGAGTTTTCAAATACAGTTTCAACCATATTTTTTTGGATTTTTTTCTTGTTTATTTTGATACTTTTTGTTATTATTTTTAATTTAATTCGTACATTACTAACGTATTATAATTATGAAATACAAATTAAAAATAACCGATTATTAGCTTCTTACGGACTTATAAATTCGCACATTGTGGCAGTTCCGCCGAAAAAAGTGCAGATGATTCATTTTCAGCAGAATTATTTTCAAAAGTTGATGAATTTGTTTGAGGTACGAATTTCACAAATTGATTCTTCCAAAAACGAAGAGAAAAAGACACAAGGTTTATTGATTCCTGGTATCAATGCTTTGGAAATGAGAAAATTATTTCGATTTATATACGATAAGGATTTTCAAGAAGTAAAAGAATTTTATCGCCCAAGTTTTCGGAAAGTTATCATTCGGGCAATGTATTTGTTTTTTGCTCTTTTGATGATTATTTTAACTATGTATTTTATTGATATATTGCATTTTACTTATATTCCAATATTTCTATTTTTTGTTGTTTTGTTGCTCATTTATATTTCATACAGAAATGAAAAACTTTTCTTGAAAGATGATTTTATTGTACTAAAAAGTGGTATTTGGGATTTGACAACCACCTATTTACAAGTAGATAAAATTCAGGAAGTAAAAATAAAACAATCTTATTTTCAAAAACGTAGAGGATTGGCTTCCATTAAGTTATACACGGCTTCGGAAAGTTTACAACTCAATTTTTATGATGAAAAATTACTTAAAAATTTGGTGAATGAATCTGTTTATAAAATTGAGTTTGTCATTTAAAAGTATATAAATCAGAATTTTATCGTTACATTTTGTTATTGGAATTTTTTGTTGTAACTTTGTGGGTGTGTTATTATTTTAGAGATATTCAGTTGAATTTTTTTACTATGGAGACAAAAAATCAGTTGATAAGAAAGAAATTTGGATTGTTTTTTTTAATATTCTGTTTGGTTACTTTCTTGATTTGGTTCATTTTTCCACACCAATTGGTTGGGAATATCTATGTTTTGATGGGATATTTGGTAGGAAATTTAATTTTTCTTTACGTTTTGTATAAATACAAACGAAGTCTGAATAAAGTTGAATAATTCGAAATGGAATAGGGGAGAAGCTACAAAGTTTTTCCCTTATTTTTTTGCTTTTTCTTCTTTTTTCTTTATTTTTGTTAGTCGTTTTGTATGTTAAAATGTTTTTCCTTGATTTTCAAGGAGCTAATCAAAAATAATTCTCAAAAAATTAAATGTTTTCAGATGTATTACTTGCTTTGCCTTTGGGTGTGATATTAGCTTTTACCATTGGCCCTGTTTTCTTTGTTTTGTTGGAAACGGCTATAACTAAGGGATTTAGAGCTGCTGTAGCTTTTGATGGAGGCGTCATTTTGGCTGATATAGTTTTTATTTTGGTTGCTTATTTTACTACCAGTGGTTTGCTTCAGCGAGTGAAAGATGACCCACTTTTGTTTATTATCGGTGGGCTCATTATGATTTCCTATGGATTAATTTCTTATATAAAACTCAAAAAAGATTTTCATCAAAAAAATAAAATAGAGAGTACGGATAATAACTTGTCCATCAAGAGAGTGAATTATTTAGCTCTTTTCATGAAAGGATTTTTGTTGAATTTCATAAATATTGGTGTACTCGGTTTTTGGCTTGGAATTATCATCGTATTTGCTCCTCAATTGGATATGGATACTAATAGAATTTTAGTGTTTTTTACTTCTATTGTAGTAATTTATTTTATAATAGATATTCTTAAAATATTGATAGCAAAACAATTAAAAAATAAACTTACTGCTTTTCACATCTATAAAATTAAAAGAACGATAAGTATCATTTTATTAGTCTTTGGAGTTTTTTTGTTGGCACAAGGTATTTTTCCAGAGAGCAAAGAAAAATTAAACGAAATATTTACTGAAAATCAGTGATTTTTTTTAACTAAGATGCGAATGTGATAAAACAAAAAATGCTGTCAAGAAACTAAATTTTTGGTAGCATTTTTTCTTATTTGAAATATACTTGAAAATAATTTGTGTATTTTCAAAAAAAATGCTATCTATGCACCTCAATTACGGTACATAAAAGCGTTAGCTTACTATTCTATTTTAGGAGAATCTGGTAAATTCAACAATACATTAGGATAAGTAGCAAAAACGCTCACGCTATATGGCGTGGGCTTTTTTCTCTTATTTATATGTTATTGGCTTACCAGAGGCTTCCTAAAAATAAATAAGAGTTAAGAAAGTCCTCGCTTTTTTTATTTCATAAAGTTTTGAATTTCTTTTTTGCTATAAGCTATTGTTAGATAGAAGAACCGATGATCTGGAAAATAATGAGAGATGATAGAAATTGAAAATCCTAATTATTGCGTTCTTTAAAAAGGCTCGGAATTTTCTGAGCCTTTCTTATTTTTAAAAATCGTCTTTTTTTGATATTAACGAAAAATGATTAAAATTTTTATACTATAGATTTTAATTATAATAAATTCTAAAATTATAGATTTTTTCTATAAAAATCGACTTTCAGAAACCTATCAAAAATTCATTTTCTTTTAAAAGTGATATGAATATACCTTTTGTATACTGAAATGCTATAAAATAGCTTTAAAATGATTTTTTGCATTTTTTGAGTATATAAATGTGTGAAGAATACTCATTTTTGGTCATTCCGTAATAATTTGAATATAATCCATTCAAAAAACCTTTGATAAAATTTTTCTTTCCTGTTTTGTATTTTTCTGAAAGTATTGATACGTAAAAGGAATCGAAAAGCATTGGTTTTATTTTCAGCAATTCGAAGCCCTTTGCAGTGAAAATTTTTTGAATGCTTGTTTTTGAGAAATGCCACAAATGGCGAGGTACGTCATATGCTGCCCAGAAATTCTTATAGTGTTTCGCATCCCATGAATTGAAATTAGGTACAGCTATTATTAAAATTCCATTTTCTTTTAGTAGTAAGTTTATAAGGTTGATTTGCTTTTCCAAATCAGGAATATGTTCTAACACATGCCAAAGAGTAATTACATCGAATGAATTTTCTTCAAATGAATCGTAGTTTTCAAATAAATTTATACCCTTTTGCATTGCTAATTTTCGAGCTTTTTCATTAGGTTCGATGCCATCAACATTCCATTTTTTAATCTTTTTACAAGCTAAAATAAAATCTGCTGTTCCTGCACCTATATCTAATAAGCGTATATTTTCGTTTTTATAATCTGAAATCACATTAATTTTACTCCGCAAGTTTATTATTTTTACATACTGATATAACTTGTCAAACCACGTTTTTTTACTATCCGTATGTGAAATATACTCTTGACTTTCGTAGTACTTAGCAAGATTTTCAGGAGTAGGGGAGGTTTTAAAAAGTTGCAATTCCGGATTGTAAATTAACTGAAATTCTTCTTCTGAAACACTGTAATCTTTGACTTTTAGAATATTCATTTTAAATTAAACCTATTAACTTACAAAGGTACTATTTATTGATTTAGAAAATATATTTTTTGTAAAAAATCTTTATATTTTCATTATATATTATTAATAATCAAATAGTTATGATATTTTTATGTATGTTTTTTAGTTTTACTATAATTCATTATAATATGTTCCACGTGGAACATTGTTATTATTCTTTTTATTTTTCTATAATAAACTAATTATATTAATTAAACTTCTTGAGAAGTACTAAAATACTGTATACTAAAAAATAGTGATTCGTTATATTGGTGTGTAGCTTTTATATATGTTTATGTAGATATTGTTATTTCTTTATTTCTACGGAGATTGATAAAATTGCAATACTTCATTTCTAAAATTTAAAGTAGTATAGTAGATGTATTTTATTGTAAAATGTTCCACGTGGAACAATTTTATTAATTACTATTTATATAAATCAGAATATTTTATAAAATGATAAATGTATATATCTTATAAAATTCAGTTTTTTTAAAATATAAGATGTATTTTATTTAATAATTTATTCGTATTGTAATTGATTATTGTTACTTTATTAAGAAATTGTATACAGAATCAGCTTTTAAAACGGTTTGTTTTTGTATTCTTTATAAAAATCAGGTACAGTATTGTATTTTTTTTTAAAAAAAATGTTCCACGTGGAACTATTTTTTGAAATAAGATTTGATAATTCAAGAAGATAATAAATATGATTATTTCATGTTTAGATTTTGTACTAGATGGTTTTAAATCGAAATATTGAAACAAAATATTTCCGAAATTATAAATAAAAGTGTATTTGTATTATTTGCGATTTAAAGTAATATTTTTTAAGAGCATATTATATATAAAATTTATAAATCATGAATTTTTTAAAGATTAATAATACTCCTATGCTTATATAAAATATAACGATATTTTTAAATTACAATTAATCTATCGGTTTATGTAAATAGTGATTACTATTTTAAGCTGACTATGGGAGTTTATTTTTAGTTATTGTATAATTTATTTTCTAAAGTCACTGTAATGAAATTTATTTAAATAATTACATTTTTCTGAAAACTTCTCAATGTTTCGGCAATTTTTTAAAGGAAATAATCTTTACTAATTTTCTTTTCTTGTTAAATGTATTTTTACCAAAAAATATCGACTAATAAATCCAGGGAAATTTGTTCGAATGCCATCATCACTACTTGTAGTGGAATATTCTTAGCATAGTATTCACTAGAAGATACTACTTCTTACTTGTAGTAGATAAATGTTTTATACATAGAGATTAAAATTTCAAATTTAAATTATATCGTTGATTATTTATTCTTCGTTGTTATCCATGATAAGATTAATGTTTTTATTTTTCCGTTTTTAAACTATTTTGAATACATAAATTTTACCCATTACGGTTTTTTTTCTCTGTTGAATTTTAAATGTATTTATAGATTTCTCAGAAATTAAAAGTAGTTTTTGTTTTTATACTTTTTATGTTTATTGAAAAATAGCAGTATTTTTAGGTTGTAGTTGATACGAAAAATCTAACTCTTGAATACTTTTTGGAGGGAAATTGGTATTTCGTTAATATTTTTCTTTTATATGTTAAATTCTTTTTTACGAAAATAGCTATATATTTTCGTTCATGCAGGAATTTTACAAGATTATTTAATTAATTTAAATTACATTATTTTCGGTTAAATTATATTTATGAAAAATAAGATTCTTTACTGCTGTTTTCTTAAAAAAATGGAAGTCTATTGTTTGATTTTTCAGTAAATTGCTACTTTCCTATATCATTCAAATAATAATTTTATGATATGTTTAATCTGCTGAATTTTATTAGGTTGATGTATGAAATTTATCAATTTTTAATTCGTTTACTTGAGTTATTCTTAAGCCTTGAAAATTAACTAAGAAACATAAATTTTCCGTAAATTAAGTTTTAAACTACATAGAAATGTGAAGTTTATTTTATGTTTCTATGTGTTTTAATAACAGCTATAATTTTTTTCATGTATTCAGCCTACAACAACTCCGCTATTAATTTTCAAAACTTTAGAATCACATCCAGTTCATAAATTATTCTGCAATAAATACTGCTTAGTAGAAGAAATTTATACAGGTTTAATCTGTTAAAATATTGTTTTGAGTTTTGTCAGATAATCTTATTTTTCTGTATATAAAAATCTATTTCTCAAAAACTTATCAACAAAGTGGGAAAAAGTGGTGGAATGTGGGAAAAAATTTCTATTTTTGTCGAAAAATAATTTTAAAAATATTTCGTTGAAAATTCTTATAGGGACATATGAATGTAAGATTGACGCTAAAGGACGAGTAGTATTACCAGCTCCTCTCAAAAAACAATTGGGAGATTTGGAAGTTGGTTTTGTACTGAAACGCTCCGATTTTCAGCGTTGTATTGACTTTTATACTACTGAGGAGTGGAATAATGAAATGCTAAAAATCAGAAGTTTGAACCGATATGTGAAAGAAAATGATGATTTCATCAGAAAATTTATGTCGGGAGTGAAACTTGTTGAAACTGACGCCGTTGGTAGAATATTAATTCCTAAAGATTTGCTTGATTTTGCTCAGATCAACAAAGAAATTGTCTTTTCAGCCCTTGGAAGTCGAGTTGAAATTTGGGACAAAAATGCCTACGAAAGAGCAATCGATACAACGACAGAGGATTTTTCACAATTGGCTGAGAAAGTTATGGGAGGACTTAGAAATGACAGCAACTAATTCATATCACAAACCCGTCTTACTAACCGAAAGTATTGATGCACTCAATATTAAAGAAGAAGGAATCTATGTTGATGTTACCTTTGGAGGAGGTGGTCATTCGCGTGAAATTCTCAATCGTTTAGGAAAAAAAGGACGACTCTATGCTTTTGACCAAGATGAGGATGCTATTAAAAATAGTATTGATGATGAACGATTTACGCTCATAAACCAAAATTTCAGATATATTGCCCGATTTTTAAAATTCTACGGAGTTAAAAAAGTAGATGGTATTTTGGGCGACTTTGGTGTGTCATCACATCAGTTTGATGTTCCTGAACGTGGATTTTCTACTCGTTTTGATGGTGTTTTGGATATGCGTATGAATCAAAATGGAGGTGTTTCAGCTCAAAATATCGTAAATGAATATGATGAAAATCAGCTGTATAGGTTGTTTTACAATTATGGCGAATTGAAAAATGCTAAGGCTATTGCCAAAGCTATTGTTGCGGCACGAGTCAATACACCTATCAGAACAGGAAGTGAATTGCAAGAGATTTTAAAGCCATTTTTACAGAAATTCAAGGAAAATAAAACTTTAGCACAGATTTATCAAGCCATACGCATTGAGGTAAATGAAGAAATGCAAGTTTTAGAAGATTTTTTGTTACAATTACCTGATATTGTTTCAGTTGGTGGGCGTATTAGCTTCATAAGTTACCATTCATTAGAAGATAGATTGGTTAAGAGATTCATTCGTGATGGCAAATTTGATGGAGCTGCTGAGAAAGATTTTTATGGGAATACTTTCGTACCATTTAAAAAAATAGGAGGAATGATAACCCCAACCGATGAAGAAATCAAAGAAAATAATCGTGCAAGAAGTGCCAAGTTACGAATTGCCGAACGAATCTGATAACTAATGGGAAAGGCGACTAATGAAATAAAAAATTTTATTCGTGGAAAATTTTTAGTAGAGGGAAAAAATGCTATTAAAAATTGGACAGTCATTGCTTTTTTGTTTGTACTGAGCGTGATAATGATTACGAGTGCTCACAATGCCGATCGCAAGGTACACGAAATTGCACAACTTAATAGGGAGGTTAATGAATTGAAGAGCGAATTTGTTTATGTTCGGTCGAAATTGCAAAAAGTCAAGTTAGAATCAGCATTGTTAGACAAATTACGAAGTAAAGGACTTAAACAACCTGAACGCCCTCCTCACAAGATAAAAGTGATTGTAAGTAATTGATTTTTACAGATCATTCGGTATTTCGATTGCTAATTGATCAATCTTTAAGAAAAATATAAACGAAGTTTGAAGCAATTATTGATATTTTGTTTCCATACGAAGTTTGCATGGCTAGATATGTGATCCAAGAATAGATTAGAACATTAAGAATCCTATATCCTAATAAAAATGAAAACTCAAAAAGAAAACAAAATTAGAGGACGTGCCTATATGGTGGCTTTTATGCTATTGATATTAGCTGTTGTCATATCGGTTAAACTCATAAACATTCAAATTAACGGAAAAGACTATCGAGAAGACTCCGACAAAAGGTATTTGCGTGAGGCAGATATTGAGCCTAATCAAGGGAATCTTTATTCCGATGACGGAAGTTTACTTGCAACCTCAGTGACCCGTTACGATATCCGATGGGATGCGGTGGCCTCTATCAAGAATGAGGATTTTAATAAACATATCCGAGATTTGAGTGATTCGTTGGGAAAAATGTTTAAAAAACCAAGTTCTTACTATCAAAATTTACTCCGTAAGGAACGTAATCTAAAAAATCGTTATCTATTGATTGGAAAGAATTTAGGCTATGGAGAATATGTTCGAATTAAAAAATTTCCACTTTTTAATTTGGGTGCTAACAAAGGCGGAATTATTGTTGAACCAATCATCAAACGCGAGTATCCCTTAGGAGGAATTGCTCATCGAAGTATAGGATATTCACGTGTTGGGGAAGATGGATACGTCAATCGAATAGGGTTGGAGGGAGCTTATTCCAATTACCTCGTAGGTACGAAGGGCAAACGCATGGAACAAAAGATAGCAAAAGGACAATGGAAACTTGCCAGTGGGTTTAATATCATTGAGCCTAAGGATGGATATGATGTAGTTTCGACCATAAATGTTAATATTCAGGACATTGCACATCACGCTTTGCTTTCGCAACTCCAGAAATATAAAGCTCATCACGGGTGCGTGGTCGTAATGGAAGTTAGTACAGGTGAAATCAAGGCTATTTCAAATTTAGAACTAAATCCAAAAAACAATACTTATTCCGAGCGATATAATTATGCCGTAGGAGAAACACACGAACCAGGTTCCATTTTTAAGCTCATGGCAGTAGTTGCTTCCATGGAAGAAAGTGGTATAGATACAACTTATGTAGTTGATATTAAACAAGGTAAAGCAGAGTACTATAAAGAAACCGTAGAAGATTCACAAAGAAGTTTCAGAGGAAAAATCAATATAGCAAAGGCCTTTGCCATATCATCAAACGTAGGGATGACTGAAATGGTACATCATTTATTTGCTAAAAATCCGAAAGATTTCACCGATAAATTAAGTGAAATGAATTTAGACAAACCTTTGGGATTGCCTATTTTGGGTGAAGGAATACCTTACATTCCTAAGCCTAAGGATAAGAATTGGAGTGGGATATCACTCGAATGGATGTCCTTTGGTTATGGACTAAAACTTACACCTTTACAAAGTTTAACTTTTTATAATGCTATTGCTAACGAAGGTGTTATGGTACGTCCACGTCTGATTAAGGAAGTTAAAGAATGGAACAAAACCATTGAAAAATTTAATGTGGAAATTATCGATAGGCGTATTTGTTCTAAAGAAACTGCTCGAAAAACCAAAGGATTACTTGCTGATGTGGTTGAAAAATCCTACGGTACGGGGCATAAACTCTATTCTCCAAATTTTTCGATGGCAGGAAAAACGGGAACAGCCCGAAAAGATTATGGAAGTAACCAAAAGGGTAGGGGATTTAATTATATTTCATCTTTTGCAGGATTTTTTCCTGTTGATAAACCGAAGTATTCGTGTATCGTAGTTATTCATGAGCCAGACAAAAGTGTTGGATACTACGGAGCTGATGTGTCTGGGCCTGTATTCAAAAGTATTGCACAAAAAATACATACTAACTCATTGTTAATAAATACTATAGAAGACGTTCAAAATTCATCGCTTCAAACGGAAAAGGAATATGATTTGTACTACACAAAGGCTCAAAAATACAAAACAGTTATGCCTAATCTATTCGGAATGAATGCAATGGATGCTATTGCTCTTCTTGAAAATATGGGAGTTCGTGTCAAGTTGGTAGGAGAAGGAAAAGTCAGAGGGCAGTCTCTGCCAAGCGGACAAAAAATAAGAAAAAACGAAAATGTGATTTTGACATTAGGAACCTAATTTAATAGTTTATCAATATGAAAAAGCATTGGTTAAAAGTATCTTTTTTTTGTTTACTGACATTCGTTTTATCGTGTAAGTCAACTGAAAAAAAAGGAAAGACTGTTTTTCCCAACGTGATTTTAATTTACGCTGATGATTTAGGCTATGGTGATTTAAGTAGCTATGGAGGAAAAATTGCTACTCCTCACATTGATCGTTTGGCAGACCACGGAATTTTACACTGTAATGCTTACGCTGCCGCATCAACTTGTACTCCGTCTCGTTATACATTGCTCACCGGAGAATATGCTTGGAGAGAAAAAGGACGTGGAGTAATTAACGGAAATGAAAAAGCACTTATCCCAAGCGGAAGACAAACTGTGGCGAGTGTATTCAAAAAAGCAGGATATACTACTGCCGTTATCGGTAAATGGCATTTAGGATTAGGTGATGAAAATGGAATTGATTGGAACACTCAAATAAGTAACATTCCTGAGGATATTGGTTTTGATGAGAGTTTTATTATGCCTGCCACTTCCGACAGAGTTCCTTGTGTGTATGTAAGTAATGGAAAAGTTCTAAACCTCGATCCAACAGATACGTTGGCTGTAAGTTATCAGAAAAAAATAGGCAATTTACCCACAGGAAAAGAAAATCCTGAATTGTTAAAACTGAAATATTCACACGGGCATGATATGACAATTGTCAACGGAATTAGCAGAATTGGATATCAATCAGGAGGAATGAGTGCCGTTTGGAAAGATGAAAATATTGCTGATGATTTTGTACGTGAATCAAAAAAATTCATCATCAAAAATAAACAAAAACCGTTCTTTTTATACTTAGCAACAAACAACATACATGTGCCGAGAATGCCTCATCCACGTTTTCAAGGGAAAACATCACAAGGATTGCGAGGCGATGCTATTTTAGAGTTAGATGATATGGTTGGTTCTATTTCAAAAACCTTGGATAGCTTACAAATTGCTGAAAATACTATAATTATATTTTCGAGTGATAATGGAGCTGTACTTGATGATGGTTATGCAGATCAAGCCATTGAAAAGTCAGGAGAACACAATCCTTTCGGGACTCTTAGAGGTGCAAAATACAGTGTTTACGAAGCAGGAACTCGAATCCCAATGATTGTTTCATGGAAAGGAAATATAAAAAAGCAAACCTCACAAGCTCTTGTTAGTCAGACTGATTTTATTGCATCAGTTGGAGCAATGTTAAACGTTCGAATTGATTCTAACCAAGCCTTTGATGCTAAAAACCAATGGGATTCTTGGATAGGAAAAGATAAAAAAGGACGCTCAGAAATTGTACAAGAAGCTATACAAAATACGTTGTCGATAGTTGAGGGTGATTACAAATATATAGAACCTTCAAAAAGTAAAATGAAAGTAGCTTGGCAAACAGGAATAGAAACAGGATTTTCCGACAAACCACAGTTGTACAACTTAAAGCAAGATCCAGCGGAAAAAGTAAATCTTGCTGAGCAACAACCACAATTAGTGATTGATTTAGCAAAAAAATTAGATTCTATAAAGAATCAGCATAAGGGTAAGTAAAACGAACCCAATGTTCTTTGACATAATGGGATTTTAAAATGTGATTACAAAGGTTTCTATAATGAATTGATAAACTATGGTTAGCAGGTTGAATTAACCATAGTTTATCAGTTTTATAAAATGATAATCTTATATTTTTCAGATATGAAATTAAAATAATGTGCTATGACCCCAAAACAACTACAAAACATTGCAGAAATGGAGGAAATCCTAAATAAAATAGAAGATTTCACCCCGAAAGCGGAAGAATTTCTAAAACAATGGCAGGAATTACTTCCCGAAGTACAAAAACTTAACACCTATTACGGAAGCGACCAGTGGCGACAAGATTATGACGATGCCAATGCGGGTAAAATCCCCGAAGGAATGCCCCACGGAGTACTCTCGGAAGACCTCGCGTACAATGCTTTGGGCGACCAATATTTCTTGGCAGTGGATTTCTTGAAATTGGTAACCAAAATCATCTCAAGAGAAGAGTAATATGAAAAAAATCTTATTACTTTCAGAAAATCACACCGATTATCATCTCGGATTTGAGGTGCAATCTCCTAAGCCGAATTTCTTTTCGTGGGACGCTACCTACGAGGAAGTTATCGCATCGCCTTTGGTGGAATGGGACAGCCCTTTTGATTTGGATTATGAGGTGTATGAGTATTACTATTTTAAATATCCGGTGCGGGTGGGCAATTTGCTATTTTCCAAATTTGAATTTCGCATTCATAACACCCAGCGTAGGGATATAGCCGTACGAGAATACTATGCCAATGGAGACACACAAGTAGAAGAATTTGATTTTTGGCAAGTGCATCAGCAATTAGAAAAACATTTGCCTCTCAATGAACACTATAAAACTCGTGAAGACCTCTATTCATTTTTTCAGAAAGACGGAATGACATTTCTTAGCGTTTATTACGGAGAACCTCAGCATCAATATGTGTTTTTTAATATTATCAATGCCCGTAAATATCCCGAATTAATCACTCCAATTGAAAATGAGGAGAATATACAACTTACCGATTGGGTGTTATTTCCCAAAGAATATATCGGAATAGAGACCGACTATCAAGAAAACGAAATCGTAAAACGCCGTCCACCTTTACTGACGGAAAGGTTTGGTGACCAAGCCGTATTGTGGCGAGATGAGGAGAATAAACAACTCGGGGTAAGTGTAGGTGAATTTTGCAATATTTTTCCGCTATCGAATATTAAAAAAGTGGACATTGACCGAATGCTTCCTGCCAAGGGTGGTGGTGCCGATACTCTGCGAGTGTATTACAAAAAACAAAAATACCCAACGCTAATTTTCGGTGCCAAAGAATATGATTTGGATAATTATCTACCCCAATTGGAAAAATTCTTCGGTATGCCTATTGAAGTAACAGGGTTTTATTACAATTGTTAATGGTTAATTATCAATTATTAAGGGTTTTCCAATATAGGTTTCGTAATATTGTAGGGGCAAATCAATATTTGCCCTATAATAAAGGCGAAAAATGTTTCGCCCCAACAATAGATTGATTATGAAAAAATACAATCCCGATAAACACAAAAGGCGTTCTATTCGTCTGAAAGGATATGATTACAGCCGTGAAGGGTTGTATTTCATCACGATTTGTTGCCAAAACAGAGCACATTATTTTGGGGAAATCATCAATGAGGAAATGCAATTAAACGAAATAGGAGAAATTGCCCAAAAATGTTGGAGAGACATTCCCAATCATTTTAAAAATGTTTTGTTGCATACATTTGTGGTGATGCCCAATCACATTCACGGCATAATAGAAATTGTAACCCCCGTAGGGGCAAATCAACATTTGCCCGATAATGAAATGGCAAATTACCATTTGCCCTATAATAAGGGCGAAAAATATTTCGCCCCAACAAATCAACATTTGCCCGATGATAATAAGGCGAAAGATATTTCGCCCCTACGGGGGACATCAAACACCATTGGTTCCATCGTGCGTGGTTTTAAAATTGGTGTAACCAAATGGGTGCGTTCCAATACAAATATCCATCAAATTTGGCAACGCAATTATTACGAACATATTATCCGAAATGAGGCATCGTATTTCAGAATTCACGAATACATCGAAAATAATCCTGCAAAATGGACAGAAGATTGTTTTCACAAATAACCCCGTAGAGCAAATCAACATTTATCTAAAACTTATGAACCATAAAAGTAAGGGTAAAACATTTTTTACCCCTCAATGTAAGGGCAAAAAATATTTTGCCCCAACGAAACTCTGGCTATATTTTATCATCACAATGTCGGTGTACTTACTGATGGTTTTTATCACCATCCCCACACTGAACCGCCTTGCCAACGGACTGGATATTATTGATGTCCTTCCCTTTTACGATAGCGAATATGTGGTGCGTCTTTTGGAATATTTGGGAAGCGAGGGCAGACATTACTATCTGTACAAGCAATTACCTGTGGATATGCTGTATCCGCTGTTGTATGCCTTTACTTACAGACGGATATTAAAGCATTTCATTGATAAATTGAACTTTAAAAGGGGAAGATGGGTGGTCTTTTTACCCATTGTAGCGGCAGTGTTTGACTACTTGGAAAATATCGGCATCGGCATATCGCTTTACCGCTTTCCGTCACTTTCGGATGCTGTTTTATCCGTATTGCCTTTTTTCAGTTTACTGAAAAACCTTTTTGTGGTGCTGTATCTGTTAGCGTTTTTCGGATTGGGAATTATGGTTTTGGTGAGAAGAAAGAAAATTTAAAACTTAAAAACAAATATTATGACAAACGGATTTAAAATCATCGGGATAGCGGTACGCACGACCAATGCCAACGGACAAGCCGCAACAGATTTGGGCAAACTTTGGGGGCAATTTATGAGCGACACCATTTCAAAAATCCCGAATACCATTTCGGAGGAAATTATCGCGATATATACTGATTATGAAAGTGATTATCAAGGAGCTTATACCGCCATTATTGGAAAGAAAGTCAGCTCGTTAGATGAAATTCCAAACGGACTGATCGGGAGAGAATTTCCTGCTACAAAGTTTCAGAAGTTCATTGCCAAAGGAGAAATGCCCAATGCCGTTATGCAGACTTGGAAAACGATTTGGGAGCAAGATGAAGTGCTGAATCGTGCTTACCACTACGATTTTGAAGTGTATGGCGAAAAATCCCAAAACGGCGATGAGTCCGAAGTGGAGGTTTTTATAAGCGTAAAGTAAACAACAAAAAAATAAACCCCACATCGCACTCATTAGATGCTTTATAGCAAAAAGAGCTGTGTAAATTTTGAGGAGGAAAATGTGTGAAAACTGTCTCATCGTATGGGATATATCGTTTAATTTTTAAAAGGAAATAATATGACGCACGAAATACAAAACCGTAAAGGGGCAACCAAACTTGAAAACATTCCAGAACAAGTACTAAAATTATTGAACGAAGGTACAATAGAAAGCGTTAATTTGACCGAGTGGCTTGCCGTCAATCATACGGCTTTGGTGGCTACAGTGTTCCCCAAAATAGGGATTTCAAATGCGAATATTTCTGAAATTCAAGAGCTCATAGAAAATCAAAAAAAGCCATCAACGATGAATACCATCAAGTTGATTGGAGCGTTTCTTTACGAAAAA
Organism: Capnocytophaga canis; assembly: GCF_000827555.1. Lineage (GTDB taxonomy): Bacteria > Bacteroidota > Bacteroidia > Flavobacteriales > Flavobacteriaceae > Capnocytophaga > Capnocytophaga canis. The sequence continues at coordinate 26,155 of NZ_CDOI01000139.1, forward strand.
TACGCAAAATCAACAGATTATTTAGCCATTTTTGAAAAATTAGCCACACATTTGTCTGATTCGGTGCGTTGTTATGCCACTTATTTTATGGCTCTGAATACCGATTTTTCGCTTGAAAAAAAGCTCGGCTTGTTACAGCCGTTGGTGGCAGACAAGCATTTTGGGGTGCGTGAAGTGGTTTGGATGGCACTTAGACCTGAATTGAGCGAAAATTTGGCATTTTCAATTGATTTTCTATCGGTTTGGGCGGAAAATGAAGACGAAAATATCCGTCGTTTTTCTTCGGAAGCTTTGCGTCCGCGTGGGGTGTGGTGTTCGCATATCGAGACCTTGAAAAATTCACCTGAATTAGCATTGCCTATTTTGGAGAAATTAAAATCGGATTCGGCTAAATATGTGCAAGATAGCGTAGGCAATTGGCTCAATGATGCAAGTAAATCTCGCCCCGACTTTGTGCAGGAGTTGTGCAAGCGTTGGGAAAAAGAAAGCCCTACAAAATCAACGCAATATATTGTTAAAAAAGCTTTAAGAACACTTTCAAAATAGAAAGGTAAAATATTGTAAGAGCGTATTGCGTACGCTCGATAATGTAAGGGCAAAAAATATTTTGCCCCAACAGTGAAATAGTAAATGGTAAAAACCAAAAATATGAACACCTATATCGTCCTTTTGCGTGGTGTGATGCCCACAGGGAAAAACAAAATTCCGAGTATGGCTTTTCTGAAAGAAATTTTGGGAAAAGGCGGTTTTGTGAATGTAAAAACTTATATTCAGAGTGGAAATGTGGTCTTACAAACGGAGCTTTCCCCTGCAGGGGTGAGCAGGAAGGTACACGAACTCATTAAGGAAAACATTGGAGCAGAACTTCCTGTGATTGTAAAAACCGCTGATGAAATTGCACAAGTTTTAAGCGAAAATCCATTTACCGAAAACCACGACAGCAAACGTGTTTTCTTTACCCTATTTAACGATGAACTACCACAAGCACTGGCAAACGAACTCAAAAAGCAGGATTTTGGCGAGGAAAAATTTGACTTTACCGAAAAAGCATTGTATATGTATCTACCAACTAATGCCAGCCGTAGTAAACTCAGTAACAATTTTTTAGAAAAGAAACTTAACATCATCGCCACCACACGCAATTTCAATACATTAACGAAGTTGGTGGCGTTGGCGGAGGAAATGGAATATTAATTCGTAATATTGTGGGATTGAATATATCCGTTCTGTAAAAGAATATCCATTTCTAAAATTTAAAAATAAAAGATGATGAACAACAACCAAAATTGGATAGATAAGTGGAATCATAATTTCCAAAACAAAGAATATGTGTATGGCAAATTGCCTAATGTATTTTTGAAGGAACAGTTGGATCAGCTTCCTGCTCAAAACATTCTCTTTGCTGCCGAAGGTGAAGGCAGAAATGCGGTATATGCTGCCCAAAAAGGGTGGAAGGTTACGGCTTTTGACATCAGCGAGGAAGGGCGAAAAAAGGCACTTCAATTGGCGGACGAAGTAGGGGTAAACATTGATTATAGAATAGGCGAACTGCCTAATTTGGATTTTTCTAACCAAAATTTTGATGTGGTGGCACTGATTTACGCCCATTTTCCCGCAAAAATAAAATCTGATTATCATAAACAACTTGCAAAGCTCTTACCAGCCAATGGACTTGTGATTTTCGAGGCTTTTTCCAAAAAACATTTGGCGTACCGAGAGCAAAACCCTAAAGTAGGTGGTCCTGCCGATGAAGCTTTGCTATTTTCCATCGAAGAAATTAAAGCCGATTTTTCAGATTTTGAGTTTCTCTATCTCGAAGAACTTGAAATAGAGTTGAACGAAGGGTTACTTCATAACGGAAAAGGAGCTCTGATTCGATTTGTGGGAAGAAAGAAATAGGGAATATCAATTATGAAAGAATCTCACGCATTAAAAACAAAAATATGAACCTAAAAGACATATTACAAAACATAGAAATCATCTCCCTTTCGGGGGAAATCAATACCGAAGTAGGCGATTTGGTGCAAGACTCGCGGTTAGTTAAGCAAGGCGATGTATTCGTTGCTATAAAAGGTACGGCATCAGACGGACATCAATTCATTAGTAAAGCCATCGAAAAGGGAGCAAAAGTCATCGTTTGTGAGGAGATTCCGCAAGAAACTATTTCGGAAATCGTTTACATAAAGGTAAAAGATACTACTTCTACTTTGGCAACGATGACGAGTAATTTTTATGGAAATCCGTCGGAAAAACTCAAGTTAGTGGGGATAACAGGCACAAACGGAAAAACTACTACCACGAGTTTGCTGTATCAGTTGTTTAGAAAAGTAGGCTACAAAGTGGGACTGATTTCTACCATCGCAATTTATGTAGATGAGCAGAAGTACGACACCAAAAACACCACACCCGACATTCTTACATTGAACAAATATCTGAAAATGATGGTCGATGCAGGTTGTCAGTATTGCTTTATGGAAGTAAGTTCGCACGGCGTGGAGCAACGACGCATCGAAGGGTTACAATTTGCAGGGGGCGTGTTTACGAACCTCACACACGACCATTTGGACTATCACCAAACCTTTGCCAATTACCGTGATGCTAAAAAGAAGTTTTTCGACCAATTGCCCAAAACGGCTTTTGCCCTGACAAATGTTGATGACAAAAACGGAAGTGTAATGCTCCAAAACACCAAAGCTCAAAAGAAATCGTACGCTTTGAAAACAATGGCGGATTATCGTTTGCAGATTTTGGAAAATCAGTTTTCGGGCTTGGTACTGAAAATAGACGGACAGGAAGTTTGGACAAACCTCATCGGGCAGTTTAATGCTTATAATTTATTGGCAGTCTATGCTGTTGCGGATTTGCTCGGAGTTGAAAAAATGGAAAACCTCACGGCTTTGAGTACTTTGCAGTCGGTAGGCGGACGCTTTCAGTATTTTGTTTCGAAAGACAAAATCACGGCGATTGTGGATTACGCCCACACACCCGACGCCTTGCAAAATGTATTGGACACCATCAATAACATACGCACCAAAAACGAACAACTCATCACAGTGGTAGGTTGTGGAGGTAATCGCGACAAAAGCAAACGCCCTGTAATGGCAGATATTTCGACCAAAGAAAGTACCCGAGTGATTTTCACATCGGACAATCCGCGAGACGAAGACCCACAAACGATTTTGGACGAAATGGAAGCAGGTGTATCAGCAGAGCATTACAAAAAGTTTGTTACCATAACCGACCGCCGTCAGGCAATAAAAACCGCTTGTCAGTTTGCTCAATCAGGGGATATTATCCTCATTGCAGGCAAAGGACACGAAACCTATCAAGAAATCAAAGGTGAACGCACCCATTTTGATGATATGGAGGAAGTGAAGAAAATATTGAACGTGTAGGGGCGAATGACCATTTGCCTAATAAAAAAAACGATATAAGTAGGGGCAAAAAATTTTTTGCCCCTACGACAACAAAATACAAATCAAAAATGATAAAAATTTTAGCTGAATCTTTTTTGCAGGTCGTTCTGTTGCTTCCTTTTGCAATTTTATTTCTGAAAGAAAAAAGCAAAATCAGTTTCATACGATTATTGATTTTTGTAGGTTGCTATGTGGCATATCAGTTATTTCTCGTGCTTCCGAGCATCAATGCAGTGTTCGATGTAATAGAAAGTCGTTGGAATTGGGAAGGAAAAGCATTGGGAGTCATTTGTGGAATAAGCTGTTATTTCATTTTTAGAAGATATTTTCACGAAAATGATTTTTTCACTTTAAAACAAAATAGAGAAAACTTAAAACCAACTCTCATTGTAGCGGTAGGATTGGTATTATTATCAACTGTGGTTTGGTTTTTATTAGGTAAATCCGAATTTAATATGGAAACATTGGCTTTTCAAATATCCTTGCCGGGCGTTGATGAAGAGATAATGTTTCGCGGAATTCTACTCGGACTTTTGGCTTCTTCATTGAAAGAAAAAACAACTTTTGTAGGAAATCCAAGCGTTTTACTAACGGCGATTCTATTCGGATTTATGCACGGTTTGACTCTTGATAAAAACTATGCGATTGATTTTGAACCTATTTATTTTATACAAACCACTTTTGCAGGATACCTTTGGGGGTGGATAACCCTAAAAAGTCGAAGTATATTGTTAGCGATTTTGTCCCATAATTTCAGTAATTTTTTCGGGACATTAGCTACAATGATTAAATAATCCATTCATTAGAAACAAAATATGAAACTAATCATAAACGAAAAATTATATCTCGAATTGGTACAATTATCTGATGCTGAAATCATTTTCAATACAATAGATACACAAAGAAAATATTTGGGCGAGTGGCTTCCGTTCGTTTCTTTTATAAAAAATGTTGCTGATGAAGAAAATTTTATAAAATCAGCTTTGGAAACGATGGAACAGACCAAAGAATACATCTTTTGCATCCGAAAAGAGGGCGAATTTGTCGGGCTTATCAGTTTTATCAAAACAGACAAACTCAATCAGAAAACTGAAATCGGTTATTGGATTTCAGAAATATACCAAAAACAAGGCATTGCAACCCAAGCCACTAAGCGAATGTGTGAATTTGCCTTTAAAGATTTGGGAATGAACCGCGTACAAATCCGTTGTGCTGTCGAGAATTTGCCAAGCAAAAACATTCCAAAGCGATTGGGATTTACCTTTGAGGGCATCGAACGGCAAGGCGAACGCGTTTCGGAAAGCGTTTTCAGAAATTTGGAAATTTACAGCAAACTGAAAGAGGAATTTTTAATACCCTAGGGGCGTAATGCTTACGCCCCTACGAAAAAAACAAATCAACGATGAAAAAATACAACTCCGACATACACAAGAGGCGTTCGATTCGTCTGAAAGGATATGATTACAGTCGTGAAGGGTTATATTTCATTACGATTTGTTGTCAAAACAGAGAACATTATTTTGGTGAAATTGTAGATGGTAAAATGCAATTGAATGAAATAGGAAAAATTGCCTATAATGAATGGATAAATACGGAAACAATTCGCAAAAATGTGGTATTACATTCATTTGTGGTAATGCCAAATCATTTTCACACCATTATAGAAATCACCCACCAATGTAGGGGCGTATTGCATACGCCCAATGATATAACATTGCATACACCCAATGATAATGAAAAAGGCGTATGCAATACGCCCCTACGGTCACCATCGCAAACATTAGGTGCAATTGTTCGCGGTTACAAATCGGCGGTGTCGAAAAAAATAGGATTTTCTGTTTGGCAACGGAATTATTACGAACACATTATCCGAAATGAGGAATCGTATTTTAAAATTCACGAATATATCGAAAACAATCCCGCAAAATGGGAAGAGGATTGTTTTTATTAATAAAACAATGTAGAGGCGTTTGCGTACGTCCAAACAAATAATTTTAATAAAAAAATAATCATAAGGGCGTAAGCATTACGCCCCTACAACAACAAAAACAATTTAAAAATGTTATATTATCTATTTGATTACTTAGAAAAAGAATACAATTTGGCGGGAGCAGGATTGTTTCAATACCTTTCGTTCCGTGCGGGGGTTGCGGCGATTCTCTCACTTTTAATTGCGACCATCTTCGGTAAGAAAATTATCCGTAGGCTGTACGCACTTCAGGTGGGAGAAACCATTCGTGATTTAGGTCTGCAAGGACAAAACGAAAAAGCAGGAACACCTACAATGGGAGGCGTGATTATCATCTTGGCAACGCTCGTACCGGTACTTCTATTTGCTGATCTGGCAAATGTGTACATCATTTTACTTGTAGTTTCAATGATTTGGATGGGAATCATCGGGTTTGCGGACGATTATATCAAGGTTTTTAGAAAAAACAAAGACGGACTTAAGGGCAAATTCAAAGTTTTGGGACAAATAGGTCTCGGACTTTTTGTCGGGGCGATGCTTTATTTCAACCCTAATGTAACCGTGAAGAATGAAAGCACAAAAGCAAGTACAGTAACCGAAGTTCAAATTCAGCAAGAAGAAATAAAATCTACCAAAACCACTATTCCGTTTATGAAAAACAACGAATTTGACTATGCCGACCTGATTTCGTGGGCAGGTGAAGGAAGTAAAGACTGGGTTTGGGTGGTTTTTATTCCAATAGTTATTTTAATTGTGACGGCAGTCTCCAACGGAGCTAACCTCACCGACGGAATTGACGGACTGGCAGCAGGAAGTTCCGCAATCATTGTACTAACACTCGGAATTTTCGCTTGGGTATCTGGGAATATCATTTTTTCGCAGTACCTCAACATAATGTATATCCCCAATGTAGGAGAAATGACCATCTTCATCGCTGCATTTGCTGGGGCTCTCATCGGATTTTTGTGGTATAACACCTATCCGGCTCAAGTTTTTATGGGCGATACAGGCAGCCTGACCATTGGGGGCGTAATTGCTGTGATTGCTATTTCAGTTCGTAAGGAATTGCTCATTCCATTGCTGTGTGGTATCTTCCTGATTGAAAATCTATCGGTAATGATGCAAGTTTCTTACTTCAAATACACAAAAAAGAAGTATGGCGAGGGCAAACGCATCTTTCTGATGTCGCCTTTGCATCATCATTATCAAAAAAAGGGCTACCACGAAAGTAAAATTGTGATGCGATTCCTAATTGTGGGCATCATTCTGGCAATAATGTCCTTCGTGACCTTAAAAATTAGGTAATCGAAGTTCAGAAAGAAAATCAAACAGACAATCAATAATAAAATTCAGAGCAAAATGGATATTTTCGAGGAGTATCTGCAACAAGGAGAACCCAATAAGCGCGAAAAAGCAAACGCTTGGAATACTGCTATTGGTTTACAAGAGGTTGATGGCATAAAACCATCGGACTATCTGATACAAACAGCAAAGCAGAATATTGAAGGAAATATATCTATCGAAGAAGCGAAGCAACAAATAAACAACTACTATCAGCAGCAAAACTCTAAAAATGAAGAAAATCGCACAGAAGAAGCTGATAAAGTTTCTGTTCGCATTGCCGAAATATTAGGCGAAAATACTTTTTCATTCTCGCCCATAGAATATATCAGTATTCACCGTCGATTGTTTGAAGGGATTTATCCACACGCGGGGAAAATCCGTACCTACAACATTACCAAAGCCGAATGGGTGTTAAATGGAGAAACGGTGATTTATGCAAGTGCCGAAAATTTAAAACAAACTTTGGATTATGACTTTGCTCAGGAAAAAATATTTAGCTACAAAGGGTTAAACAAACAACAGATTGTTGAGCATATCGCACATTTCATTTCTTATCTGTGGCAAATACACATTTTTGGAGAAGGAAATACGCGAACTACGGCTGTTTTTCTTATAAAATACCTTCGAAAATTAGGATTTAAACAAATAAATAATGATATGTTCGCTCGTCATTCGTGGTTTTTTCGTAATGCTCTTGTTAGAGCTAATTATGAAGACTTGTCACAAGGAATACATAAAACCGATGTTTTTTTAATCCGATTTCTATCGAATTTACTTTTAGGAGAAAATCATATGCTTAGAAATCGAGAAATACACGTTCACTTTGAATCTGTAAACACACAAAATGAACCTGTAAATGACCCTCTATTGTTGCTCATTCAAAAGCAGCCAAATATTACTATCAAGCAAATAAGTGAAATTTTAAAAATAAGTATTAGTACAGCGAAAAGACGTATCCAAGCATTTAAAGAAAAAGGAGTTATCTATCGCGTGGGGAGTGACAAAACAGGTATTTGGAAATTAAAGTAAAAACGATTAATTATTTTAACATAAAAGAAAAAATGAAACAAAAAATACTATTTATCATACTTTGTGCAAACATTTTTGCCTCGTGTGAGAACGTCAATCAATTAGTAAATAACATCAGTAACGAAATATCGGAAAGCTCTGAACGCATTGAGACAGAAATTTCTAAAAGTACAAACCAAATTAAAGACGAAGTTTTGAAAAATGTCAATTTGGAAGCCATCACCAACGAGTTACTGAACGTTAAGCATCTGGAAAGTATTGAAAATGTAACTTTAAAGGTAGTTGAATATCAAAATATTGCCGAAAGAATTTCTCTTCTGCAAGAAAACATCACCACAGGAGAGTTAGGAGCATTGGAAATACTCGCAATCACGCAGTTTACTAAAAATGCTCAGCAAGAACTTATGAAATTAAAGGAAGGAAATACCTCAATTGAAACCAAAAAGAAGATAGATTCTCTTTTAATTAACTATGAAAATGTTTTAAACAACTATTCTCAGCAAAATATGAAGGGAAATAATGAGTTTAATAATCGTTTTCAGGAAGATATGGAAGAAGACGAAGACTTTGATAACTAACTTAACAATCAATGTATGAAAAATGACATCGATTTATAGTTCAAAATACAAAAAATGAAAAAATTAGTAATTTTAGGAGGAGGCGAAAGCGGTGTTGGGGCTGCAATTCTTGGTAAAAAGAAGCATTGGGATGTGTTTCTGTCCGACAAAGGAAAGGTAGCGACCAAATATGCTGAGGTACTCAATCAACATACCATTCGTTGGGAAGAAAATAAGCATACCGAAAGCGAAATCCTCTCAGCAGATTGTATCATAAAGAGTCCAGGAATTCCTGATACGGTAGAAATCATCAAAAAAGCAAAGGAAAAACATATCGAAATTATTTCCGAAATTGAATTTGCCTATCGCTATACCAAAGGGAAGATTATTGCCATCACAGGTAGCAACGGAAAGACCACCACAACCAGCCTAACGTATCATATTCTGAAAGAAAGCGGACTGAATGTGGGCGTAGCAGGAAATATTGGGAAAAGTTTTGCTCAAATGGTAGCAGAAGATGATAAAGAATATTATGTTCTGGAAATCAGCAGTTTTCAACTGGACGGAATTACGAGTTTTAAGCCGCACATTGCCATTTTACTGAACATCACCCCCGACCATCTGGATAGGTATGATTACAAAATGGAGAATTACATCGCATCGAAATTCAGAATTACTGAAAATCAGACCGAAGATGATTATTTCATTTACGATGCTGATGATCCAGTGATAGAGCAATGGCTTGAAAAAAATCCCATTAAAGCAAAAAAATTGCCTTTTTCATTGGAAAAAGAAATTAAACAGGGTTCTTATAATCACAAAAATACAATAATAATTACGATTAATAATCATATAGTAGAGATGAATACAGAAGAAATTGCAATTAAAGGAAAACATAACGTGAAAAACTCAATGGCAAGTTCCGTTGCCTCACATCTTTTAAAAGTTCGTAAAGAAAAAATTCGCGAAAGCCTAAAAGGTTTTATTGGTGAGCCACATCGTCTGGAATTTGTTAAAACAGTGGAAGGAATCACCTATATAAACGATTCAAAAGCAACCAATGTAAACTCCGTTTTCTTTGCTTTGGACACAATGAAAACGCCCGTAGTGTGGATTGTAGGTGGTGTGGACAAAGGGAATGATTATTCTCCTTTATTGCCTTACGTTCACGAGAAAGTAAAGGCCATTGTATGCTTAGGAATTGACAATAATGCCATTTTACAATCTTTTGGCAACATTATTCCCAACATAGTGGAAACAAAAAGTATGGAGGAAGCCGTAAAATACGCTCGTAGATTTGCCACTGTAGGAGATACAGTGTTATTAGCTCCCGCTTGTGCAAGTTTTGACCTATTTGAGAACTATCAAGACCGCGGAAATACGTTTAGAAAAGAAGTAGAAAAACTATAAATAAATTCAAATGCAAAAGTGGATAGCACAAAACATTAAAGGAGATAAGGTTGTATGGGCTATCATATTGGTATTCACATTACTATCTTTCTTGGCGGTCTATAGTGCCAGTACTAATTTGGTTTATGTTGTGGGCAAAGGAACAACTTTTGGACATTTCATAAAACACGGATTTTTGATGGGAGTTGGATTCGTGATCATCTATTTGGTACACAAGGTTCCTTATCGATTTTCACGACCTATTTCTAAAATTGGAATTGTCTTGGCAGCCATATTTTTGGTTTTTGCGGCTGTGAAAGGAAC
>NZ_CDOI01000140.1 GCF_000827555.1 Capnocytophaga canis
ATGTCGCCGCCTTCTTTAATTGAAAATCCGTTTCAATATGAAACGGATTTTTTTTATGCTAAGGTGCGGCGTGTCCCTTTGGTCGAACCGTCGCCTTCTTTAAGTTAAAACTCCAATCAGCAATGATTGGAGTTTTTTGTTTTTCAAAGGAGCGGTGCTGTTCGCAAGCTCGGGGCGTAGCCTTGTCTCGTCCTGAAAAAATGATACAGGATTAAACAACTAAAAAAATATTATTGAGTTCCACCACAGCCGTCCGAAAGTTTTTTGAAAACGTCATAAAAACCCTTGTCAACCCTTTATTTACAAGGGCAGACTTGTTTGTTGTGCGGAATCGCAGGAATGAGATCCAAAATCTGTCTGATTACGGGTTTATTTGTATTTTTGCTTCGCCTGAAGAGTGCCATAATTGAAAAATGGGAATTTTTCAAATATACGACATTCTCAGGCAACTTTTATTTTAAAAGTTTTGGATAGTTGTGTAAATTAATAAAAAAACGTATTTGATATATTGCTAACAATTACATACCTTTGCGTCTTGGTACGTCGCTACAGCAATAATAAAAACATACATAAATGCTCCGAAAACTAAAACAACGTTGGAATGTAACTTCCAATACGCAATTTTGGCTTATTTTAATAACTTTTACAATCACAGGTTCGTTGTCTGCGAAAATATCTCGTCCTTTTTGTGATTACATAGGCTTGGATTTCAATAATTTACATCCTATTCTAGCATGGACACTTCGGTTAATCGTGATTCTGCCAATATACCAAATTACATTGTTAATAGTAGGAACTCTTTTGGGGCAATTCCGTTTTTTTTGGGCTTTCGAGAAGAAAATGCTCGGCATCAGACCAAAAAAAATAGAAAACCCTCAGGAGCAAATTGAGGAAAAAGATTCGAAAAAAACAACACAAATACATAATTAATCTATTAAATTTTACAAATTTCATTTTATTACGGAAGTTCTAAGATTTGTCTTGCGATAGCCTACTCTTTTCGAATTTATGAATCGGTTGAATTATAACAAGATTTAATTTTTTAGGTTTTGCGTTTGAAATGAGAAAAATAAAAATGTTTACAAATGAAAAAGCACTTACTTTTATGGCTCTTCGTGAGTTCTTTAACGACTTTTGCTCAGCAAGGAATCACAAATCAATCGAATGTTGGTTTAAAAAAAATCACGATTGAAGACGCAATTTTCGGATACTACAAAAATCCAGATGCACCACAAGGATACAGTTTGCTATATCCAGAAAATTATTATGATTTGCAATGGATAAAAAATACGAACCAATGGATTCATAGTTCTAACGGAAAGTTTAACATCATCGATGCTAATGGTAAAACAATTAGAACCTTGGGAGATGAACTGATGAAAAACTATCCACAGTTAAAGCGTTTACCTTCAATCGGGTATATTGACGAAAAAGAGTTCATCTTTGAAGCTGACAACACGTACCATATCTATGACTATCAAAGCGATAAGAAAACTGGGAGCATTCGCATCCCACAAGAAGCTGATAACAAAGATTTTAATAGAGAAAGGAATGCGGTAGCCTATACCATCGGAAATAATTTATACCTCGCGATAGCTAATAATGAAAAAATTGTGATTACCAATCACTCTGATAAAAATATCGTTTCAGGGCAGTCTATCCATAGACAAGAGTTTGGTATCAAAAAAGGTACATTTTGGTCACCAAAAGGTAATTTTTTGGCTTTCTATCAGAAAAATGAGAGCAACGTAACCGATTATCCGCTCGTAGATATCAATACGCATCCAGCAGTTCCTAAAATTATAAAATATCCGATGGTAGGACAAAAAAGCGAACAGGCATCAATCGGAATTTTTAACGTTGATACACATAAAACGATATATTTGGATATTGACACCACCGATGAGCATTACCTGACTAACCTATCGTGGTCTCCTGATGAAAAATATGTACTCATCGCTGAAATCAATAGAGATCAGAACTACTATTGGTTAAATAGATACGATGTTGCTACTGGAAAAAAGGTAAACACGCTTTTTGAGGAGAAAAACGATAAATGGGTGGAACCAGAAAATCCCGCTGTATTCCTGCCAAATAAGAATAATGAATTCTTGTGGATGAGTGAACGTGACGGATTTATGAATCTCTACCACTACAACACGGAAGGAAAACTGATCAAAAAATTAACAAGCTTCAGATGGGTAGTGCAAGATATTTTAGGGTTCGACAGCAAAGGGAAATACGTATACATCTCTGGAACAGGAACTGACCCTCGAGAGAAACATACGTTTAGAATAGATTTGACTAATCCGAAGAAAATTCAACAATTAACAAAGGTAAATGGGACGCATAAAACCCAACTCAGTTCGGATGGAAAATATTTGATAGACGTGTACAGCAGTATTTCCATTCCAAATAAAATTGACATAATTAACACAGAATCAACTAAAAGCATCACTATTTTAGAGGCTAAAAATCCGCTAGAAGGCGTAGCTGTGAGCAGTACCGAATTTGTAGAAATAAAAGCCAACGACGGTACAATACTGTATGGAAAGATGCACAAACCAAGGGATATTGACGTAACAAAGAAATATCCTGTTTTGTTGTATGTTTATGGAGGCCCTCACGCTCAGTTAGTTACTAATTCATGGGGAGTTGGTTCTTATCTTTGGATGCCTTTTTTCGCTGAAAATGAACAATATATCATATTTACCATAGACAACAGAGGAAGTGCCAATAGAGGTTTTGCTTTTGAAAGTGTAATTCATCGCCGATTGGGCGATATTGAAATTCAGGATCAGCTTACAGGAGTGGAATATTTGAAATCATTGCCCTACGTTGACGATTCGCGGATTGCTGTTCACGGATGGAGTTTTGGGGGATTTATGGCTTCAAGTTTAATGCTTCGTCACCCCAATGTTTTTACGACTTCCATAGCAGGAGGAGCTGTTACCGATTGGAAGTTTTACGAAGTAATGTATGGCGAACGCTACATGGACACACCCATTTCGAACCGCGAGGGATACGAAAAAAGTCGTGTGGGGAAATATTTGGATAACCTAAATGGAAAATTACTCTTCGTTCACGGGAGTGTGGATGATGTTGTTGTACCTCAACATGTAATGTCTATCATACAAGAATCAATCAGCAAAAGAAAAATGGTTGATTTATCGATTTATCCAATGCATGGACACGGGGTTAGAGGAGTTGATAATGCAAATTTGGTTATCCGAATGTTGGAGTATATCAAACAGCACAACAAGTAGTTCGCATAACAAAAAGTATTGAGAATTTTTTATTCATTAAACTCAGACTATGGCATACATCACTGTTTTTTACGGGTATTGCCATAGTCTTTTGTAGCTAAATAACAAAACTAATCCGAATGAAAACCCAAGAAATCATCATAAAAGGGGCAAAGCTCCATAATTTAAAAAATGTAACGGTTGGCATCCCTCGCAATAAATTAGTGGTTGTCACAGGGCTTTCGGGATCAGGAAAGTCAAGTTTGGCGTTCGATACGCTCTATGCAGAGGGACAAAGACGTTACGTAGAGAGTCTGTCTTCCTATGCAAGGCAATTTTTAGGACGATTGGACAAACCTAAGGTCGACAACATTGTAGGCATCGCTCCTGCAATTGCCATTGAACAGAAGGTGAATACCTCTAATCCACGTTCCACCGTAGGGACTTCTACTGAAATATATGACTATCTGAAACTGCTTTTTGCTCGTATTGGAAAAACTTTTTCGCCCATTTCAGGACAAGAAGTTAAAAAACACACCGTTACGGATGTTGTTAATGCTGTTTTGGCATATCGCGAAAGAGAAAAATTATTACTGCTGGCTCCTATCCATATTCCGAGCGAACGAACGATTTATCAGGTATTGCAAATGCTACTGCAACAAGGATTTCTGCGGATTTTGTACCAAAATGAAATCCTTCGGATTGACGAAATTCAAGAAGGTCAAGTGACTTCTGATTTTTCGTTAGTTGTGGATAGGGTAATCGTACAACACAATGAGGATTTTCAACATCGACTGGCCGATGCCGTTGAAGTAGCTTTTTTTGAAGGTAAAGGAGAATGTTTTATACAAGAAGTTGAAAGTGGTAAACGAATTAGTTTTAGTAATAAATTTGAATTGGATGGGATTGATTTTTTAGAATCAAACGTTCATTTATTCAGTTTTAACAATCCGTATGGAGCATGTCCCAAATGTGATGGTTATGGAGATGTGATTGGTCTGGATGAAGATTTGATTATCCCTAACACGGGTCTTTCGGTCTACGATAATTGTATTTTTCCATGGCGAGGCGAAACAATGAGTTGGTTTAGAGATCAACTGGTTAACAATTCCTATAAATTTGATTTTCCAATACATAAACCGTGGTTTGAACTTACGAAGGAAGAAAAAAAAATAGTCTGGAAAGGCAATAAGTATTTTACGGGGTTGGACGACTTTTTTAAAGAACTTGAAGAAAAAAGTTACAAAATCCAAAATCGGGTGTTGTTGGCTCGTTATCGGGGAAAAACGAAATGTTCAGAGTGCGAAGGAAAACGTCTACGCAAAGAAGCTGAATATGTAAAAATCCAAGGTAAGAGTATCTCTGACTTGGTTGATATTTCGATTGAGGAATTACAGATTTTTTTCAAAAATTTACAACTTACTGAATATGAGAAAAATGTAGCTAAGCGTTTACTTATTGAAATTGAAAATCGATTGCAATTTTTATCGGATGTTGGTCTGAACTATTTGACTTTAAACCGAAAATCGAACAGCCTTTCGGGTGGTGAAAGTCAGCGGATTAACTTAGCTACTTCACTGGGGAGTAGTTTAGTAGGCTCCATGTACATCTTGGATGAACCCAGCATCGGTTTACATCCCAAAGACACGGAAAAATTAATCGGCGTACTAAAATCATTGCGTGACTTAGGAAATACGGTAATCGTAGTGGAACACGATGAAGAGATTATGAAAGCCGCCGACCATATCATCGATATCGGCCCAAAAGCAGGTACACACGGTGGTGAGGTAGTGGCTCAAGGTTCATATGAACAGATACTTACAGCCGATTCACTTACAGGGAAATATCTCAGTAAGAAGATGAGTATTGAATTGCCAAAGCGAAGGCGTACCTCTCCGCACTATATAAAATTGATTGGTTGCCGTGAAAATAATCTAAAAAATATTGATGTAACTCTTCCTTTGGATATGCTCACAGTAGTTACAGGAGTTTCAGGAAGTGGAAAATCGACTTTGATAAAGAAGATTTTATATCCGGCTATGTTGCGAGAATTGAATATAAACGGAGATAAAGTAGGGCAATTCACTAAACTCGAAGGAAAATACAAACACATTCAGTCGGTGGAGTTCGTTGATCAAAATCCGATTGGCAAATCGTCGCGTTCCAATCCGATTACCTACTTGAAAGTGTATGACGACATACGGAATCTGTATGCTTCTCAAAAACTATCAAAATTGCGAAATTTCCAAGCAAAACACTTCTCATTTAATGTAGATGGTGGACGTTGTGAAGTGTGTAAAGGCGAAGGCGAAGTTACTATCGAAATGCAATTCATGGCAGATGTACATTTACCGTGTGAAGCATGTGGTGGAAAACGTTTCAAAAAAGAGGTGTTGGAAGTTTCGTTCGAAGGCAAAACTATTGATGATTTGCTCAATACTACCATTGACGATGCTATCATTTTCTTTGACCAACATAAACAACATAAAATCAGTGCAAAAATAAAACCTCTGCAAGATGTTGGACTAGGATACGTAACTTTGGGACAATCATCCTCAACGCTTTCGGGTGGAGAAGCTCAACGTATTAAATTGGCCTCATTTTTGGTAAAATCGGAAAGTAAAGAGAAGGTGTTGTTTATTTTTGATGAACCTACCACTGGTTTACATTTCCACGATATACATAAATTGCTTTCCTCTTTTCAAGCTCTTATCGAAAAAGGACATTCGATAGTAGTTATCGAACACAATTTAGAAATGATAAAGTCAGCTGATTATGTGATTGATTTAGGGTTAGATGGAGGTGATAAAGGGGGGACGGTTATTGCCGAAGGAACTCCTGAAGAATTGATTAAAAACAAAATAAGCTACACAGCAACGTATTTGAAACAGGTGATGTAAGAGAATGAAAAAAGAGGGTACTGATTCTTTCCAGTAACCTCTTTTTTATTTTCATAAATAAAACTAAGAATTTTATTTTTCTTTTTTCAACAGACGTTGAGCCGCATCGGAAGCAGCTATCAAACCTCCCGCTGACATGATTATGTCTTTCAATACTAAGCGACCAGCACCTGAAAGATAAGGAAATCCATGTTGTGGTGTTGGCATATCACCTCCTAAATTTGGCACATATACTTCAGGAGTTGTGATTAAAAATGAGAGTGTGACAATTGACATTCCAAAAGTTAACAATCCTCCCCAAAGTCCGATTTTTGGAGACCATATTCCTAATAAGGTCAATAACCCGATGAGGCAAATCATAGCTCCCAGCCCATAGGAAAAAGTATATGTCCCGTTTTGTTTGTGCCATTCAATATTTTTAGCTACCATTTTTCCTTCTGGATTTTTGTGTAAAACATATTCAGGAACAGTTTCTCCTTTGTCATTTACGGCTGTTTTGCCTGTATTGTTATAAAAGAAACTCATAAAAGGGCTATTTGTTACAAACGGAACAATGCCATCAGCCTCATATTGATAGACTTTCAATCCTCCAATCCAAGCCATCACGATAAAGATTGCTACTCGGATGTAATTTACAAAATTACGCTGACTACCAGCTAAAAACGTAAGTAATTGCTTCATTGTATTATAAATTTATATGTTACTAATTTGGTTTGCAAAAGTAGTTATATCGCTAAACATACCTAATGGACAAAAAAGGGTTTTACATAGATTATTTTGCTACAACAGAAATTCCTACCGTTTCCCGAAAATGCTTTGGAGACAATCCAACGGCTTTCTTGAAAAACCGACTGAAATAAAATTCATCTTCAAAATTCATTTCAAAAGCAATTTCTTTGATTGACTTACAGGTCAAGTGCAATTGTTTTTTAGCCTCTAAAACAATGCGTTCTTGAATGAGTTTGGCAGGAGATTTTTCAAATAATTGTTTAATTTTTTTACTGAAAGTATCCACCGAAAGATGAGCTTTATCGGCATAGAAAGCTACACTACGTTCGGTCAGAAAATAAGTTTCTAAGTTTTTTTGAAAATCCAACCCTATACTGTTATTTACTTTCAGCATTAAATCTTTCAAAATTAAACTTTTATCTTTACTTGAAAGTGCCAAAATCAGCTGTAAATATGATCGTAACACCGCCTGAGAATACGTCGTTTTCTCTCCTAATTCGGTTTTTATCCGTTTAAAAATTGACTTTATTTCGCTGAAATGTTCTTCCGATAGTTGAATGTGAGGTTGCATATAAATATTATTGAATAACAGTCCGTTACACGCCACCTCTTCCTTATGGTATTCAATACAATAAAAATCGCCATGGAACTGCAACACTTCAACTTCTCCGGGTATTTCTTTCAAAAATTGTATTTTTTGATAGGGTGATAAGAACAAAATCGTATGTCCATCATATTCAAAATCGACTGAATTTACAGAAAAAGCACCGCTACCTACAAACAAAAAAATACAATAATTTTCTACGCTAAACCCTTCTCTGAGTTGTTGTGTGATATTATTTTTTATTGATATATTCATACGCAATAAAATTTCGTTGAACAAAAATAGTTTTTTTTAGGATTTTGGCAAAATTTTTGAGTGGGAAATGTCTCGATTTTGAAAGTAAACTTATTTTTGATTTTTTTTTCTATATATTAGGAATATAATACTGAAAATCAATATTCAACGCATAAATATTAAATCACTTTTGAACTTTAAAAAACAAATTTCAACAAAAAGAAATTGATACAGATTTTCCTGAAAACGATTGAATTATATTACTAAAAATAGTCATAGAACTAAAAAAATATATACCTTTGCAAAAATATTTTAATTATATCAATAAAAAATACAATGAATACTCAAAAATCTTTATTAATGATTGCAACAGCTTTCGTTTTAGCGAGTTGCAGTTCTGTGTCTAAGGTGAGCAAATCTTCCCTTGATGTGGCTCCAAGTTCCTATACATCTGTAGGGAAACTAGCAGAAGACAATTTAAAAACATGGCCTCATGAAAGTTATTCGGCCAACTTACCGGGGATGAACTTGGGCGGGGCTTATGATTTGTTGAAAAAAATGAAGCCAAAGCAAAAAGTGATTGTTGGGGTGATTGATTCTGGAATTGACATTAATCACGAAGATTTGAGAAATGTGGTATGGACAAATCCAAATGAAATTGCAAACAATGGCATTGACGACGACAAGAATGGCTACGTAGACGATATCCATGGATGGAACTTCTTGGGAGATGTTAACCATGAAAATTTAGAGTATGTTCGTATCTATAAAACCAAGGACAAAAACAATCCTTTGTTCGAAAAGGCAAAGAAAATGTACGAAAAAGAACATAACGAGACTTTAGAAGAAAAAGCTTACATGGAACAATTGTATCAGATGATTTTATCAGCTGATGAAGTGTTAGCTAAGGAGTTGAAAAAAACGAACTATACCAAATCTGATCTTGCTCAACTAAAAACATCGGACGATACTATTGCTCAATATGTTGAATTTATGCAACAAATGTTTAATCGTGTAGAAGATGTAAATGTTTTAAAATCAGATTTTAATAATGCTGCTAAATACTACGACTCAAAGTTAAAGCATCATTTGAATTTGAATTTTCATCCTCGTAAAACGATTTTAAAAGACGATGAAAATGATTTTTCCAAAAAAGGCTACGGAAATAACAACGTAATAGGGCCTGATTTGGAGGAGTCATTACATGGAACACACGTAGCAGGAATCATTGCAGCTGAACGTGGCAATGGTATTGGAATTGATGGAGTAGCAAATAATGTACAGATTATGGCTTTGCGTGCCGTTCCTGATGGAGACGAATACGATAAAGATATTGCTTTTGCCATTCGTTATGCAGCTGATAATGGAGCTAAAGTAATCAATACAAGTTTTGGAAAAGGGCTTTCTCCTCACAAGGATAAAGTGTATGAAGCTATAAAATATGCCGCTTCAAAAGATGTGTTGATTGTAAATGCAGCAGGAAATGATAGCAAAGATATTGATGTAGAAGATACTTATCCGAATGATGAAATAAATGGTAAAGAAATTTCAGATAACTTCTTGACAGTAGGAGCTTTGAACTATATGTTCAACGAAAATCTAGTAGCTTCATTCTCAAATTTCGGAAAAAGAAATGTGGATGTTTTTGCTCCTGGAGTGAAAATTTACGCACCTACACCTGACAATAATTACAAATTTTTACAAGGAACTTCTATGGCTTCGCCTGAGGTGGCTGGAATTGCAGCTTTGATTAGAGTTTATTTTCCAAACTTAACAGCAGCTCAGGTAAAACAAGTAATTATGCAATCGGGAGTTAAACCAAATTTAGAAGTAAAAGTAGGTGAGGGAGAGAATAAAAAGAAAGTTCCTTTCTCTGAACTTTCAACCTCCGGTACTATTGTTAACGCTCGTAATGCTATCATCTTAGCAGCGAAAATGAGTTTACGAAAATAGGTATAAAAAAAATATACAAAGAAAGAGGCTGAAATCTAAAAAATCAGCCTCTTTCTTTGTTTTTGTGATAAGAATCACTTACGTCGATTCCTTCGCTCCTGTGATATTTTTTCAAAATCAATAAGGAAAGCGGGATCTTGCTCCTCCAATTCCTCTCGAGCAAAAGCTCTAAGCAAAATTTCCTCGATCCAATAATCCTCTTCAACTTCGGCAGGATTATATTCACTTTTTAGTGAAATATCATACAGCCATGCAGTGTTGTTATACCAAAAGGCATTCCAACCGTTTCGAAGTTCTTTTACTAAATTAAAGGCGGTTCTTCCCGTTTGCCGATGAATCAGTTTTACTAAAATACGCCCCTGTGAACGAGAAAGTTGCTTCAATTCGTCTGTAAATCGGTCTTCAATATATTTTTGGGTACGCTTAACATACGTTTTTTTTGTGCGATTATTTTTCATCGTATCCATCGTTTGCTCCATAACATACAACCGATCGGCAGCCATTTTCGCATACGGATACACCTTTCTAACTCGATTTCGTAAAATTAAATATTGCTTTCGAGCTTCTTCATTGGGAAATGTGCGTTCTGCTCGCTCAAAAACATACACATCACTCAAACGGATTGTATCAATAAGTTGATAATGTGGTTTTCCAATCGTATCATGCTGTGCGTAAGCATGACTAAAGAAGACAAACCCCAATCCATATATCGTCAAAAGTATTTTTTCTCTCATATAAAATTATTTCAGCCAACAAAAATACAAACTATAATGCGAAGTACCAAAAATCACACCATATCCATTTTTCTGTTACAAAATTCATTTTTTTTCAAATGTTTTTTCGAAATAAAATTGTATATTTGTTGTCGGGATCTTAGAAAAAAATGTTTACGAAAATGTATTTTGCTTATGGATAGTTTATTTTCACCGATGTATCTCACGTTATTCATTTTGGCTTTAGCCTCTTTCTTTTTTATGCAAGGAAAAGTACGTTCTGATTTAGTAGCAGTTTGTGCTTTGCTGTGTTTGATGTTTTTTAAGATACTTTCTCCAGAGGAGGCTCTGGCAGGATTTTCAAATTCAGTAGTCATCATGATGGTGGGGCTTTTTGTGGTTGGAGCAGGTATTTTTCGCACAGGATTAGCAAAAATGATAAGTAGCCGTATTCTTCGTTTGGCAGGTAATAACGAGAATTTGTTGTTCTTTTTGGTAATGTTAGTAACAGCTTCTATTGGAGCTTTCGTGAGTAATACAGGTACAGTAGCGGTGATGATGCCTATTGTTGTGAGTATGGCTGCGAGTGCTAACTTGAATCCCTCTCGCTATTTAATGCCACTGGCATTCGCTAGTAGTATGGGATTATTCACACTAATCAGTACCCCACCAAACTTAGTTATCCAAGATGTACTCACCCATGGAGGTTACAAGCCACTTTCTTTCTTTTCTTTTGCCCCTGTGGGACTTATTTGTCTGGTAGTGGGTGGAATAGGAATGTTTTTCTTGAGTAAATATTTAGTAGATACTAAAACAGATGGAGCTACAAACTCTACGAAAAAAGGAAAAACATTACAAGAATTGGTCGATGAATACCGATTGAATCATCAGGCTTTCCGATTTAAAATTCCAAAGGATACGCCATTACTAAACCAATCATTGGCAGAGTTGAAAATTGCCACGAATTACGGAATCACTGTTACAAAAATCACTCGCAAAACCAGTGCTTCGGGCTTCGGTAAGAAATATTTAGAAATAATGGCAACTCCCAACTCCTTGATTTTACATGGAGATGTTGTCTATTGCAATGGGAGTGAGGAGAATATTCATCGTTTTGCAACAGAAAATGGACTTACGATCGAAGAAGATAAAGAGGGAACTTTTTCTGATTTCCAAGAATCCGGTATCGCTGAAGTGTTTGTAATGCCGAACTCAAAACTGATAAATCATACCATTCGTGAAGCTCGTTTTCGTGAGGAATATAACGTTAGTGTGTTAGGCATAAAAAGGCAAACAACATATCAGCGCGATGATTTTCAAAACATAAAACTTCATTCAGGTGATGCTTTACTGATTCAAGGTACTTGGAAAGACATTGCGGAAATAGGCAATTTACAGGATGATTTGGTTTTGTTAGGGCAACCATTAAAAGAGGCTGCTAAAGTAACCCTTGACCAAAAAGCTCCAATTGCTGCACTGATAATGTTGGCAATGGTCGTAGCAATGGTAACTAACGTTATCCCTACTGTCACTGCAGTTTTAGTAGCATCAGTATTGATGGTCGTCACGGGCTGTTTACGAAATATGGAAGAGGCTTACAACAGTATCAATTGGGAGACCGTTGTACTGATAGCAGCAATGTTACCGATGGCAACTGCTTTTAAAAACACTGGAGCTGCTTCCCTAATTTCAAATGGATTGATTCATCAACTGGGATCTTTTGGGCCTTATGCTTTGTTGGCAGGTGTATACTTCAGCACATCTTTGCTTACTCTTTTTATCAGCAACACAGCCACAGCTGTTTTATTTGCTCCAATTGCTTTAAACGCCGCGCAAGGTATGGGAGTCAGTCCCTATCCGTTTCTGTTTGCAGTTGCCATAGCAGCTAGCTTATGCTTTGCCTCCCCCTTCTCAACTCCTCCAAATGCGTTGGTAATGCAGGCAGGACGATATAGCTTTATGGACTACGTTCGCATAGGAACTCCATTACAAATTATTATGGGAATCGTTTTTGTGTTCCTGTTGCCTTTGTTGTTCCCTTTTTAATCAGGTTTCAACAACAATTTATTTAGTTGGTTTTATTTTAGTTTCCGAAAACTGTACACTTAGCTAATTTTAGCACATACAGTTCTCAATTTTTAAAAATATTTCAACTTTATTTTTTGTTTTTTAGAAAAAAACGTATCTTTGCACCTATAAACGAGGATGGGAGGGGACATAAAGTCCCCTCTTTTTATACAAAATGAAATTAATAGAAAAGGTTAAAGAGTTAGTAGACAATGCTTTAAGTGAAAATCCAGCGTTGTTTTTGATAGATTTATCAGTGTCGAAGGACAATGCCGTTCGAATTGTAATTGACGGTGATAACGGCGTAGGAATTGACGATTGCATAACCTTAAGTCGTTCTGTGGAACATAATTTAGATCGTGAAGAGATTGATTTTTCAATCGAAGTGACTTCATTCGGAGCTACGGAACCTTTCCATTTGGAGAGGCAATATCAAAAAAACATTGGTCGCACTGTGGAAGTGTTGAAAAATGATGGTAAAAAACATGAAGCTCTGCTTAAAGGTATTGTTGATGGGAATGTAATTTTAGAAACCGAAACACGTGAGCCTAAACCTGTGGGGAAAGGGAAAATAACTGTAAAAAGAGAGCTTCAGATAGCTCTAAGTGATATAAAAGAAACGAAAGTAATCATTAAATTTTAATCGAAATTATTATGGACAATCTTGAATTAATAGAGTCTTTTTCAGAGTTTAAGGATAATAAACTTATCAACCGTGAGACTTTAATGGCGATTTTGGAAGAGGTATTTCGCAATACTTTGAAAAAGAAATATGGTTCAGATGACAATTTTGACATAATCATTAACCCAGATAAGGGGGACTTACAGATTTTTAGAAATCGTGTGGTTGTGGAAGATGGAGAAGTGAAAGACCCTAATCAAGAAATCGAATTATCGGCAGCTCAAAAAATTGAGCCTGATTTTGAGGTGGGAGAGGATGTATCAGAGGAAATTAAAATCAACGACTTGGGTCGCCGTGCTATCTTAGCATTGCGTCAGAATTTGATTTCAAAAATTCACGAGTATGACAGTACTACCATCTATCGTAAATTTAAAGATTTAATTGGTCAAATTTATATCGCTGAAGTTCATCATATTAGACATAAAGCTATTATCCTTTTGGACGACGAAGGCAACGAAATCGTTTTGCCAAAAGAGAAACAAATCCCATCGGATTTTTTCAAAAAAGGTGAACACGTACGTGGAGTGATTGAAGGAGTGGAACTAAAAGGTAACAAACCGTCAATCATTATGTCGAGAACATCACCAGTGTTTTTGGAACGTTTGTTTGAACAAGAAATTCCTGAAGTAGCCGATGGACTCATTACTATTAGCAAAGTGGTTCGGATTCCTGGTGACAAGGCTAAAGTAGCTGTAGACTCATATGACGACCGTATTGATGCGGTGGGTGCATGTGTTGGTGTTCGTGGAGCTAGAATACATGGAATAGTTCGTGAGTTAGGAAACGAAAACATTGATGTTATCAACTATACAAGTAATCCAAATTTGTTGATTGCTAGATCACTGGCTCCTGCAAAAGTAAATTCAGTTACGGTGGATGAAGAAAATAAAACAGCTCAAGTGTTTTTATCACCCGAAGAGGTGTCAAAAGCGATTGGGAAAGCGGGTTACAATATCCGTTTGGCTGGTCAATTGACAGGATACGATATTGACGTATACAGAGATGGCATAGATGACGAAGAGGATATTGAGTTAGAAGAATTTGATGACGAAATCGAAGGATGGGTGATCGAAGAATTCAAAAAAGCAGGATTAGACACCGCTAAAAGTATTTTGGAATTAGACATCACTGAGTTAATGAAACGTACTGATTTAGAGGAAGAAACCATCCGTGAAGTTATCAGCGTCTTACAAGACGAGTTTGAATAGACCGTGCTGTGAAAGCGAAGTTATATGGCACATAAGGAGTGCTTAAAACATAAAATTAAAAGTAAGCCATAGGTTCAAATCCTAAGCCTATCGCTTATAGCGTAAAGCAAATAAATATAATATATGAGTGAGGGAAAAAATATACGATTAAGTAAGGTTCTAAGGGAATTTAATATTTCTTTAGAGACAGCTGTGGATTATCTTAAAAAGGATAAGGGAATTGAAGTGGAGTCGAATCCGAATACAAAGATTTCGGAAGACGCATACAAAATGCTTTCTGACAAGTTCAACGCTGATAAAAATAAGCGCGAGGCTTCCAAAGAAATCGTTCAAGACCAACGAAAAGAAAGGGAAGCTATCCGAATTGAGCAAGAAAAAGAACATGAGGAAAAACGCAAACAACAAGAACAAGAGGTTATCAAAGCCCGAGGTACAGTTGTGGGAATCAAAACGGTAGGAAAGATTGATTTAGAGCCTAAAAAAGAAAATAAATCATCCGAAAAAGTTGTTGATAAAATCAAACAATCTACTGAAAAAGAAACTGTTGCACAGACAGAAAATACACCTCAACCTGTTGAGAAAAAAGAAGAAAAGCCTCAAGAAATAGTAGCTACTCAAGAGGAAACTGTTGTAGAAGTTACTGAAAAAGAGTTAGTTACGTTTGAAAAAAACAAAAATAAACAAGATAGCAAAAAAGAATTCCCTCAAAAAAACAAATCCCAAAACACTCAAAACGATAAGTATCAATCACTTAATCAACATATTATAAAAGATTCAAAACCCCAAAACGATACTGCCAAAAATCAGGAAAAGGAAGAGCCTGAAGTAGGTGTAATCGAAACACAATATCAAAAATTGACAGGGCCGAAGGTTGTAGGAGAAAAAATCGACCTAAGTCAATTCGATAAGAAAAAGAAGAAAAAGAAAAAAGACAAAGGTAGTAAAGACAAGGAAAAAGTCAATACAGATGCTCCTAAAGAGGATGAAAGTGGCGACAAAAAACGCAAACGTAAGCGTATCAAAAAAGATGATGTAGCCTCATCATCACCTCACAAAGACAAAAAAGACGGTAAAGGAAAGGATAAAAAGCAGAAAACTTTTGCAAAAGTAGAACCTACCGAAGAGGAAGTACAAAAACAAGTACGTGAAACTTTAGAAAAATTACAAGGAAAAGCTACTAAGTCGAAAGGAGCTAAATACCGAAAAGAAAAACGCGACTTACACCGTCAGAAAACCGAAAGTGAGTTAGCTCAATTAGAACAAGAAGAAAAAATCTTAAAAGTAACAGAATTTGTTACTGTAAATGAGATAGCTACGATGATGAACGTACCTATCAATAAGGTTATTGGAGCGTGTATGTCACTGGGAATTATGGTAACGATGAACCAGCGTTTGGATGCTGAAACGTTGACCATTGTAGCAGATGAATTTGGCTATGAGGTTGAATTTGTAACCGCTGATATTGAGGAATCTATCCCTGTGGAAGAAGATGAGGAAACGGATTTGATTCCAAGAGCTCCAATCGTAACTGTTATGGGACACGTGGATCACGGAAAAACATCACTTTTGGACTACATTCGTAAGGAAAACGTGATTGCAGGAGAAAGTGGGGGGATTACGCAGCACATTGGTGCTTACAGCGTAAAACTTGAAAGTGGGGAAAGAATTACGTTCTTGGATACCCCGGGACACGAAGCCTTTACAGCGATGCGTGCCCGTGGAACAAAAGTTACGGACATTGCTATTATCGTAGTAGCTGCCGACGATGATGTAATGCCACAAACCAAAGAAGCTATCAGCCACGCACAAGCAGCGGGAGTTCCTATTATATTCGCTATCAATAAGATAGATAAACCTACAGCAAATCCTGAGAAGATTAAAGAACGTTTGGCTGGAATGAATCTCTTGGTGGAAGATTGGGGAGGAAAAATTCAATCGCAAGACATTTCTGCTAAGCAAGGAATTGGCGTTCAAGAACTATTAGAAAAAGTACTACTTGAAGCTGAATTACTGGAGTTAAAAGCCAATCCAAACAAACGAGCTTTAGGAACTGTTGTAGAAGCATCATTGGACAAAGGTCGTGGATATGTTTCGACAGTATTAGTTGAAACAGGAACTCTACGGGTTGGAGATTATGTATTGGCAGGAACAAACTCTGGAAAAATCAGAGCGATGCACGACGAACGCGGTAAAAAAGTAAAAACTGCAGGTCCTTCAACTCCGATTTCGGTTTTAGGTTTAGATGGTGCCCCACAGGCAGGAGATAAATTCTATGTGTTTGAAGATGAGCGTGAAGCAAAACAAATCGTAGCTAAACGAGCTCAATTACAGCGCGAACAATCAGTACGTACACAACGTCATATCACTTTAGACGAGATTGGCAGACGTATTGCTTTGGGAGATTTCAAGCAGTTGAATATCATCTTAAAAGGAGACGTAGACGGTTCGGTAGAAGCCTTGACGGATTCGTTCCAAAAACTTTCAACAGAAGAAATTCAAGTGTCAATTATTCATAAAGGAGTAGGAGCAATTACCGAATCAGATGTATTATTAGCATCAGCTTCGGATGCGATTATTATCGGATTTAATGTCCGACCAATGGCGAACGCTCGTGCATTAGCTGACAAAGAAGAAATAGATATCCGCACTTACTCAATTATATATGATGCAATTAATGACCTCAAAGATGCTATGGAAGGAATGCTTTCGCCTGTATTCAAAGAGGAAGTTACCGGTACGGTCGAGATTCGTGAGTTATTCAAGATTTCAAAAGTTGGAACTATTGCAGGATGTATGGTTACCGATGGAAAAATCTATCGCAATTCAAAAATACGTATTATCCGCGAAGGTGTGGTTATTTACACGGGAGAACTGTCTTCGTTAAAACGTTTCAAAGATGATGTGAAAGAGGTTTCTAAAGGATATGATTGCGGGTTACAAGTGAAAAACTATAATGACATCAAAGAAAACGATGTATTAGAAGCATTCCAAGAAGTCGCTGTGAAAAAGAAATTGTAAGATTTTTGTAACCAAAAAAAGACTTTCCAAGACATTTGAAAGATGTCTTTATTCTCACGAATAGAAAAGTATGGAGTATAAAACTATGATGAAGTAATCTTTACATTATTGATATATTCATAATTAGAGATTACTTCTCTTCAATTCCTTTATGTAGAATCTGTTACAAATTGGTTCTAACGGAATTTTGATTCTTCCGTATGAATACAGAACTTATCTAAAAAATGTCATTTTTAATACAGGATACACTTCTATCTTTAAGTTTTTTAACATTAAAGATAACATATTAAATATCCTTTTTTACGTTAATATTTGGGTTATATATACGAAATCTTCCCATGACAACTGTTCTGGACGTTTATCAAAAATAGGATTATTTTTTATTGATTCATCTCTGAGAAAGGATTTAAGGCTATTGCGAAGCGTTTTACGCCGTTGTTGAAATCCTGTCTTAACAATAGTAAAAAATAACTTCTCATCGCAATCCAAATGAAATTTTTGTTTGCGAACTAATCGCAGTACCCCACTTTTTACTTTTGGGGGAGGATTGAAAACCTGCTCTGACACCGTGAATAAATATTCGGCTTCGTAAAAGGCTTGTACAAGTACTGACAAAATACCGTAGGTTTTTGTTCCCGCCTTTTCGCAAATACGTTCAGCAACTTCCTTTTGAAACATTCCACTAAATTCGGGTATTAACTCTCTTAATTCTAATGTTTTAAAGACAATTTGTGAAGAAATATTATATGGAAAATTTCCTATAATGGCAAAAGGCTTATGATTGAAATAAGAAGCAATATCATAGCTTAAAAAGTCAGCAGCGATAATTTTATTCTCCAATTCGGGGAAATGTTTTTGAAGGTAAGCTACCGATTCACGGTCGATTTCTACCACGTGTGTATCAATGTTTTTTTGCAATAGAAATTGAGTTAAAACTCCCATACCTGCTCCTATTTCCAGTACCTTTTCGTACCCCGAAAGGGATAAGGTATCTGCTATTTTTTGAGCGATATTTAAATCCTTTAAAAAGTGCTGTCCAAAGTGTTTTTTTGCCTTAACGGTATCCATATATTTTTGTCTTTCTGGTAATAAAATACGAAGATTACTTTTAAATCACTCTACTCCAAAGAAGTTTTCTAATTCTTTCAAGGTTTGGTCAGAGGTTTGTATATCTTTAACTACTATTCCTTTGTTTAGAGCTACAATACGAGAAGTTACTTCAACCGTATGAAGCAAATCATGGCTTGAAATAAGTATTGTAATATTGTTATTTTCAGATAGTTCTTTAATAATACGTTTGAGGCGTATTTGAGTTGTTGGGTCAAGATTAGCAAATGGTTCATCAAGGATCACAACTTCAGGATTGCCGATAAGTGCAGCAATAATACCTACTTTTTTCTGATTTCCCTTGGAAAGGTCGCGTAAATATTTTCGTGAACCTAAAATCTCATCATTGAAAAACTCTTTATATTGCGTCAAAAAATCATTAACGTCAGCTTTGTTTTGTCCGCGAAGTTCTCCAACAAAATAGAAATACTCCTCAGGGGTCAAATATCCGATAAGAAAACTCTCATCAATGAAAGCAGTAGTAAACGGTTTCCATTCTTCATTAAGATTTACTTGAATACCACGATTAGTGATACTTCCCGTCGAAGGTTCAATAAGATCGAGTAGTAGATTAAAAAAAGTAGTTTTTCCTGCTCCGTTGTTACCTACAAGCCCGAAACTTTCTCCTTTGTTAATAGTCAGTTCGGGAATATTCAAAACAGTTATTCCGTTATACGTTTTGCTGAGGTTATGTACTTGTATCATAAAGGTTTATGCTTGTTGTTTAAATCCGTTAATGGTAATGTATTTTCTTGATTTGTACTTGTTTGCAATAAATTCAAAAAAGTATTCTCTACATAAGAAACCTATGAATCCTAATCCTGCAAGAATCATGATTGCCCATGTTTCATCGAAGATTGATTTACATAGCCAACCTATCAATAAAGGAAAGACGAGAAAAGGAATCGCTAACAACCATTGAACGATTCCCATTCCTTGGTAGTTCATCATGGTAGATTTGTCCAAATCAATTCGTTTTTTGTTAAATGCACCCATGTAAAGTAGTATGGGCACGTTTACACCAAGGTTGTACAAGGCTGTAGCTAAATTCACCAGCAGAATATGTTTTCCAAAATATACGTAGGGAATAGTAAGTAGTGTGAGCAACAATATAGAGCCATAAATCAAGTATGCTTTGGACTTAACATACTGTTTCATAGAAATATTCTGAGCCATCAGCATTGAATAATAAGTACTGTCCCATGCAGGAATAAACTGCCCGAAATTGATTAAGAAGACTCCTGATAAGAAAATTCCAATAAAAATTGAAAACAAAAAAGACTTACCTATCTCAGGATTTGGATAAAAAAGAAGTCCGTAAAAAACGAAAAACAGCATCGTCCAAATAACAGATTTACTACGCTTATTCCGCCAAATAAGCTTCAAATCAAGCTGTAAAAACGGAGCTATATCCCCAAAAAGTCTCACCCAACCGAAATCGGCAGTACTTACGGTTTTGTTCTTTGATTTTAATACGTTATCTAAGTAAAAACTTTTACGTAAGTGATTGAAAATTAATTTGTATGTAAGAAAACATAAGGCTATTGGAATAACAACAAAATAAAATTGTTCTAGCAATATATCCATTAAATTTCCTATAAAATGAGATGTTTTAAATATATCAAAACGCTCTAATCCTACTAGAATTAGGACAATTGCAACGTATGGGAACAATTTTTTGATATTGTCAGAGAAATATCTATTCAACAGAAAGTTCAGAAAATTAGCACTAAACATCAATGACAAAATGGCTATCCACCAGCACAAGATGCTGACCAAAGAATAATCTCCTACATAAATGTTCCACACCCCAAAAGGGAATATTAACAAAGGAGTAAAAAAATTAAATGGTGAAAAGAGAGTTTTTGTCAGTAAAAATCGAATGATTCTTTTTTTATTTATATTATTGATCAATAATGGTTTAACGTTTATAATAGGAAGTGATTGCCACATGAACCTAACGAAAAATTCTGCTAAGAACCAATAAACTACGAACATATTGACAATTAGCATCGGTTTTTGTTCAGGAAATGCTTCTTTCAAGAGTGGATACAGTCCTATTCCTAAGGAAAAAAATATGATAATAAAATAAATAGCTGAAAAAGCCAATAAAATCTTTACTGCCAAGTTTTTACTGAAACTAGCTGAACGCAAAAATGATTTCCATTCGAGAAATAAAAAACGTTTAAACATATTTTAAATGTAAAGGTGTAAAGGTTATTATTCGTGTATTGGTATTTCATTAAAGCACTATTTTTATGCTTATAAATTAAACTTTTAGGACTTTAAAAAATTCGGTTGGATTCTGAAAAATAGACTACTTTTCGGCAAAAGTAGTTTTTTTCTCTAACAAAATCAATTCTTTTACAAATATTTTGGTATCTTTGTGGGATGCTTATAAAATACGGAAATGTACAAAAAACTAAACTTTTTTGAGAAAATACTTTTTTTAACCAACGTATTTTTTGTGCTATGGCTTTTGGTGTCATACCTCATTCCGTATCTGCCTCCAAAGCGATTTTCAATCATTTCAGTATTAGCCTTGTTAACTCCTATTGTGTTGATTGTAAACGTTTTATTTTCTATATATTGGTTAGTAAGAAGAAAGAAAATATTTCTTCTTTCAACCGTAATTTTGTTGTTTGGTTACGAGTCTCTCATACGATTATTTCAGATATTCAACACTTCAACCGAGGCAGGAAATGGTCTTTCTTTAATGTCGTTCAATGTACGATTATTCAACCACTATCGTTGGCATCCCGACCGAAATCTAAAAGATAAAATAATTGAATTTGTTCAAAAACAATCGGCTGATATAATTGTTTTTCAAGAGTTTTATAACCATAAAAAATATGACATCGCAGGATATCCACATAAAAAAATCATTACTAAAACTCCAAAAGATAATATTGGTCACGCTATCTTTAGCCGGTTTCCAATAATCAATGCAGGATCATTGAACTTTCCGAACACGAGCAATAATGGTGTTTTTGTGGACATCAGGGTACAAAAAGACACTCTACGTATTTATAGCTTACATTTAGAATCGCTACATATAAAACCTGAAAATGAGCTGATTAATCAAGATAAAGAACGTCTTATCAAAAATATTAGTCGTAGGTTTGTACTGCAGCAGGAGCAAATGGAACTTTTCAAAACCCATCAGAACACATCTCCCTACAAAACCATCGTTTGTGGAGATTTTAACAACACTGCTTATTCTTATATTTATCGAAATATCAGAGGCGAAAACCTAAATGACGCTTTTGAAGAGAAAGGTGTGGGATTTGGAAAATCGTTTAATTTTAACTTTTTCCCTTTTCGGATTGACTATATTTTGTTAGATAAATCATTGAATATTCAAGATTTTAACACATTTAGCGAAGTGTTATCAGACCACCGTCCAATGTTAGTGAAATTTTCTATGGAGTAATAAAAGGCGTAAAGACGCAAAATTTTGCGTCTTTACGATGATATTTTAAATCATTTCTGCTTCAAAAAGCTCTTGGAAATATTTGATAATCTTTTCTTTAACCTCTTCTATAGCTACTTCTTTTTGACCTAATTCCAAGTTGAGCGAGGTCACTGCCTTACCACGTATTCCACAAGGGATAATATTATCGAAATAGCCCAAATCTGCATTTACATTAAATGCAAATCCATGCATAGTTACCCAGCGTGAACTGCGAACTCCCATAGCACATATCTTACGAGCAAAAGGCGTACCTACATCTATCCAAACTCCCGTTTCACCTTCGCTCCGAGTTCCTTTAATGCCATAGTCTTTCAGAACTAAGATGATGGTTTCCTCTAACAAACGTAGGTACTTGTGAATATCTGTAAAAAAATTATCTAAATCTAAAATAGGATAACCTACAATTTGCCCAGGTCCATGATAGGTAATGTCTCCACCACGATTAATTTTATAAAAGGTAGCTCCCTTTTTTTTGAGCGTAGCCTCATCAATTAGTAAGTTTGAAATATCTCCACTTTTTCCTAAAGTGTACACATGCGGATGCTCTACAAAAAGGAAGTAATTCGATGTAGGTTCATTGGTATTATTTGCTCTGTTTTTCCGTTTCTTTTCAATGATAGATTCAAAAAGAGACTCTTGATAATCCCAAGTTTCCTTATAATCTTTCGTTCCTAAGTCTTCGAATATGATTTGTTTATTCATTTTTAATGCGTTTATATTCAAACATATAATCTAAAATACAGCAGGATTTCATTTCAACCCTAATTATTTCAGACACTTACATATGTTGCTTGAAATACAAAAAGTGTTATTTTTTATAATATTGTCGGTATTTCCAAAATGAAATCGCCCCTGAAATCAGTACAAATGCTACCGAATAGTAAACAAAGGAAGGCGTAATGATTTTGTCTCCACTTGCATAACTATGCAGTCCTGAAAGGTAAAAATTAACCCCGAAATAAGTCATAAGAATACTAAAAAGAGCTATCGTGCTTGCAAAACTGAACGCCCAACGCCCACGAAGTCCTGGAACCAAACGCATATGGATTACAAAGGCATATACCATGATGCTTACCAAAGCCCATGTTTCTTTTGGATCCCAGCCCCAGTAACGTCCCCAGCTCTCATTTGCCCACATGCCTCCTAAAAAGTTTCCGATAGTAAGCATGACTAATCCTACGGTTAGTGATAGTTCATTTACAATCACTAACTCCTGAGTGGCTAATGACATACGTTCTTTATTTTTATCGGTCGTAAATATCATCAGGTACATGGAAATAATTCCCAGAATAGCTCCCAATACAAAAGGCCCGTAACTTCCGACAATGATTGCCACGTGAATCATTAGCCAATAGCTGTTCAACACAGGTTGCAACGTGCCTATAGAAGGATCCATCCAATTCCAATGTGCGATCATCAGAATCATCGATGTAACGAAAGCAGTGGCAGCTAATGACAACAGTGAACGTTTGGCAAATAGTAATCCCATACCCATAGTTGCCCAAGCTACGTAGATCATACTTTCATAAGCATCACTCCAAGGTGCATGTCCTGAAATATACCAACGACATATCAAACCAAGCGTATGAAGTAAGAATAAAATTAAAATCAAGTATTTACATATACGAACCGCGATATTCAAGAAAGGTTTTTTTGAAAATATATCCACAACTAAGAGAATGAACATCACTCCTCCTACGTATAAGTACCACTGAAACAATAGGTTAAAAACATCTATTTTATTATAGAGAATCTCGGCTTTTATCTTACTTTCCGATGGAAGTACCTCCGCTCCGTGATTTTGTTGGTTTTTCTTAAGAGCTTCTAACAATTTATCAGGATTTGAATAATCTCCCGTTTGAATGGATTCACGAAGCATACTCAAATACATCGGCACTGCATTGCTTATAAAATTGGCGTACAATGAATCTTTTTCCAAACTTCTGTCACTACGAAATTCAACACCTGAAACCCAACGGTTATTAGGGTCGTTCAACAAGGGAAATATTTTTAACATTTCACCCGATAAAGCTCTATTTATCAAACCTATGCGTTGATCAGCGTTCTTAAAATCTTTTTGAAACTGATTTGGAGTGTTCGTTGAATAAATTTCATGTAAATAGGGACTTAATTTATAGCTCATATTTTCGTCAAAGAAATCTGCAAAACGAACGTACTTTGTACCTTTTTCTACACCTAAAAATGAGTGTAAACTGTCATTTTGTTTCTTTACGAAAATAAAATCGACCTGTGTCCAAACTCCAGGGTGCAACATCATAGATAGCAGGGCTTGGTTAGGATTCATCCCCCTAAAATCATCAAATTTGGTCATCTTACGCATTAACTCCGAAGCGAAAGTATGTACGGGTTTCATACGCCCTGAATCTTGGATTACCAACTCACCGAACTTTTCAGCGTGTTCTTTGCTTACGGTCGTAGCTTTCAAAATCGAATCAATTTCAGCATCCGATGGCCTTACGGAATGTTGCCCAAACATTACAGAACTTCCTAAAAGAAATAATAGAACACTTAATTTTTGTCGTTTCAATTGCACATCTCTAAGTTGTTTTGCTAATTTTATGAATCGTGATTTACCTACAAACATAAAAGCAATTAACCCTCCGTAGAGTAAAAAATAGCCTATGTAAGTAATCAGTGTACCCCAATAATCGTGGTTAACAGACAATACGGTACCTTTCTCATCGGGGTGAAATTGTGCTTGGAATAATCGGTATCCTTTATAATTCAGAATGTTATTCATGAAAATATCGTAGTTAAATCTTTCGTTTCCATTGGTTACCGTAACTTTACTTTTGAAAGCGGCATAGCTATTTTCTGTTCCTGGATACTTATCTGCAATAAAGTCATCAAGTTTTACCGAAAAAGGAACCTCTACACGACGTGAGCCATAGCTTAGATGGAAGTCTAATCCATTTACACTGATGCTTTTTGGTGGATGTATAATTCCTTTGCTTCCCATGACAGTAACTTCTTTGCTTTCGTCCCCCGAATTGATTTCGAGTACTACCGCATTCGAACTTTCTTTAGTAATTTCTTTTTCATCCAAGGCAACCACACCTTCATAGCCTCTTACCATAAACTCTGGAACTACAAATTGAATACCTTCCAGTGAATAGAGTGAGCGCATCATGAAAGGTTGCAAACTGTCCTTAGCAACAGGGGTAAACTCTTGAGTAGACATTGTCATATATTTCCCTTCAAAAGGAGTGCGAATCAATTGTTGTTTATCGTTAATGGTGAGATTTATAGCTCCTTCGGTCGGTCGATTTAATGCAAAAAGTATGTTGTGAACATTAGTTACTTCACCATCTTTCAAAAAATGTTCGTGACGTGTTCCTCCTGAAGATTCCACTAACTTTAGGTATAGCGCCCCTTCAGGTGATTCTACGAATCCTTCCTTAGCTCCACGGATAAATTTTTTGTATTTAACATCAAATCTTTTTCCTTTGAAATCATCATTCCAATGATATGAATTCCGAGTATAGGGTGAAAAAAGAACTTCAGTTTGGTTGCTTTTACGGAGGGGTTGTCCATCATGTTGTCCATCGACAAATACAGATATGTAAGTTCGATCAGATACATAAAAATTGGCTGTATCCCCTTCACGTATTGACATCAATCCCTCGTCACTCATATAGCGGGTAATACCTGCGCCAACAATAATAAAGACCCATGAAAGGTGCAATACCAATACCGCCCAGTTTTCTCTTTTCAAAAGATTGTAGCGTTTGATATTACCAATGAAGTTAATTGCAAAAATAAGCATGATTAATTCGAACCACCACGCGTTGTATATC
Source organism: Capnocytophaga canis (assembly GCF_000827555.1). Lineage (GTDB taxonomy): Bacteria > Bacteroidota > Bacteroidia > Flavobacteriales > Flavobacteriaceae > Capnocytophaga > Capnocytophaga canis. The sequence continues at coordinate 25,754 of NZ_CDOI01000140.1, forward strand.
CAGATACGAGCCGTGTCGATACCATAGTCGTTCTCAATAAATGTCCCTAACCCTAAAGCAATCCCAAATACGATGAAAAGAATCGCCATCAAACGAGTTGAAAAAACGAAGTTTACGAATGATTTTAACATAAATTTATTGATAAGTAGTGTTTCGTGCAAAGATACGATTTTAAACCATAAAAAGCAGGAAAATACAGAAAATATTTCCAGTTCTAAAAAATATTATTACTTTTGCCTTTCAATTAAAATTATCATAGACATGAAAAGACTTATTATTGTATGTTTGGCTCTTTTTTCAGGGAAAGCATTTTCACAGGATTACCCAAAGAATCAAATAAACTTGAATGCCTTAAACGCTATTGCTATCGCTTCGGTTGAGTTGGGTTATGAACGCTATGTCGACTTCAATCAGTCAATTGAAGTTGAAATGTTTTTTAACGACCGTTTTTCCTACTTTCCAAAAGGAGATAACAGAAAATACAGTGCAACGAGTATCAAAGTAGGATATAACTACTATTTTGATTTAGATAACTTATCAGGCCCCTATATCAATCCGTTTATCAAGCAGCGTTTTGGTAGTTTTAAAGAAACTGTATTGAATGCTGACAAAAAGGAGGTTGTAGAAACGACTAAGCTGGACAGTTTTATTTTTGGAATCGGAATTGGGTATATTTGGAATTATAATGATACGTTTGTTGTGGCTCCATACGTAAACATAGGACGTAATTTCGGTAAAAAAATTGTTGAAAACAAGTATTTTTGGGCTATTGAACCAAACGCAGGTATCAAGATAGGGTATAAATTTTAGGATCATTCCCTTTAATAAAAGTAAAAAAGGCTGTTTAGTAAATTACTGAACAGCCTTTTTTATAAGTACACTTTTATGACTAAGCATCGATTTTTGCATATTTTGCATTCTTCTCAATAAACTCTCTGCGGGGAGGTACTTCATCTCCCATTAACATAGAGAAAATTCGATCAGCCTCACTAGCGTTGTCGATAGTTACTTGACGGAGCGTTCGCTGAGCAGGATTCATAGTTGTTTCCCACAGTTGTGGAGCATCCATCTCTCCCAAACCTTTGTATCGAGTAATGTGAGCCCCTCCTCCAAGTTCCTCACTCACACGGTCACGCTCTTTCTCGTTCCATGCGTAAACTTCTTTCTTGCCCTTTTTCAATGAATAAAGTGGAGGTGTAGCAATATAAACATACCCTTTTTCAATTAACTCACGCATATAGCGGAAGAAAAATGTCAAAATCAGAGTTGTAATATGTGACCCATCGACATCGGCATCACACATGATAACCACTTTGTGATAACGTAACTTCTGTAAATTCAAGGCTTTAGCATCTTCTTCTGTGCCAATGGTTACACCCAATGCTGTGTATATATTTTTGATTTCATCATTATCAAAAATTTTATGCTGCATTGTTTTTTCTACATTCAATATCTTACCTTTTAGAGGAAGAATCGCTTGATAGTTTCTGTCACGTCCTAACTTAGCTGTTCCCCCTGCGGAGTCTCCCTCCACCAAGAATATCTCACACTTTTCAGGATCTTGTTCTGAGCAATCGGACAACTTTCCTGGAAGTCCACCACCACTCATCGCGGTTTTACGTTGCACCATTTCACGAGCCTTCTTTGCTGCCTGACGTGCTTGTGCAGCTAAAATTACTTTCTCAACAATGGTTTTAGCATCGTTCGGATTTTCCTCTAAATAAGATTCCAGCATATCGGATACCGCTTGTGAAACAGCCGATGTAACTTCGCGGTTCCCTAACTTAGTTTTTGTTTGCCCTTCAAACTGAGGTTCAGCTACTTTCACCGAAATGATCGCTGTTAAGCCTTCACGGAAATCATCTCCTACAATTTCAATAGGATTCTTTTTATCTTTACTTGCTTTTTCCAACAAACCTGATTTATCCGCATAGTTTTTAAGCGTACGTGTTAATCCCATACGGAATCCTTGTAAGTGAGTTCCTCCTTCAGTAGTATTGATATTGTTTACATAAGAGTGTAAATTCTCGTTGAACGAATCGTTATAAATCATCGCTACTTCCACAGGAATCTCATTTTTTTCTCCTTCCATAGAGATTACGCGATTGATGATAGAAACCCTGTTTCCGTCCAAATATTTAATAAACTCAGATAATCCATTTTCGGAATGAAAGGTCTCAGAGATATATTCTCCTTTTTCATCCTTATTGCGGAAATCCGTTAAGGTAATGGTAATACCTTTGTTTAAATATGACAATTCACGAATACGAGTAGCTAAGGTGTCGTATTTATATTCCGTTGTTTGTTGGAAAATTTCCTCATCGGGATGAAACGTTACACGTGTCCCTCGTTTGTCCGTATTGCCTATCTGTTTGACGGGAAAGAGCGCTTTCCCTCTTGAGTATTCCTGTTCCCAAACTTTTCCATCACGGAAAACAGTTGCTATCAGATGCGTAGAAAGTGCATTCACACACGAAACTCCCACGCCGTGTAAACCTCCTGAAACTTTGTATGAGCCTTTGTCAAATTTACCTCCGGCTCCAATTTTAGTCATAACCACTTGTAAAGCGGAAACACCCTCTTTTTTATGAATATCCACAGGAATCCCGCGACCATTATCTTCAACAGTAATGGAATTATCCTCATTAATAGATACTGTGATTCTATCGCAGTGTCCTGCTAATGCCTCGTCGATAGAGTTATCCAAAACCTCATATACCAAATGGTGCAAACCCCGTGTACCCACGTCTCCAATATACATCGAAGGACGCATACGCACGTGTTCCATTCCTTCCAAAGACTGAATATTATCCGCCGAATATTGACTTTTGTTTAGTTCTTCGCTCATAAGTTATTTTTGTATTCTATAAGTAATAATAGTCTACAAAGGTACAACTTTTTTCGAAATTAGACAATACGTTCTCAAAAATGTAACCCTAAGAGATGTGAGTCGAAAAAAAGAATATAATAACAAAAAAACTGCCTGAAAAGTTTCAAGCAGTTTTTATTATTTACGACCATATGGAGAACTATTCTCCTAAAATTCTGAATTCTGTACGACGGTTTTTATGATGTTCTTGCTCTGAACACTGAACTCCGTTAGCACATCTGTTGATCAAACGAGTCTCTCCGTATCCTTTTGCAATCATTCTTGAACGTTGTATACCTTTAGAAGCCAAGTAGTTAACAACCGCATTAGCTCTTTGCTGAGATAACGACATGTTGTAATCGTCGTTTCCTCTTGAGTCAGTGTGAGACATGATTTCAACACTTGTGTTTTTGCCATTCAATAGAGGGAATAACATCTCATCAATGATTTTTTCAGAGGCTTTTGTTAATTTAGCACTATTGTATTCGTATAAAATAGGCAACATTGTAGGCTCTAATAATTTACAATCAACTTCTTCCCAAACGGTAACTCCTCCTTTTTTTACCAATACTTGTCTGGTAATAGTTTTGTACTCAGCAGGAACTTCCACTTTACGAGTTGTTGCCTCTCTATCAACTACTTCACGCTTGATGGTAGCATATTCAGCAGGGATTTCAATTTCCTCAACACGAGCAGGGGTTTTAACAACCTGACGTTTGAAAGTAGCCTCAATGCTTGGAATTTCTCTTTCTGTAGTATGAGCGTCTTTCACCAAAGTAACAACATCTACGCTCTCGAAACGAGCAGGTCTTTCAACAAAACATGCAGTAACACAGGCATCTTTATTGATTGAAGGACAGTTGTCTAGATGTTTGTACTCCCAACCTGAAGTTTTAGGATACACTTCCAAAGTTTTAACATCTTTACCAAAAGCAGCAGGAACTACAGTTAATATATTACCAGCTTCTTTTTTCTCATAAGGAACTTGAACCGTCTCATAAACAGCTGGTACGTACACCAATTTTTTACTTGCTTCTTTTACTAAAACACGCTCTTCAATCGTTTTGAACGTACCAGGAATTACCTCCAGTTTGCTGTAAGCGGGTGCAATCTGGATTCTCTCTGTCTCTTCACGAAATTCATCTTTCGTGATACATTTTACATAACACTTACCTGGAGCTGGATTTGCTGGTAAATCTTGTGCAGACACATAGCCCACAAATGAAAGTGCAACTAAACTTAAAGTTGTTTTTTTCATACTCTAAATATAAATTATTTTGTTTAAAATCTGTGGCAAATTTCGGGATTAAAATCGTATTAAAAAAAAAATTAACAGGACTTTATGCTTTTCAACGAAAACTATACTATTACTTACTATTTAAAAGTATACTAATAAATTACTTACATATTGTGTTTCGTATTTAAACACCTAAAATCAACACTAATCTTATAACACCAATTGTTAAAAAAAGCTTATTTGTTGTTTTTCAATCGTTTAATTTTATTTAATACTTGATTTAATATATGTCTTGAGTAGATATTGATATCTTGCTCTACATCTTGAAACTGTTTTTAATTCTCTCAACTTCAGCTCCGATGTCACCTGCTCCAACAGTAAGCAATAACTTGGGCTGTTTTTTGGTCAGTAACGGAATTAAATCCGATTTTGAGACCAAAACTTTCTGTTTGCTTTGAATTTTTTCTAACAACACTTCTGACGTGATTCCTTCAATGGGCAATTCTCTTGCAGGATAAATATCCAACAACACGACATCGTCAAATTTGGATAAACTCTCTGCGAATTCGTCCATAAAATCGCGAGTTCGAGTAAACAAATGAGGCTGAAAAACAATGGTTTTTTCAATTTTTGGATACATTTCGTCCACCGCTTGGAAAAGTGCGTTGATTTCCGATGGGTGATGTGCATAGTCGTCAATGAAAACGAAATCCTTTTCTTTGATGATGTATGAAAATCGACGTTTTACTCCTTTAAAAGTTGCCAATGCCGACAATAATTTTTCAGCAGGAAACCCCGCTTGTATACCCATCGCCACCGCCGCCAAAGCGTTCGACAAATTGTGTCTGCCCGGTTTTGGAAACACATAATTTTTAAGAACGTTGTTTGCATAATGGAAATCAAAGTGATACAAACCATTTTCAATACGAATATTTTGAAAGCTGAAATCAGAATTATCTTCCAATCCGTATGTTTTTCCGTTTATTTTCAGTCCGTTACATATAATTCGATTTTCATCAGATTTAATTTTGTCGGCAAAATCACGAAACCCTTTTTCAAATTCTTCCTTATTTCCGTAGATGTCCAAATGGTCAGCATCCATTGAGGTAATACACGCAATATCAGGAGATAACCTTAAAAAAGAGCGGTCGAATTCGTCAGCTTCAACAACGGTAAATTTACTTCCATTAAGAACCAAATTACTGTTGAAATTTTCTGCAATTCCACCTAAAAAGACACTTACCGAAGCTCCACTTTCCACTAAAATATGAGCTAAAATGCTTGATGTTGTGGTTTTTCCGTGCGTTCCTGCTACCGCCAAACAAAAACTATTTTCGGTAATCATTCCCAAAATTTCGGAACGCTTAAAAACTTGATAACCATTATTTTGAAAGAAAACAAGTTCAACGTGCATTTTCGGGACGGCAGGTGTGTACACTACAAGAGTATTTTCTATGTTCTTGAAATCTGATGGGATATTTGCTTCATCTTCCGTAAAGTGGACTTTAATTCCTTCGTTTTCAAGTGTATCGGTAATTTCTGTTGGTGTTCGGTCGTATCCGCAGACATTCTTCCCGATGGCTTTGAAATAACGAGCCAATGCCGACATCCCGATTCCACCAATCCCGATGAAATATACGTTTTGTATGTTATTGAAATTGACTTTCATTGCGTTTTTGTTTAAGGTTTTAAAAGATTAAAAGATTAAAAAAACTATTTGTTGTTTTTCTTGTATAAAACTATTCCAACTCGCTCAATATGAGCTTTCAATTCACTATTATTTATATTGTTAAAAACCGATAAATCTACTTTGTATGGTAGTAGTAATTCGTCAATCAAAAGTTCTATTTTAAGTAAATCATCGTACGAAATTTCTCCGATGATGCTTAAATCAATATCCGAATTGTATCTAAAATTTCCTTTCGCTCTTGACCCATATACAATCACTTTTTCAATATTTTCAAATTTTTCAAAAATATTTTGGAGCGATGTTAAAACGGCAGCTTCTAATCCAAATTGTTTCGTTTTCATTGTGAAAGTAGTTTCATTTTTTCTTCAAAATCTTGAAAGGCAAATAGATAATCTTCTTTGATTTTTTTCAAAATATCTGTTGCTGTACTTTGGTTGTAGGTATGGCTACTTTGATTACGACTGATAATCATCTCTCGCCAAACCATCTGATTTTTTTCATTGATTAACCCCATTGCAAAAGCTTCACGAATGGCATCGCGTGAACCTGCCACGTTTGTAATTCCTTGATATATCGCGTAGTCTTTCATTAAATTCCACGCTAACTCAAAAGAAAATTCGAACGATTTGATTACCGATATTCCGATTATTTCCAAAAAATCATTCTTCTCATTTTTTGCGTTTTCCTCAAAATAGTATAGGGCTTTTTTGAGTTGTTCCAAAGCCTTAGTGTAATTGGCAAATCGCTGTTTATATCTGATGTCAAGCTCCATTTCGTTAACAATTTGAAAAATTAAAAAGACTAAAAAATTAAATGATTAGTTATTGTTTTTGTATTCCATTAAAACAGAGGTTAATCCATTTTTTGTAACTTGTTCTCTTATAATGTTAAATCCTAATTTTTTGTACACTTCAACTGCACTTGTTGATGAATTAACGATGATGTGATTTGCTTTTGTGTCGTTTTGGGCAAATGCAAACAATTTACGTCCAATCTTCAAGCCTTGATATTTTTTATCTACAAAAAATAAGGAAATGTGCTGACCATTTTCTTTAACTCCGATAATCCCCACAAGGTTTTCATTGATAAATGCTCCGTACATTGATAATAAAGAGACTTGTTCCTTATTTTCAATATAACTATTAAAATGGCGATAGCCCTCATCGTTATAGTCCATTTTGTTGCATTTGGTAAAGACTTCTAAGGATAATCTCAAGCCTTTTGCTATCAAATTTTCCGAATTTAATTTCTTAATGATTACCTCTTTCATTTCATTTTTTTTGATTTTTTCAATATTTTAATCATTTAATCTTTGAATAATTTAAAAATAATATCTACGATGTCTTTAGTTGCGTTGGGTTGAGCTAATTTTTTGATGTTTTCAGAGAGATTTTTTTGCTGATTTTCGTTAAGAATTAGCTGTGAAAATATTGTTTTAAATTGGCTATCTAACTCGCTTTCACGGATTAAAATACTACCTTGCTTTTTTGCTATTGCTTGTGCATTTTTAGTCTGATGGTCTTCCGCTACGTTGGGTGACGGAATGAAAATCACAGGTTTGCCCACAATGCAAAGTTCACTTACGGAACTTGCTCCTGCTCGGGAAATAATCACATCTGCTGAGGCGTACGCAAAATCCATTCGGTCAATGAATTGCAATACTTTAATGTTTTCAGAGTCGTACTTTTTATATTCTTCAAAATAGAGTTTCCCACACTGCCAAAGTACTTGGATATCAAGTTTTTCAAAAAGAGGTAAATTGCTTTCAATAAGCTGATTGATACGTCTTGCTCCTAAACTTCCGCCCAAAACCAAAAGCGTTTTTTTATTTGGATTCAGAGAAAAAAAAGTTTGAGCTTCCTCTCTTTTTTCGGAAATGTTGAGCAAATCTGCCCGAACAGGATTTCCCGTTTTCACGATTTTTTCTTTCGGAAAGAAATTTTTCATATCATCATAAGCCACGCATATTTTTTCCGCTTTTTGGCATACCCATTTGTTGGTCACTCCGGCATAGGAATTTTGCTCTTGAATTATCGTAGGAATGCCGAGCCATTGAGCCGCTTTAAGGGTTGGGGCAGAAGCATATCCGCCTGTTCCAATAACCACATCAGGACGAAACTTCTTGATGATTTTCCGAGCCTTCCATAAACTGCTGGCAAGTTTCAGCGGAAACATCAAGTTGTCAAGCGTTAGTTTGCGTTGTAAACCCGAAATCCACAATCCTTCGATGAGATACCCCGACTGAGGCACTTTTTGCATTTCCATTCGGTTTTCAGCTCCCACAAACAGAATTTCGGCATCAGGCAAACGATGTTTTATTTCATTTGCAATAGCAATGGCAGGATAAATATGTCCGCCTGTACCGCCGCCTGATATGATGAATTTAGGTTTCATTAATCTTTATATTTTTTTACGACATCTAACCATGTAAATTTCAATATAGCTGTGGTTAAGGCAAAAACCGCAATTGACCACCACATTTTGGGATAATCTCTGATTAACAGGAAAATAGGAATCAAAATTTGGCTCGATTGCCACACTATTCCAATAACACAATTGCCCATATCTTTCCAAAAGTCAGTATTTTTGACAGCTGTGCTATCCTCTTGCTTTAACTGCACATACACGGGATGCCACAAGCCCCACGGACGAATGTTTTTGTAAAAATTTACCAATACACTCATCTCTGTTGGTTTTGATAGATAAGTGCCTAAAAAACAGCCTAATAACGAAAATACAAAGAAAATAGGAAATAAATAAATAGGAGGAATATGTGCTAAGCTATATAACCAAGTTCCTTCTGTGAAATTGGCCTTATTGATATCTAAAATGAATTGAGCAGTAGCGATGAGTAAACCAGCTAACATACCCCAGAAATAGCCCCAACCATTGAAACGCCACCACACCCATTTGAGAAAGTTAGCAGCTACATACCCTCCATACAAAGCACTTGTAATCCATAGGGTTATACCGTTTATCGAATCGGCAAAAAAGCCCATAATTACTCCAAGAATCACAATCGCAAATGACGCCCAATAAGAAGCATGAATGTAATGTTTCATCGAGGCTTCAGGTTTGAAATATTTTTTGTAAATATCATTTACGATATATGCAGGACCTGAATTTACGAACGCTGAAAAGGTAGACATAAACGCCGCCAACAACCCAGCCAACAACAACCCTTTGATTCCTACAGGTACGTGGAAATTCACTACTTTTGGTAATATAGTTTCTAAATCGTTGTTGGTAATACTTGTTAACATTTGAGGAGCAATATGTACCAATGCAATCACTACAATTCCTCCGATAAGTAAATATCTCGGTATGAATAAAATAATATTCGTAAATCCACTCATGTAGGAAGCCTCTTTCACATTGCGTGTTGAAAGGATTCGCTGCATATCGTAGCTCGGCGTAGGCCCTGCTACACTAGCAAAAAATCCTTTTAATAAGGACATCCCTATAAAAGCTCCAAACATTTTATACCCTTGAGTATCAATAAAATCATTGAATGCTTGATACTTCGAATCCCAAAATGGTGTGAGCTCTGTGCCGAAGAAAATATTTTTCCATTCTTCGGGAATAATGGCTGTGATTTGCGCATCCGAAATAGTAAAGAAAGCGTATCCTGCGACCAAGATTCCTGCTAATACCATAATTCCGTATTGTAGAACTTCAGTAGCAACCACAGAAAACATACCTCCTTTAATGGTGTAAATAGTTGTAAGAAAGATGATTAACAAAGAATAGCTCTGTTCTGAAGTCAGGAGTACCGAATTTCCAAAAGCGAGAGTCATATCCCATGGAAGGATGATGGACATAAACTTTCCTACCCCTTCAAAAAAATAGGCTATGAACCCAACCGAAGTAATGATAGCAAAAATAGCGATAATCAAATGCGAGGCTCGTCCTGCTTTATCATTACCAAATCGAGTTAAAATCCATTCGGAACCTGTCATAATATTTGATCTGCGAATCCAAGCTGCTAAGAAAACCATTACAAAAATTTGATTCCATATTGGCCAAATCCACATAAACATAAAACTTTTCACACCATAGAGAAATAAAATCCCTACCATCCAGGCTGTTCCTGCCACATCAAACATCCCAGAACCGTTACTCAGCCCTAAATAATACCATTTTATGGAATTTCCGCCTAAAAAATAGGAATCCAATCCTTTTGATGCTCGTTTTGAAATCCAAACACCCACCCCAATGGTTAAAAGAATGTACAAAACAACGATTAAAACGTCAATAATACTCATAATACCAATGTTTTTATTTTAAATTTTAACTCATTACAAGCACAAATTCCCTATCTGTACTCTTTTATGCTAGTTTCGAATCGATTGAATACTCACAGTGATATTGTTCAACTAAAATATTGTCCAAATCATCCGCTAATTTTGGGATGTCGCGTACATGATTTTTAATTTTTTCACTATCTTCCGAGAATAAGTCGGAAAGATGTACGCGATAAGATAAATAAATAATGTTTTCGGAAATCCCAAAATGGTAAGGGCTGTAAGGATGTGAAAGCATATACTCGTATAACGGAGCTAAATTCTGTTTTGGTAGCTTCACTAATGGCGAAGTGACAATCAAGTAGTTACTTCTGAAAATAAACATCCGTATCAATGCACTACCCTGATGAAACTCCCATACATCACGTCCAGCACGACACAAAATAGGATTTGCTCCCATGTCAGCGATTGCCGACTCAATGAATGTGGCAAAATTGGACAGTTCAAATTCCTCAAAAACAGAAGCATTCACTTTATTTCCACACTGTGGGCAAAATTTGGTTTCTGTTTCAATAAAATGATCACATGAATTACACTTCACCCTAAAAACATTATCCGAAAAGGTGAAATCACGTAATTCCTTGATTACTTCATTGAAGTGAATAGCAAACCCTACATTGTCCGCCTCTGTAAATTTTGAAGTTGTAACCCCTACCAACGTTCCGTCTTGATTCAGCATTGGACCTCCTGAATTACCAGGATTTACGGCAGCATCCGTTTGCACGTAATGGCGATTGTTCATCGGCTGATTTGTGGACGAAATAATTCCTTCCGTGATGGTAAAAGGCATTCCGAAAGGAAATCCATTGATAAACACTTTCTGCGTATTATGTATTTGTAAATCAGGGTTTATGGTGATTGAAGTATCTGCTAATGAAATTCCCTCAACGTGCAAAAAAGCTAGATCTAATTCAGGGTTTGCCATTACCACACGTGCAAAGTAACGATTTCGCTCTTGGTCTTCTACAGCCAACGTTTTTGCTCCTTCCACCACGTGATAGTTTGTAATTAAAAAATCATAACCCTTAACTGCAAAACCACTACCTGTTCCTCCTGAGGTAATGATTTTAAAGATATATTTTTTATGTTGTTCCATGTTCAATTCTTGATTTTATCCAAACAACCGAGCTAAAAAGCCTTTTTTGGTTGTTGTTCCGTTTTTGATGTTTTTCGGTAAGGTTTCATTGAGCAAATGATCAAAAGTTTCCAAGTAAATAGAGGCTGCCTTTTCGTAGGCTTCACCCGAGGCACGTTCAAGTGTTCCGATAATAAAGTCCTTGTAATTTTGATCTAAATTATAGAAATACATCAATCGTAAGTAGATGTAATTCAGGTAATAAGCTACGTTGAAGTGATCGTTCGAATTTTTATACTTGCGTATCTGCTCTTCGAAGTCGGTTACATATTCTTGGATGATTTTTGAAGAAGATCGCCATTTGAGTCCCATCAAGGCTTTTGTGTAATAGATGTCCTTCATAAGATCTTCTTGCGATTTCTCCATCAATTTTTTAAAGAAATTTCTTCCTCGGTCAATGCGGTAATGAAAGTCGATTCGATTATTGCTTATATTTTGTATATATTCCTGTAAATCAACACGCAGAACTCCTTGTATACACGGCATATTTCCTAATTGTAGCAGACTAATCATCAAAATATCCCACTGACTTTCCGACCAGCGTTTCTCTTGAAAATAGTCCATGAAGAGTTTGTATTCATCTAAAATACTTTGGATTTTCTCCCACGCTTGTTGTTTTTCTTCTTCATTAAGATGTTCAATAACAGGAGATTGCACATATTCTACATTGTATTTTTCGATAAATTCATCATCAAAATCATCAGCGGTTTCACAAATTTCACGCAATGCTTCATAGATTTTATTGGGCTGACACACATAGAGTGGAGCTTCGAATTTAAACCACAGCATTTGGTTTTCGAGATGAATCTGAGGGATGGTCAAGTGCGTAAAATTCAGTTCATTAACTTCACGAAGTAAAGCGATTTTGTTTGATTTTTCTGTAATTTTAACGAAAGGTGATTCGATATAAAAATAATCGTTTCGCACACCAAAGGTAACACGAGAAGACCCTTGTGGATACTCAACAGAAAAATCGCCCGAGGCAGGTACTTGCTTTGCTACCTCTGGATTGATGTAGTCCAATAACTTTCGTAAAGATTCTGAATAACGTTTTTCTTCAAAAGTATCGACCGCAGCATACCAACTATCCACTTGAGCGATAGGGTCATTGATGTTTTTTATAGGCCTGTGATACTTCGGGATTCTATTTCTCATATATATATGTTTTCGAAGCAACAAAAGTACTATTTTTTTAGGTTTTGCAAAAATTATGCACCCACGATTTTCAGAAAATATTTCGTTTACTGAGTATGGGCATTGAGGAAAATACATCAAATGAGAAAAAAATCAAAAAAAATCTTTTTATCTGTATTTTAACAATAAAAATTTGAACCACATAATTACAATGTTAAAAAAATATCATATTAATAAAATTGTTTTGTTTTCATTGTTTTATTTGTGTGATTATTTTCTTATCGTTTGAATAATTATAAAAAAAATATAAAAATATTTTGTTATTTCAAATGTTAATTATACTTTCGTACCGTTGAATATGCATAATCAATAACATTTAATTAGGTAACGTATTATTAATTGAAGACCATAAAAATCCAATAACTGCCTTCAAGTTTGGTAAGCATTTAGGATGTTACAAGTAGATTTTTATTGAATTTAAAACAGCTTTTATTTTAATAAACTCTTAACAACATATATTTTATGAAAAAACGTTTTTTACTAATCATCGGATTGTCATTTTTGTTATCGTCGTGTCAATGTGCTTTGGTACGATTATTATTTGTTAAAAAATCTGCTGTTAAACATAAAAGAGTACTCATAAAGGGTGATCAGGAATTTATTTTTATTCCCATGGTTCATTTGGGTAAGCAACAGTACTATGACGAAGTTAAGGAATATATAACAAAAAAACGCTCGGAGGGATATAAAATCTATTATGAAGGTGTTGGGATAAGTCGTGATTCTATCAGTGATGAAAAAAAAGATACTTTAGAACGAAAACAACGAAAAATATTAGGATTTCACCTTACGGTATATAATGATAAAGACAACCAATCGTTGCCTCGATGTGTGAAAAAATACGTGGGGCAAACATTGACAAACACAGGAATCATTCCCGAAATAGATACGAATGCTGATTTAAGCACCGAAGAACTTATAGAAAGATTTGAGACTAAATATGGTAAAATTTTATTAAACGAATGTGATTTTACTACTCCACTGAAAGCCCCGTACGAGTGTAATAAAGGAATGAGTAGGAGAGAATTCTCAAATATAAATTTTACATACACTCACTTGCTACGTGATTCTCATTTGGCAGAGCTTCTTAAAACAACAAAAGACAAAAAGGTGGTCATCGTTTTTGGAAAAAAACATTGGATTATGGGGGTTTACCCTACTCTAAGAGATGAAGGTTTTGAGCTTATTGAAGGGAAAATTTAAGCGACATTCCCCCAAAAAGTATATTATGGGATACTCACAACGTATATATTATTTATGAAAACACGTTTTTTACTAATTCTCGGATTGTCATTTTTGTTATCGTCATGTCAATGTACTTTGATTAAGTTATTTAACGTACAAAGGTCAGCTCTCAAACATAAAAAAGTATTTGTACGAGGAGATCAAAGTTTTATTTATATTCCGATGAATCATTTGGGTCGCCAGCAGTATTATGATGAAGTCAAAGCCTATTTAGAAATAAAACGTTCAGAAGGCTATACAATTTATTACGAAGGAATGTATCTAAGTAGAGATACCATAAGCCAACAGCGGGAAGATACTTTACTATTGAAAAGAAGAAAACTTATGGGATTTCACCTCACACCTTCCTATAGCGACAAAAACAATCATTCGCTGCCAAAATGTTACAAAAAATATGTTGGGCAAACGATGGAAAACACGGGAATCATTTATGGAACAGACGTGAATATTGACATGACTACAGAAGAAGTCATTGAGGCATATGAGGCTAAATATGGAGAAATTCCGCTGAATGAATGTGATTTTACCACACCTTTGAATACTCCTTACAAATGTGAGCAAATAAAAGGGGTACACCCAACAAATTTGCTTTATAGATACTCTCATACATTCCGCGATGAACATCTTGAAAACTTTATAAAAACCGTAAAGGACAAAAAGGTGATTTTAATTTTTGGAAGAGCCCATTGGCATCACGGTATTCGCTCTACTTTAATAGATGAAAACTTTGAAATGATTGAAGGGAAAATCTAAAAATCCTTTTAGTGGTTTTTTGTATTTGTCATGCCACTCATCCCTCCACTGAGGGCAAATTCCATAGCCTTATGAGCGGAAAAGCCTTCAGCTGGTTTTATATTGTTAGCATTGGTGACAATCACCCAACCCGAAATCGCATAGGAATGGGGTAGGTAAACGCTAACCATATCAGGCATATTTGCCAAGTCCATGTTTTTTTGTGTTAAAAAGCCAATACGCCAAGTTTCGGGTTTTTCTTGTACTTTAACCCACACAGGATTATTGAATTTCCGTTTATCACCTACAAATGAAGTCAGTACATCTTTGATAGAGGAATAGATAAACTTGATACCTGGGGTATGCTCCAATAGATAATCTAAACTATTGACAAGTATCCGTCCTAACAAAAACTTATTGCCTATAAATCCTACCAAGGTAGTCCCAATAGTAATCATAAAGAATACCAGTCCAGGGTATTTTTTTGATATATCAGGTATTAGATTGTCTATGCTCGAAAAAATAGACCATATGATCCATATGGTAGCACTCAAAGGCCCCAAAATTAAAATTCCTTGTAGGAAATAGCGAATGAGCGTAGCGAAATGATTGTGTTTCATCTTTTTTTGTAGCAAAAATAAAATAAAAATCACTACGGATATGTTTTCCGTAGTGATTTTTTAGATTTTTTTCATTGGATATGAGTTATTCTTCCCATTCAATGTCGTCAAAAACAATTTGTCCCAAAGTGGATTTTATGGTAATGACCACATTTCCAGATAGATTAACATCTATTTCTTTGGTACCACCTGCATCTTTGGAAAAATCGTCTTCTGGACCGAATGCAGTTGTACTGTTTTCATCTCCATTCAACACCACGAATCTTCTATTCGTACCTCCTGTTAAAGCTCCTTTATAACTGAATTTCAATTTCTTAACTCCATTAGAGAATGTAATTTTGATGTAAGGTGATGCCGATGAATTATGCAACATCAATCCTTTTCCTGAAATGGCATAATCTCCTAAATTTGTACGTGCTTTGTATTCCAATTTGGCATTATTGACAGTGAGAGTAGCCGTTGACCCATAACTTGTTGAATTGGTTGTAACATTTTCAAAATCAAACTTATTTGCGGGAGGTGTTACGGTACATACTTGGTAAGCTTCCGTAAAATTAACATCCCCTAAATTTCTTATTATAAGCTGAATATCAGAAGAGTATACTGTCATTACTCCAGTAATTGTTCCTCTTTTATCACTTACAGTTTCATTTGCAAAGACTGCTTTATTTCTGGTATAAACTTTCAACGCATTGTCACAATTCGTAGTGATAACCTGTGTTCCTTTGTAAGTTGTCGAAGTAACTTTAAACTGAGCATTTTCAATACGCACCAATTGGCTTTCGTAGTTTCCCGTCAAAGCATCTGCAATAGTGATCGTTTTCGGAGTAGGAGCTACCGCGCTGGTATTTGTATTGATAACGTTGCTAACTTCGAGACTTTCAATTTGTAATAATCCACTGTATTTTTTCAGTTTAGTACCTTTTAGGTTTAATTCTAACTCAGTACCCAATGCATAGGAATGATCTGAAGTAAACCGCAAAGCAATACCCGCTGTGTTGTCCTGAGCAAAAGCGTTAGCCCCCCCTACATTTCCTGCATCCTTGTCAGAGGTAACAATCACTTTGATTTTGAAGTCTTCTGTAATATCTACATTTGCTGAAGTGTGCATCGCTCGTATTTCGCTT
>NZ_CDOI01000141.1 GCF_000827555.1 Capnocytophaga canis
ATTTATGTCGGCCGTACTATCCAATAACATGAATGATATCAAGCAAGTTACTTTCTTTTTAGAAGAATGCAAACGAATGGGAATCAAAGTTTTAAGCCCTGATGTAAACGAATCTTTCTATAAATTTACGGTAAACAAAAACGGAGATATTCGCTTTGGGTTAGGAGCTATTAAAGGAGTAGGAAGAAATGCCGTAGACACCATAGTGGAACATCGTAAAGAAGGAATGTACACATCTATTTTTGATGTAGCAAAACGCGTTGATTATAAAAATATCAATAAAAAAGCCTTTGAGAATATTGCACTTGCAGGAGGTTTTGATTCATTTACGAAAGTACATCGAGCTCAATACTTTCACGCCGAAGCTGATGGAATTCCTTTTTTGGAAAAAGCAATCCGTTTTGGAAGTAAGTACCAAGAAAGTAAGAATTCTGCTCAGATGAGTCTATTCGGAGGCAGTAGCGAAGTAGATGTCCCTGAACCCATAGTTCCCAACTGCGAAACATGGGGTAATTTGGAGCAACTACGCCGTGAAAAGGAAGTTATCGGGATTTATATTTCGGGGCACCCTTTGGATGAATTTAAACACGTTATTCGGCAATATTGCAACTTATCACTAAATCAACTATCTGATTTAAAACCTTTTGTAAACAGAGAAGTAAATGTTGCTGGAATGATTACGGACGTGAAACACAACACTGCTAAAAACGGAAAAGGTTGGGCTTCATTCATCATGGAAGACTATGATGGTGCGTATGAATTTCGTTTATTCAACGAAGATTATTTAAAATTCCGTAACTATTTGATCCCGTCGACATTTCTGTTTTGCAAATTCAAAGTAGAAGAAGGCTGGGTTAAAAAAGATACCAACGAACGGGGTGAACCACGCATAAAATTCATGGAAATGGTTATGATGCAAGATGTTCTACAAAAGATGACAAAAAAAGTAGCTTTCGAATTTGGCGTAAATGATATTTCGGAACATACAGTTCATTTTTTTAAAGAGAATATAGCAAAATTTTCAGGAAACTGCCCTGTCATCTACAGGATAAAATCTGCCGAAGAAAAAATATCTATTAGCATGGACAATCCAAATCAAGGTGTACGTATTTCGAACGAATTTTTAGATGCCTTAGACAAGGAAAAAATACGCTATCTACTAAACGAACGAGAACCTAAAAAACTCATCGACACCAAAGAAGATTCTAAAACGGTAGAAACTGAAGAGGAGGAAGAGATTCATGAATCATTAGTTGATGATAATGATTAAAGCGATAAAAAACATAACGAAACTTGTAAGAAAACAACCCTCAGTAGAATACCAGAAAGTAAAATGATTGTACTTATTAAGTATTATATAATTCTAATATGGGGAAAAAAAATAACACACTAAATCCGTAAAAACAAAGTAAAAAAGCTGGTATGGTGTCTCGTCCTGAAAAAAATGATACAGGATTGAACAAATAAAAGGTTGTATCGTAATCCTTTAACTCACTCTGGTTTTACACACCCTTGCTATAATGCAGATACAGACATCAAAAAACTTACTTGGGCGCCTAAGGCAGATGAACGCGAACGTATTGATTTGATTTATTACAAAGGAAAAGGTATTAAGGTATTAGAAGCCAAACTTTTCGGAACGGATAGTTCTGTTTGTCGGTCAAAGCCTATTAAAGATGATTTTCAGGATACAATTATAAAACCTTTGGGGATATATCCCAGCGACCATAAAGGAGTTTGGATGAAGTTCAAAATTACCCCTTCAAAAAAATCAAGAAGATAAAAAAGTCATTATACTGTTTAGTAACAAAGCATTAAATCTTTAAAAGTTGAGGCAAACACACAAAATTTAAAATAATTTTCTGTGCTCAGCATATCTACAAAGACTAATAGTAGTTTGTCATAAATTCAATACCTCAATTAGCATATTTATTTCAGCTAATTGAGGTACCTACTAACTATGAAAACTAAACCTATCTTCTTAACTATATTTTATCAAACCCTGTGTATTTTCTTAACACTTCTGGGATAACTATACCATCTTCAGTTTGGTAATTTTCTAAAATTCCAGCCAATACTCGTGGCAAGGCCAAAGAACTTCCATTGAGGGTATGAGCCAATTTATTTTTGCCATCAGTATCTTTATACCGCAATTTTAATCGGTTGGATTGGAACGTTTCAAAATTAGATACAGAACTGATTTCCAACCATTTTTGTTGTGCTGTGGAATACACCTCAAAATCATACGTCAATGCTGATGTGAAGCCCAAATCACCACCACAAAGACGTAAAATACGATATGGCAACTTCAATTCATTTAAAATTGATTTAACGTGTTCCACCATCATATCCAAGGCTTTATAGGAATTATCAGGGTGTTCTACACGCACAATTTCCACTTTATCGAACTGATGTAAGCGATTCAATCCACGAACATGAGCTCCATAACTTCCTGCCTCGCGGCGGAAACAAGGTGTATAAGCTGTACAACATATAGGCAACTCATTTTCAGATACTAACACATCTCTAAAAAAATTTGTGACAGGCACTTCTGCCGTAGGGATAAGATACAAATCATCTAAACCAACGTGATACATCTGTCCTTCTTTATCAGGCAACTGCCCTGTACCGTATCCCGACGCTTCGTTCACCACATGGGGTACTTGAAACTCTTGGTAACCTGCTTCAGTATTCTTATCTAAGAAATAGGTAATCAACGCACGTTGCAGTTTTGCTCCCTTACCCTTATAGACTGGAAAACCAGCTCCAGTAATTTTCACACCCAATTCAAAGTCTATAATATCGTACTTTTTTGCTAATTCCCAATGTGGCAAAGCTTTATCTCCTAAGTTAGGTACTTCTCCCGCTTGAAAAACTACTTCATTATCAGTATCTGACACTCCAAAGGGCACCAGCTCATTTGGTATATTCGGAATGCGGTACAACAATACATTAAGATTTTCAGAAATTTCATTCAAAGCGTCCGATAAAGTTTTAGATTTATCTTTAAGTTCACCTGTTTTGGCTTTTAGTTCATTCGCTTTTTGGGTGTCTCCTGATTTGAATAAAATTCCGATTTCTTTTGAAATATTATTTGATTCTGCTAATACCTTATCTAATTCGGCTTGGGTTGCACGTCTTTTCTCATCTAAATTGATGATGTCATCAACTAAATGTAAGTCTTTGAAATTTCGCTTTTTAAGTCCGTTTAAAACAACGTCTTTGTTCTCCCTAACAAACGTAAGTTGTAACATATTTCGTATACTTTATATTTTAGATTATTGAACTCACAAAAGTACAATAATATTTCACAAAGACAAAGAATAACCTCATTTTTCTAAAAAAATTAAGTCTTATGATTTATTAATCGAAAATCATTTCTAAATTTGCGTATTAAAATATTTGAAATGGAAAACAAAGAATTACAATTCAAAACAAATCTTAATTGCGGAGGATGTGTATCAAAAGTACAGAATGAGTTAGATAACGCTTTAGGGAAAGACCAATGGAGCGTTGATACTGATAATCCTGATAAAATTCTACGTGTGAACAGCGATGTTTCTACTGAAAAGATTATTGAAATCGTAAAAAGTAAAGGATTTAACATTGAATTTTTGGAGTCATAATCCAAAAAAACATTGTTTTTTCACTGACAGACTTTTTTAGAGCGTTGATGTTTCCTGTTTCGGAAAACATCCAACGCTCTTTCATTAGTCTCCTAAGCATAAATATATCACAGGAGTAATATCATCCTCGTAACCTTCAATTTCAAAACCTTCAAAGAAGATATTGTCACCAAGTTCTTTGTTTTGCAAACAGTTGTGGATATTCCAAAGCAGTTCCAATGCACCAAAAGAATTATTATCTCCTGATTGAAGTTCTGCAATGATTTCCGCTTGATAAAAACCGTTTTGCTCGTTGTACTCATTAAAAATATTGTCAATCGGCTCAACGAATTCCTCAAATGGTAATAAATCTTTCTCGCTTCTAACCCATGCCTCGTAAATAACTTTCACTTTAGATGTTTTGAACAGGGTTGTAAAGGGGTTAAAATAATCTAAATCTTGTTCGATGTACTCGTTATAAGCCCGAACATCATCCCAAAATTGCATCAGCCCCACGTAATTGATTTTATTGAATGCCCATGCTACGCCATCCAAGGCAGCATGATTTTCAGATGGGACAAAATTTTCGCATACGTTCAATCGATTTACATCTACCACTGGAGGATAAGGAATTGCTTTCGCTTCGAATCGTTCAATGAGAGCTTCTGCCATATTTTGCAATTTATAAAGCATCTCTTCCTCATAGAGCGGTACTAAAGTGAAGAATTGAACTTGGCGTCCAGTAGGAAGTGTTACTAAGGCATTACTACGGTCTTTAGTTTCGCTTCCTATGAGCATCAAACAAGTGAACGGAGTATCAGGCAAAGGTTCTCCTGTTGGAATAGTATGCCCCCAATCTAAAAAAGTTTGTTGTTCAATAGGTAGCTGTGCTAAGGTTTTGAGCCATCTGATCGGCCAAAAATCTTTTTCATCATTTCCGTAAACATTCCAATCGGGAGGAAGGTTAATCATTAATTCGGCATTAGTACTCCCTTCATGATCTTGGGGAACGAGCATATCAAAGGCTCCCATTCCTCCTGTTATTAGGGTGTAGTAATTCCGTTCAGGCGTAGGCTTGATGATGTAAATATCACAGCGAATGTCAGATGAAATAAGTCCAGGCAATACATCATCAATTTGACCTATGTTTTCAGAAATATAATTCTTTAAAGTATCTAACTCATCTTCAGTGTAATAAACAGCAGAAAAGTCATCTGTGGTAGTAAACATTAGGGAATTGAGTTTCTCATCATAGACAACAAATCCTTCTTCAATATTTTTAGTAGTGGTATAGAGCCACGACCAAATGTTGGGACTAACATAATCTACGTAATAACTTTGGAGCTTATCCGAAAGGGAAACACTGATCAGCTGCCCAAAGTCTTCTTCATTGATGCTATCAAAATCAAAACACAAATATTCTTCGTTTCCTTGCTCATTATGTTGCATCAAAAACGGAATCCAACGTTGGCTAAACAATTGATTTTTGATAATGTCGTCATCAAAAAAATCATCGGACGAAAATGTTAAATCTTGCCAATTTTTCCCATAGTTGTTTACAACAAATGAGAGCCATCGCTTTTGTAGTTCTTCTACTTCTTGAATGGAAATAAAACGTTGTGCATTATTAAGGAAAAAAACATTGTTATCCGTTTGTCCATCAAAAGTTTTATAAAAATAACGTACGTCCTCAGGCAAATTAATGCCCTTTCTTTGCTCAAAAGCATCCAATGTTATATCTGAAGCTCCTTTGCCAAGTACAGAAACTAAAGCAGGTGCTTTTTCTTGAATAAGTGCTATGAACTTTTCGAACAGAAATTCAAATTTCAAAGCTCCTTGTGGAGCAACTTCAGTGGGTTTCAATCCTTTTTGTTCAGCAATTTTGAGAAATTCCAATAAATCTTTTCCATTACCTTCAGAGGCATGTGAAAGATGTTCTTTCGCTTTCTCTATATTATCTAAAAAGAAATAGGCATAGCCAATGCGATAGTGCCATATTTGGGAAGGTATATCATCTTTGACGTAGTTAAAGACACTCACAGCCTTTTGCAAGTAAGCACGATTCTCTTCAGAGGGCATCAGCCAATAAAAATTATTGTACGCACGGCCTAATTCACTTAAAACTTGCGATGTTTTTTGTTGTACAGGAAGGTTTTCAATAAATTCAATAATGGCGGATACTTTGTTGTCTTTATCCCACTTTTCTATCTTTGCTAAGATTTGTTTTTCAGTCATAAAAGTTATTTTACCAGAAAAATATATTCTAAGCGACAAAAGTAAATCAAAAAGATAGAACCCGAAAATATTTCAAATAAAACTATTGTGGTATTTTATAAAAGTAGTATCTTTGGCTCTTATAATATGATTTGATATAACCATGGAATATAATTTTGACGAAATCAACGACCGCAGTAAGAGCGATGCTCTCAAATTAGAAGCACTTCAACCACGTTGGGGAAGAACGGATTTATTAGCAATGTGGATTGCTGATATGGATTTTAAAACACCTCCTTTTATAGTGAACGCTTTGAAAAAACGGATGGAATGCGAAATTTTTGGATATACGGCTAAACCACAACAATGGTATGACGCTATTATCAATTGGCAACAAAAACGTTTTGGTTGGAATATCAGTCAAGAGATGATTTCTTTCACCCCGGGGGTTGTACCTGCCCTAGCGATGGTCGTACAGGCTTTTACGGAAAAAGGTGACAAAGTCTTGATTCAACAGCCTGTGTACTATCCATTTTCATTGGTAGTGGAGAACAACAACAGAATTTTGGTAAACAGTCCTTTGGAACTGATTGACGGTCAATACCAGATCAATTTTGATAGATTGGAAAAAGATATCAAAGGATGTAAGGTATTTCTATTCTGTCATCCTCACAATCCAGGAGGTCGAGTTTGGCGACGTGATGAGCTGGAACGTGTAGCAGACATTTGCCATAGAAACAATGTGGTACTGGTATCCGATGAAATTCATGCTGATTTAACTTTACCTCCGCATAAACATATCCCATTAGGTAGCGTAAGTGATCAAGCTCGTCAAATGAGTATTACGTTCGCATCACCCAGCAAGGCTTTCAATATGGCAGGATTTACAACCTCCTATGCCGTAATTCAAAATCCTGAATTGCGAGAGAAATTCCAAAGCTATGTAGAAGGAAACATGCTCGGCGACGGAAACGTATTTGCTTATCAAACGGTAATCGCTGCTTACACAGAAGGAGAGGAATGGTTAAACAAGCTATTGAAATATATTCAGAAAAACATTGACTTTGTAGTGGACTATGTGGAAAAGAACATTCCAAAAGTGAAATGTATCGTTCCAGAGGCTTCCTACCTGGTGTTTTTAGACTTCCGAGGGTTGGAAATCTGTCAAGAGAGTTTAGTTCATCTGTGTGTTGATGGAGCTAAATTGGCATTAAACGACGGAGCTATGTACGGCAAAGAAGGTGAAGGATTCATGCGTATTAATTTAGCTTGTCCTCAAAGCATTATTGCTCAAGCACTTCATCAGTTGAAAGATGCTATTGAAAAACAAGAAGAATGTGTTTAAAAAGTAGATACACAATAATGTTCCACCTGATGTAAATTCCCTTGAGGGTGGAACGCTTTTTCTTGCTATCGTATGAAAATTTTGCACAATTTCCCTATTAGGAATAAGGTTAAGTTAATGGTAATTAAATTAATCCTTAGCTTAATTTTTACCCAGACTCCTTTTTTGAGAAAAGAAAAAATTTGTGTGAAGCCTAATGATTAATGTTTATAGAATGATAAAAAGTAAGATTTACACCTTTGTTCTGTTTTGTTTGTTGCCCTTGTGTAGTTACGCACAGGAAGATGAGGATGACGGAATGATTCAAAGTCCTTCCAAAGTGGATAAAAAAAATAGAGACTATGGAGTGAAATATTTGGAAGACCAATTTTATTTGGGACTAACATACAATATTCTAAGCTCAAAAGCATCAAGAGTAGTCCAACACGGTCTTTCCCATGGCATTCATACGGGTATCATGCGTGACATTCCGCTAAACGAACGTCGCAACGTAGGAATCGCCGTAGGGATGGGGTATGCCTATGATCTGGTATATAGTAACATTGTCGTTTTCAGCGAAAATGGTGTGCGAACCTATCAAATTCCCGACGGGATCAAGTCCTTGAATTTGAACAAAAATAACTTTTCATTACACACATTAGAGATTCCTCTGGAGTTCCGATGGCGAACCTCAACAGCGGAAGATCATAAGTTCTGGCGAATTTACACAGGAATGAAATTTGGTTATGTCCTAAAATCCAAAAGTTTTTACGAGCATAACGAGTTGAGTACTTCCTTCTCTAATCTCGAATTAAAAGGAAAATTTCACACAAAACTCTACGTTGCATTAGGCTACAACGCCGTAAACTTTTACGTGCAATACAGCTTGACTCCCCTGTTCAAAAATGTCAACACCATTGAAGGGACTTCCTTGAAAGCTAATATCCTTCAATTAGGAGTGATGTTCTATATTTTGTAAAAAGGTAAATTTAGAAAAGAATTTCACCTTCTAAAATTCAGTAAGAAAGTCTTAAATTAAGAAAATATACCTAATATGAAAATAATAGCCATGATACCAGCTCGTTACGGAGCAACACGTTTTCCAGGTAAACTCATGAAAGACTTGGGAGGAAAACCTGTAATTGTTCAAACTTTTGAAGCTGTACGTGCCACACAACTCTTTGAAGATGTGTACGTGGTAACCGACGATGACCGCATTGAACAGGCTATTATTGAAGTTGGCGGCAAAGTCATTCGTAGTAAAAGAGAATATCAGAGCGGAAGTGACCGATTAGCTGAGGCTTGTGAGTCTATGAATGTAGATGTAGTGGTAAACATTCAAGGAGACGAACCATTTACAGCTAAAAAAAACTTAGAGATGCTCATTGAGATTTTTAAAAAAGACACTGACAATCAAGTTGATGTAGCTACTTTAATGGAAGAATTATATGATTTTGAAGATATAAAAAATCCGAACAACGTGAAGGTAGTTACAAACAACTCGGGAGATGCTCTCTATTTTTCGAGAGCTTGTATTCCTTTTCCTCGCGATGAAAAATCGTTAGGTAACTATTTTAAACATATTGGAATTTACGCATATCGCAAACCTGCATTGATACAATTTTCTCAATTGGAAGAGTCAATGTTAGAAACTACAGAAAAATTAGAACAGCTCCGTTATTTAGAAAATGGATTTAAAATTCGTGTAGCCAAAACAGATATCCCTACCATTGGCATCGATACAGAAAGCGACTTGGAAAAAGCTCGAAAAATTTGGAATAGTTTATAAAAACAGAGAAGAAATATTAAATGAAGAAAGGTTACTTAACAGAATGTCAAGTAACCTTTTTTCAAGAAATTAACTATGGAATTTAATTCGGCATCATTCGTACGTAACGGATGTATCCCTTGCCTTCAACCTTGCTTTTCAAACTCTGCGAAGTAAGTTCAAACTCTACATCAGTAGCGTAATATTTTTGGTCTTCCACCGCAGTTTCAAAACGGATTTTGTAGCCTTTATCAATTTTATCATCCTCTATTTCAATCACTTTCACAGCTCGTTGTCCTCCACTAATAGTTTCTCCCGTGATGGCATCGATGGTCTCTCGTTTTCCGTAGAACTTCCACCACTCCGGTAAATCACTATACCACTCTGGATCATCACCCAACACCTGCAAAGTCTTTTCATATTTACCCTCGGGATTCAACAAAGAAACCACAATATAAGCCCCTTCTCCATCGTAATTCGTAAGTTGAATCATACATTTATATTTAGAACTTGGTTGCTGTTTTGTGAATGAAAAAGTCACTAATACAAGTGCTAAAATCCCAATTAATTGTTTGATTTTCATAGTAAATTATTTTAAAAAATTAATATTCAATCCATTTAAGGCCTCATTTTCTTGTGCCAAATCATAAGCCGATTCACCAAAATCTGTGGTTACGGTTTTATCAGCCCCTTTTTCAAGTAAAAAGTTAATTATGTCCAAATTTTTAGCCGTCATAATAGCTTGATGCAATGGAGTAAGCCCTTCTTCATTTTTAGTATCAACGCTCACACTTGCTGAACTCGCCTTTTGTAACAAATCTAAATTCCCTTTCTGAACAGCTAAATGATAGATCGTATTACCATTAGCCTGAAGTTGAGCCATATCCAATCCTTTTTCAAGCAAAATATCCCATTTTTTCTTAAAATCTTCTTGGTTACGTGGACTATAGCCATCCACCAAATAGTAAACTAACGAATTTCCTTTATCATCTTTCACATTCACATCAGCTCCCTTACCAATTAAAAAATCAACTACTTCAGCTGAATTTCGGTGAACAGCTAACGTCAAAGCTGACTGTTTATGATTGTTAACGGCATTGATATTTTGCGTTTTATCCGCCAAGAGGGTAACAATGGGGAGTACATTCGAAGAGGAAGCATTCATCAACGGACTTTGACCAGAAGCGTTTGTTTGATTCACATCATTTCCTTTTTCGATAAAATATGACAATACCCCTACATCTCTATGTCTGAACGAAAGTATGAATAGAGGTGTTAAACCTTCTTTATCTTTTTGATTTGGATTAATACCTAAACTTTCAACATACTTGAAAAAAGATATATCGTTTGATTTACCTCGTCCTCCTTCAGCAGCTGCAAAAGCTATGTTTTGTCCCTTTTTATTAACAGCCTTTACATCTATTTTTTTCTTAATCAGCTGATTGATAATATCTTGATTACCATAACGAGCCGCATAAAAAATAGAATTATCACCTTTATTATCAACATCTTTCAATGACAAACCTTTTTTGATAAAATAATCAACCTCTTTCAAATCTTTAAGGTGTGGAATCAACAAGAGCAAAGCTGTGGCCCCATTTTCGTTTCTATCCTTAACATTGGCTCCATATTTTATAAGCATCTCGTAAAATTCAATGGATTTGTTTCCTCTGACAGCTGAAAACAAAAGTGGTGAATACAGATGAGAATCACGAACATCCGTTTTAGCTCCTTTGTCAAGCAAATATTTAGCTACATCCAAACGATTTTGGAATGCTGCCCAAAAAATGTAAGTACGCTTGTCATGAGTTAGTTTATCAACTTCATTGCCTTTGAGCGAAAGTAAATAAACGATAGTCTCAAATGAGGCTCCGTTATTTATAGCCAATGAAGTCGCATCATAAGCTCTTTCATTTAGAGCTACAGGGTCATTACCTTCAGCAATTTTTTGCTTTACCTGTTCCACTGAGGGCTTTGATTTCCAAAAATCCGCACTAAAAAAAACATTATTCTGTGCTGATATACAAGTTGTTATAAACACAAATAAAGATACAAGTTTTTTCTTCATATTAATTCTAATTAAAAACAATTGTGCAAATATAGCTATTTAGATTTAATTTAGATAACATAAAGTCACTTTTTTTTAAATATTTTCTGAATATCCAAATTGTTGGTATTTGCAAATTACCAACACAATTCATATCTTTGGCAAAACTTTTAAAATCTATGATAGCAGAAGCATCTTTAATGGGTTTTTTGAGAACCCTTCTGATTGTTTTACTTGTAATTTTAGGACTTCGGATTCTTATTAGGATTCTAATGCCTTTTGTGTTGCGTTATTTTTTTAAGAAAGTAGAAAAAAAGATATATAACCAATTTCAACAAACTCAAAATCAATATCAAAGGCAAACCGACAGTCGTCAAACCATTATGAATGACGATGCTCGGTCAAAAGAATCAACTTCGAGAAAGAAAAAAGTAGGAGAATATATTGATTTTGAAGAAATTAAATAATTTAGTTTCGAATCAGAAACATTGCGTCAACACAAAATTTTTGCGTATCAATTCTTCATCCATTCCTTTGTAGTATTCCTTTCGATTAAAATCCATTAAATAAATATATTTTATGTAACGACTCAATTGACGATAAACCAATGATTTATGGTTAAAATCTCCGATTACATACAACGGAATACGCTCGGAATCAATTCCTAATTGTTCGATACAGTAAAGCGTGTAAAATAAAAAATCTTCTGTGGTTTCGTAATAAAATCGATTGAAGTGATAAAGTTTTTTATCTTTAAATACTACAAAATAAAAGGAACTTTGTTCCGTATAGGCATACATAATTTGATAGGAATGCGAAGCATAATGCTTAAGCAACATACGCAAAAGAGAAGATGAAAAGTGGTTGTAGTCCACCATTCCATAGTGTTCAATTAAGATATTATTAATCAGAACATCAGGAACATAGACATTTACGATATCAATAGGAATAATTTTATCAACTTCGATAAATTTTTCTTTTAGCCCAGAGGTGTCAATGCTATATTTCAAATAATTAACAGCTTCTTTTTCGTCAGAAAAAAGAGCTTGTGGAATAAGGGTATAAGCTGGTGTGTTATGTAACACCTTGATATTGTTAAAATCCTGCCTTAAATCTTCTTCGGATTGTAAAATAGTATAGACTTGTTTTTCTATTTCCTGATTACTTTTATTGAAATTTACAGAAAAATTGTAAATTGACTCAACGTAGTTCAACACAGGATTGAAAACACAAAAAGAAAGTCCATCCAAGTTAATTTGAATGGACAATTCTTTAAAATAAGGTTCTAATATATTATTTTCTTGCAGTTTTTGCATCGTATGAAGTTGGCCAGTTACCATTAATTGTGATATCGTCTAACGAACCTACTTTAATTAAATCACCCTTAACTTCTTCTACTGAATTTCTTGCTATTTCAACTTGAACATCATTATCATCTTGATCCCATAGAACTACTTTCTTAGGCACATACGCCTCAAAAACAGAGGCTTGAACCCCATTTCTATCCAACATAGCTGTATTCATTACGAATTGTTCTTCTTTGCTTTTAGCGTGTGGTACATAACGTAAATTCTTATAGCGATCAGAATTTTTGAACAAGGAATCTTTCACAGCTACATAACCTAAGGTATCAACAACAACACCTTGTTTCAACATGTCAATTTTATAGACTTTGTCGTATTCAACCCAACTTGTGTCACGCTGTGAAGTGATGGTGAATTTAGCTGTTTCGATAAATGAAGTCAATTCATCAAAATTAGCTGCATACTTTCCTTTAACAACTCGGTGAGCTTCCTGTGCATCACGAATGTCTTTGAGTTTGCGGATTACTTCTGTGTAACGCTCCGTTTTAATTTTTTTAAACTGAATAGGACCTGTAACTGATTTGTAAATCATGAAGCAGAAAAATAGACCTACTGCCCAAAGTGCGATTTGTAAAACTTTTTTCATTTTTTAAAATATTATTTTATTCAAATTTCTTGACTGGTTAATGCAAAGCTACAATTTTTTTTTGTTATAAAAAGTTTTTTCGCAAAAAAAATTATATTTTTGAGGTCTATTTTTGACATGTATGGATAAAACAACTTTTTACAACGCCCTTTTAGAGGCTTTTAACCACTCCCCTACCCCTCTACAAAATATTGCTTTACAACAACTTAGTATTTTTTTACTTGACACAAAAACAAACAATAAACTTTTTTTACTAAAAGGTTTTGCGGGTACGGGAAAAACATCCATCACCAATAGTCTGATTCAAAATCTTCCAAAAATTAAACACAGAGCTGTGCTGTTAGCTCCCACAGGACGAGCAGCTAAAGTCATGTCTCATTTCGCAAAACAACAAGCATATACAATTCACAAACATATTTATTACCCCAAAAATCAAAACGGTAGTTTTTCTTATAATTTAAAACCTAATAAGTTCAAAAACACTTTATTCATTGTAGATGAGGCTTCAATGATTGCTGATAATGATGGGCAGTTTTTTGAGCGAAACTCTTTATTAGATGATCTGATGCTATACGTTTATTCGGGGGAAGGTTGTCGATTATTACTGATGGGAGATACAGCTCAGTTGCCTCCCGTAAATTCTCTGTATAGCCCTGCTTTAGATATCCGAAATTTAGAGTCTCGCTACCAAAAGGATGTCTCGCATATTGAACTTACAGAAGTAGTCCGACAAGAAAAAAAGTCAGGAATTTTATACAACGCTACTAAGCTAAGAGAGTCGCTAAATCAAACTTTTTATAGCAATTTTGAGTTTCAAACCAAAGGTTTTAAGGACATCATCCGATTAAGAGAAAGTTCTGAAATTCAAGAAGCTATAGAAGACGCTTATAATAACTACGGAACAGAACATACCTCCATCATCGTGCGATCAAATAAACGTGCGGTACTGTACAATAAACAAATTCGAAAGGTAATTTTAGACAACGAGGATGAACTTACGGCAGGTGATTTACTGATGGTTGTCAAAAACAACTACTTTTGGTTAAAAGATTCATCGGAAGTCAGTTTTATTGCCAATGGTGACACTTTGGAAATACTTCGGATTTATGCCTTCCGTGAATATTACGGTTTTCGATTTGCTGAAGTCTCTGTACAACTGATTGATTATCCGAACCAACCTCCATTTGATACTGTCTTACTCTTAAACACTTTGGAATCGGAACAAGCCTCCCTTTCGCACCAAGATAGCCAACGCCTTTACGAGGAAGTACTATTAGACTATGAAGAGGAAACTTCTTCCTACAAAAAGTATCAAAAAGTGAAAGAAAACCCATATTTTAACGCCTTACAGGTAAAATTCTCATATGCAATTACCTGCCACAAAAGCCAAGGTGGACAGTGGGATATCATTTTTATCGAAAAACCATATCTACCTAATGGTGCCGATGAGGAATACTATCGTTGGTTGTACACAGCATTGACACGTTCGACTAAAAAAGTATATTTACTGAATTTTAAAGATGAGGATTTCAAATCATAACTAATTAACCGCATTTTGAATTATTTAAAGTCAAAAAAAAAACGATTTTTTTGTCCTTAAAAATTCTCTATTTAAAAAAAAATATCGTTCTTTGCCTTAAATTACGCTGAAAGCGATAAAATTACATAGACTTATGAAAAAAATTACAAGTATTATTAAATTTTTAGTAGTCCCTATGATTATGTTCATTGGGTGCGACAAACCTGAAACTCCGCAACAAGCAGAGGAAATTGACGAAAACGGAATCGTTTTATCTAACGATTTCTACATCAAAGCTAAAGTTGATGGAGAGTGGGTGGTTGTTAAAGGTGACCGATGCACCTACACAATTAACAAGGATGGTAGTATACAAATCGAATCCTATCGTTCGGGAAATGATGCTACTGATAAAACGTTCTCTTTTTCGATAAGTTCAACTACTTTGGGAAATCATAAATTTGGTGATGAAAAAAATGGAGGAACTGGTCTTTACATCGTAAACAAACAACAGTATCTTACCATAGATGACGGAAATGTTGAAATTACAAAATTAGACTCTTCCAAAAACATCATTGAAGGACGCTTTCAGATGAATGTGAAAAAAAATGGAATCGGAGATATGAAAAAAATCACGGAAGGCGTTTTTCGCTGTAAACAAAAATAATCTATACATAATTTTAGTATTATTTTTAAACTTATTTAATATCATAATTTTATTTTAAAATACATATACTTGTACTTATGGTAAAAAAAATATTTTTAACTTTATGTTTGTTAGCAACTATAAACATCCACGCACAAATTAACAAACAGAAAGACAATCGATTAGAATGGTTTGAAAAAGCCAAATTAGGAATATTCATTCATTGGGGATACTACGGAGTGAATGGAATTACGGAGTCGTGGTCTATGTATCACAAACGGATTTCACACGCTGATTATTTAGCTCAAGGAAAGGAATTTACTGCTTCAAATTATAATCCTGATGCATGGTTAGACCTTTTTGAAAAAGTAGGTGCTAAATATGTAGTATTAACAACGAAACATCATGATGGTGTAGCTTTATGGGATACGAAATACAGCACATTGAGTACCGTAAAACACGCTGCTGCCAAAAAGGATTTGCTTACACCTTTCGTGAAAGCCGTTCGTAAAAAGAACATGAAATTAGGACTTTACTATTCGTTATGCGATTGGTCACATCCTGATTATAAACCTGTTACTTTTGAGCGTATCAAAACTACAAATAAATTTTATCCACAAAAGGGACAACAAAAATTATCCCCATGGGAACGTTTTGTCAAATTCAACTTCGATCAATTAGAGGAACTAAACGCATACAAACCTGACCTTTATTGGTTTGATGGCGATTGGGAACATAAAGCTGAAGAATGGAAATCAGCTGAAATCAAACAAAGTTTATTGAAATCAAATCCACAAGTAATTGTCAATTCACGACTCAATGAATATGGAGACTACAAAACTCCTGAACAAGGAGTCCCTATCGTTCGTCCTGAAGGAGCGTGGGAATTTTGCATGACAATGAACGACAATTGGGGTTATTTCCCATCGGATACAAACTACAAACCGATTTCACAAATCGTACGTACATTTGTTGAAGTAATTTCCACAGGAGGAAATCTTCTATTGAATATCGGACCAAAACCAGATGGAAGCATCGCTCCCGAACAAGTTGAACGTTTGGAAGCTCTTGGCAAATGGATTCAAAAGCACAAAACTGCAGTATACGACTCCGAAGCAGGACTACCCTACGGGCATTTCTTTGGACCTACCATGCTTAGTCATGACCATAAAAAAATATACTTATGCTTGTTCGACGCACCTAAAAACTACATTCAGTTAAAAGGAATTCAAGCTAAAATAAAATCTATTAAGGTTTTAGGAAGTGGAGAAAATCTTTCTTTTGAACGCAACGGAGGGGCTGCCTGGAACAATATCCCAGGAATATTACGAATTTCCGTACCTTCCGAAAATTCTCTTGATCCTTACGTGACTGTTTTAGAAGTAGAATTAGAGGATAAACTCGTTCTCTATCGGGGACATGGAAACGCAGTAGAACTGAATATGTAATAAAATATTCACAAACAATTTAACTTATTTTAAAAGTAAAAGAGGCTATTCCCAATATGTGGAATGGCCTTCTTGGTATCTATTTGATTTTTCAGCACATACATTTTCTTCTCTGCTTAACTAAATTTACGGAATCCATAGCAACTGACAAGTTTTTTTGTATATTTGCCCTTCACATATAAATGAATATTTACACTGATGAAAAACATACGCAATTTTTGTATTATCGCACACATCGACCACGGAAAAAGTACCCTTGCTGACCGACTTTTGGACTTTACCAAAACCGTTACCGAACGCGAAAAACAAGACCAACTCCTTGATAATATGGACTTAGAGCGTGAACGAGGCATTACCATCAAATCTCACGCTATCCAAATGGAGTACGAGTACAAGGGCGAAACTTACATTCTGAATCTTATCGACACCCCTGGTCACGTGGATTTCTCGTATGAAGTGTCGCGTTCCATTGCTGCGTGTGAGGGAGCTTTGCTGATTGTTGATGCTGCACAAAGTATTCAGGCACAGACTATTTCTAATCTTTATTTGGCTCTGGAAAATGATTTAGAAATTATTCCTATCTTAAATAAAATAGACCTTCCTTCGGCAAATCCGGAAGAAGTAAAAGACGATATTGTTGATTTACTCGGCTGTGACCCTGATGATATTATCCCCGCTTCTGGAAAAACAGGTTTGGGCGTGGAGCAAATCCTCGAAGCTATCATCGAACGCATTCCTGCCCCAAAAGGCGACCCCGATGCACCGCTTCAAGCACTGATTTTCGATTCGGTGTACAATCCGTTTCGTGGTGTGGAAACGTATTTCCGTGTGATGAATGGAGAAATTCGTAAAGGTCAGAAAATCAAATTTATGTCTACCGGAAAAACCTACGATGCCGATGAGGTAGGTACGCTCAAACTCAATCAAGTAGCCAAGCAATCTGTAAAAACGGGCGATGTGGGTTACCTCATCACTGGAATAAAAGATGCCCGTGAGGTGAAGGTGGGTGATACGATTACTTCGGCAGTAAATGGATGTTCTGAAATCATTGACGGATTTGAAGATGTAAAACCGATGGTATTTGCCGGAATTTATCCCGTTGATACTGAGGATTATGAGGAGCTTCGAGCTTCTATGGAAAAACTGCAACTCAATGATGCATCGCTGGTTTTCACTCCTGAAAGTTCGGCGGCATTGGGCTTTGGCTTCCGTTGTGGTTTCCTCGGAATGTTGCACTTGGAAATCATTCAAGAGCGATTGGAACGAGAGTTCGATATGACCGTAATTACTACTGTTCCGAACGTTAGTTATCTGGCGTACACGAAGAAAGACCCCGAAACGCCTATCGTGGTAAATAATCCGTCTGACCTTCCCGACCCATCGAAATTGGACCGAGTGGAAGAGCCATACATCAAAGCATCGGTGATTACCAAAGCGGATTTTGTGGGGCAAGTGATGTCGCTTTGTATCGAAAAACGTGGGCAAATTACTAATCAAACATATTTAACTCCCGAACGTGTAGAACTAAATTTTGATATGCCACTGGCGGAAATCGTGTTTGATTTTTACGACCGATTAAAAACAGTATCAAAAGGTTATGCTTCGTTTGATTATTCGCCTATCGGAATGAGAGCTTCTAATTTGGTGAAAGTCGATGTGCTAATTAACGCCAATTCGGTAGATGCTTTGTCTGCCCTTATTCACGCCGATAATGCGTACAATATCGGAAAGAAAATGTGCGAAAAACTCCGCGAACTGATTCCACGTCAACAGTTTGATATTCCAATTCAGGCAGCAATTGGGGCAAAAATCATCGCTCGTGAAACTATCAAAGCCCTCCGTAAAGACGTTACCGCCAAGTGTTATGGTGGGGACATCTCGCGTAAGCGTAAACTCCTTGAAAAACAGAAGAAAGGTAAAAAACGTATGCGACAAATCGGAAATGTAGAAGTACCACAAAGTGCATTTATGGCGGTGTTGAAGCTGAATGATTAGCGGTGAGCCACCGCAGGCGGGGATTTTATAAATCAATAAAAAAATGAAAATATGTCAGCGAATGTAAGAGTTAATATAGAAAATTTTCGTGCTATTCATAAAGCAGAAATAAAAATTGATGGGATAACTCTGGTTGCAGGAGAAAACGGATGCGGTAAGAGTACGCTATCCAAATTGTTGTATTTTTTATATAAAACGGTTTCTAACTATGAGAATATAGTCAAAGAGCAATTAGTTGCCAATCTCGACCCTATATTTTATTATCTTCAAAATTTGGTACTGGGAAGTAAATTACCTCAAAAAGATAAAAAGGAACTAAGAGAGGATTTTAGAAAAATAAATATTGTAGAACAAGGTTTCTATCAAGGCTTAATTGATAAAATAAAATATTTGTTTAAGGAACATAAAATTTTAGAAGAATCAGACCCAAGGCTAAATAGATTTATTATGATAATTGAAGATATTTTAGAGGAAAAAATATCCAAAGATTATCTTTTCGATAAAATACAAGAGATTATTACGAATCAATTTAAGGGGGCGGAAGGTAGAATCAAATCAAGACCTATCCACTTGTTCACTAATGAACTCACAAAAGAGTTTTCGGACAGTAAATTTCCAACTACTTTTGATGTGTTTGAGCACGATGTTGATATAGTTTCTTTTAAAAATAATAATCTGTCCATTCCATACACCATACAAAATACAATCTATATAGATACTCCAATGGTATTTTCTATGGACGAAAGTAAAAATACGCATTGGCAGGACTTAAACGAACTATTAAGAAATAAAAGAAAAACGGACTCTAACAGCGTTATTAGTGATATTCAAAAAGTTATTCAAGGAGATACTTACTTAGACGATGATTTATTTGGAGATGATTTCAAGTACAAAAGGTTAGATGGAAAAACTTTTGACTTATCCTATGTAGCAACAGGAATTAAAGCGTTTTCTATTTTACAGCTATTGCTAAAAGGAGGACATCTAAATGATAAAACACTGCTGATTATAGACGAACCTGAGTCTAATCTTCATCCACAATGGATTGTAGAATACGCAAGAATTATTGTCAATCTAAACAAACATTTGGGTGTAAAATTCTTTTTGGCAAGTCATAATCCTGATATGGTAAGTGCTATCCGTTATATTTCCGAAAAGGAAGGCGTTTTAGAAGATGTGAATTTCTATCTTGCTGAAAAAGAAAAAGAGACATTTACCTATAATTACAAGCATTTAGAGAAAGAGATAGACCCTATTTTTGAATCGTTCAATATCGCTATTGACAGAATCAACAAATACAGTGTTTAAATGAAGTACGATAAAACCAAAACAATAAACCACACTCTTTCCGTTAAACATCCTTATTGCTTAAAAGATTTTAACCAAGCAATATTTAATGAGGATAAATCTCTTAGGATTGTACCTCATCTTGTAAATGATGTAGAGGTCTTGAATTTGGATTGTGCAAAAGATAAAGAATACTTTGGAGAAAATACAGAAAAACCAAAATCTATGGACATTGCCTTTGCTGTATCGAACACTGATACCACAGAGATGGTTTTGGTAGATTTTAAACTTAATGTAACGAATCCTAATAATTTAACAACAGAGGAATTGGTCGGAAAAGTTGATGATTCTATCGAATTATTAGGAAGTTCTTTACCGATACATAGTCAGTATATTTTCATATTTCAGCCTAACAAAAAACAACAAGCCGAAAATAAATTGTACCGAAGAATGAAAGGTAGAATACCCAACAATTACAAAGCAATGGACTTGCAAGATTTAATAAAAAAGTATTTTTAAAGTTTCGTAAATATTTTTATATATAAAGATTTTTTTTAATCATAATTCTATTTCGCTGAATTACAATATAATATAAAAATCAACAAAAACATAATAACTCCAATAACGGATTATTAAATAACCCCACTAAATTTTATAAAATGAGAAAAATAACCTTATTATTTGTTGCGTTACAATGTAGTAGTTTTGTTTTTGCACAAAGCAAAGCCGAACGATTAGACAGTCTTTTTACTTCGTTGCATAGTAAAAATGCTTTTCACGGAAATGTTTTAATCGCTGAAAATGGTAAGACTATTTTTGAAAAAAGCTATGGTGTAGGAAACATTGAAGAAAATATAAAATTGTCCCAAAAGTCGATATTTAATTTAGCTTCGATAAGCAAACAATTTACGGCTTCGGCAATTCTGTTGCTCGAAAAGTCCAAAAAATTGCGTCTGTCGGATGATATAACCAATTACATTCCTGAGTTGTCTTTTTATAAAGGAATAACCATAGAGCATTTGGTTCATCACACCTCAGGACTGCCTGACTATATGGAGTTATTCAGAGAAAAAATGAATAAAAACGGAACAATTACCAATGATGACGTCATCGAATTGTTTGCAAAGGAGCAACCTAAAATACTTTTCGAACCCAACGAAAAATTTAAGTATAGCAATACAGGCTATTTGTTTTTAGCAACCATCATTGAGCGAGTTTCCAAAACAAGCTATGCCAATTATCTGAAAAAACATATTTTCAAACCTTTGAAAATGAACAACACCGCAGTTTTATTCTTATATAAAGATAAATTGAAAGTACCGAATTTGGCGGTGGGGTATATGCCAAATGATGAAGGCAATTTGGAAAGAGATGTGGAATATGCTCAGTATTTTGACGGCGTTTATGGGCAAGGAAGGGTATATTCAACTACCGAAGATTTGCTCAAATGGACAAAAGCCCTCCAAAACAATACACTCTTCACCAAGCAACAAAGCGATAAACTTTTTGCCGATTACACGCTTAATAATAACCAAAACACCGAATACGGATTTGGTCTATTCTTGGAAGAGAGCGAAAAATATGGCAAAATTATCAATCATTCAGGAAGTTGGGGAGGTTACATTACCTATTTGGAACAACAACTTACCAATGATAAAACCATCGTCCTTTTGCAAAATCAAACCTTAATCACTACGAAAATACCTGTTAAAGCGGTTAGAAGTATTTTGTATAATGAGCCTTTGAAGTCCGAAAAGCCTATCTCTCTGCAATCCGAAGATTTAGACAAATATTTAGGTACATATTTTAACGATAAAATAAATTTGGAAATTACCATTACCAAAAAAGGAAATGTATTGTACTCACAAGCTACGAAGCAACCTGAAATTCCGTTAGAAGCGTATGAAAATCATACATTTAAGTTTGAACCAGCCGATATTAAACTTATTTTTAATCCTGATGAAAACGTTTTTGAGTTTCGTCAGGGGACAATGGGATTTATTTTTAAAAAAGTAGAAGAATAGAAACAAAAAAATTAAATCAGTAACCCATTAATACCATATATTATGCCAGTAAAGTACAATGTCGTGGGACGCAAGAACCCACAAAAGCCCGAAGAGGCTCCGAAGTTTTATGCCAGTGCTAAAGCCGATGGCGAAATCACCCTAAAGGCAATCGCTAAAGAAATAGCAACGGGGTCGACTACCGTTTCGGATACCGACGTATTGGCAACGCTTAACGAACTTACGAAAGTGCTTATAAAACACCTCTCTAATGGAGAAATCGTGAAATTTGGTGATTTTGGAAGTTTCCAAATAACCATCACCAGCGAGGGTGTGGACGACGAAAAGAAATTTACCGCAGCCAACATCAAAGGAAACAAAATTCAGTTCCGCCCAGGTACTGACCTTAAAGAAATGCTTGCTACCGTAAAATACGAAAAGTACAAAAAATAAATCGCAATCCGTGAGAAACTTAAACAGGTACGCTTCCGCTGAAAAACAGGAGCGTACCTGTTGTTTGATAGGTACGTACCCATTGAACGACGGGTTCGTATGTGTTAAGTAACAAATGCGCATACACTAAGCTGAACGCATTAATCTCACGAACCTATAATATAGTTTTATTAATCTGTAGACTTTAAAACCTCTGCAATATTTGGCGGAAAATAACGGGAACTTTTCATCACTTTGCCATCTTCTCGGTAGATAGGTTTTCCGTCAGCGTCAAGTTTACTCATATTACTTCGGTGGATTTCACTAAAAATCTCGTCTATTTTGTATTGCATTCCGTGTTCGATGATGGTTCCACAAAGAATATAGAGCATATCCCCTAAAGCATCAGCTACTTCGACCATATCATTATTTCTGGCAGCTTCCAAATACTCTTGGTTTTCCTCTGCCATTAATTTAAATCGCAAGTTGATAGTTTCAGGGGTTAGCTCAGTGGTGGGTTGTTGTTTTACTCCCAATCCGAAGGCCGTATGAAACTCGGTTACAGCTTTTAATTTACTTTTCATATCCTTTTTTAGGCAACAAAAGTACATTTATTTTACTATTTTGAGCTACTTCATACCGAAAATATAAACACTTACTCCCTAAATTTTAATGGCGAGACATGGTACTTCCTTTTGAAAGCTGTGGAAAAATGTGACACATAATCATAGCCACAGGCTTCTGCAATCTCTGAAATACTCTTGTTCGTTTCCAAAAGAAGTTGCTTAGCTAACTGCATCTTATGATCGAAAAGATATCCGAAAACGGTAGTACCAAATATCTCTTTAAATCCATATTTCAATTTATTTTCATTCAGACCTACACGACGAGAAAGCTCTGATAGGCTCAATGGAGCATGGAAATTATGCATTAAAAGATGACGCACTTCGTGTATTTTATCAATATCGGATTGGGTCTTGCAATGTTTTTTGGTTTTTATGTGCTGTCCCAAAAGTTGTTGCTGCAGAATGAAAAGCTCCAATATTTTGATTTCAGCATAAGTTTCACAAACATTTCCCATCAAATGACTTTGTTCTAACTGCTGAAGTATTGTATTCATCTGAGAAGTAAGCGGAAGTCCGTTTCTATCTGAAAGAATAAAATTTTTATCTCGTTGATACTGATTTAGAAAGCTTTGAAATACTTCGGGATAAGTATTGGCAAGATGCAAAAAACGATCGTTTGAGATAAAAAAACTAGAGAAAACCGTATGGTCATTTTCTCTGAAAAGATCACAACCTTCTTCTTCCGTATCGACAAACAAAACATTGAACATACCTTGCTGTATCGTCAAATCCAGATTTTTCATCTTCACTTTCACACCGTTTTTAGATTGATTTAGTGCAAAAAAACGAACTGAAGGAGTTGTATTCTCACGAATTTGTGTAGCTTCTGAAAAAAGGGATTGCCATTTATAGATTGATATTTCCTTCATATTTTTCACCTGAAGCTGTATATTTCCTACCTCATTTTTCAATGAAAGATTAAAATTTCCCTCATCTCTTCTTGATAAAACAATCTCTTCTTTAGCGATTTTATCAAAATCCATTATTTTCATGATAATTTTCTCCGTTAGATTAAAAAAAATATCCGTTAGATTAAACTCATTAGCAAAAATACAAACTAATTTTGCATACACAAATTTATTTAGAACAAAATTAAATAATCATATGTCAAAGCAATTTTTATCTGTTTTCATTTTTTTTGTTTTCATTTTCATTACCTACTCACAAACTCAATTGGGCAATTTATCAGGTTTTGTATTTGATGAATCCACCAAAAAACCGCTTCCTGCTACTGAGGTTTACTTCAGAGAATTTCAAAAAGGAGTGATTTCGGATAGTAAAGGATTTTTCCGGATAGAAAAGATTCCGCATGGAACGCATACCCTTATCGTGTCTTACCTTGGTTATGAAACTCAAACAATAAAAATTTCCATTGAAGGAGATAAAACCATAAACGTAAGCCTAAAACCAGAGGTAGAATCTCTCAGTGAAGTGGTAGTAAAGGCTCAGAAAAATGAAGAACGTATCTTACGAAACAGTGCCATGACCGTTTCGGTGATTAATTCAAAACAATTTGAAGGTACAACAAGTTCTCTCAATGATGTATTAAACAAAACTGTAGGAGTTACCATTCGCAACACAGGTGGCGTAGGAAGTGCTTCTCGCATTTCAGTTCGAGGATTGGAGGGCAAACGTATCGGTGTTTTCTTGGACGATTCGCCCATAGGGTTATTCTCCGATTATGTATCGCTTCATGATATACCTATTGACCTCATCGAACGTGTAGAAATTTACAAAGGCATTGTTCCCGCTCGACTCGGAGGCTCCGCAATGGGAGGTGCTGTAAATATGATTACAAAGGAATATCCACCTTTATACTATGATGTAAGCTACGAAATAGCGTCATTTAATACACACAAAATTCAAATGATGGGTAAGAGTAATCTTAAAGATGCCGGAATAGAGTTCGGAGCATCAGCAAATTACACATATTCGGACAATGATTATGAAATGGATTTGCCCCATCACCGTGGACTTCGCGTTAAACGTGACCATGACCGACATCGCAAAATGCTTATTGGAACAGGTTTTAAAGCCACCAAATGGTGGTTCGACGAAATATCAATAGAAGCGGTTACCATCCAAACTGACCAACAAATACAGGGTATTGAAACTAACATCAAACACGCTTTCAGCAAAACTAACGTGTTCGCCTTTATCAATGAACTTGAAAAAGATAACTTTCTCATCACAGGATTGGATTTTGATATGAATACAACCATCAGTAGTGCAGAATTCAATTTGAATGACACCTCCATGATGAGGTACAACTGGGATGGAATGTCCTATCCTTCCAGCGGAGAAATAGGATTGTATGCTTCGGACTCTTATCGGAAAAACCTTGCATTAAACAATCGATTAAATCTCAATTACATAATCAGTGAAAATCAAAATATAAACTTCAATTCACAATTAAATCACATCAAAAATTCACCTTTTGACCCTGTAAAAGAACAAATTATAGGCTATCGAACCGATTTTGATAATAAAATGATTAGCTGGGTTGCAGGAATTTCTTATGATTTAAGTAGTCGTAACAAAAAGTGGCTTAATTCTTTAACAGGAAAATACTACCATTATAAGAGCGATGCCAAACAAGCAGGTCTGTTAGGGCTTGGAGGTGTGAAAGACATTAATATTTCCGAAGGAAATTGGGGAATAAATAATGCCATACGATACAATTTTACAGATAATTTGATGATTAAAAGTTCCGTAGCCTATGACGTCCGCTTACCTTCGGACAATGAACTTTTGGGCGATGGATTTTTAACAGCTCCTGCCAGTAACCTATTGCCTGAACGTGGAACAAATGCTAATATAGGATTACTATTTCACAAAAA
Source organism: Capnocytophaga canis (assembly GCF_000827555.1). Classification (GTDB taxonomy): domain Bacteria; phylum Bacteroidota; class Bacteroidia; order Flavobacteriales; family Flavobacteriaceae; genus Capnocytophaga; species Capnocytophaga canis. The sequence goes on from NZ_CDOI01000141.1 coordinate 25,702, forward strand.
CACCTTAACAGACAAACGATTGGAAATAGAACTAACAGGTTTTTATTCTTATTTAACCAATATGATTCGATATACAGGAGGTCTGCTACAGTCTTTTTATGAGAATTTTGGTGAGATGCGTTCTTTTGGAGTAGAGTTTGATGCCAAAGCGGATATTTTTCCTTCTCTGTACGGATATGTGAATCTTACGTATCAAGATCTTCGAGACATGCGCGATTATGAACCCAATACCTCTATCCCCAACGTGACCAAAGGCAAACGGATGCCCAACATTCCCTATTTTTTGAGCAATATGGGCTTGGAATATCACAAAAAAAATATTTTGGGTGGACAAAATCAAAACACGAGATTGATGTTGGACACTTCTTTCATAGAAGGATATTGGTATGATTTTGAGGTAAGTAAGCATCAAGAACGTCGCATACCTCGTAGTTTAACATTCAATTTTGGTATTGAACACGGATTCAGAAACGGAAAAATATTGCTTTCATTCCGAATGAATAATTTAACAAACGAAAAAGTAATTTCAGAGTTTAATCGTCCGCTTCCAGGACGTAATTTTGGTCTTAAGTTGCGATATCGAATGTAAAAAGTGAAGAACAAAAGCAACGAAGTACACTTAGAACCGTACTAACTGAAAATACATTAATTAACTTATAAAAATGAAATACAATGAAAAAAAATGCAATGTTAGTTGCTTGTTTAGCAACATTTTTCGCAGTAAGTTGCGATAAAGAGAATGAAACTCCTGATGCTATGTCAGGTAAAGGAGAAATTTTAATAGAAGCTACGGTAGTAAATAATGACCTCTCAGGAAGTGGTTACATCCAATTGTTGGACGATATTTCTCCGAAAACGGTAAGTAATCAGAATGCCTTTCCAATTAGCCCCATCACTCCTCCCTCTGTGCATAAAAACTGGATATTTACTTTCCCAAGTTTTTTTGGAACGGACGCTTCTGAATTAACCAAATTCGTCCGTGAAGATGGGGTATTGAAAAAATCGGCTACCATGTCTTTACCTGGGAACTCACAAGCAACACACCTAACTGTCGTAAATGATACCAAGGCTTATTTAGGACTTACAGGCTTAGGTAAAATATTTATTTTCAACCCTACAACGATGGTAAAAACAGGTGAAATAGACCTAAACACCTATGGTGACCCCAATCCTGAGCCTTCGGGTATGATTATTCGCGACAATTTACTATTCGTAACCTTAGGACAATGGAAAGCAGGAACTTGGCTTCCACAAGAAAAAGCGGTTGAAGTACTGATAATCAACACCCAAACAGATGCCATAGAAAAACATATCAAGGAAACAGCCTCAGGATTATCTTTTCCTACCCATCCAGGTGACAGAATCTTGATGGACGAACATAAAAATATTTACCTCGTTTGTATTGGAGCTTTTGGTCAAGTAGATGGATTTGGAGGAGGATTTTTAAGAATCAAAGCCGGAGAAACTGATATTGACCCTACTTTCTCAATGAAATTTGATGACATTACAGTTGCTGATGCTCCTGGGAAAATTTCCTATTTCCTTCCCGCTCGATATATTAAAAACAACATAACCTACGGATATGTGGCTATTAAAGAATATACCCCAGACCAACAAATGAGTCCTTTAGCAGTTATGTATGCTCCTGTAAAAGTAGATTTAAGTAGCAAACAAGTAACTCTCATCAAAGGAATACCTGTTGCCAATGGTTATTCTACAGGAATGGGAATTTATAAAAACAATACATTTTTATTCGGTTCTATTAACCAAACCTCTAAGGGGTTTTACACTTACGACCTCTCTACGGGTAAAGTAAGTACTGAACCTATCATCAAAGTAGAAGGATTCCCTAAGTTTTTCTATTGGTTTGGAGAATAAATATCTTGCCCATGTACAGATAAAGTCTGTAAGGCTTAAGAATTTATACGTTTAGAATCATCGACAATTTCATAAATTTTTCACAGACATGAATATTTTCTATAAAACTGTGGGAATTACAACATCGAAAAGCAATATTCTGACACCTTAAATATCCTTTTTCAGAAATGCAAACCGTTTCCGACTGTTTAAATAATTGAGATTGTCTTGATTATGGTAAGCTTCTCGCTCAAAAATGATGTTGTGGTATGCCTTTTGCCAATTTCGGTATTTGATATATTTAAAAAGAAAATCAAGTACGTACCACAGATAAAAGAAGACTACCAATAGTTCTTTTTGTTGTTGGAGGTGTATTTTTTCGTGATTCAAAAACTGTGGATCGTTTAAACACTCCTTTCTGGATACGAATACAAAAGGAAACAGAGTTATCCCTGAGTATCCTTTGGGAACAAGAAGACGATTAACAATGAATTTCATAGGCTTTAATAAAGAAGGCTATCGCAAAATCGATAGCCTTTTTGTATTTTTTACTCATTGTGTAAAAATTTCTTTTTTGCAGTGAGTTCCTCTTGAGTTTCCTTATTATCTTCATCTGGAACACAACAATCCACGGGACAAACTGCCGCACACTGTGGTTCTTCGTGAAAACCAATACATTCGGTACATTTATCCACTACGATAAAATAGAAATCATCGCTCACGGGTTGTTGTACTTCATCCGCATCGACCTGCTTTCCGTTTGGCAAAACCACCCCTCCACTGAGTGCAGTTCCGTCACTGTAACGCCAATCATCAGCTCCTTCATAAATGGCATTATTGGGACATTCAGGCTCACAAGCTCCACAATTTATGCAATCCTCTGTAATCTTAATGGCCATAGATTTACCTATTAAATTCAAAAACTAGGGGCAAAGATACATATTTTCTATATCTCTCACGCTCATTTTTTGAAATTTAGAATGGTTTCAAATTGATTAAATGTCTCGATTCATATCCCAATTTTCGAGATATTCGCCTACACGTTGCACAAACATACCTCCCAAAGCTCCATTGACAACCCGATGGTCATAGCTATGCGAAAGCATCATTTTATAACGAATACCTATCACATCTCCCTCGGGCGTTTCAATAACTGCAGGTGTTTTCCGAATAGCTCCAATTGCCAAAATTCCGACTTGAGGTTGGTTGATAATCGGTGTTCCGAAAACATTACCAAACGACCCGATATTGGTCACGGTATAGGTTCCGTCTTTGATTTCATCTGGCTTTAACTGATTGGCTCTTGCACGTTTTGCTAAATCATTGACTACTTTAGTCATTCCTCGTAAATTCAACTGATCAGCGTTTTTGATTACTGGAACAATGAGGTTTCCATCAGGCAATGCAGTAGCCATACCAATATTAATATTTTTTTTCTTAATAATGGTCGTCCCTTCTAATGAAATATTCATCATCGGATAGTCTTTCAAAGCTTTAGCAACAGCTTCCATAAAGATAGGGGTAAACGTAAATTTCTCTCCTTCTTGGGCTTCAAATGCTTTTTTGACTTTATTACGCCAATTCCAGATACGGGTAACATCCACCTCTGTAAAACTCTGAACATGAGGTGAAGTGTGTTTACTATGTACCATATGCTCGGCGATGAGTTTGCCCATACGCGACATCTCAATGCGTTCGTCTCCTTTTTGGAAAGATGTCGCCTTTACCTCTGCCACCTTGTTTTGAGGCAACTCAGCAGACCTATTTACTGTTTGTTTCTCCCGATTTTCTAAGTAGGATAGCATATCGTTTTTAGTTACCCGATTATCTGCTCCTGTGCCTTTGATTTGATCAAGCTCTTGCAGTGAAATTCCTTCCTTTTGAGCGATACTTTTCACCAAAGGAGAATAAAATCTATCTGATTTTAAACCACTTACAACAACATCTGTTTTAGTCACATTCTGCTGTAATTGTTCAATTTCTTTTTCTATAACTTTAGCAGTGGTCTCAACCGTAGGTGTAGCAACAGCTTCTGCTGAAGCCTCCGTTTCGATGATTGCCATAACCTCACCAATTTTCACGACTTGGTCAACTTCAAAACGCAATTCAACGACTACTCCCGACACTTCCGAAGGCACTTCAGAATCGACTTTATCTGTAGCAACTTCCACAATTCCTTCATCGACCTCGACTGTATCTCCTACTTTTTTTAACCAATTCGTTACAATCGCCTCTGCAACACTCTCCCCCATTTGAGGTAGTTTTAATTCGTATTTAGCCATTTCTTGTTCTTTATTTAAAATTTAAAGATTCTTTTTTTATTTGTCGTTCAAAATATTTTTCACAAGTACCTCGACTTTCGAAAAAAAACAATCATAAAACCAAGGAGTTTAAAGAAGTAGCAAAGCCCAAATCCTATCTATTTACCTTCAAGAAATATCCTTTTCAAAAATAAACCGACTGACTCTCTACAATCCTTAATTTTTACCCTTTCAGAGCTAATTCGAACGGAATTCGTTGAGTTATACTCCGTCCCAAAGTAACCTCATCGGCATACTCCAACTCTCCCCCAACGGAAATTCCACGAGCTATAGTGGATATCACCACATCGTACTGTTCAATTTGTTTATAAATATAAAAATTTGTGGTATCACCTTCCATAGTGTTACTCAGTGCAAAAATAAGTTCTTTAATCTTACCCGATGCTACCTTTTCGACTAATGACTGAATGTGTAAACTTGACGGAGCTACGCCATCAATAGGAGAAATTTTCCCTCCCAAAACATGATATTGCCCAAAAAATTGCCCCGTATTTTCAATCGCAATCACATCTCTAAAATCTTCTACTACACATACAATACCGTTTTCCCTGCTCGAATTGTTACATATGTCACAGATTTCTACATCAGAAATATTATGGCATTTTTTACAGTACTGAATCTGTGTTCGCAAATTAATCAAAGCTGATGCCAACCTAGCAGATTGCTCCTCAGGTTGTTTTAACAGATGTAAAGCTAACCGCAAAGCAGTTCGCTTTCCTATTGTAGGAAGTTGCGATATCTCATACACCGCATTTTCTAAAATTTTTGACGAAAATTCCATACCGCAAAGATATGAAAAAAGTTTTGAGCTTTGCCTTTTTAAAAATATTTCTTACAAAAAAACATGCTATGTCATTTCTATGTAGTATCTTTGCACATTCAAAAGTTTTATAGTGATATAAAGCCTTTGTAATACATTACGGTTTCGAACGCTTTCTGGTTCTAAAACATAAAATACATCATTAAATAAATAGAGAATTTATGGAAAAAAAATATTCCAGTAACAACACTAACTCACAACGTAGCAATAATTCTTACAAAAAGAGAGAATATTCAAACAACTCATTCCAAAAGAAAGAATATGGAAACTCGGAACGCTCTTCTGACAAACCTTACTACACTAAAAAAGAGTATGGATCATCGGAGCGTACTTACAACAAAAAAGAATACAATTCAGACCGAACTAAAACAAACAGCGGTTTCAAAAAATCGTACAATCCAAACTTCAAAGACACCTCCAACGAAGGGGGATACAGAAAACCGTACAATCCAAATTTCAAAGATGCTTCCAACGAAGGGGGGTACAAAAAATCCTACAATCCGAATTTCAAAAGAAACAACAGTTATAAGAAACCGTTTATCAAAAAAAATTACAACACCGAGATTGAACAACAGGACAACACTCCAGAAACTGGGGAGATACGCCTGAATAAATATATCGCCAATGCAGGAATCTGTTCTCGTCGAAATGCTGATATCTACATTGCTGCGGGAAACGTGGAGGTAAACGGACAGGTAATGACTACATTAGGATATCGTGTACAACCTACCGATGTAGTAAAATTCGACGGAAAAGTGATTTCTTCGGAAAAGAAAGAATACATTTTATTAAACAAACCAAAAGGATTTATCACCACTACAAGTGACGAAAAAGGTCGTAAAACTGTGATGGATTTAGTTGCCAATGCTACTACGGCTCGTATTCTGCCTGTTGGACGTTTGGACAGACCTACCACAGGACTTTTATTACTAACTAATGACGGTGATTTAGCAAAAAAATTAACACATCCAACACATGGTGTACGAAAAATATATCACGTGGTTCTTGACCGTAAGTTAGACTACAAAGATTTTATAAAAATTGAAGAGGGAATTGAACTTGAGGATGGGTTTATTCAAGTAGATGAAATCAGCTATGTGAACGACAAACCTAAAAATGAAATAGGTGTTAAAATTCACAGCGGAAGAAACCGTATTGTCCGTCGTATTTTCGAACATCTGGGGTATGAAATTGAAAAATTAGACCGCGTTGTGTTCGCTGGACTTACTAAAAAAGACCTTCCTCGGGGACATTGGCGAAAATTGACTCAACAGGAAATTATTAATTTAAGAAATATAAAGTAAACATACTTATTAAAAAAATAAAACCCTCAAATTTTTATCATACCATTTTTGAAGTAATCATCAGATACTTAAACTTAAAAGACATTCAATTTACAGTTTTGAGATATCTGGCATCCATGAAAATTTGAGGGTTCTCTCTATCTACAAAATCCACTGATTCTCGCCAAAGTCAGGTTTGCGTTTTTGTAAAAAGGCGTTGCGTCCTTCTTTGGCTTCGTCGGTCATATAGGCAAGGCGAGTGGCTTCTACTGCGAAAACTTGTTGCCCTACCATTCTGTCGTCGGTGAGGTTTATCGAAAATTTCAGCATACGGATAGAAGTTAGAGATTTAGCAAGGATTTCCCAAGCCACATTTTAAGCATACAAATCTTCCACTTTGGCGATTTTGCATTTGTCCAAAAACTCACTGAACGAATTGGCAACTTTTACAAAAACAGCCTTTTTCAGTTCGTTGATAATAGTTGTATCTTGCGGATTATCTTCGTCAAGATTGTACAAATCTTCATCGGATAACCCATACTTTTCCACTACTTTATCACTTGCTTTTTGATAAAAATCACCGTGAAAAAGTGCAGGGTGGTCGCACATTCCATAGTAATAATACACTGCACCATAGTCTTGTTTGTCAAGTGATAAACATAACATATCAGCAGCATCAGGATGCTCACATTTACCGATAGACATCATCTTATCTGGTAAAACATCAAAATCGTATTTTGAATGTACGTTTGATAAAATGAGTTCTGGCAAATTCCAATCCTCCACTCCATTTCCGTTCATATCTTCTTCCAACCAAACAGCAAAAAACGATACCAAAGTGGGCGTTACAGGTCTATTATTATCTTTGCTCCATTTTAAAGGTGTATTAAAAACGATTTCGTGTGTATGCTTAAAAGTATCGCTATCATCAACAAAGCCAGGCGAAACATAACCACCATTGTTTTTAAGTAAAAAGTTTTTGTAATCACTTGGAATATTTTTATAATCAAATTTCTCGGCTAAAATTCGTTCTACTTTTTTTAGCAATTCATCGTTTAATTTTGGAAAAGATTTTTTTAGTTCCATATAAATTCACTTTATATTTTTTTAAATGGTGGTTGTAAGGACAGGTAATTATTAACCATTGCCCCCTACGAAATCCACTGATTCTCCCCGAAGTCAGGTTTTGGGTTTTACAAATCACCTATCTTTTCACTACAATACCCAATGCTTCCAGGATTTGGTCGTCTTGGAAGAGAACTTTGGCATACGCCACCAGCTCGGTATAGCTAGGGTAAAGTTTGTCCAACGCTTCATCGCGGATTTCAGTAGCTTTTTGGGCTTCGCCAGCCTCTTTTTTCTGATTTTCTTTTAAGGTAGATAGCTCCTGCAAAGCCGTTTTTTGAGTCTCCAAGTTGGTTTGTGTGATGTTGATAGTACCTACTTTTGCCAAGAAGTCCGAATTGCCCAACAGTTGTCCATAGAAATTGCTTACCTGCTGATGCCAAGAAGCATAGGCATATTTTCTTTCCCCTGCGAACTCTAATGTTTTGGCTGCTAAAGTATCTCCTTTAAATAAAATTTTACAGAACGATAAATGACGAATGTAAAGTTCATTGATTTGTTTTCTTTTGGCATCAAATTTTTCCGTTTCGGCATACTGCTCGGCGTATTCTTTCTTTTGGTTTTGAGCCAATTGTTCCAGTTCGGCTACCTTTTTTAGGTAGTCATTAAGCTTCTCTTCGGTATAACCCAAAGTTTGCAATTGTGGTAAGATTTCGGGGAGTTTGGCATTAGAAAACACCAGTTTCATTTGCTGAATCTTCGCATCGGCATTCATATACTGGCTCTTGGTGGCTTTTTTCGGCTGGTTTGCCGTAGCATTTCCCTCTGTGGTCTTTTTGTTTTCGTTTTCGTTCATAATAAAATGGATTTAGTTAATGATAAAATTATATTAAGTGGTTATTTTTTGAATATTGGTCTTACAAAAATAGGTTTTCGGCACTGAAAAATGAGTTTTGGTCATCAAAAAATGATATTCGGTCAGTCAAAAATGGATTTCGGTCAGCGAAAATTGATTTTTATAGATTATTTTTACTTTCTGATAACATCACACTTATTTAAGTATTACTTTTTCCTATCTCTATAATTTTTTTAGCAAGTTCTATAAGTTGTTCTAGTTGATTATTTTTCAAATTAAGAAGAGGTTTATCTTCTTTCCTACTTCGTAAAGGGTCTTTATGTATTTCTGTAAGTGCTTGTTTTATATAATTTACATATTCTGAGTTGTCTCCATCTTTACCATTTTTATTTAATTCTTCAGAAAATCCAACAATAGCTTTAGCAATCGTTTGTTTATAGGCATAATCTTCTATAATATTCTTTTGTTTCGTATACTGATTGGCACAAAATACAGCTCCAATAATAGGAATAGGCAATAACAATATTCTTCCCAAAATCATAAACCATTGGTCTTGAATATTGTACATAACCCACAGTCCTAAACCAAGAGTTCCACATAAACAAACTCCTGCCCCTACAATCCACCAAACCCAATAATACCATTTATTAGCTTGTTCGTGCTGGGTAGAAAATGCAGCACTTAATCCTTCTGCCGTTTTATAGTTTAATGCTTGTTTAGCTGTCTCTATTAGATTTTGAGCCTCTTTTAGTATGCTTTTTCTTTCTTCTTCGTATTTTTTTAATTTTTCTGAAATAGAATTGGTTTCTGCTTCAATTTGAGCGAGCCTTTTATCTCTACTATGAATATTTTCAGCAAATGTCTGTATCAATTTATTGTTTGAACTTGCCTCCTTTTCAAATTCTGAAATAGTGTCCAAACTAATTTCAGCATCTCTTTTTATTGAATCTAAATCCTCATTTAAAGTTTGTTGCTTATCTGTCTCATTAGACATCTCTTTTAGTTTTTGAGAAATTTCTTTGAAAGTTTCTATAGAGTTCTCTAACTTTTTATCTATATCTTCTTGTGTTTCTTTGATTAAATTAGAATTCTTATTTATCTCCATTTTAAACATTAAAGCGTCTCTCAGAACATCTTTCAACTCCATTTTTATTTTTCTGACATTCTCTATCTCTTTTTCAAATTCTATTTGATGCTCAGAAAAATTTCTAACATTGTAATTACGAAGGATTTTCTTTAAATTATTGACATAACTATATAAATTGCTCGGATTTTCAAGATAAGACAGAATGTTATTTAAAGTGGAAATAATATTTCTTCTCTCATCATAATCTGATAGTTTCAAAAACTTATTTTTATGCTGTGTAAGTGTTGATAAATCTGTCAGTAAAGATTCTATTCCTCCTATCAAACCTCGATAAGAATACTCATTTTCTTGTCCAAATGTTTGATTTTGGAATTGTTTTAAATTGAGAGTCTTTATTTTCTCCCTAATATCACCTCTTATCTTTCTAATATCATCTACTGTTTTAATATTCATAATAAAAAAGAAGAACCATATTATTAAAATATATTTAACTAATCCACTGATTCTCCCCAAAGTCAGGTTTTCGTTTTTCGAGGAAAGCGTTTCGTCCTTCCTTGGCTTCGTCGGTCATATAGGCAAGGCGAGTGGCTTCTCCTGCAAAGACTTGTTGCCCTACCATTCCGTCGTCGGTGAGGTTCATTGCGAATTTCAGCATACGGATAGAAGTTGGCGACTTAGCAAGGATTTCTTGAGCCCATTCATACGCTTCCTCTTCCAAACGAGCGTGAGGTACTACTTTATTCACCATCCCCATTTCAAAAGCCTCTTGTGCGGAGTAATTTCTCCCTAAAAAGAAAATCTCACGAGCTTTTTTCTGTCCTACCATTTTTGCCAAATATGCCGAGCCATAGCCTCCATCAAAGCTGGTAACATCGGCATCGGTTTGTTTGAAAATTGCGTGTTCTTTACTGGCTAAGGTGAGGTCGCACACCACGTGAAGCGAGTGTCCGCCACCTACTGCCCATCCGTTTACCGCCGCGATGACCACTTTGGGCATAAATCGGATAAGTCGCTGTACTTCTAATATGTTGAGTCGGTGTCTGCCGTCTTCGCCTACATAACCTTGATGACCACGAGCCTTTTGGTCGCCACCGCTACAAAATGCGTGTCCGCCATCTTTGGGGCTGGGACCTTCCCCCGTGAGGATCACCACGCCTACACTCGCATCTTCGTACACGTGATAGAAAGCGTCGTAAAGCTCAGAGGTGGTTTTTGGGCGGAATGCGTTACGTACTTCTGGTCGGTTAAAGGCGATTCTCGCTACGCCGTTACATTTTTTGTAGGTAATATCTTCGTATTCTTTTACAGTTTGCCAATTCATATGTTGTAATCAATAATAAACAATTTATTTAATGAACAATTTTGAGAGATTATACTTTATAAAATTGTTCATTATTAGTTAATTCCCTTTTTTATAATCTGCTAAAAATTGAGCTAAACCACTATCAGTTAATGGATGTTTTAGTAGTCCCACAATTGCGGATAGCGGAGCTGTAATCACATCCGCACCTATTTTGGCACATTGCATAATATGCATCGTATGACGAACAGAAGCAGCTAAAATTTCAGTCTCAAATCCGTAATTATCATATATAAGTCGGATATCTTCAATCAGAGTAAGTCCATCGCTGGAAATATCGTCTAACCGCCCGATAAAAGGAGATACATACGTAGCTCCTGCTTTGGCTGCCAACAAAGCTTGTCCTGCCGAGAATACTAGCGTACAATTAGTTTTAACTCCTCTGTCTGAAAAATATTTGATAGCTTTGATACCATCTTTAATCATTGGTATTTTCACCACTATTTGTGGATGCAACTCTGCCAAGGCCGTCCCCTCTTTGACAATCCCCTCATAATCAGTAGCAATTACCTCTGCAGAAACATCTCCATCGACAATGTCACAAATATTTATATAATGCTTTAAAATGTTGTTTGTGCCTGTGATACCTTCCTTTGCCATTAATGAAGGATTGGTCGTTACTCCATCTAAAACTCCTAAATCTTGAGCTTCACGGATTTGATCTAAATTTGCTGTGTCAATAAAAAATTTCATAATATTGCTTATTTGAGTTCAAAGTTTAAGGTTACCTATTCTCTACAATTCATAATGTTTCATCAACATTCGCTCGTAGGTTTTACTTGGTAAAACACGTTTAAGTACAATGGAAAACTTTTGTAAGAAGTTACCTTGTTTATAATGTACGTTAGGGTGCTTGGTTTTTATAATTTTATATATTTTTTCTGCCATTTCAATGGGATTTCCTCCCGAATCTACATGCTTATTCATCAAATCTAAAGATTTTTGATATTTTTCTCTATAAGCAGAACCTTCTTTCACAGGCGCATGATAACGTCGAGAAGCAATATCGGTAGCGTAGTCTCCTGGTGCGATAGTTGTCACTTGGATTCCAAAATTTTTTAATTCCATTCGTAAACTTTCTGACATCAGCATTAAAGCTCCTTTACTTGCTGAATAGGCTCCCCGAAAGGGCAATCCCATATACCCTGCTATGGAAGTAACGTTGATAATCAATCCACTTTTTCGATTTCGCATTGTAGGAAGTACTTTTTGAATCAAGTAAATGGCTCCAAAAAAATTCGTAGCGAACACATTTTCAAGCTCTTCGGAAGGTAATTCTTCCACGGCTCCTGAAATTCCTACACCTGCATTATTGATCAGTATATCAACTTTACCTACTTCAGAGAGAATGCTTTGGATTGCCTTATCGACACTTTCTTTACAGCGTACATCCATAGGCAAAAGCCGAAAAGGTAGAGATTTACCTTCTACATTCCGAGCTGTTCCATAAACAGTAAATCCTTTTTCTTTAAGGAGTAACGCCGTTTCTTTGCCTATTCCCGAAGTTGCTCCGGTGATTAAAACTATTTTTCCGTTTTTCATTACTATTGTCTAATAGCCCTTACCTCTACTCTTCGAGGAGTGCGATTCGTTTCACCCTTTTTAATATGGCTACTTTCGTTGGTTATATTCGATTTATCTCGTAGTATATCAAGAATATAATGATTTGAATATTCTCCTTTTTGAACATAATAATTTCCTTCAGCGTCTATCAGAACAAAACTCCCACAAGGATATTGTAACGGAAAGAATAAATCACGTAATGTTTTATTTTTATCCTCCAGCCAAGTGATTTTCTTCCCATAATCTTTGATTCCATCTCGTTCGTTATAAACAAAAAACTGACTTACATCTTTCTTCTTTTGTATTTTTTTCAAATAATCTTTAATCAAAGCATAGTAGCTCGAATCTTCAGGAGAATCATTACAAGGATCCTTCCCGTGATGATAATTTACTACAATAATGTTTTTCTCGGGAACGGATTGACCCGAAAATCCAGACAATTCGGTACGAATTACTGCTAACTGTTCAAGAGTTATTTTTCCTCTTTTAACTCGTTGAACCTGCACGTGCATTACTACTGAATCCAATTCATAAGTTAGGATATAGTGATTATTCGATTTTCTGTAGTCATTGAATTTCTTAGCTGAAATATATTCTAAATCATCGTTCAAATAAACATGCTTTTGCTGTGAAAATACAGGCAATGAAAACAAACACATTACGAAAATCAACCATTGTCTATTCATATCAACTTTTTTTATTATTCACTCCTGCAAATATAAAAATTAAATCCTTATTTTGTTTTTTTATTGCGGAAAAATCAGTTTCAACTGGACATACCTCGGCATATTTTTTTCTTTTTTTTCAGGTATGTTGTTTAAATTTGCCAACGATATTCCTAACAGACGAACTGAATCCTCTAAAGGTTGTTTATAGAGTAATTCTTTAGCATGATAAGATATATCCTCCTCTTTATCAACATAATGCAATAAGGTTTTACTACGGGTATTAATTGAAAAATTACCATACTTGATTTTTAGTGTTACGGTTTTCCCCGCTATCTTTTTACGTTGTAACCGCTGACTTAATTCTTTAGCGATCACTGTTAGTTTTTCTTCCATAAACACCTCACTGGTAATGTTTTTCTCAAAGGTATGTTCAACGCCTAATGACTTTGGCAATCGATATGATTTAACTTCACTCAGGTGGATACCTCGTGCTAATTCATAGAAGTAAGTTCCTCTATTACCAAAATGAAGTTCTAAGAACTCTAAAGATTTTTCTCTCAAATCTTTACCCGTGAAAATTCCATTCAGATACATTTTTTCAGCTGTAACCTTTCCTATACCATGAAATTTTTTAATGTCCAAAACATCTAAAAAACCTTGCACTTCTTCCAAAGGTACCGTTTTTTGTCCATTAGGCTTGTTAAAATCACTGGCTATTTTGGCTACAAATTTATTGACGGAGACACCTGCTGAAGCGGTAAGTCCCGTGGTTTCGAAAATACGCTGACGAATTTCTTGAGCCAAAAAAGTTGCTGAAGGATTATTCTTTTTATTGTGAGTTACATCTAAGTAAGCCTCATCCAAGGATAGGGGTTCTACCAAATCGGTATATTCATAAAAAATAGAGCGAATTTGCATTGAAATTTCACGATAGCGCTCAAAACGTGGTGGCACAAAAATGAGCTGTGGACATAGTTTCTTTGCCTGAACTCCACTGATAGCACTTCGCACCCCGTATCTTCGTGCTTCATAACTGGCAGCTGCTACAACTCCTCGTTCCTTTTCGCTACCTACGGCTATGGGTTTCCCTCGCAACTGTGGAAAATCGAGCTGTTCCACCGAAGCATAAAAAGCGTCCATATCCACATGGATGATTTTTCGCAAAGGTATGTCTGTCAGAGATTCCATTTTATTTACCAAGCATTTCAGTATGCAAAAATATAAGACTTACCAAGTTCAAGCTATTTTTTCATTCTTTCGATTGTCGAATACTTTTGTTTTTAGATAAGCCTTTATGCCCATTATAAAAATATTTGAGTTTATTAGTTATTTTGATATTCTACTTTTCCATTAGGTTTAAAAAGAACCTTGGATTTCAAAATAGTTACATCTTCCAAACTTCAAACGTAAAAACGATACTGATACTTGGTTAGTTACGGGTGTGATTGTAGTAATTCATGTATTTTTTGTATATTACCCAGATTATAGCACGAGCCTTGATTTTTTTTCCTGCATTTGTCCGTTAAATGTCGTATAGTCACTTTCAATCCGCTCTTCTTCTTCCCTTAACCACCGTAAAACGAAAATATTCTGTCTTTTTTTGATTTTTCCAGTACATTTCACAAGAAAGACCTACTAAATTATACAAAGAAATTTTACAAAATCAAAAAAGCACGAATAGATAAAACGGTTGAATAAACAACATCAAGAGTAAATTATTTTTCTGAAAAATTCTCTATGATTTTATCCACAATCACCTGTGCCAATTTTGTCTTACTTTCAGCAGTCCAACCTGCAATATGAGGTGTAAGTATTACATTGTCAGCTTCTAATAAATATCTAAACGAAGCAGGGAGTTCATCAGTAAAGAAATCCTCAAAGGACGTTTTCTCGTACTCTAATACGTCTAGCCCTGCTCCTTTGATTTTGCCTGACTTTAAGGCTTCAACCAAATCATCAGTTACAACGCTTTTCCCTCGTGCAGTGTTCAATAACCAGAATGGTTTTTTGAACCTGTGGATGAAATCAGTATTCATCATTTTTGTTGTTAATGGGGTTTGCGGTGTGTGTAAACTCACCACATCCGATTGTTCAAAAAACTCATCCAAGGACACTTGTCGTGCGTTTTCATCGCCTACATTGGGTTTTATGTCATAACAAATCACTTGACAATCAAACCCTTTCAATTTTCGAGCAAACGATTTTCCCATATTCCCGTAACCAATAATGCCTACGGTTTTATAATCTAATTCCGACCCTCGATTTTCTTCACGTAGCCACACACCTCGCTCAATTTCACGATTCGATTTTTTAAACTTATTTAACAGCGCTAATAACATTCCGAGAGTGTGTTCGCCTACCGCATTACGATTTCCTTCGGGAGAGGATATTATCATAACTCCCTTTTGCTCAGCGTATTCACAATCAATATTTTCAAGACCTGCTCCTACTCTGGCAATAAATTTTAAGCGAGTTGCCTTATCCAAAAACAACTTATCAATTGCGAACCGACTGCGAAGGATGACACCATCATATTGGTCGATTTTGCTTTCGATTTGGGATTTTGAACTTTTATAATCTTCGTGATTTTCAAATCCATGAGCAGTAAGTTGCTCTATTATTAACGGATGATTCGTGTCAATATGGAGTATTCTCATTCTTTTTCTGTAAATAATCGTATTTTTTCTTCTTCCTTTTGTCTCATTTGCTGACTTTCCGATTCGGATTTGTCCTTATAGCCACATAAATGCAATATGCCGTGAGCCATGACTCGTAATAGCTCTTCCTTAAAAGAAACCTCAAAATCATTAGCATTGTCACACACTCGTTCCACAGAGATATAAATATCTCCAGCAATTTGAAAATCTTCAGTATAGTCAAAAGTAATAATATCCGTTAAGGTATCGTGGTTAAGATATTGTACATTGATTTTATGTAACTGCTCATCGTTACAAAAAATGTAGTTTATATCGCCAATTTTATGATTTTCAGTATTACAAATCATCTTTACCCACGATTTTAGATCGTTTTTCTTGTACGGAAGCTTAAATTTTGTTTCGGAAAAAAAAGAAATCATATTTTTTTATTTAAATAAGCATTAGGCTACTATTTCCATAATTTCAGTAAACATTCGATATTTACCAGTAAAAAACAAAAAACAGCATAAATTGTTTTCTGACTTGGAAAATATTACTATTTCTACCTTATTACACATAAAAAGGAAGTATACTAAATATAAATAGAAGAATAATTTACCTTTTTTAAGTGTAAGTGATTAAAAAATTAATCAAAATATTTCACCTGACCATGGGAATTCATCACTTGCAGTCACTTTAAAGCATGTAGTCTCGATACCAAAATTACTCTAATGATTTTATTCCCCTACAAAGCCTGACAAAAAATGATTTTGACAATAGTTTTTTTTATATATAACAACATTTAGGAGGCAAAGATAGTGTTTATTTAGAATAAAATAAATACCTTTGGCGGAATTATTTTTTGTTATCTAATGCAATCATTTTTGAACTCAATCGCAAAAAACATACTATGAAATCAATTGAACAAATACGCAGTGATTTTCCTATCCTGAACCGACTTGTAAATAACAAACCCTTGATATATTTCGACAATGGAGCCACTTCGCAAACTCCTAATCAAGTAATTAATACCATTGTAAATTACTACACTCAACTTAACGCCAATATCCACCGCGGGGTGCATACTCTCAGTCAGGAATCTACCGATGCCTACGAACAAGCTCGTGAAAAGTTGCGAAAACATTTCAATGCCAAAAAATCATGTGAAATCATTTTTACTTCGGGAACAACAGAGTCCATTAACTTGGTTGCCAACGGATACACTTCTCTTTTGAAATCAGGAGATGAAATCATAGTATCGGCATCAGAACATCATAGCAATATCGTGCCATGGCAGTTTGTTTGCGAACGCACCGGTGCTACACTGAAAGTTATTCCGATGAACGAACAGGGGATTTGGAATATGGAATCCTTTGATAACTTATTAACTTTCAGTACAAAACTTGTGTGTGTGCAACATGTTTCGAATGCTTTGGGAAATATACATCCCATTGCTGAAATCATTGAAAAGGCTCATCAAAGAGGAGCTAAGGTTTTGGTTGATGGTGCTCAATCCGCGCCTCATATCCAGCCTGATGTTCAATCACTTGATGTTGATTTTTATGCTGTTTCTGCTCATAAAATGTACGGGCCAACAGGAGTGGGTATACTTTATGGAAAAGAAGAATTGTTAAATGCTATCCCTCCCTATCAAGGTGGAGGCGAAATGATAAAAGAAGTCCGTTTCGAAGGTTCAACATACGCTGATTTGCCTTATAAATTTGAAGCAGGAACGCCTAACATCTGTGGGGGTATTGCATTTGGAGCTGCAATTGATTACATACATGAATTAGGTATCGAAAATATAGCCAAACACGAACAAGCTTTGCTAAGATACGCTGTTGAAAAACTAAAAGAACTTGAAGATATTCAACTTTATGGAAATCCTGACTTGAGTAAACGAACTGCAGTTATATCGTTCAATTTCAGAGGAATACATCCGTATGATGTAGGAAGCATACTGGATAAATTGGGTATTGCCGTTCGCACAGGACACCATTGCACTCAGCCTATTATGGATTTCTTTTGCATTCCAGGAACAATTAGAGTCAGTTTTGCGGTTTACAATACCTTTGAAGAAATTGATACTTTTGTCGAGGCTTTAAAAAAAGCTCATATGATGCTAAGTTAAAGTATCAAATCTCTTCTGTTTCGGATATAATTGTGCAAAAGACCTAGTCGATTGAATTCTGATAATCAGATTTTTATAAAAACGCAAAAAAAAAAAAAAAAAAAAAAAAAAAAAA
>NZ_CDOI01000142.1 GCF_000827555.1 Capnocytophaga canis
CCAGCCATTAAGTATACGGTAGGAAAATCAGCCTATGGGTATCGAGGTTTCGGTGATTTGTTCGTTTTCATTTTCTTTGGTTTGGTTAGCGTAGTTGGGACATACTTTTTGTATCTGCACGAATTAGATTGGAAGATTTTTTTACCAGCTACATCTGTTGGGTTACTCAGTGTAGCTGTGTTGAATATCAATAATATGCGTGATTATGAAAACGATAAAGCTATGGGCAAAAACACCTTAGTAGTCAAAATGGGAAGTAACTTGGCTAAATTCTATCACTATTATTTGGTTGTAGTAGCGATGCTTAGTATGTTAGTATTTTCTGTATTGCATTTGCAGACAGGTTGGCAGCTTGTTTATTTGTTGGTATTCATTCCATTAGCGTTGCATTTAATCACTGTTAAGAACAACAAAGTGTTAAAAAACTTGGACAAAGAGTTAAAAAAGGTCGCTTTGAGTACTTTTTTTATGTCACTTTTGTTTTTTATCGGACAAATTTTGTAATTTAGCCACTCTTTTACTTACTAATTTATAATTATAAACACATTTCATAATTACTTAAAATGGAAATCACATATTACGGACATTCATGCGTTGGAATAAAAATTGGTGAAACTTATTTGTTAGTTGATCCTTTTATTTCAGAGAATCCTTTAGCAAAGCATATTGATATCAATAGTATCAAGGCCGATTATATTTTGATAACCAGTGCTCATCAAGATCATACTACCGATGTTGAGGCGATTGCCAAACGTACTAACGCAAAAATAATTTCAAATTTTGAGATTGTTGAATATTTTTACGATCGAGGTATCGATGGTCATCCGCTGAATTTGGGAGGGGGAAATAATTTTCCTTTTGGGGTGCTAAAATTTGTTCCTGCCTTACATTCATCTACTTTCCAAAACGGGAAAGCAGGAGGTTGTGCAGGTGGATTCATTATCAAAACAATGGATAAAACCATTTACATTGCAGGAAATACAGCTCTACATTTTGATATGCAACTTATTCCTGTTCGATACAAATTAGATTTGGCAATTCTTCCAATTGGAGGTAATTTTACTATGGATGTAGAAGATGCTATCATGGCTTCTGATTTCGTGAAATGTAATACCATTATGGGAGTGAATTACGACACGTTCAATCTCATTAAAATCGATCACGAGTTAGCAAAACGTAGCTTCAAAGCTAAAGGAAAAGAATTGCTTTTACCTGCTATTGGAAGCTTTATTACGGTTTAAAAAAATATTCATATCTATTATCAAAGGCTGTATGGAGTTTGATTTGCTCAAAGTCAACTTTTCAGACAGTCTTTTTGGTAAATATATACTTCATTATAACTTACTCTTCTTTCTTAGCAAAAGATGTATAGAGTGCAGAGACAAACTTATTCACAGATAAATAATCAGTATGGCAAACTACTTTTCATCAGATTTTACCTTAGGAATTTTAGGAGGAGGGCAATTGGGTAAAATGTTGCTCACAGAAACACGAAAATATGATATCAAAACCTTTGTGTTAGACCCCAGTTCGGACGCTCCAAGTCGTCTGGCGTGTAATCGTTTTTTTCAAGGAAGCTTATTAGATTTTGATACAGTTTACAATTTCGGGAAACAGGTAGATGTACTTACCATCGAAATTGAAAACGTAAATGTAGAGGCACTCGAAAAATTGGAAGAAGAAGGAGTTAAGGTTTACCCCTCAGCAAGGAGTTTAAAGATTATTCAAAATAAAGGTTTTCAAAAACAATTTTATGCTCAAAATAATATCCCTACAGCCGATTTTTTCCGTTTTCCATCAATTGAAGAGTTAAAAAAAGCCATTGAAGATTCTCACATAAGGTTTCCGTTTGTATGGAAAAGTACTCGATTTGGATACGACGGCAACGGAGTAAAGATAGTCCGTTCGTTCACCGATTTAGAAAGTTTGCCTAAGGGAGAGTGTATTGCTGAGACTATGATTCCTTTCAAAAATGAATTAGCTGTGATTGTGGCTCGAAATTTACAGGGAGAGGTGCGAACTTACCCTGTGGTTGAAATGGAATTTCATCCTGAAGCTAATCAGGTGGAATATGTCATTTGTCCTGCACGTATTTCCGATACTGTGGCACAAAAGGCTCGTGAAGTAGCCTTGAAAACCGCTGAAGCCTTTGGAATTGTTGGCTTGTTGGCGGTAGAGATGTTTCAAACACAAGAAGATGATATTTTAGTAAACGAGGTAGCTCCTCGAACTCACAATTCAGGACATTACAGTATTGAAGCGGCCTACACAAGTCAGTTTGAGCAGCATTTGAGAGCTATTTTAAACCTTCCTTTAGGGAAAACGGAAAGCAAACTCGCTGGAGTTATGGTGAATTTAGTAGGTGCCGAAGGGCATACGGGAGAGGTAGTCTACCAAAATATTGAAAAAATTATGGCAATGGAAGGTGTTACGCCTCATATTTATGGAAAGCGTGAAACACGTCCATTTCGGAAAATGGGACACGTAACTATCATTAGTGAAAATGTGGTTGAAGCACGTCGCATCGCACAAGAAGTTAAGGAAACGATTAAAGTAATTAGTAATTAATTTGGTATGAGATATAATATTGTTACTCTATTATTCCTATTTTCGCTATTGGGATATGCTCAGTATCCTATAACCGACTGGGAAAAAGAAAATTTAAAAGGGAAAGTTAAATCTGTAAAAAGCATTACATATCAGTATATTAATGACAACGGAAAGATGCAAAAAGGTAGTCCAATGACAGGGTTTAACACCCTGGTTTCGTACAACATCAAAGGATACAAGGTTTCCGGAGAACAATTCTCAACCGATGAAAAAATCATAGGAAGTTGGGTGTACATTTACGAGGGCAACAACCTTTTGCGACAAGTAGATGTGTTCAATCAAAAGAAACAAGTGCAAGAGATTATGAAACATACCTACAATTCCAAAACTCAAAAAGAAGATGTAAATGGATACGATGCTAATGGTGTTTTTACAGGAAAACAAATCGCTTGTTACGATGAAAAAGGGCTTAAGATAAATGAATTGTTACTCGACTCAAAAGAGAACTTTTTGATGAAATCCGAATTTATATATGATTCAAAATCAAATCTATCAGAACGTTACATTGAGGATAAGGAAGGTAAAAAAGTGGTTTTGAAATATGTCTATGATGAAAAAAATAATGTAATTGAAGAGAATTACTATGGAAATGGAGGGCAATTGTACGGACAAAAAAAATTTACGTACAAGTATGATAACCAAGGTAATTGGATTGAACGCATTGAAGAAATCTACGGTATGTCGCAGGTATTAACAGAAAGAAAAATCACATACTATTGAGGATATTTTTATCCAATTTTTGCTACTCAGCATTATCATCATTTCTAAACAAATCATTACATCTTTAAGTTCTATTCAAGTTTTGCATTTCATTATAACATTCTAAAGAGTATAAAGCTACGTGAATTTTACTTGCGTAGCATTTGTTTTTTATAGGTTTTTACTTAATTCATTGATTTATAGTGTTAAGATGTGTGTTTTTTGGGTTTTTTTAAAGATACGAAAGGTTTATAGAAAACAAGGAAAAAGGTGTTTTTTCAAGGAAATCACATTTTTTTTGTTAAATAATTCAGAAAAATTTTATGGAATAAATCGTTTTATGTAATTTTGTATGAGATTCAGTACGTTTAGATTAATTTTTAGAAACAAAAAGAGATGAAAAAATTTGCAGTTATCATATTTATTGTATTTAGTTTTTTCTGTGATTTTACATTTGCACAGATGGTACCACCCCGAAAGCCTACCAGTCAGTTGAAGGAAATCGGTTTAGTTGGAAACGTCAGGTCATTGCGAATTACATCGCACATGGCCGTTGATAGTTTTGGGACTATTTACAAAGGAAAAAAAGCAGATTATTGGCGTGGGGACGTTGTAACCAATTTTGATAGAGAAGGGTACAAAACGGATGCGTTGTATTACGATAAAGAAGGTAAGTTGAATCACAAGGTGGTTTATAGGTATAGTAATACAAGGAAGCGTACGGCTCGCGAAACCTACGGTTCAGATGGTAAGATGTCCAAAAGAAGCGTTTATTTATACGATCAAAAAGGAAATAAAATAGCATTCCGAGGATACAATTCTCAAGGTGCTATTTTTGAAGTGTATGCTTATAAAAATAACGATAAGGGTCAAGAAATAGAAGAAGTTTGTGTACAAACAGAACAGTCAACATGTGGTAAATATACACACGAGTACGATGATGCAGGACGGGTTTCAAAACTCTGTCGTTATGTTAGTACTCGTTCATCAAAGCCAGATAACTGTGAGACTTATACCTATGACGCAGAAGGTAGAATGGTCGAGGCGATTCTTTACCAAGGAGATAGACTTATTTATAAGGTTGTCTTTGAGTATGACTCTTCAGGAAATATTACCACACAAACTAAATACGATAGGTTAGGTTTGATGTTGGACGAAGTAGCCTATGTTTATACTTATGACAAAAGAGGGAATTGGATAGAACGCGTCGAATATGTGGACGGTATAGCTCGTTATATGGTTCTCAGAGAGGTTCAGTATCACTAAGCCGGAATAAAAGTCTAACAGTCATTTTGTTAAAAGGTGAGGTGTAGATGCTGTTTAACAATGAGTTATGATTTGAAAAAACAAAAAACATCGATATTTAACCAATAAAAGTAGTGTTTTTAAAAAAAGTTTATTATTTTTGCCATCGGTATTTAATTTTAAAAATATAAAGATTATGTCAGACATTGCATCAAGAGTAAAAGCCATTATCGTTGATAAGTTAGGTGTAGACGAGAACGAAGTAGTAACGGAAGCGAGCTTCACAAACGATTTAGGAGCTGATTCATTGGACACAGTGGAGTTGATTATGGAATTCGAAAAAGAATTCGATATTCAAATTCCAGATGACCAAGCAGAAAACATCGCAACAGTTGGTCAAGCTATCAAATATATTGAAGAGGCTAAACAATAATTTAAGTTGTGAGCTATGAGCAGTAAGCAGTAAGCCAATAACTGAATCAGTTTAGAGTCAGCGTATTAGTCTTATGGCTTACTGTTTTTTTTATTAATGAACTAAATTTGTTTAATTGTATGAGAAATAGACGTGTTGTAGTAACAGGCTTAGGAGCTTTGACCCCAATAGGAAATACCACTCAAGAATATTGGGAGAATTTGATTGCGGGTACAAGTGGTGCTGGCATGATAACGCATTTTGACGCTTCAAAATTCAAAACAAGATTTGCTTGTGAGGTAAAAAACTTCAAGGTGGAAGACTTCATCGACCGAAAAGAAGCACGAAAATTAGACAAATTTACACAATACGCTATGGTAGCTTCTGATGAGGCTATCAAAGATGCAAAAATTGATCTTGAAACCATTGATAAAGACCGTGTAGGAGTTATCTGGGGTTCAGGCATTGGAGGGCTGGAAACGTTTCAGGATGAGATGCTTAACTTTGGAAAAGGAGATGGAAGTCCACGCTTTAATCCTTTCTTTATTCCTAAGATGATTGTAGACATTGCTCCTGGGATGATTTCTATCAAGTATGGATTTAGAGGACCTAATTTTGCTACCGTATCTGCTTGTGCATCATCGGCTAATGCGATTATAGACGCTTTGAACTATATTCGTTTGGGATATGCCGATGTAATTGTTTCTGGAGGTTCGGAAGCTGCGGTTACTATACCAGGAATCGGAGGGTTTAACGCTCTTCACGCTCTTTCTACACGTAATGATGATTATGCAAGAGCCTCTCGTCCGTTTGATGCAACCCGAGATGGTTTTGTGTTAGGTGAAGGTGCAGGAGCTCTCGTTTTAGAAGAATATGAACATGCTATCGCTCGTGGGGCAACCATCTATTGTGAATTGGCAGGAGGAGGACTTTCCGCAGATGCTAATCACATGACGGCTCCACATCCAGAAGGTTTAGGGGCTAAGAACGTTATGCTCAACTGCTTGAGAGATGCTGGGGTGAAACCAGAAGAAGTGGATGCTATAAATCTGCATGGTACTTCAACTCCTCTTGGAGATGTTGCAGAATCAAAGGCTGTGTTAGATGTTTTTGGAGAACATGCATATAACATCAATCTAAATTCAACAAAATCAATGACAGGGCACTTATTGGGGGCTGCAGGAGCTGTAGAGGCTATCGCTTCTATTTTAGCTGTGAAACACGGAATAATCCCTCCGACAATTAACTTTGAAACTGCAGATGAAAGTATTGATCCTAAACTCAACTTTACATTTAATAAAGCTCAAAAAAGAGATGTCAAAGTCGCTATGAGTAATACATTTGGTTTTGGAGGTCATAACGCTTGTGTCTTGTTCAAAAAAATATAGTCATTTTGATAAATCTAAAAAAAATATTAAGTTTTACCCGTTTTAAAAAGAAAAAAGACGGGGTTTTTTATGCCAAAATGGAAGCACTGTTGGGCTATTCTCCAAAGACGTTGTCTTTTTATAGCGAAGCTTTTACGCATCCGTCTTATCAATATGATAAAACCAAACGGAAAAGCTATGAACGTTTGGAGTTTTTGGGTGATGCTATTTTGGGAGCAGTTATCGCAGACTATATTTTTAAGAATGCTCCTGAACAAGATGAAGGGTATTTGACAAAAATGCGATCAAAAATCGTAGAACGCCGCTATTTGAATGAATTAGGTAAAGAAATGCGATTGTTAGATTTTTTACGCACAAAATTGCCCCCAAAACAATTAGGGAACAATATAACAGGAAATTTGTTTGAAGCTCTTATAGGAGCAATCTATCTCGATAAAGGTTACGGTGAGTGTATGAGATTTATTGAAAGGAAATTGATAAAACCTTACATAAATATTAAAAACCTTGAAGATAAGATTCTTAGCCATAAAAGTTTACTCATTGAATGGTGTCAAAAACACAAACTCACTTTTTCCTTTGATACAGACGAAGATAAAGAAGACCGCTCAGGAGCAAAGTATTTTGTGTCAAAAATTTATGTGGAAGGTTTTTCTGTGACTAAAGCAAGAGCTACTTCTAAGAAAAAAGCAGAAGAAAACGCTGCCAAACGAGCGTGTTACAAAATTCAAGGAAAACACAAGAACCTAATTCAGTGATTTGTGCCGAACTCGTTTGTGGTTTTACTTGCTAAATCAATTTTGTTTTTCCTATAAATCCTTCCTGTTTTTGTAAGAAAACCGTACTTTTGTAAATCAAAAAAATATTCCAAATGAAACTAACATCACAAACATTCAACCTGCATAAGGCTACTCGTGCTAAATTGTTGAACTATTTAGATAGTTTGACAGAGCAGGGTTTAGCAACAATTCCTAATGGATTCAATAACAATGTTTTATGGAATATAGCTCATTGCGTTGCAACTCAACAAATATTGTGCTATAAACTTAGTGGATTAACACCCAAAGTGCCTGAGAGTTTTATAGAAACCTATCGAAAAGGTACGGCTCCCGATGGGCATACGCCGACAAAAGAAGAGGTTCAGCAATTAAAGGAATTACTTATATCAACACAAAAGCAACTTCAGGAAGATTATCAACAAGGTTTTTTTGAGAATTTTAATTCATATTCAACAAGTTATGGATTTGAATTGAATTCGATTGAGGATGCTATTCAATTTAATAACACACATGAGAGTATGCATTTGGGAGTGGTTATCAGTTTAAATTATTTTGTGAAGTAGAGTCTTCAAAAATATCATTTCAGAACAAAGGACTGATTTTAAATTGTTTGATGATATTGATGTAGCATTTTGAATGAGATAAAATACACGTTAATCTAAAATAATTCAATATTTTTTAACTGAAACTATTGCTAATTAAATAAATATACCTATCTTTGCCCTTTGAAAAATTAAGTGGATAAAAAATATACATTGCGATGAAAAAAGGAATACACCCAGAATCTTACAGATTGGTAGCTTTCAAAGATATGTCAAATGAAGAAATCTTTATTACGAAGTCTACTATCGACACTAAAGAAACAATTGAAGTTGAAGGAACTGAGTATCCATTAGTGAAATTGGAGATTTCAAGAACATCTCACCCTTTCTATACAGGAAAATCAAAACTTATTGACACCGCAGGACGTATCGATAAGTTTAAAAGCAAATATGCTAAATTTAAAAAATAAGCAGTTTTTTTATTTAATGCACGAGACTGTTCAAAAAATTGGGTCAAACTGATTTTTTGAGCAGTTTTATTTTTACTAATATTTTTGTAATAATTGATATGCAGTGGATACTTTCTTTATTAGGATACTTACTTTTTAAATTGCCTGGGGCTATTATTGGATATTTTTTAGGGTATTTGTTGAAAAGTTTTACAAATAACTCTGGCGGAAGTGGGCAGTATGGATCGCAATCAAATTATCGACAACAACGAACAGTAAGTCCAGCAGATTTTGAGGTTAACCTACTTTCTTTATGTTCATTAGTTATTAAAGCTAATGGGCAGGTCAGCCAATCAGAACTCGATTTTGTCAGGCTTCGTTTTGTTGAAATGTATGGGAAAGATCGAGCTAATGCTGTTTTCAGAACCTTCAACGAGTTAGTGAAAGGACGTGAAATATCTGCTCAGCGAGTTAGTATGTTTCTAAGAGCTCGTACTCCCTACGAAACTCGTTTGCAGATTCTACATTTTCTTTTTGGAATTGCCAAAGCTGATGGTATAGTTAGTGACTCGGAAGAACGTCAGATTAAAGAGATTGCACAATATTTTGCGATTTCACAACATGATTTTGAAAGTATTAAAGCCATGTTTGTTCGCAGCCAGAAAGAAAGTATTCGTGATGCGTATACCATTCTTGAAATCAATCGAAATGCTACTGATGCTGAGGTGAAAAAGGCTTATCGTGAAATGGCAAAAAAATATCACCCAGACAAGGTGATTACACAAGACGAAGCTATCAGAAAAGGAGCTGAGGAAAAGTTTAAGCAGGTGCAACAAGCTTATGAGCAAATCCAAAAAGAAAGGGGACTTTGAGTCAATAAAAAATGGCAAGCTACCTACATCGCACCGCTACAACCACATACCTTTGCTGTGTTCCCACCCTGGAGGATTTTGTAGGAGCTGGTCGTGTAGGACTTGCCGGTGCAAATATACATACTTTTGTACACTAAACAAGTTTTTTTAGAAAAAAATGTGTATATTTGTGGAACAAGAAAATAAAAAAGTGTGTGTAAATATGCTATATTGCTGATTTACAAATAGTTTTTAAAATATTAAAATATAATTAGTTATGCCTACAAACAGAACATTTACAATGATTAAGCCCGATGCTGTGGAGAATGGACACATTGGAGCAATTTTAAATCAGATTACAGAAGCGGGATTCAAAATCAAAGCAATGAAATTCACACAATTGTCTCGTCGAGATGCAGAGCTATTTTATGCAATTCATAAAGAGCGTCCATTCTTTCAAGATTTGGTAGTATTTATGTCGAGAGGCCCTATCGTAGTAGCAATTTTAGAAAAAGATAACGCTGTGGAAGACTTCCGAAAACTTATCGGAGCTACCAATCCCGAAAATGCTGCTGAAGGGACTATTCGTAAGCGATTTGCCAAGTCTATTTCTGAAAATGCTATTCATGGATCAGATAGTGATGAAAACGCAGCTATTGAAAGTAGCTTTCATTTCTCAGGACGTGAAACTTTTTAATGAAGAAAGATGGATGAAATTACGTATTTAGAAAGTAAAATAAGAGATATTTACGATTTTCCAAAACCAGGTGTCGTATTTAAAGATATTACACCTCTGTTGGCTGATGTCCAAGCAACCAGACAGGTTTTAGACTTATTTTTGAAGCGTCTTGATGGAAAGAAAATTGATAAAGTAATCGGAATGGAAAGTCGTGGATTTTTCTTCGGAACGCTCTTAGCTCAACGTTTAGGAGCAGGATTTGTTCCAGTACGAAAACCGGGCAAACTCCCGTTCGAAACTATTGCACAGACCTATGATTTAGAGTATGGTCAGGATCAACTCGAAATCCATTCAGATTCAATTAAAAAAGGAGAGAACGTTCTAATTCATGATGATGTACTCGCTACAGGAGGTACTGCCGAAGCAGCAGTAAAACTCGTTGAAACTCTCGGAGGAAATATTGTCCAGTTGAATTTCCTCATTGAACTTACGTTCTTGAAAGGTGTTCAAAAATTAGGAAATCACGAGGTTTATAGTGTTTTGAAATACTGAAAAAGCTACTTTAAAAATAAATGAGAAAGTAACCATCAATACGTTTTCATTTTTTAAAATGTACAGCCCCAAAAATATTTAACTTTTGGGGCTGTATACTTTTAGATTGGTTTCTCCAATCGGGTAAATATGTCTATAATATTACGTTCAACAGTTCCTATTTAGCTATGTTAACAGCTCTAGTTTCACGAATAACAGTGATTTTTACTTGTCCCGGATAGGTCATGTCTGTTTGAATTTTCTGAGATAAGTTGAACGATAATTCTGCAGCTTTATCATCACTCACTTTTTCACTTTCTACAATCACACGCAACTCCCGTCCTGCTTGAATAGCATATGCTTTTTTCACGCCATTGAAAGAGAATGCTGCATCCTCCAAATCTTTTAAGCGCTGAATGTAAGAATCTAATACCTGACGACGAGCCCCTGGTCTAGCACCACTTATAGCATCACACACCTGAACGATAGGGGATAATAGGGAAGTCATTTCAATTTCGTCGTGGTGAGCCCCAATAGCGTTGCAAACTTCGGGTTTTTCGCCGTATTTTTCTGCCCATTCCATTCCTAAGATTGCGTGAGGAACCTCGGTTTCTACTTGAGGAACCTTCCCTATATCGTGTAGTAATCCTGCACGTTTTGCTAACTTTACATTTAGTCCTAATTCGGCAGCCATTACACCACATAGTTTTGCTACCTCACGAGAGTGTTGTAAAAGGTTTTGCCCATAAGAAGAACGATACTTCATTCTTCCTACACATTTTACTAACTCTGGATGTAAACCGTGAATTCCCAAATCAATTACGGTTCGTTTA
Organism: Capnocytophaga canis; assembly: GCF_000827555.1. Classification (GTDB taxonomy): domain Bacteria; phylum Bacteroidota; class Bacteroidia; order Flavobacteriales; family Flavobacteriaceae; genus Capnocytophaga; species Capnocytophaga canis. The sequence continues at coordinate 11,016 of NZ_CDOI01000142.1, forward strand.
CCAATATCGATAATTTCTTCTTCAATCTGTTTGGTAGTTTTTTCTACAACTTCTTCAATACGAGCAGGGTGAATGCGTCCGTCCGTAACTAATTTATGTAGTGACAATCGTGCGATTTCTCTTCGTACAGCGTCGAAGCAAGATAGGATGATGGCTTCAGGAGTGTCGTCCACGATGATTTCTACACCAGTGGCGGCTTCCAAAGCACGAATGTTTCTCCCTTCACGTCCGATTATACGACCCTTTACATCGTCCGATTCTAAGTTAAAAACTGACACACAGTTGTCGATAGCTTCTTCAGTTCCAATGCGTTGAATGGTGTTGATGACAATTTTTTTAGCTTCTTGACGGGCAGTTAACTTTGCCTCCTCGATAGTACTTTGGATATATGCCATCGCATCAGCCTGAGCCTCACTTCGTAATGAATCTGTCAATTGAGTTTTTGCCTCCTCAGCAGAAAGTCCCGAAATAACCTCTAATTGTTTTACTTGACTTTTGTGTAGACGTTCAATTTCTTCTTGTTTTTTGTTAAGTGATTGTAGACGATGTTCGGCTTCTTTGTTTTTCTCTTCCAATTCGTCCTTAAGTCGTTTGTTTTGAGCTAATTCGTTTGAAACCTGCGATTCTTTGTCACGGATACGTTTTTCAGCCTCTGCCATTTTTTTGTCTTTACTGGCAATGACTTTTTCATGTTCGCTTTTGAGTTCTAGGAATTTTTCTTTTGCTTGTAGGATTTTGTCTTTTTTGATGTTTTCACCCTCGCTCTTAGCTTCTTTTAAAATAGTATTTGCTTCTGTTTTAGCTCCTAAGATAATTTTTGAAGCGTTTTTTTTCTCCAATACCTTTGCGATGGCAAATCCTAAGGCAATCCCTACGATTCCTGCGACCACAATTCCTAATATTACTGTTTCCATTTGCTTGTTTTAAAAAATTATGTATAAAAAAACCTACATTGATTTGAGAGTTTTGCGTAAACTCCGCGAACAGGTTTAAGGCTACTGAGCTGGTCAAGAATCCGTTCGATGACGGCACGCTTTAACAACTCCACTTACCTTTTTTATTTTGTTTAATGTTGAGTTTACCAAAAAATCATGATCAATGTAGGCAGTAATTCCTTTCTATTTGTAAGAACATATGAATCAAAGCATGGCGTCCATCAATTCGTTGATGGAAGTCAATTTATCTTTAACCGTAGAATCTATTTGACTCTCGTCGAGTTTTTTTTGTTCAATATTTGTTGCTAAAACAATGGCACACAACGCCAAAGCATCTTGTTTGTCTTTCAACTCATATGTTGATTCGAATTTTTGAATCAACTCGTTGATTTCTTTAGCTGCCTTGCGATATCCTTCTTCTTGATGAGGTTCGATGTTCATCGGATAGACCCTATCACCAATTGAAACTTTAATTTTCAAAATTTCATCCATTTTTGTTTGGGTCTATTTTGAAAGTTGAACAATACAAGCGTCAATCTCTCTGATTAAAGCGTTTATCTGTTGTTTTGCTTTTGTTTTTTCTTCCTTACTGCCGAGAATACCGTTTGCAACTTTTATGGCTTCGTATTTTTCTTTCCAAAGAATAATTTCTTTTGTTAAAATCTCTTTTTCATTGCACAAAGAGATTGTTTGCTCTTTTAATCGTTGATTTTCAGATGCTAAATCTTCTATCTTACGTTTCAACTGCATTGCTTTTTCTTCGAGCAATCGAGCCAAATCATATATATTTCCTGTTGCAGACATTCAACGTATTCTGTGGGTACAAAGTTAATACAGAATGCTTAAAAAAACAATTTTTCAATGAATTAATTGAATTTATATTTGTATGTATTTGATATTCAGTATTTTGGTTAATTGATATAAACTCCCAATTTTGCACATTTCTTGATTTATTTTGACGAAAAAATCACAGCATTGATATCAAGGGTTTGCATATGTTCATGTTGTTATTGTATGGAGTTTTTAAAATATCACTGAAAATCATTATATTTGCCTTTTAAACTCAATAGGTGAAAAGAAACAAGCTAAAAATTGTCAACGACCCCGTTCACGGATTTATTCATATACCGGATGCTTTTATATTTGATTTGATGGAACATCCTTATTTCCAACGGTTGCGTCGAATTACACAAATGGGGTTGTCTTATTTGGTATATCCAGGAGCAAGACATACCCGTTTTCAACATGCTTTGGGGTGTATGCATTTGATGCAAAAAGTCGTGGAAACCCTTCGCTATAAAGGTGTTGAGATTTCTGATAAAGAAGCACAAGGGTTGTATGCAGCCATTTTACTTCATGACATTGGACATGGCCCTTTTTCGCATGCCATGGAACACAGTATTGTTGAAAATATTTCACATGAGGAAATTTCTTTGCTCTTTATGCAAGAATTAAATCGAGAGTTTAAAGGAAAATTAGATCTTGCAATTGAAATTTTTCAAGGGACGTACTCGCGTAAGTTTATGAATCAACTTGTTGCAAGTCAGCTTGATATGGATAGATTGGACTATTTGAAACGCGATAGTTTTTACACCGGAGTTGCTGAAGGAAACATCAATCCTGAGCGTATCATCTCAATGCTTAATGTACGGAATGATGAAGTGATGGTTGAAGAAAAAGGGATTTATTCGGTAGAGAAATTTTTGGTAGCTCGACGGTTGATGTACTGGCAGGTTTATTTGCATAAAACGAGTGTTGTGGCAGAACAGTTGCTAATCAAGGTGTTGCAGCGTGTCAAACAGCTTATACAACGAGGTGAGTCCGTGTCCATGTCCTCTCCGCTCAAATATTTTATAGAATGTAGAGTTAGCAAAGATTATTTTTCTAAAGAAATTTTAGACACCTTTGCTATGCTGGATGATACAGACATTATTGCCGCGATGAAACAATGGCAATTTCATTCAGATTTTGTATTGTCTAAATTAAGTAAAATGCTTTTATATAGGGATTTACCAAAGGTGAAAATGCAAAATTATCCCTTTGAAACTGAAAAATTGGAGAGTCAACGTCAAAAGGTAATGCAACACTATAATATCTCAAAAGAGGAGGCTGATTTTTTTGTTTTCTCAGGAGTAGTTAGTAATACTGCATACAATTCGGAACGCCAAAGGATACAAATACTAACCAAGAAAGGAAAGATTACTGACGTAATTAAAGCTTCTGACCAATTGAATTTGGAAGCTTTATCCAAACCTGTGGTAAAACATTATGTTTATTATCCTAAGTAGTTGATTTTGTTTTATCCTCTTCTGTTTAGGTAGCTTTGTAAGATAATGGTAGCACTGATTTCATCAATAAGTTCCTTATTTTGACGTTGTTTTTTTTTCATACCACTGTCAATCATCGTTTGGAAAGCCATCTTTGAAGTAAAGCGTTCGTCTTCACGGAGAATAGTCAGTTCAGGGAATTCCGTGGTTAATTTTTTTATGAAATTTAGAATAAGAGCTTCAATATCAGAATCTTCGTTATTCATCCGTTTCGGTTTACCTACAATTATTTCTCTTACATTTTCTTCGTTTATGTATTTTTTTAAGAATTGTAAAAGCTCATTTGTAGCAACGGTTGTCAATCCTGAGGCTATGATTTGCATAGGGTCGGTAACGGCAATGCCACAACGTTTGACTCCATAATCAATGGCTAAAATTCGATACATATGTTTTTATTTTTACATTTATTTTAAATCTCGGACTTCATAGACGTGCAATTGCTTGTTGGTTTTTCCAACGACAATCCAAATCGATTTATCCAAATCCACATCAATAGCAATAGGGGTATTTCCTATCAGGGGAAAATCCTGTATCAACTCTCCTTTTTCGTTCCAAAGGTATACTTTCTTTTGATAAGAATCCGTAACAGAAACGTAGTTCACGCCTCGAATGCGGAATAATCGTTGACGTTCATATCGTCCATCAGGAATGTCAATTCGCGTGGTTCCTATAGAAATTGTATTTCCTGAAAGAAAAGACGTTGTGTGTTGATTTCCAATTAAATAGTGTTCTCGAGCCCATTCGCGATCATTTACGATGGTATTTCCGTTAAGGTCGATGCGTATCAGTTCACCTCGTTGAGTTGAAAATAGGAAACGATTATCAAAAAACAACGGAGGGTTGTTTGAAAAATTATATTTTCCCTGAATTGGGATGCGAATTTCTCCATTTCGATGCAAAATATTACATTTTCCATCATCAGACAGATATACTAAAAAATCTTTATCGTTGGCTCGATAGTGTTTTGGTGTGAATAGTGGAGCAGCGTTGGTGGTTTTGCGTAGAAATCCGCTTACTACCTCACCTTTTTTGTCGAGCATATGCAGATTTTTTCCTTCAGCAAAAAGAAAACGATATTCCCTATTTCGGTCGTAGTCAAATACTTCCATTGGGGTGATCTTTCCTTTGTACTTTTTGGGAAATGGGGCTACGTTATTGCCATTTCTGTCCACTACCCAAATGGAATGTTCAGTGGTGAATGCCATCTGTAGGAATCCGTTTTTGAACAAATCAACTTGATAGATGGGGCTTTGGATTTTTCCGTCCAATTGTTTTTTCCATAACAAACTTCCGTTATTGCCGATTAAATGAAGGTCGTAGTTCTGATCTTGTACCGCAATTTCTAAACGTTTTGTTCTGTGATTTAGTAAAATCGTTGGTGGGGTAATCATGTTTTCGTCAAAAGAAAATTGAAAACGTTCTTTGATTTTTTCGGAGAGCGATTTTTGAGTTTGTTTTTTGCTAGCGAAATTTAGTATGCAATAGTCATTTTGAGATGTTTGTTGAAAGACCGCCCACCGATAGTTTTCAGCGATTTTTGGGTATTTTTTATTGAATTCACTGTTATCGCGTAGGTTAGCGATATAAGTTAAGTTAGCAGTTGAAGCCGTGTTCTTTTCTAGAACTTCATAGGATTTGTTCGTTGAAAGTGTGTTTTTTCGGTCGATATCCCCCATAACTGCGATGAGCAATTCTTTGGATTTTGAGAATAGCAGATAGTCATCATACACGCTCACAAATCGAGGTTTGAAGTTTGGTTCAAATGATTTGAAGAAATCCAAAGAGGAATCGTCCGTAAGTTCATACATGGCAAAATCACTCTGAGTGACTTCCGTTAAAATAGGAAGTTGCAATAAGGTTTCATCCACATCAAAGGACGATGCGACCACAAATAATCCATCAATAGTACGCACAGAAGCTATGCCATTGAGTTTTTTTTTGAAAGGCACGTGGATTGAATCTCGCAAAACAATGTTTTCAGCTTCTTTGAACGAAAAAGAGGTGGCTTCCAAAATTTGGGCAGGAAACACCTTTGTCAAATCATTTTCGTAAGGAGAGGAACGTATCAGTACATCGTTCTGATAATCGTCTTTAACAATAGCCATTCCGCTGAAACGTATATCGTTTTCTTCCAAAAATAAGTCCAACGCCAGCCAATGGTCAAATTCTTTGGTAATATTTTTCTTAAAAAATGGACTGAAAAACTGGTTAGCCTGTTCATTTTGCATAAAAAGATTTGCACTACATGCCGTTGTAGCGATTCTTTGTAAATCTTCTAAAATGCTTTGACTTTCAGTTTTGTTAGTAGGGTTGGTTTTATCTGTGTTAAAGAAGGAGTGTATTTCAAAAACATTGCTAACAATCAGTCTATTGTCAATTATCGTATAGAACCATTCTTTGCCAAATTGTGATTGTTTTTGAACATGTTGATTTGCATTTTTCCAGATGCTGAGCGTATCAGAAGTTTCTTGTTTAGCGATTGCGAAAAAATTCTTGTAGCCAGTAAAAGCAACCCAAATATTATTGTCAGCAGGGAGGCTTTGTATTAGTTTTGTTTCATAAGTTCGTAATGGTTTAGGATTGTTTTCTTTCCAAAATTCATTGTTTTCGATGGCGCTCAAAAAGTTGTTCTTGTCGTTGATTCGATAGATAACCTGAGTGTTTTCAGGGAATAGAAGCACATCGCCTTTGACAGTTTTTTTACCTCTGCCACAGGCACTGAACCCCAATACAACAACCAATATTGCAAGAAAAATACGCCCCATCACCAACTAATGTATTGCAAAAATAATCTATTTTTTTGATATTTTGTAATTTACATTTTTTTTTCTACTTTTAGCATTGAATTTTTGAAAACTATAAAGCTATGTCAACAAATACGCATATTTCTATCAAAAATTGGTCGGATGATGACAAACCTCGTGAAAAAATGATGGCACAGGGTAAAAATGCACTCAGTGATGCCGAATTGTTGGCTATTTTGATAGGTTCAGGCAGTCGGAATGAAAGTGCTTTGGAATTGAGTAGGCGTATTCTGACATCGGTAAACAATAATTTAACACAATTAGGAAAGTTGACATTGAAGCAGTTGCAACAATTTAAAGGAGTAGGGGAGGCAAAGGCAATTACCATTCTCGCAGCTACAGAATTGGGTAGACGCAGAAGCTCTGAATTACCCGAACCACAGCCAGTCATTAAAGCCTCAAAACATGTTTTTCAGCTTATGCAACCCATTATTGGAGAGTTAGCTCACGAGGAGTTTTGGGGAGTGTTCCTAAATAATGCCAATCGTGTGCTTCACAAAACACAACTTTCAAAAGGAGGAATTACTCAAACGGTGGTAGATGTGCGTCTGTTGTTCAAAGCTGCCATAGAGTGGGGAGCAGTAGCTTTAATTTTGGTACACAATCATCCATCAGGGAATTTAGCACCCAGCCAAGCCGATAGGCATATTACCCAGAAAATAAAAATGGCAGGGGAGAGTTTGGATATTAAATTGTTGGATCACATCATTCTGAACGAAAAAACATATTTCAGCTTCGCTGATGAAGGAGAACTTTGAGAGTTTTGTATTTTTGTGGGAAATATTTTTTTTGAATTTCAGTAGGTTGTGAAAATTCAAAAGAAATGATGCTTGTCATTTTTTTTGCGGATTGCTTTTAAAAGCAAAGTGTCATGAGCCAACAATTTCGCCAAAAATGTGTACCTTTGTCCGATTGAGAGTTTCGGTTAATAAAAGATCAATAAAATGTCAAAAAAAAGACTATTTCTATTAGATGCTTATGCGTTGATTTTCAGAGGATATTACGCATTTATCAAAAATCCACGAGTCAATTCCAAAGGACTCAACACCTCAGCTATTTTGGGGTTTATGAACTCGTTGTTTGATGTTATAAAAAAGGAGCGTCCAGACCATCTGGCGGTGGCATTCGACAAAGGAGGAAGTGTCGACCGTTTGGAATTATTTACGGACTATAAAGCCAATCGGGATGAAACCCCTGAGGCTATTCGTATAGCAGTGCCTTATATTCAACAGATTTTGAGAGCTTTGCACATTCCCATCATCGAAAAAGAAGGTTATGAAGCCGATGATATTATTGGAACCCTTGCCAAACAAGCCGAAAAACAAGATTATCAGGTGTTTATGGTTACTCCCGATAAAGATTATGCTCAGTTAGTTTCTGAGAATATATTCGTATATCGCCCTGCTCGGATGGGAAATGATGTCGAAATTTGGGGTGTTGACCAAGTAAGAGAAAAATTTGAGGTAGAACGTCCAGATCAGGTGATTGATTTTTTAGGAATGATGGGAGATGCCGTCGATAACATACCAGGATTGCCTGGAGTTGGTGAGAAAACCGCAAAGAAACTTCTTGCTGACTTTGGTAGTATGGAAAACTTACTCGCTAATACCGATAAACTCAAAGGAAAACTGCGTGAAAATATCGAAAAAAATGCAGAAAAAGGACTGCTTTCCAAAAAATTAGCAACTATTATTTTGGATGTTCCAGTGCAATTTGATGAAACCGATTTTGAACTGTCGCAACCTGATATGGAGGCTGTTACCAAAATTTTTGAAGAGCTTGAATTCCGACAACTGCTTCAGAATCTTATCAAAACTTACCAGACCACAGCTCCAGCAACAAAGCAAATCGAAGCTCCGTCTGATTTATTTTCTTTGCAAACAGCCCCTGTAGTTGTGCAAGGTAATTTGTTTGCAGCTGAGCATATTTCTGAAAGAAAAAACATACAAAACACACCGCATTTTTATCAGTTGGTAGATACTCCGATGGCATGTAAAATTCTTATTCAGAATATATTACAACAGAAAGAAGTCTGTTTTGACACAGAGACCACGAATCTTGATAGCTTGGAAGCTGAATTGGTTGGTATTGCTTTCTCATGGAGTGCAGGAAAGGGTTATTACGTACCTTTCCCTGAGAATCAACAACAAACGAGCAAACAACTCGAAATTTTTCGACCATTCTTTGAAAATGAGCATATTACGAAAGTAGGCCAAAATCTGAAATATGATATCAAAGTATTACACAATTATGGCGTGGAAGTTAAAGGATTGATTTTCGATACTATGATTGCTCATTACCTCATCAATCCAGATATGAGGCACAATATGGATGTGTTGGCGGAAACGTATTTGAACTATACCCCTGTCTCCATAGAAAGTCTTATTGGGAAAAAAGGTAAGAATCAGTTGTCGATGCGTCAAGTGTCGCTTCATGACCAAAAGGAATATGCTGTTGAAGATGCTGACATCACATGGCAACTTAAGGAAGTTTTTGAAGAAAAGTTGAAATCATCGAAGGTTGATGAATTATATTATAATTTGGAAGCTCCTTTAATTCAGGTTCTTACGAAAATGGAACTTGAAGGTATTCGTTTGGATACTGATTTTCTCAAAGAGTTATCAGCAGGATTGGACGACGATATAGCTACTTTAGAAAAAGCCATTGCTACTGAAGCAGGGGAGGAGTTCAATTTGGCATCTCCCAAGCAATTGGGGGATATTCTGTTCGAAAAATTGAAAATTGCTAAAAATCCTAAAAAGACCAAAACAGGGCAATATGCCACTTCCGAAGAGGTACTTTCAGCATTTGCAGATAAACATTTGATTGTTTCTAATATATTAGAATGGAGGCAGTTACAGAAATTAAAGTCTACTTATGTAGATAGTTTACCTAACGAGGTAAATCCTAAAACAGGGCGTGTCCATACAACCTACATGCAAAGCGTTGCAGCTACTGGACGATTGAGTAGTAATAATCCAAATTTACAAAACATCCCAATTCGTACTGAACGAGGACAGCAAGTACGTAGGGCATTTGTACCTCGTGATGAACAACATGTACTACTCGCTGCGGATTATTCGCAAATTGAATTACGGATAATTGCTGCACTAAGTGAAGAGCAAAATATGATTCAAGCATTCTTAAACAAGGAAGATATTCATCGCTCCACCGCAGCTAAAGTGTTTAATGTTCCTATTGAAGCCGTTACACGCGAACAACGTAGCCATGCTAAAACCGTGAATTTTGGGATTATCTATGGAGTTTCTGCCTTTGGACTTAGCAACCAAACAGATCTTTCACGTACCGAAAGTAAGGAACTCATAGAAACTTATTATGCTACATATCCAAATTTACGAGCGTATATCAACAAACAAATATTTTTTGCTCAGCAACATGGTTATGTTGAGACAGTGTTGGGACGAAGACGCTATTTGCCAGATATTCATTCACGTAATCAGGTGGTTAGAGGAGCTGCTGAGCGGAACGCCATCAATGCTCCAATTCAAGGAAGTGCCGCCGATATTATTAAAATTGCGATGATTCGTATTCAAAACCGTTTGGAAAAAGAGCAATTTCGAACCAAAATGCTCTTGCAAGTGCATGATGAGTTGGTATTCGATGTTCCCTTAGACGAACTGGAAGCCGTTAAAAGTGCTATCCAATATGAAATGGAAAATGCTTTTTCACTTACTGTTCCTTTGGTAGTTGATTTGGGAGTAGGTAAAAATTGGTTAGAGGCTCATTAATAGTAGCTACATTCAACTCGCATGCTTTGTGAGTTGAATGTAGCTAACTAAAAGTGATTTACAAAGATTTTTGCCATATTTTACGAATATAAACCTTTAAGATTTCTCGGTATTGGTTTTTATCGATGGGTTACACTTTCTTAACATATTGTGTAACAATCACAATCTGTTGTCCGTCTACTTTTCCTTCAATATATTGGGCATTTTCTCTATCCAAGGATATTTTTCTAACGATGGTTCCTTGCTTAGCAACCATGCTGGATCCTTTTACTTTCAAATCCTTGATTAACACTACGTTATCTCCCGCTTCAAGTATAGCTCCATTGCTATCACGATGCACAATACGTTCACTTTCGTCCAAATGGTCGTCGGAAGCCTTAGCAAAGGCCAACTCTTCATCGTCTAAATACATCATGTTTAATAAATCTAACGACCATCCTTCTGATTTTAAACGGTTTAGCATTCTCCACGCCATTACCTTTACGGCTCTATGTTCGCTCCACATACTGTCATTCAAGCAACGCCAATGGTTTGTATCCATCATTGCGGGATTTTCAATTTGGTTTTTGCATGTTTCGCATACCAATAAACTGCCATCAACACCCCCTGCTCCAACAGGAGGAACTTCATAAATATGTAAATTTTCGGTTGCTCCACACAACTCACAGCAGTTTCCACTGCGATTTTTTAATTCTTGAAGTAAATTCATATTAAAAACTTTTTATTTGGCTTATTTTTCTAATGTGCAATCTTTTGTTTGAGTTTCCAAGACTTGTGAAAACTTCTCGAAACATCTATTTACTTTGTTGAAAATCAAATCATAAGTAGGCATGTCTTTACTTGTAAAAATAAATGCTAAAGCATATTTTTCATTCGTAAAAGTAGCTAGTTGATGTTTTTGTAATCGATAGCTTTCGCGTATAAGCCGTTTGATGCGATTACGATCTACAGCTTTTTTAAAATTACGTTTCGGAACACTGATAAGTAGCTGAAATTGAGTGCTCTCTCGTCTTTTTTCAATAGGGATGTACAAGAACTTAAGTGGAAAACTTTGAACACTTTTTCCTTCTGAAAATAATTTTTGAATATGCTCTAATTTACAGAGCTTTTCCTCTTTTGAGAAACAAAAATTCATGATTCTATTGATTCGTAAACGAATTGTTTTGACGATTAATATCTATTGTCATTTCTGATGGGTCGATTTCAACGCCGTGAAGTTCTTCAAACGGCACATCTATTTCAAAGGTGTAAGTAGGGGTTGCCCATCCCCATGCAGGGAATACCTTTCTCTCATATTGATATGGATTAGATTTTTCCCCAAATTGCATACGCAACGGAATGTAGCAATAGGTTACTTTTTTACTTTTATCAACCACAAATAAATCAACAGGTAGTGGTAATGCTCCAATACGACGCAAAGTAATTTCGGTTTTTTTACCTTTCGCTTTAACGCTTTCTATGGCATAGTCCACCGTGTGAGTAGTGCTGATAAATTCATTTAAAAACCATCCAAGTTGCATACCCGATACTTTTTCAGCAACACGTACAAAGTCGTTAGGATGTGGGCTTTTTAAAGCATATTCTTTGTAAAATTGTTGTAACGTTTTAATAAGGTTTTGTTCTCCAATGATATATCCCAATTGAGTTAAAAATAGCGTTCCTTTGCTATAAGCCATTACTGAATAGGCGAAGTTTCGTTGAAAACGGTCGGCATGTGTAGTAGCTGGTTCTTCCCATCCTGATTTTATCAAACGAAAATATCTTTTGTAAGAACCTTCGAATGGATTTGTTTCATTTTTGGTAGGGTTGATAACTAATGCCATTGCCAAATCTTCAATAAATGATGTAAAGCCCTCATCCATCCATGCATATGATCCCTCATCGGTGTTGATAGCATGTTGAAACCAAGCGTGAGCCAACTCGTGAACGGCAGTGCCTAACAAATCATCGTAATTTGCACCACCGACTAAAAGGGTACACATTGCATATTCCATTCCTCCATCACCTCCTTGAATAAAAGAGTAGCGTTCCCATGGATATTTACCAACAAGGTTATTGAAAAGTTCAAAGGTTTCTACCAGTTTAGGTTGTATTTTTTTCCAATTTTCAACTTCGGTTTTGTATAAGAAATGAAATGTCTTTCCGTCGTTTAATGTAATTTTATCGTGTTTAAACTGAGGGTCAGCAGCCCAAGTGAAATCGTGTACGTTGGAAGCTACAAAATGCCACGTTTTGGTTCTTTCTTTAGTTTTTGGTAAAATGACTCCTTGTTTTTCATAACCAAAACCAATTTCATCGGCATTTATCAAAGTACCACTCCCTCCAAGTACATAATTTTTATCAATGGTAATTTTCACATCAAAATCACCAAAAACTCCATAAAATTCGCGACCGATATATTCTGTTGGATGCCAACCACGATAGTCATATGCCACTATTTTTGGATACCATTGAGCCATTGATAAGGCTACTCCATCAGGATTATTACGCCCCGTACGACGAATCATAACAGGAACTTGAGCGTCAAATTCCATTGTAAAAACTCCTTTTGATTTGGGTGGAATTGGCTTGTTGAGTTTTACTTTCAAAATTGTGCCTTCTGTAGTATGCTCCACAGCAATACCATCTTGTTTTAACGATTTTACATTAATATACCCTATTTCGTTAGGTTTCAATTTAGCGATACGACTCTCGTAGACAGGATTTTCCGCTGTTCCTAAGTTCTTAACCATCCTACGGTCAGGGTCAGCAATTGACTGTAAACGAAAATCCATTTCGCTATTAGGCTGAAAAGCATTCAAATAGAGATGATAAAAAACTACTTGCAAGGTGTCAGGAGAATTATTGAAATACGTGAGTTTTTGTTTTCCTTTATATTGAAAGTTTTTTGCATCAACATCAATTTCCATTTCATAATGGACTTTTTGTTGCCAATAAGTTGTATTTTGGGCATTTAAGTATGCAAAAAAGAATGGAAGTAAGGCAATAAGACCGTATTTCTTCATAGTATTATTAATTTTGAAATTAAACGTAAAAGCACAAAGATATAACTTCTGTACAAATAGGCAAAATCAATTTTTAGAATTAGAGGAGAAAAACAATCTCAAAAAATTACACTTGCTAATGGAATTTAAGATATAACCATACTATCAACAAGTTAAAATTCTGATTGGTTTTGGAGTTCTATAACAGACAATTATTTTTCACTTGGGGAAATACCCCAAAATCGTTTGAAAGCATTTGAAAAATTAGCCGTGTTGGAATAGCCTAACTGGGATGCTATTTCTTTGATTGTAAGTTCTTTTTGTTCGAGATACATTTTAGCTTTGTACATTCTGTATTGTTGGAAATATTCAAATATAGTGCAACCGAAATAGCGTTTAAAGAATATTTTTAGCTTGTTGTCATTCATACCCACTAATCTTGATAATTCTATGATGGTGAGCGGTTTTTCAATATTTTGCTCCATTAAATTTTTGACTTCCAAAAGCAACTTTTGGTCTTTTAAGCTGATATTATTGGGGTCAAAACTCCGCTCCGATTCAGATAATATACTTAGAAAAATTTCTTGAACTTTTATGTTTAGATATTCTTCTTTCAAATAATCGGGCAAATTGCACTGCTTTATACCTCTAATAAGTTCATAAACCGTGTGAGAAACTGGTAAATATTCATCGAAAAGCATTGCAGGTTCTTGATTCTCAATTTGCTTAATAAAATTATCTATGATAGCATTATTCCCATAATATTCAAATATCCTATGAACAGGCATATGCACATCAAAGGTCTTGTATTCTTGTTGAGATTGAAAAGAAATTCCGCTTTTTTCTCCATTGATATATAGTAAATTATAATGCGATTTTTTCGCTATTTTTCGCTGGGAAGGATTGATATAGAAAGGTATATCATTTTCGCCTATATTGATTTGTATTTCCAAACTGGGAACAGAAGATTCACCATCCAAATGTATCGTTTTTTCTCCTGAAAAAAAATGATTTTGAAATAAAGTAAAGTTTTCAGTATTAATTTGAGTATGATGAAAACGCCCTCCGCTACCAATAGAAAAATGAGTAGCTGGATATTCCGTAAGTAATTCTAAAATCACTCCTGTTCGAAAATTTTTAATTTTCGAACAGGAGTGAACTGTTAATTCAGTAGTTTTTACATCCGTATAGATATAGCCTTTGTGATAATCTTTTGGGGAGCGGAATTGTACGCATCAAATCTACAGGAGACTTAAGAGCGCACCTTTATTCCACTCTAAAAATTGGGTATCGCAGGTGTGATTTCTCGTAATGAGGTGTTTGTTGGTAAATCCAATTTAGTTGTTCGTAGCTATTTTTAGCGAAACTCGGGTCGTTTTTTTTGAGTAATTCCAATGAGTCTCGAAGTTGTGGATGTTCTTCTAAAAAAACTAAGGCGGTTTTTTCAAATAAATAGGGTGAAAAATGTTCTTTCTGCTGTAAAATGGCATCAAAGAAGTTCCAATTGAAAAATGAATCAGGAGCTTCGGGCTCTAAAACTTCTAATAGATAACGTTTCGCTGGTTGGTCTAAGTGTATAATCCAATCACCTTTTGATAGTTGTATTTCTGTTTTGTGTTTTGAAACTTCCGTATCGAAATGGAGATAATGCCCTTCAAAAGGAGTATCTACAGTTTTATAATTTTCAATGCGGTAATAAACAACCGACATGAGTGTGTCTCTATTTATTTCATTCATACTTACCTTGTTAGCCCTGAGCCGATCAATGATATTTGTCCATGCTTTAGGAACAACGTACGCTTGTGGTACTTCCACCTGTTTGGTAGGTACATAGTGATTATAGTACGGAATTTCTTTCACATAGGGCTGATTCCGATCATAGTGCAAACGTGGTAGTCCTGTAACTTCACTGATGAGAGTATCCGCTTTATAACCGTAGAATGTTATGGACGACACTTGTGAGCTATCTAATTGCCATTGAATGGGATACGATTTTTCTGTAAGGGCTATTTCTCTTTGTTTAGTACGTAGCTGTTTGATGTTTTTTGAATCATTTTCAAGTAATTCCAACAGAGCCTTCATCATCTCATAATTCGCTTCGACACGCTGTTTGTAAGGCTTCAGCATGTGGGTTTCGATTAGTATACTCATAGTACCCCATAGGCTTGTGTATCCTGTGGAATAACGAGGTGTGTCGAGCATTTCTCTGTATCCATTATCAGGGGTTGTATTCCAAATAGTTACGTAAGGAGCCAAGTGTAGAAAAGGCTTTTCAATAGAATCATTCTTCACACTATTCTGATGTGTGATTAACTTTTCGGATAGATTCGGAATTAGGGTATCTTGCATATATCCGCCAAGAAAAGAGCCTAATTTTTTTGGCTGAGAGATGGCATAGGTAAGTACATGTTGGTAGTCCGCACCATTAGTAACGTGGTTATCAATGAAAACATCAGGTTGTATCAAATGGAATATTTTTGCAAAAGAAAGAGCGTTTTCAGAATCTGATTTCACAAAATCACGATTTAAATCCAAGTTTTTAGCGTTACCTCGAAATCCATATTCCTTAGGGCCATTCTGATTCACGCGGGTTGTTGAATTTCGGTTCAAAGCTCCACCTATGTTGTAGACAGGAATAGCAACTACAACCACATGTTCAGGTGTTTTTATCTGTTTTTCAGCCAAATTGCGAAACAATAGCATTGTAGCATCAATACCATCGGTTTCTCCTGGATGTATCCCATTATTTATCAGGATAATAACTTTATCTTTTTGAAGTTTAGTAAAATTAAACTCAGCATCTGTGCTGTAAGTAACGATGTGTAGAGGTAGTCCTGCATCGGTTAGCCCCATTGTTTTTAGATTGATGGAGCTATATTTTGCAGATAGGTTTTTGTAAAAATTGATTACTTCCTCATAGGTTGCACTCTCCTCTCCATTGGAAGTTTCAAAACGAGTGACAAAGCTTTGTGTTTCCGAAAAAAAAGGAGGCTCACAGCCTACCAGTGTCCATCCGATAAGTGAAATTAAGATATATATGTTGTTTTTCATTTTTAAATATATTACAAAGTTAAATTGATTTCCGATAAGCCTTCCACCAACGTTCAGGAATAACGCCTTGTGTTGCATCAAGATATTCTTTATGATTACACGGAATCAATCCCAGTGGAAGATGGGGCTTGCGTTCTGAAAAACTTTCGCTTCCTGCTTTCATCCACCAACGACCTGTAGCTACGCTTTTAAAAAATTCAATTTGTATGTCGTCAACTGGGACAATGTATTTGATATAGTTATTGTCATTCACCAAAGGTAACTCCTTGACTCTAAAGTTAAACCCTTCGCAAAAATACCAAAACATTTGTCCTGTCAATTGGGCAGCAAGTCCCGTATCGGGGATGTCGAATATACCATAGACTTGAACATTACTACTGATACCTGCGTATCGAGAAATAGCACAGATTTCACGATTGGAAAAACCATTCACGAATCCATCAGTGTTTTCAATATCTCGTGCTTGTATAGCGTTCATCGTAATGCTTACAATGTCAGCATCGCGCATGGTAGGTTCAATCATCGGTAGGTCGTTGACAATGATTCCCAAACGATAGGTATCGAAACACATTTTTTCGAGTAAATCTAATTCTTCTTGGGCTACATAGTACGATTGGTAACCTAAATTTGTAAAATCAAATAGATTAATAGGTTCTTCGGATAAAATTCTACTCAAATAAGATGTTTCCGAAAACAATTCATATTTATCCCCAAAGTCAAACGTGGGATTTACAGTTACCAAATTGACCATTTGCTCTAAAGTGTCAAAACTTCGATAAATAGGATAGGTCAAATCCCGTTTTCCTCCAATAACAACAGGGGTAATGTTTTGTTTTATGAGAGAATTTACCAGCTCTCTAACTGCAAAATAAGTGTCGCTAGTGGAGTGACCTTCGTACAAAATTCCCAAATCGGCAATCGGAAAATTCCAATTACCTCTATAAAGAGCATACAAACTCTTGCGAACTTCATGCAAAGTTCGTTCAGCGGTTTCTACACTAAAGAAAGCCACTTTAATTTCATCTAAATCAGGAACACCCAATTCGAAGGTGTGTTTTCTTATTTGCGAACCTAATTGCTGTGGTTTGTAAGTTTTTGAAGCTAAGGTGCTATCGATGGGTTGTAGGTATAATAACGACATTTTTTTTGATTTCAACTTTTATGTATTCAAGAACCCTTTCATGGATGCATTTTTTTGGTATGCACTTGGCGTGATACCGAATTCTTTTTTGAATGTACGAGAAAAATAGCTCAAATCGTAGAATCCACATGCGTCGGAAACTTCTCCTAAACTTATGGAACTGTCCTGTAACATTTTTTTAGCCTTTATGAGTTTTACCTGCAAGATATATGACACCGTTGAAACTCCAACAATTTGGTTAAGTTTTCTACTTAGTTGTGAAGTGCTCATAGCCATTCTATCAGCAATAAAAGTAGCGTTGAAATTAGGGTTTGTAATCTCAGCATTAATGATGTCCATCACCTTGCATAAGAATTTCATCTTCTCATCATTGTCTGCTTTTTGTTCGGAAATATTATTTCCACTACTTTCAATAACGCTTAAGTATTTATCTTTTAATATTTTTCTATTTTCTAAAATTTTTTCAATCCGAATCAATAATTCTTCACTTCTGAAAGGTTTACGCATATAAGCATCTACCCCATGACGCAATCCCTCCAATTGATCTTCCTCTGAGGTTTTTGCAGTAAGCATAATAATAGGAATATGATTCAACAAAACATTGTCTTTCATATCAGTGCAGAATTCATATCCGTTTTTTACAGGCATCATCACATCGGTAATCACTATATCGGGAATATATTTTTCAGCCATCAGCAACCCTTCCGCTCCATTTTTAGCAGTAATAACATTGTAATTACTTTGCAATAAAGATTTTACAAATAAGGAAACATCTTTACTATCTTCAACCACTAAAACAATTGGAACATCAGTGCCCATAGGTGTGATTTTATCACTACCATGGTCATCATCATGATTATCTTGATTTTGCGAGGTATTTGTAACGATATGGTCTGCCTTAGGAAGCACCAGCATCGGAAGATTTTGCATTTTCTTATTTTTTAAAGGCAAGGTAACGGTAAAGGTTGAGCCTTTTCCCAATTCACTTTCTACTTCAATTTTCCCTTTCATTTTTTCGACAAGCATTTTTGTAAAAGCCAGTCCAATACCCGTTCCTGAATTATTTTTTACGTTAGGACTCTGATAAAATAATTCAAAAATACGGTCTAATTCATCTTTTGGGATACCATCTCCATTGTCTGCCACACGAATCATAATTTCATTAGGATTTTTTCCTTTCAAGACAATAAATTCAATTTTATCTCCGTTTTCAGTGTGTTTGATAGCGTTTGACAGTAGGTTACTGATGATTTTATCCATATAGAAGGAAACAAAATCCATCTCTTGAGCTGCAATATCGGTATAAAACACTAAGTTTACGTTTCTTTCTTGTGCGAATAATCCGAAAGTTTCAGCAGTCATACGCAAGTAAGAGATGATGTCTCCACGTTCCCATTTCGGATTGTCCGTACCACTTTTCAATTTAGAAATATCCAAAAGTTGGTTAACCAACTTAAGTAGATTTTCGCTTTGTCGGTCGATAGCAAGCATAAACCGTGTCTTTTCCTTTTCGCTTAAGTCTTTACGTTGTTGTAATTGTCTATTAAGTCCTTGAATAACAGTCAATGGAGTTCTAAATTCATGGGTCAGATTTGTAAAGAAATCCGAGCGGGTTTGTTCAATCTGTTTTAAGATTTGGTTGCTTCGGGTGCGTTGTCGATAAGCATAGTACAACAAACCGATGATGATAGCTCCCACAACAGCAGCTAACCACATCAAGTAAAGAACTCGCTCTCTTCGCTCCTCCTTGATTTGGTTTTCGGCTTCGATCATTTTAAGTTGCCTTGAATTTTGTTCCCGCTCGTAGTTTACCCGTAAATCCATAAAATGATTGGTGTTTTTAACGCCTAAAATACTATCGGTCATGGATTTACTGAATTTGTACTGTTCCAAAGCAGCTTCATATTTACCTTGTTTGATGGAATAGTCGTGTTTAAGTAAATAGATTTCAGCTAAATGTCCCGTCGAATTGATTTCTTGAGCCGTTTTTTCTGCTAAAGAAATATATTCGTGATATTGTTCTGTTTTACCTGTGGTTAGATTTATTTTAGCCAAGGCAATACAAGCATTGAGCCAGTGCCATTTATCGGAGTACTTTTCCATCAAATCGTAGGCAATTCGATATTCTTTTTCTGCTAAATCGTATTTTTTTTCTACCGCATAAAGGTTACCTAAATGATTATGGCACAGTCCAATGCCTAATTTTGAATTAGCTTCAATATTTTTCTGTAATGAGAGGTTGTAATAAGTTTTTGCGGAATCATATTCCTGTCGATTTCGGAAAATAGATCCCAGATTGGCATAATTGATGGCCTGTCCCACCTTGCTGTCTAAGGCAGTTTCTTCTTTAAGAGCCTCTCGAAAATAGCGTTCGGCATCATCCGAGTAACCCAAACGTTCACTAATGTTTCCTATACCGTTGAGAGTCATTACTCGCAATTTTCGTCCACTGCTTTTAACATCGGAAAAAGCTTCGATATAATGAAGAGCGTCATAACTGTAGTTAGCAGCTTCTGTCATGGCACTTATACGTCTGAAATCAGTACTTAAATCGTTGAGAGCCTGAACAATTTCAAGAGTGTCGTTGAGTTTCAAGGCAATTTCTAACCCCGTTTGGTGCGAGGTGATGGCATCAGAAAAGCGTGTGTTTTCACGTTGTGTTTTACCTAATTGTCTGTAAAACATCATCAAAGCGACATTGTTTTTCTCATCAGTATATTTCTGAACCATTATTTTTAGAGAATCTTCTTTCCGAGAAAGTTTCTGAGCTTCCTTTAAGTACATGCTTTTCGCCTCATTATCTACAACTTGTGCTTTTTCAGAGGAACAACCGTAGATAATCAGAAACGAAAAAACGACAAAGAAACCGAAAAATTTATTTTCTATATATTTCATTTTCTGAACTGCATTTCATCGCAACAAAAGTAATTTTTTTTTCCCAATTGGAAAAAAATATATCCAAAAAAGATGGTTCTCCGAGTGTAATTTATCTGTAGAAATTATTTGTATTTGTAAAAATTTGATTATTAATAAAATAGTAACAAGAGTGTGCGTGATTTATACAAATTTTGAATTGTAGGTATGAAAGTTTTAAAATTAACATTATTTTGATTATCAGTTGAATACATGTTTTTAAAGAAGATAACAAAGTACATCTGAATAATTTTATAAATTACTGAAAATCAGCAAATGTGCTTTTTATTTTGCTTAAAAACTTAGGTTGCTAAAGAAAAAGGTTTTATTTTTTAAATGGTTTTGTATTTATATTCTGTTCATTTTAAATTGTTTAACATATTTTTACGTGTGTGATTTATACAAATCTCGAAATTGTTAATGCGTCATTTTTACAAAAAGTAATTTGATTTTTACAACTGCGTCTTTTAGGTTCACCCTACCTTTGTACCAGAAAACAGAAGATAAAATGACTTTATTCTGTAAGAGAAAAACATCATAGTTTTTTAAAATATAAAAAGAGAACTTAATTAGTGAAGTTGTGCAGTCGGGAGGATAGCGCAACTTGAGAGATTAGAAGTTAAATCATTTTTTTTCATATTCAAATGTTAGTAGTAGTTTAAGGCTGTGCTGTCGGGAGGATAGCACAGCTATAGCTACCGAAGAAGATTAAAGAAAACTTATTTTTTTTCATATTCAAATATTAAACCACAGTTGAGGGTTATGTAGTCGAGAAGATAACGTAACCCACGCTGTGAAGCTACAAAAGAAATTATTTAAAAATAAGGATAACGCTAATAGGAAAAAACAACAAAGTAAGATTACATTAAAACTTAGAAGAGATGAAAACGAGAGAATTGATAATGTTCTTGGCTGTGTTAATATTTGCAGCCTGTTCAACAGATGAGATGGAGGATTACGAATCCTTGATGGAAAAATCGAATAAAATAACTTTTGTAACACAGAAGGAAAAAGGAGAAAGCATTTGCCTCAGTTTGGAGGCAGAAACATCGAAACAAAATGCTGTTTGGATTGATTGGAACAATAACAAAAGAGAAGATGTTGGTGAGAAGTTTAACGAAACACTTTTTGGACAGTACACTATTTTTGAAGTAGATGCTCCTGAAATTACTATTTATGGCGAAGTAACTGCACTATACATCCCACGAGCAAAAGTGGAACGATTGGAGGTTAGTAAAAATCCTGCACTGGAAAAATTATACTGCTCGGAAAACAATATTAAGGAGCTTGATCTGTCAAAAAATGTAAATCTAAAAGAACTGGATTGTTCCGAGAATAGCATATCCTCACTTGAATTGGGTAACAATCTAAAACTGGAGCAGTTGTCAATGGGGGTTAATCCAATCAGATCGGTAGATGTGAGCAGAAATCTCATTTTGAAACGAATTTGTGTTCGAGGAAGCCAGATTGAGAATTTGAATCTGAAAGCAAATGTAAGCCTAGAGGAATTAAATTGTAGCGATACCAATTTGAAATCCTTGGACGTCAGTAGAAACATAAGTCTTAAAACAATCTTTTGTTATGGAAATCATATTCAAGGGGAAAATATGACGGCTTTCATGAATAGTTTACCACAGCGTTGTGACATAACAGGTTTCCTCTACTTGACAGCTAACAAAACCCCACGAGGAAAAACAGAGAAAAATGTTTTTACAAATGGTGATATTAATATCGGAAAAAACGAGAAATGTTGGAGAGTTATTGTTAATTTCCACAAGGAATTATAAGCTAAAAATGCCCCAAAATACGTGTCAAATGGGGGAAGAAATGCAAAATCGAACACATTTATCATAAATTAATTAAAGCATTTTATGATTTAGACAGGATAAAATCCTGAGTGAACTAAAATTTTAACTAAATTGAAATACAGGAATCTATGAAAACAAATATTCTAAAAGCAACACTAGGATTGCTTGTGGTATTTTCGCTACAAATCAATGCACAGAACGATCCTGAACTCAACAATAAAACAGTTGAAAAGGGATATACCAAATCAATCGGAGAGATTAGAAAATCTTATACACAGTTAGATGAAAGGTTATATCACAAGCCTTATGACAATCCTGCGTTCAAAGAATTTTATCTGCTGGATGCCAACAGTGAGCAAGCCTTGATCTCACAGGAAATTTATACACATCAACAGTTGAACAATCGAGGATTGCGTGAAAGTATTCAATCCAAGTTATTTGAGGTAAATTTGCCCAACAAAGGAGGAAAACGTTATTCTTTTCAAGATGACAATGTTATACACGCTTACTTCGCTGTGTTTAACGCTGATCCTGAGGGCATTAAGCCTTATTCGTTCTATGTTTCAGGTAAAACTTTATTGGAAGCCCATCGCTATGGAGACATCACTTTTGAAGCAAAATATGAAGATAATGAACATACAAAGGTAGTGACCGATAGTGGTATTCTTCAACTGCTTTACTCTCACAGAGCTCGTGTAGCAGATATGGGGCTTGAAGTGGTACGTTTAGACCAAATGGTGTATGACAAAACACCTTTCAACACCATCGGAGCAGCTTTTTTTGGAATGCTAAACAACATTGAAAAATTCGAAAAGGCTGGGAAATACGATAGCTGCAAAATGAGTTTCAGAATTGCTACAACAATGAAAGAACATTTTGAGAAGCATCCCAAAAAAGTACAAGATGATAGTTATCTATTTGTGTTAAACAAATATGAACAGATAAAACAAAGAGTAAAAGGCTGGGATGCTCATACGGCAAAAGGTATAGATATGCCAAAAACATACAATATGACACCTGCAACAACGCAAAAAGCTTTGGCTGACGCTAAAAAACAATTTGAAGGAGCTTTTAAAGTAGACAAACTTGTGTTTTTAGAAAAAGATTGGAAGACATTCAAAAGTCCAAACTATCCATACGAAATCACGCATCGGAGTTTGTTAGTGGGACTTTTGACTAACGAAGGAGGCGTAACGTACTTGCGTCAGTACAATCTACAACAGCCAGGCGACGGAAAAAAATGGCAAAACAAATACCAATTTACAGCTCCTTTTGATGGGACACACAATCCTAGAAAAATCAGCAAATAAACAGGAGAAACAAAACTATTCAAAACGTATTGTTTCTAAAAAAATAGTTACTGAATGTAATTGAAACTTTCCCTTTGAATATAAAGTATAAGAATTTTAACTAAACTTATCAATAAGAGCAAGAAAAATGCAAAACATTAGTGAAAATTAATTATCTTTGTAATGTTAAATTAGGTTTTTAAACATATTCGAGGTGATGATGATATTTCATCTCACCTTGAGTGTGTTTTTTACCACAAAGAGCTTTCATATTGACGAAAATTTGCAGAAACTTTTGTAAAACAATAAATTTACAGATTATGAAAATTAAAGTAATACTTAGTATCGCAGTGATTACCTTACTGTGGAGTTGCAAAAGCAACAGTGAGAACGACAAAGTTTCGGTTGAAGCTGCCGAAAAGTGGTTGTATGCTATATTCCAATGTCCTAACGGGAATGGATTTTGTTTTCCTGAATGGGGAGGGGATGATAAACTCTATACGAAACGATTTTTAGAATTTTACAATGAAGCCATTGAGCTTTACAGTTTTTGGGCAGAGGATAACTACGATTCGGAAGAAGCTTTGGAACAAGCCAGAGCTCAATATAAAAAGAAATGGGCAAGTGTTTATAACCCAGTGAAAGAAGATGATCTTAATGTGTTTGGAACAGGAAATGGAGATGTTGACAAACTTGAGGACTTGAAAATAAAACACTTAAAAGACCTGAGTTTTAATGTTTTTATAGACTATGGGGAGGTGAAAACTTCGTCAGACGTGATACTTGTTAAGAACGGGGATAGTTTTCAAATTGATTATATGAACACTAATTTTATTGACTGATATAAAATATTATCAGAAAAATAAACAAATCTGGAGAGCCTGTTTTCTGTGTTGAAATATGGGATCAAAAAAGCAAATAAAAATATTTTGAAAAAATGAAATTTATTTATTTTATAGTTGTAACATGTTTATTGATTGTGAGTTGTGAAACGACACCTAAAAAGCAAAACACGACCGAGGGACAAATCCCAAAAGAGGTTTCTTTACCTGAATTGTCTCAAGGAGAGACAGTCGAGTTTGAAGATTCGTTTTGTCGTATAGTCAATCAAGATGATGAAAATGAAATGTTTAACAAATTAAAAATCCAAGCGAAAAAAGAAGGAATAGCCTCTTTTGAATTGGCATCGGATAACGAATATGTCTCATTAGAAAAGGTTGACAATCATTTCTTGTTGGTCAGTTTAGGTACAGGCGGAACCCGTGATTTGAAGGCTTATAATCTTAAAACAGGAGAGAAAATATTAGAGGCATCATCTTCAGTTTGGGGAATTGAAACAGGAGAGGAAAGTGGCGTGTTTTACATCTACCTGTACGGAGAGGAAACCCCTCCCGGAATATATTGGGAAGAAGCTACAAAAACCTGGAAATCAAACACGGAAATACCTGAAAATTTAATGAATGACCAGTTAGAACAACAAAAAAAAGAATTTGAAAAAAGAGGTTTTCTAACTGATGGATTTCCAATCATATGTTTAGAAAAATATAAATTTGACATAAACCAACGGAAGGTAAGTGGTACAGGAGAGTATAGATGGGACTACGCTCAGTAGTTTCTTTTGAAAAACTGTACATTAAACTTTTTCTGCTCGCCTGTGATAAGACTAAAGTAGATATAACCTTTCCGCAGATACAAAACAAAGGCAGGGATAAAAGTAATATGTGTTACCCCAACAACAGAAACTTTATCAAATTCGGCACAAAGTTGATATTCTTGTAACAAATTGTTTGTAAGTGATTAAAAATCAGAATATATGAATAAATTAATTATCTTTTTTGTAGGTATATTTATCTCGATAGGTTGTAACAATCAACAGCCACGGGAACCGAAGTTTACATATGAAACTTATTTGAATCAGGACTACGAATTTCAGTTTGAATATCCAACGAATATGGATGTTGTAATGAACCATTTAGATGGAATTCGGCTTGGATATCCTGAAAAAGATATTCTTCTTGGAGGATATCATGCATTTATCATAAATGATGAATCTGATTGGGTTAATTTGAAAGAGGCGTATGATCAAGATTTGAAAAGTGAAAATGTAAAGTATTCTAATACAGAATTTCATGACGAAGATTACTATTTTCTTGAAGGAATTATAGACGGTAAAACATCGTTTATGAAATATACAATCAATAGTGAAAGAGGTTTTTATATTATTGAAATTCAGTATACGGACGAGAAAGATGCTCAACTGTGTAAAGCAATCGTGAATCACGCCAAAAATACTTTCAAAAGAATCGAATGATAAAGAAAATACTTAGTTACATTATTCCTATTTCGGTACATAAACAAGACTCACAGGTGAGTACGTCGTTGGAGGTGTTATTACACAACGGTCGCTATATACTTGATACACCGAATACGAACTATTCCTATGGAAGTCTTCAGCGTATTCTGCGATTTGGCTTGAAGAAAATAGGTTTCGCACGTGTGCGAGAAATGGAACGTATTTTAGTAATGGGACTGGCAGGAGGAAGTGTTGTGAGAACTCTGATTGATGAAATAGGTTACCAAGGGGCTATGACAGCGGTTGAATTAGATAGTGAAGTAGTTGATATTGCAAATAAGTATTTTATAATCAGTGATATAGATGGTTTAGACATCGTAATTGATGATGCTCAGAATTTTGTCAAAACAGCAAAACAAACCTATGACCTAATTGTCGTTGATATTTTTCAGGATAACCACATGCCTGATTTTCTATTTTCGAAAGCTTTTATCAATCAAACAATTTCATTGCTGAATAACAACGGAATCATTCTGTTTAACACAATGAAAGTAAGAAAAGAGGACGCCATCAGGAATCTGCGTTTTGTTGAGTATTGCAAAAAATATGCGACAGTAAAGGTTCTTCCTAATGTTGAAGGAAGCAATGAGTTATTACTGATTTTTAAGAAAGACACTATCTCCTAAAGTGCGTGAATTAAAAACTTCGATACGTTTAGTATAATTTTGTTCGTTTCGTTTTTCTTCGTACGTAAACGAGAAATGCACTCATTACTTTCTTTTGAAGGTGATGGCTATTTTGAGATTTGTGCTAAAATATTTTAAGGGAATACTATTTTTTTTAGAAATAAAATGTTACATTTGTGGTTTCTTAATAAAAAATCATATAGTAATGACTCAAAAAGCAACAATAATCTACACTAAAACCGATGAAGCTCCGTTATTGGCGACCCATTCTCTATTGCCTATCATCAAACGATTTACGACTTCGTCAAATATTGATTTTCAGTTGAAAGATATCTCCTTAGCGGGACGTATTCTGGCGAATTTCCCTGATTTTTTGACCAAAGAACAACAGGTGGAAGATGCTTTAAAAGTTTTAGGAGAATTAGCAACACAACCTGAGGCTAACATCATTAAACTACCAAACATTAGTGCTTCAGTACCTCAGCTGATTGCTGCCATAAAAGAGTTACAATCCAAAGGATACGATTTGCCTGACTACCCCGAAAATCCGACTACCGAAGGAGAAAAACAGATTAAAACACGTTACGATAAAATTAAAGGAAGTGCCGTAAATCCAGTGCTTCGCGAAGGAAATTCAGACCGAAGAGCTCCAAAGGCAGTGAAAAACTACGCTAAAAAACACCCTCATTCTATGGGCGCTTGGAGCAAAGATTCATTGACCGAAGTAGCTACTATGTCCACAGGCGATTTTTGCCACAGTGAAAAGTCGGTAACTACAGAAAAAGTAGACAACGTACGAATTGAGCTTACAACCGCTGAAGGAGAGAAAATAGTCTTGAAAGAAAAAACATCTTTACAGAAGGGCGAAATCATTGACGCAGCAGTGATGAGCAAAAAAGCCTTGCTTACTTTCCTAAAAGAACAAGTACAAGTGGCAAGAGATAAAAACATTTTGTTTTCATTACACATGAAAGCTACGATGATGAAAGTATCTGACCCTATTATTTTTGGACATGCAGTGCGTACCTTCTTCGCCGATATTTTTGAAAAACACGCAAATATTCTAAAAAAAATCGGAGCGGACGCAAATAACGGCTGGGGTGATATCATCGCTAAACTGTCGAATTTGGAAAATACTGAACGAGAGATTATTGAAAAAGATATTCAAACGGCTATCGAAAACGCACCTGCTTTGGCAATGGTAAATTCTGATAAAGGGATTACCAATTTACATGTGCCAAGCGATGTTATTATTGACGCATCAATGCCCGCAATGATTCGCAATTCAGGAAAAATGTGGAATGCCAAAGGCGAAGCTCAAGACACCTTGGCGGTGATTCCCGATAGCTCTTATGCAGGAGTTTACAAAGAAGTAATCGCATTCTGTAAAGAACACGGAGCTTTCGACCCAACTACTATGGGGACTGTTCCGAACGTAGGACTGATGGCTCAAAAAGCGGAAGAGTATGGCTCTCACGACAAGACTTTTGAAATCCCTGCGACGGGAATAGTGAACGTTATTGGGGAAGATGGAGTGGTTTATTTGTCTCATAATGTAGAAGTTGGTGATGTTTGGCGTATGTGTCAAGTGAAAGATGCGCCTATTCAAGATTGGGTAAAGTTGGCAGTTTCACGTGCTAAAGCAACCCAAACTCCAGCCGTTTTTTGGTTGGATAAAAACAGAGCCCACGATAATGAACTTATCAAAAAAGTGGAGGAATATCTTAAAAATTATGATCTCAACGGTTTAAATATCCAAATTTTATCACCAGAAGAAGCTACTGTTTATACGTTAAAACGCCTAAAGAAAGGGGAAGATACCATTTCTGTAACAGGAAATGTACTTCGTGATTACTTAACTGATTTGTTCCCTATCTTAGAGTTAGGTACCAGTGCCAAAATGCTTTCTATTGTACCTCTGATGAACGGAGGAGGATTGTTTGAAACAGGAGCTGGTGGATCTGCCCCA
Source organism: Capnocytophaga canis (assembly GCF_000827555.1). GTDB lineage: Bacteria > Bacteroidota > Bacteroidia > Flavobacteriales > Flavobacteriaceae > Capnocytophaga > Capnocytophaga canis. The sequence goes on from NZ_CDOI01000142.1 coordinate 38,965, forward strand.
AAACATGTGGAGCAATTTTTGGAAGAGAACTACTTGCGTTGGGATTCATTGGGCGAATTTTTGGCATTAGAAGTTTCATTAGAGCATCTTGCAGAAACTTTCAACAATCCAAAAGCCTTAGTTTTAGCCAATGCTCTTGGTGAAGCTACCGAAAAAGTGTTGGAAAACAATAAATCACCTCAACGAAAATTAGGACAATTAGATAACCGTGGAAGCCATTTCTATTTAGCTTTGTATTGGGCTGAGGCTTTGGCTAATCAAGATAAAGATCACCAATTGGCAGGTGAATTTGCTTCTATAGCACAAGCGTTGAAAGATAATGAGACGAAAATCGTTGAGGAATTAGTAAGCGTTCAGGGACATCCTGTCAGCATTGAGGGATATTATGCTCCGAATGAAAAACGAACTTATGCAGCAATGCAACCAAGTAAAACATTAAATAGAATCTTGAGTTAATGTATTTAAAAGAGGCTATCTAACTGAAAAAGATAGCCTTTTTTATTACTCTTCATTATTTTTTTTTCGAAAATAAAAATATATCATATTATTTTTTTTCGTAAGTTTGCGGGTGGTCTGTACAACTAAAATAATGATATTATGAAACGAGTACTACATATTACTAACAACCAATCTGCCTCTGAAAAATTGCAACAAACCTACGCAAAATCGGAAGTAATCACTTGGAACGAAATGCTTTGTGAGGGAAAAACAACAACTGATGTAGGTAGTGAACATTTTTGGAAAAATCGGTATGATTTTTTTAAAAATGAATATAATACGGAAAAATCATCGTTTATTGAAACCGTTTTGAAGGAATATAGAAACCTATGCAATCAAAAAACACAAGATGAAATAGTATTATGGTTTGCAGAAGACTTACAAAGTCAGTTTAACATGATAGGTGTGATTTCATGGATAAAGCAACACCGCAAAAATATTCAAGTGTCATGGGTTAATTTACTTCCAAGCAGCCAAACTACTGAAAAAATAAAACTTGCCTACACCCAGCGACATCCGCTAATTCAAGATGATATCGAATATGCTGATTACATTTGGCAACTTTATTGTAGCAATTCTCCTCTGCAATTAGAAAAACACACCAAAAACATACAAACTCGCTTAACAGCACTGCCTAATGCTATCCAACTCCACTTGAAACGTTTTCCTTTGGTGGCGAATGGCTTAAATAACGTTGAGATAAATATTTTAGAAACTATTTACCAACTCAATGGAAACCGAGATGCTGTGTTAAGTCACTTGGTAAAAAACGACCAAAAAATGGGATATGCTTCAGCTCAATATCAAAATCTGATTAATCGGTTAAGACCTTTACTTTCTTCATTAAATCCGTTAAAAATCAATGAAGATGCTGAAAAAGCACTCCGACAAGAGTTGAATGTTTACGCCTCACTGCGAAATGAACACGATTATTTTGGAGGTAGTTTAAAATACAATTTTTTGTATTATGAACCTGCTAATAAAATTATGAAGTTATAAAGGTTTCATATTTAACGACTTAAATACAAAGGTGTAAAAAATACTCTTTCTTTACTTGCGTAAGAAAAAAAAAAGATGTAATATTGCACCGTATTACAGTGGACAGGTCTCATAGCTCAGTTGGTTAGAGCACCTGACTCATAATCAGGTGGTCGCTGGTTCGAGCCCAGCTGGGACCACAAAGAAAATCAAGGCTTTACAGAAATGTAAAGCCTTTTCTGTTTTTTATGTGTGAAATGTTTTTTATAAATTTCTTGAGTCCTTTGCAAGAACCATTTATCCTCTATTTTTCCTGTATTTAGGATGATTTTTTTAGAAAATGTGTTTCTGAAAATTCGAAATTATGTTCTTTTTCATCATTTTTTCTCAATCTTTTGAGGCTATTTTAATTAAAATCTCCCTTTTTTGACCCATCTCGATTCCTTATCTACCCCATATTCAGCCACTTCCTTGAAAAAATGGTCTTGTTTTTCAACTTTTCCCTCGGGCAATTCTTCTTCTTTTCGGTATTGGGCAATTTCAAAAGTTTTCGGCTTTTTCGAATGAAACAAACTCTGCGTAATACTGGCATCTACCTTTACGCCTTGATGAATGATAATTCTGTGTTTTTCTAACTGATGATTGATTTCCGAAAGTAGTAAATCAAAGGCTTTCTTTTCGGTAAGCTCGGTGCGAAATCGACTTAAAACATTGTAGCTCGGAACATTATCCTCCAGCTGCATACCGCAGAATTTCATCGCCGATAGGCTGTCGTTTACATGCTCTTCTACCTTGACATCCGAGAGGTTGTTTCACATCCCGATAAGTAGCATTTTGGACAGCAGGAGTCCATCGTAAGGTTTTTCACCCGAGGCGGGAAAGTCCTTTTTGATAATGTTGGTCAATGATAGCGAAAATGGGTTTCCAATCGATAATAGTATCGACTTGTGCGTAAAAAGAGCCTTTTCGGGTGCGTCTTTCTACATCGTAAGCAGCAAAGGACATAGCGGATAGGGTTTTGCTGCGTTTCATAAAGCGAATATACAAAATAATCAACTAACAATCAAATAATTAAAAAGTTATTTTAGGGAGATTTGTCTTGCAAAGGTCTCTTATTCTTTAAATCAGCAAAATGACCGTCAATAGCATTAGTTGTATTGGGAATGCCTAATTCATAATTATCATACCAAGTAAACAACCAAGGCAGATTGTTTTTTAAACTTCTGTAAGCACTTCTAAGTTTTTTATGTGTATAAAAACACAACTATCCGAAATATTTTAAAAATTCTTGTCTTTTTTTTAAAATAATCCTATATTTGTGGATTAGGTACAGAAAATAAAATTAAAAGCATATATGATGAAAACGTCAGAGAAATTATTATTATTACGAAAACAAATGCAAACCGAAGGAGTGGATGCGTTTGTAGTATTCAGTGCCGATCCGCATTTAAGTGAATATTTACCAAAAGAATGGCTTGAACGTCAGTGGATTTCAGGATTTACAGGGTCAGCGGGATTTGTGGTTATTACCGAAGATAAAGCAGGTTTGTGGACGGATTCTCGTTATTTTGTACAAGCTCCTATAGAACTTGAAGGGTCGGGTATTGATTTGTTTAAAGAAGGTGTGGAAGGTATACCTGACTATACGGATTGGTTACTTTCAGAGCTTCCTGAGAAATCGGTAGTTGCTGTGAATGCATTAGCAACATCACATGTAGCTTGGGAAAAATTGGAAAAGGCACTAGCTACTAAACATATTGAACTGAAAGACAACCCTTTGTTAAATAAAGTTTGGGTAAATCGAGAGAAAAGTCCTTTACATTCAATTTTTGTACATCCTGACAAATGGGCGGGACAAACGGTGGCAGAAAAATTGAAAGCTATCCGCGAGAAAATGAAGCAACAAAAAGCAAACCTCCATATTATCACAGCTTTGGATGATGTAGCTTGGACACTCAATCTCCGAGGGAGTGATGTAGCGTACAATCCTGTATTTCTGGGTTATATAGTTCTTTCTAATGAAGATACTTTTTTGTTTGTTGATACACAAAAAGTTACCGATGAGGTAAGAGCTCATTTGACCCAAGCAAACGTAACGATAAGGGCTTATTCCGATTTCTTTCCATATCTTACAGAAATAAAAGATAAACAGATTCTTATTGCACCAAATACAAATCAGGCGATTTTCAGGGCAATTCAAGGGAATGTGCTTATCCAATCTCCTGTTCCTGGAAATTTAATGAAGGCAGTAAAAAATGCTACCGAATTAGAAGGTTTCCGTACCGTAATGGTTCGTGACGGTGTAGCTTTAGCTAAATTCTTTTATTGGCTCACACATCAAGTAGGTAAAGAACCAATGACAGAATACAGCATAGGGGTTAAGTTAAGAGAATTTCGAGCGGCTGGAGAAAATTTCGTAGGAGAAAGTTTTGGAAGCATTGTTGGATATCAAGGAAATGGAGCTATAGTGCATTATTCTGCTCCTGAAACCGGTAGCAAAGAGGTGTTTGCAGAAGGAAGTATCTTGGTGGATTCTGGAGGACAGTATTTAGAGGGGACAACCGATATTACGCGTACTATACCGTTAGGAAAAGTATCGCAAGAGTTTATCAACGATAGTACGTTGGCTCTTAAAGGGATGATTCAACTCTCGTTGGTGAAATTCCCCAAAGGAACACGTGGTGTACAGCTGGATGCTTTTGCACGTATGGCTCTTTGGAAAAATAACAAAGACTATGGACATGGTACAGGACACGGTGTAGGTAGTTTTATGAACGTGCATGAAGGCCCTCAAAACATTCGTAAGGATATGAACCCACAGGAGCTATTGCCAGGAATGGTTTGCTCAAATGAACCAGGTTTTTACTTAGAAAATAAATATGGGATTCGACATGAAAATTTAGTTGCTGTTAGAGAAGTCTGTAAAAATGAGTTTGGTACATTCTGTGACTTTGAAACCTTAACTCTTTGTCCGTTTATGGCAACTGGTATTAATCCTACACTTTTGACTGATGACGAGAAGCAATGGCTGAATGCTTATCACAAAACTTGTGAAGAGAAAATCGCTCCACACCTGGAAGGCGAAGTGAAAACTTGGTTTTTGGAATTGGTGAAACCTCTGTAGGTCTGTTCAAAAAAAAGAGTATATGCTACTGTATATCAGATAAATAATTTATATATCTGCTACAAACGAATCCCCGAAGTTCGGCGAAAACCGAAAATCGGGGTTTTGTGTTAAAAATTGAATTCCAATGCTACAAAATTTTTAAATAGAAAAGAATAGTTATACCTTTTAGACGCCAAATTGTTTTTTCTGATTTTCAAAGCTAAAAAACAACCAAAAAAAGAAAGAAATCCAACAGTTGGGATGAAGTCTGCTGTTTTTTTAACACTCTGAAAGAAAATTAGATACTTTACAAATGAACCTAAAGAATTTCATCAATATGTTGCATCACATCGTGGATGATTGCAGTATCGTCCACGATGTTTTGTGACAATTCCTTTTTCGACTCCTGCAAACGAATGATTTTCTCCTCAATGGTGTTTTTTGATACAAAACGAATAACGTTCACCTTGTTTTTTTGCCCTAAACGATGAGCTCTGGCAATGGCTTGTTTTTCGGAAAAAGGATTCCACCACGGATCCAAAAGCAACACATGAGAGGCTTTAGTGAGATTCAACCCTACTTCACCTGCTTTGAGCGAAATGAAAAAGAATATAACTTCTGGTTGATTTTGAAAGGCTTCTACTTCCTTTTTCCGTTCATCCGTTGGTACACTTCCTGTCAATTTCGCATATTTTAGATTATTTTCAATGCACCATTGTTCAAAAATTGCCAAATGTGACACAAAACTACTAAAAACTAATGCTTTTTGTGATGAATTAGCTATTAATTCCATATAACTAATAACCTCTTCATACTTTCCAGAGGGTATATCGCTGTTTTTCTCCACCAATTTAGGATGATTACTAATTTGACGTAAACGCATGAGCATATTTAAAGCATTCAGTTGCGAAATCTGTCCATCAACTTGTAGTAATTGATTGCGAACTGCTGATTTTTCACGTTCATACCATTTTTCTTGAGCCTCGGAAAGCTCACAATAAGTGATTTGTTCTGTAAGTTCAGGCAAATCATCCAATACTTGCTCTTTTGTTCTGCGGAGCAAAAACGGCCTGATGATTGTTTTTAATTCCTCCAAAACAATGGGATCCTTTTTCTTTTCAATGCCTTGCTTAAAATATTTCGAAAACTGAGAAAAGCTCCCTAATATATTTGGGTTTATGAATTGCATTTGCGACCATAAGTCACTGAGGGAGTTTTCGATAGGTGTTCCACTGAGTGAAATTTTATGCGTAGCTTTGATATCGTGAATAGCTTTGAAAATCTGCGAGTTTTTGTTTTTAATTCGTTGACTTTCATCTAAAATCACATATCGAAATTCATGTTTATGGAATAACTTAGCGTCTCGTGTCACAATAGGGTAGCTGGTGAATATTACATCGTAATTCTGCAAACGATTAGTTTTACCTTTACGCTCATTACCAACATATTGCGTACATTTCAGATGCGGTGCAAAGCGTTTAGTTTCGTCATACCAGTTGAACACTAACGATGAAGGCAAAATTACCAAGGCTTTTAGCGGTTCTTTCTGCTGCACACAATCAAATAAATCGGTTGGAGTGGTATTTTCCTGCATGGGCAATCGGTCGTGAATATCAACCAACAAAGCGATGGTTTGCAAGGTTTTTCCTAAACCCATGTCGTCCGCCAAACATGCTCCCAAGCCGTTGTAATGATGATCCAAAAGCCATTGCACACCTTCCTTTTGATAGGGTCGAAGTGTAGCTTTTAAGTTAGGAGATGGAACATATACAACACTGTTTATCAACTGTTTTGGTTGTAGTTCAGGCGTATCGTTCAACAGAGCATAGTTACTTTTAGGTAACTGCAATTTGCCTTCATTCACTTTACTAAATTTTACAATTGTCCCGTAACGAGCAAACCATTCTTCGGGAATTAAAAAAACAGTTCCGTCAGGCAATATATAAACTGGATTATTTTCCTTAATATTTTTGACTAATTCCTTAAAATGAAACGTATTATTCCCTTTTTTTACATGGATTTTCAAATCAAACCAATCATTTTCGGTATATATGTTATCAAAAATAAGCTCAAAATTGTCTTTATTTAGTTTTTTACCTTCAATTTCTATGGAATTCATATTAATATTCTCAGAAATAAAAGCAGAACTGTGTTCCAAAAGATGATATACTGACGCATAAAGACCTTCTTTTTGAACGAAAAATAAACCATTTTCCTCTTCAAAACTTATTTTCCTAAATAAATCATATATTTTTTCTTCAGACGATGTATCTCTTTTATAAGTTATGATTTGTATGGCGTTATTTTCATCTACTTCTAGAACAGAATGGGAAATTCGACCTTGGTTACTGAAAAAAACATAACCTCCATAATTGAATCCCACCGAAATTTTATAGCGATTTTCAAAAAAATCATTGACTAAACGCAATTCCGATGACTGAATACTATTTTTTTGTAAAACGTTGAACCCTATGGCATTGATTTCTACTTTCTTAAGAATTTCTTTAAGAAACTTATCGAAATATTCATGAACCATTTTCTCAGGAATATGAACTTCAGTTTTATTCAAAAAAGGTTTTATGTTCAATGCTTTAATATGATTCACACGCATTAACTCTCGATTGATAACAATCCATGATTTTTGATTGTTCAACAATTCAATTTTTTGTTCCGAAGGAATCATCTTAGTGTCATTGTCATACAAAAACAAACGATAGTTAATTCCTAAGTTTGTTTTTTCAAACTCTAAAAAAGGTTTTATGATTTTTTCACTAACCTGAATGCGTCTTTTAAAAATTTCATCCCTACTACTGTATTCTAAAGTGGTTATAAATTCATTTTTGGCAATAATCTCTAATAAAACATCCGTTTTTTCTTCAATATATCTTTGAATAAGTTGTTTTTGAGTGATGTTTTTATAAATAATTTCTAAGGAACTGCCTTTTTTTACAAATTTTTGCAGTAATACTGTTCGTTGTAAGCTATTAACCAAGACCAAAGCCTCTTTTTGTTGTAAATTTATGGATAACTCAGGTAATCCTAACAACACGGAATCCGTAGCTTTTTTAAAAAAATACCACGCCTTGCCTTTTTGCTGAGCAATATAAGCATTAGGCAGATAAACCGAAAAATCAGTGTCAAACGTAAAATCAAAAAAAAGTAAATACATATTCTTAGCGATGAAGTTCTTGTTTGTACTTTTGGAAAAAAAATGTGTTAATGATTTTCATTCCAGTAATAACTATCTGAATATATACGTTTTCCAAAAATAGCTGTTCCAACTCGGATGATTGTTGCTCCTTCCTCAATGGCGATTTCTAAATCATTACTCATTCCCATTGAAAGTTCAGAAACATCTACATTTGTTATGTTCAATCCGTTGATTTCTAATTGTAAATTCTTTAATAATTGAAAACATGGTCTAACTTCTTCTGATTTTGCACTGAATAAACCTATAGTCATCAATCCTTTGATGTGTAGTCGATCAAATTGAGCTACCTCTTGCACCAAAGCAATGGCTTTTTCTGGAGCTATTCCAAATTTACTAGCCTCGTTCGATGTGTTTACCTGAATGAAAACATCCATATTTTTATTTTCGTAAGCCAATCGCTGTTGTAATTTTTGAGCTAGTTCAATTCTGTCAAGCGATTGAATACAACGGATATCATATCTTAGAATTTCTTTTATTTTGTTAGTTTGCAGATGCCCAATAAAATGACTCGTATGTGGGATGTCCTTCAAAGCATCATATTTTTCTTTGACCTCTTGCACTTTGTTTTCAGCAATGAGGGTATATCCTGCATTCAATACTGTTTTTATCCGCTCTGCATTAACCGTTTTGGTTGCCAAAAGCAATTTTACTTCCTTTGGATTTCTTCCTACTTTCTGACAAGCATTTTCAATTCGTGCTTGAATTTGATTTATATTTTCAGTAATATTTTGATTCATTGGGGGAACAATAATAAATTTAGACCTCACCAAGCATGAATATCATGTAAAGAAATATCAAACTTGGTAAAGTCTAAACAGTTTAAAAATAGATATTTACACCGAAACGTTATATTCTCTCAAAGCGTCATTCAATGAAGTTTTTTTGTCGGTGGTAGCCTTGCGTTTTCCGATAATCAATGCACATGGCACTTGAAATTCACCTGCTGTAAATTTTTTAGTGTAACTTCCTGGGATAACTACCGAACGCTCTGGAACATATCCTTTCAATTCTATTGGAGTTTCTCCTGTTACATCAATGATTTTTGTGGAAGCTGTAAGTACCACGTTTGCTCCCAAGACAGCTTCTTTTTCCACTCGAACGCCTTCCACTACAATACAACGCGAACCAATGAAAGCACCATCTTCTATAATCACAGGAGCCGCTTGTAAAGGTTCTAAAACCCCTCCAATACCAACACCTCCGCTCAAATGTACATTTTTCCCAATTTGAGCACAACTTCCTACAGTTGCCCAGGTATCAACCATGGTGCCTTCATCTACATATGAACCTATATTAACGTAGCTTGGCATCAAAATCACGCCTTTTGAAATATAAGCTCCATGCCGAGCGACTGCATTAGGAACTACACGGATTCCTTTCTCTTCATAGCCTCTCTTCAACGGAATTTTGTCGTGATACTCAAAAATTCCCGCTTCTAAGGTTTCCATTTTCTGTATCGGGAAGTACATCACAACGGCTTTCTTAACCCATTCATTTACCTGCCATCCGTTTTCAGTAGGTTCTGCCACACGCAACTTTCCACTATCCAACAAATCAACTACTTTACGAATAGCGTTTTGTACGCTTTCATCTTTAAGAAGCTCTCGGTTTTCCCAAGCTGCTTCTATCGTATTTTTTATTTCTGTCATACTGCTATAGTGTTGTTTTTTTAATATCCTATTTTTTCACGCACCCTTTTTAGTACATCTGTTGCTACTTTCTGTGCTTTTAAAGCACCTTCTTGTAATATTTTCTCTAATTCATCTAAATTTTCCATATAATAATGAAATTTCTGACGCGGTTCGGAGAATTTTTCTAAAATAAGTTCATACAAAACCTGTTTTGCTTGTCCATAACCATAGTTTCCTCCTTCATATAGATTTCGCATAGTTTGTATCTGTTCATCCGAAGCCAACAGCTTATATAGAGCAAAAACTTTACATGTATCTGGTTTTTTAGGTTCTTCAAGCGGTATACTATCGGTTTGGATACTCATCACCTGTTTGCGAAGTTGCTTTTCTGGAAGAAAAATATTGATGTAATTATTGCGTGATTTACTCATTTTCTCTCCGTCTGTTCCAGGGATAATCATAATTCGCTCCTCAATTTTAGCCTGTGGTAATACAAAAGTTTCGCCCATTTGGTGGTTGAAACGCGAAGCCACATCACGTGTGATTTCGAGATGTTGTAACTGATCTTTGCCTACGGGTACAATTTGGGCATCATACAAAAGGATGTCAGCTGCCATTAACATTGGATACGTAAAAAGCCCCGTATTCACATCTTCCAAACGATCTGCCTTGTCCTTAAATGAGTGAGCAAGTGTCAAACGTTGGTAAGGGAAAAAGCAACTCAAATACCACGTAAGTTCCGCTGTTTGAGGCACATCACTTTGTCTATAGAACGTAATTTTATTATAATCCAACCCAAAAGCCAACCACGTAGCCGCTACGCTATATGTGTTTGCTTTAAGTTCTTGACCGTTCTTAATTTGGGTAAGCGAGTGCATATCCGCAATAAAAAGAAAAGATTCATTTTCAGGATTTTGAGCCATTTCTATTGCCGGCATAATTGCTCCAAGTATATTGCCCAGATGGGGAGTTCCTGTACTTTGAATGCCGGTTAAAATTCGTGCCATATTCTTTGTTTTTTTAAATAAAGTCTACAAAAGTACAAAATCATTTTTATTATTTGTAACTTTGTATGCTACTTAAATCAAAATTACTCAAAATGAGACCATATATCTTAGCAGAAACAAATTGGAAGACTATCCAAAAAACTAATTTTAGCATAGCCGTTTTACCTTGGGGAGCTACGGAAGCCCACAACTACCATTTACCTTATGCCACCGATGTAATTGAATCGGAATGTATTGCTTCTGAATCGGCACGAATTGCATGGGAACAAGGTTGTAGAATCATCGTACTTCCTGCCATACCTTTCGGAGTAAATACGGGACAAGCTGACATTACCTTAGATATCAATATCAATCCAAGCACTCAATTGATTTTACTTTCGGACATTGTCGAAACCCTCAACCGCCAGAACATTCATAAATTAGTGGTACTCAACAGCCACGGCGGTAATGATTTCAAGCCTATTCTACGAGAATTAGGACTAAAATTTCCTAAAATGCATATTTCTGTGTGCAATTGGTTTCAAAATGGAGAGAAAAAAAACTATTTTGACCAAATTGGCGACCATGCCGATGAGATGGAAACCAGTTTGCTAATGTACCTGCGTCCTGAATTAGTACTTCCTCTGTCTGAGGCAGGCGAAGGTAAAGAGAAGAAACATAAAATAAAAGAATTTACAGAAGGTTGGATGTGGTCAGAACGCAAATGGTCAAAAATCACTGCCGACACAGGTGTCGGTAACCCTAAATTAGCTACCGCTGAAAAAGGAGAGCGATATTTTAAGTTCATCACTGAAAAAATTGCTAATGTGTTCATTCAGTTGGAAAAACTGGATGTTGAGCACCCATACGAATAGTCAGAATCTAACCTCATACTGATTCTCCGCATCGCTTTCCTCTATTGAAAGTAAAGACTGTTGATGCTGAGGTTAAAAAAATATTAATTTTTTGAGTTTATTGCGTTTATTCTCAATGAATGCAATATCTTTGTGCATTCAATTACTAAAAAAAGTGTAATACAAATATGAAAAAAATTACCTCTATCGTTTTTTTCCTCTTGTTTGGGGTGATCTTCGCCCAACAGCAGACCCATACAATTAAAGCAAATGAGAGTATTGACCACATTGCTAAGACTTATCGTGTGTCACCATCCGATATTTTTAAGCAAAATCCAGGACTTAAAGATAGTATGAAAAAGGGTATGGTGATTGTTATTCCAAGTGGAAAGGTAAAATATTACAGTACACAACGCCCAATGGGATTTATACCGCATACAGTGGAAGCTAAAGAAACATTCTTCGGGCTTTCTCAAAAGTACAACATCACCATCGATGATATTAAACGGTATAATTTTGATTTATATACACGTGGATTACAAGAAGGAGAACTAATCTCAATTCCTATTTTCAGTAGAGCTACTGGGACTGTTGAAAAAGGTGTGCAAGGACAAAAAAAATACGTAGTAAAACCTCAAGAAACCCTGTGGCGTATCGCTCGTGAACATAACATCAGTCAAGCAGAATTAGAAAAAATGAACCGTGGAGTTACGGCAAGTAACCTCAAAGATGGCCAAGAAATTTGGGTACCTGCCGTTGAAAGTGTTGCCTCAAAACCAAATCATAGAACGGATTTAGTGCCTTACGCTGTAGAAAAAGCTGAGGGTTTTTATAGTTTGCAACGTAAATTTGGCTTGTCAGAGGCAGAACTTATCAAATTGAATCCTGAATTAAAAGATGGTGTAAAGGCCGATACTCAAATTTGGATTCCGAAGGAAAATTACAATCGATATCGCTATTCAATGACCTCTTTTGAGGAAAAAAGTTTTCCAGATTCGAATCAAAATGTGCAATCGCTATCATCGACAGAAAATGTACGTCAGTTATCTTTTGTGCTTCCTTTCAGAATATCAGATATTTCGGAAGAAAACAAATCTGCCGCACTTCGTACACGCTTAGGAGACAATCGTGCCACGCCTATGGCAACGGATTTCTATTCGGGAGCTATGATTGCCTTAGATTCATTACAAAAAATGGGGTATTCGTTTAAAGTCAATGTGTTTGACAGTGAAAATAACAACATAAAAAATATAATCGCCGATGAGAATTTGCTAAACTCACAGCTAATTATTGGCCCTTTTTCAGCGAAATCCTTTAATGATCTGACAAAACATATTACCAATGTTGCGGTATTGGCTCCTCTATCAAACCGAAATATTGATTTAAACCCAAACGTATTTCAAACACTTCCAACTGATGAGGTACAACAAAACAAAATGATTACTTACATTTCTGAAAATCACTCAGATGCAAACATTTTGATTTTGGCAGACTCTAAGAACACTGCGATTCGTGAACGATTAGCAAGTAGTTTTCCGAACGCAAAAATCGTTACTGAAGTTACTGCAAAATCAATTCCTAATGCCATTGATTACAACCGTCTGAATTTTGTTTTGATTCAATCCAATGACATTGGCTATGTGTCCAACGCGGTGCGTGTGCTACACGGAGCTTTATCTCTTAAAAAGAACGATATTTCTCCAAAAATCATCTTGGCTACTATTGATAGAGGAAGTGTTTTTGACTCTAATAACATTTCTAACAATCAGTTGTCGGATTTGCAGTTCACCTATCCTACTTTCAATAAATACTCCAACGGAGATGACAGTTTTTCGCAACGCTATGTGAAAACATATGGTGTTTTGCCTAATCGATATGCTATTAGAGGATTTGACATTACAATGGATGCCGTACTGCGATTAGGAGTTACTGGAAACTTTGAACAATCAACATCACATGTGGGCGAAACTTCCTACTTAGAAAATAAATTTGCCTATCAACGCAACCCTTACAAAGGTGGAGGTTACGAAAACCAAGGTGTTTTCATCGTTAAATACGAAAATATGGAAGTAAAAGAAGTAAAATAAACTTGTATTTTCAAAAATAATATCTAAATTTGCACCCGATTTGGTCAACCTCTGGCGAAAGACGTGAATGTTGCCCAATGATAACTAAATTATATTTTAAATTTTTATGGAACCTTTATTAAAGTACGTACAAGACAATTTTGTAGAAAGAAAGGATTTTCCTGAATTTTCATCAGGTGACACTATCACAGTGTACTATGAAATTAAAGAGGGAGATAAAAAACGTACACAGTTTTTCAAAGGCGTAGTGATTCAACGTAAAGGAAGCGGAGCTACTGAAACATTTACTATCAGAAAAATGTCTGGAACAGTAGGTGTAGAGCGTATTTTCCCTTTCAATTTACCTGCTCTTCAAAAAATCGAAGTGAACAAAAGAGGTAAAGTTAGACGTGCAAGAATCTACTACTTTAGAGGACTTACAGGTAAAAAAGCTCGTATTAAAGAAGTTCGCTAATCGAATTAGTGAATATGTAAAAGTGAAAAATGAATTTCAAACTCATTTTTCACTTTTTTTATTTAAGGCTATCCAAAAAAAATCGTTCGAGTTAAATTTAATCTGTAACAACCTGAATTAGAATAAATTAACTTTTAAAAAGTCACAAAGATCTATTTTTTAAGCCTATTTTCTTCTATATTTTTACAAGAGAATAGTTTCTTTGCTACGTAATCACTATACTCCTCGCATTATTTTAGAAATTCACTTACTGGTGTATACTCTAATCCAAAGGTATTTGCTACAGCTTGGTAAACTACTTTTCCTTGGATAATATTCAATCCTTCAGCTAAACCTCGGTTGTCTTGACAAGCTCGTTTCCATCCTTTGTTTGCCAAATCAATAGCATACGGAAGTGTAGCGTTTGTTAGAGCCAACGTAGAAGTGTAAGGAACAGCTCCAGGTATGTTGGCTACACAATAGTGAACGATACCATCAACTTCATACACAGGGTTGCTGTGGGTTGTTACTCGTGAAGTTTCAAAACATCCTCCTTGGTCAATAGCAACATCCACCAATACAGAACCTTTTTTCATCAATTGGAGCATATCACGAGTGATTAAATAAGGTGCTTTTGCTCCAGGAACCAACACTGCTCCAATAACTAAATCGCAATGAGCCAGTTCTTGCTTGATATTGTACTGGGATGCAAACAAAGTTTTTATATTTTTAGGTAAAATTGAATCCAACAAACGTAGCCTTGGAAGCGAAATATCCGCTATCAGCACATTAGCACCTAATCCTGCGGCTATGATAGCGGCATTATAACCTACCACTCCACCGCCTAATACCAGTACACGAGCTGGATGAACTCCTGGCACTCCGCCCATAAGCACCCCTCGTCCTCCTTGAGGTTTTTCTAAAAAACGAGCTCCTTGCTGAGCTGCCATACGTCCTGCCACTTCGGACATGGGAGTTAGTAGTGGCAAAGTATTGTTTTCAGTGACCGTTTCGTATGCCAAACATACAGCTTTTTGTTTTATCATAGCATGGGTAAGAGCTTCTTCTGCTGCAAAATGGAAATAGGTGAAAATCAATTGGTTTTCACGTATTAAATCATATTCAACCGCAATAGGTTCTTTCACTTTGTAAATCATTTCCGATTGAGCATAAATCTCCTCTATAGTTGGCAACAACTTAGCTCCAGCTTCCACATATTCCTCATCAGAAAATCCACTGCCTTCACCCGCCGTTTTCTGGACATAAACCGTATGTCCGAATTTTACAAGTTCATTCACGCCACTTGGAGTGGCTCCAACACGATTTTCGTTGTTTTTAATCTCTTTTGGAATTCCTATTATCATAATAAATACATATTAAAATTGAAGCCATAAAATTACAAAAAAAAAGAAAACAAACAAAAGTATTGAAAAATTAAGATGAAAAATTTAACTGATTATTTATAAACGCATTAAATTTTCGCTAAAAAGAAGTTTTTTTATGAGAAAATCCATTAAAAAATATATATTTGCATATCGAATATTTTCTACATAGCTGTGTTTCACTTTTTTTATGTGTTACTCATGGCGGTGATAGAAAAATGAACTAATAAGATTCAACCTATATGAAAAATCTTTTACTAACATTTGTTTTTTTATGCACTGTTTGGGTAACACAGGCTCAGACCCCGTGTATTGATAGTTTCACGGCAACACCTACTCCCGGATCGTGTTTTTCTGATGCAACTTTAAAGGTAGAATTACCTGCTGGTTGTACAGGAAACTATTTGGCGGTTCTGACACCACCAGAAGGAACCGGAAACGTTGAATATCAACAATTGACGGGAACTCCTGCTTCCTACACCTTTAATGCTTTACGCGCTGGAACGTACACCGTAACAGTTATGGATCAGGATTCTGGTATACAAACTGCTCCTAAGATAGTTAACGTAACCAGCTCCTACGTGATAATGAACATTCAGGAGATTAAACAATCCCCTCCTACATGTTTAACTCAGAGAAACGGTAAAATCACATTTAGAATACCTACAGGAGGGACTGGTCCTTTTAGAGTGAGTGTTGAAGATCCTAACGGAAATGTTTTATATGCTCCCGAAGATTTTGCACGACCTACGGGAAGCAATGTAATAAGCATCGAAGGGTCAGGCTCTAATTCCATCCCGTTAGGAAATGTAGTATTGGTAATAGAGGATTTGGCAGGAGATGTTGTACAATGTGGGGAAACACGCCGAATTCCGATGGTTATGACGGGGACAATAGTACAAAACTATGAATGCTTAGGGGTAGGAGTAAAGCCTCAGAGTTTTGAGAGAGACCCTTCTGGAGTCTGTAAGTACAGAATGACGTACAGTTCTCATTTGCTTACGGGAGGTGGATACATCTACTCGAACTTAAGCGGTGCGGAAAGAACTGTACTTGACAACCTGATGAAACAGTCGGGTACTTTTGTGGTGGAGAACGTGACCAAAGGAACTATCACGGATTTTTCATCCAGCTTTTCAGGGGGGTGGTACTACACAGATTATGCCTTTGAAGAAAATGATGAAATTAAAGTGAGAGTACGAGTTAACATACTCACCGTACCGCCTATTTTTGAACGAGACGACCATTTCAAGTTTGAAGAAGTGACCCAACAAGCAGCTCCAACTGTTTCCTATGGTATCTCTCGAACAGCTGATTGTATACCCGTAGAGAAATTATATATTTATGTTAACAAATACAATGGATTCAGAACATACAACCACCTAATGTTCCCAACAGACAATAATAAACGAATGTCTTTCCACATAAGATGGGCGGTAAAAAATAATACCGATTTGATGAACCATGTGGATGTATATAAATTCGACGAAGGCACTAACACTTGGACAGGCCCTTTGACTACAGGTATCATAAAATCTAATAATCACATTGACGTAACAGCCCATGGAGCTGGGAAATACAAGGTGAAGTATAGGTTGAATGCTCACGAAGGTTGTTACCCTGACGCAGAAAAAGAAGTTGAGATTAAAGTCCCTCCCCTTCCTAAACCTCCATTAGAGAATACGATAAATGTTTTGCAGCCTGGTCTTGGTATTTATGAGGGTACAGGTTATATCTACAATTACTTTTATGGTAACAATATGAAACTGCATTTGGCACGTACAGATGGTCAAACTTCTGTATCTTTCCAAACTAAATTACCATTAGAAACAGACACCTACACTCGCACGGTAAAATTCCCTATCGAATTTACAAACAATGGAGGGACACGCAACATCGGTGATCTACCTCCTGGGGAATACATAGTAACCGTGACAGATGCTTGTGGAAATATAGCTTCGAAAACATTAACCGTTACAGGGCGTCTTCCAATAAAGTATCAGGAAACAATCACTAAGGATTGTCAATTAGGGACTTATACCTATAACTTTGATCGAAATGACCCCCTGGCAAGAAACATGCAAGCAACGCTACAGCGAAAAACAGTCAATGCATCAGGAGTTGTCACTTGGGTTTCTATGACAACAACTCATCCTCGTATTTCTGGATATACCAACACCTTTGTAAACATCCCTACAGGAGAATATCGAGTGGAGTTTTATAATTATTATTACACCTATATAGCTCCCAATGGTTCAAAAAGTTCTCATTCAGGTTATTCTTTCTTAGAAGAGGCGTTGAACGGAAATCCGTATTTCCATGGTAGCACGTATGCACAAAATTTTAGAGATTACGCATACTTCGAAATTAAAGAACAAGAAATTATTGATCCGGATATTATTAGCTCATCTTGCGATGCTTCCACACCAGCATACGTGGCTGTAAACATCAATAATCCTCATGTTATTTCCTATCCATTGACTTATTCGTTGATAAACCCTATAACGAATGCTGTAGTAGCGTCACAAACATATTCGTCAGGAGGAACATCCCATGTGTTCTCTAACATTCCAACAGGGAAATACAAAGTGATTACGGCACATCGTTGTGGTTCAGTGCCGAAAGATGTAGAAGTGTTAGCAAATAACTTCTATCCTCCTCGTATGATTCCACTGGTAAACCGCCCCGATGTTTGTTCCCCTGCAAATGTTATTTTGAACTTCACGGGAATTGAATCTCTGTACGACATTCGTTGGTTCAAGCTAGATGAACAAGACAATCGAGTGGGTGGAGCATTACATACTGGACGTGTGTTCCTAACTACTGTAACTAAAACGACCACCTTTGAGGTGGAATATAACTTAAAACAATCCATAATTTGTAATCAAGGAGAAATCAAATCCTTGAGACGTACAATCACCATTCCTCATGATGATGAGGCTCCTGTTGTGGCACCAATACCTGACATCACACAAAGGCTACCTTTGGGACGATGTTTAGCTCCTGTTTCATGGACGGTATCGGCTACGGATAACTGTCCGCCTGTAACAGTAAGTAGTACGCATACTCCAGGAGATGAGTTTCCTTTGGGTGTAACTACCGTTACCTATACTTTTACAGATTTATCAGGAAACACAACCACCCGTACTTTCTTGGTAACAGTTCTTTCGAACGCTTTGGATCTTAGTTTGACATCTCGTTATGTGAATGGTAGTAATACGCCTTTATCCGAATTATCTCCGACTTCTGATGCGTTCTTATATGAGATCCGCTACAGAAACAGTGGTGGTGAGCACATCACTACTGCTACGATGACTGTAGTGTTACCATCAAACAGCAATGTTACTTTAGACGGAAGCCCGATGCTAACAGCAGCCTCAATGGGAAGTTTTGTGCCTACATACACCTATGACACGGCGAGTCGTACCTACCAATTTGTCATTCCTGGCGAAACCTTACGACAAGCATCTGCTGAACGAATAATCCGTATTCCATTAAGAATCACTGGAGGTTGTGAACAAGCTATTAAACCATGCTTGGATCATCTGTTAGCAAATACTTCTGTAGTTTTTGGAGGTGGCCCTGCGGGTTGTAGTTTGGCTCCGCAAATGCGCACACACACAACTACTATCAAAATTAACACCGACAGTTGTCAGCGTCAGGAATTATTCTGTGGTGAAGAGGTTGTTCTTACTTCAACGGAAGGCTTTGACAGTTATCAGTGGTACAAAAATGGTGTTGCAATTCCTGGAGCTAACACCGCCTCTTTAACAAGTAGCGGAGCGGGAATCTACAAAGTTATCAAAACCAACACTTGCAGCGGAATAACGGTAACTAACTCAGAAACTGTCAATTTAGTAGCTCCTGCTGTAGCCATTGACCCAATAAGAGCATTGGCAAACAATATCGGTATGGTGTGTTCGAACAACGGACTTTGGACGAGTTTATTTTTCTTGTGTGAATCGAATTCACGACTATTGACGGTGAGTTTCCAAAACACTAACTTTATATGGCAACGAGCCAATGGCTCCTGCCCAGCTCCATTCCAAGGATGTCCGTA
>NZ_CDOI01000143.1 GCF_000827555.1 Capnocytophaga canis
TCGTTCAGTAGCATATTTCCGCTATAAACCTTAATAGTATTGAAAGCAGTAGCGTTAATACGTTTTTTCAAATCCAAAACAGTGGCTGCATCACAGAAATTTTGTGGCGTAGCTACCGTAAAGGCAGGAGAAGGCTTAACTGTTACCGTTACTGATTGAGTCGATTCGCAACCGTTGGTTCTTGTTATTTTCAATCCATAAGTAATGGTTCTTGTATTTGTACTTGACACTCCTGTATAGGTAAACACAGGATCTTTTATATTTGATGAAGACAAATATGCTAAATCAGCTACATTGGATGCCGTCCATTGATAGCTCTGATAATTAGGAGCCGTTACGTTATAGACAAATTGTCCTTGTTCACCCGCACAAACGGTCAAATTAGTTACCAAGCCTGAAATAGGATTAGGTATAGAAGCCTTCAAAGGAGGAGTATCACACAAACAAAAGTTTGATTGTCCTGAAATTCTCAAATACAATCGGCAAATTTGATTTTCGGGCAAAGAAACCGTTCCAGTTAAATTTTGTGTTAAAGCGTTTGCATTAAAGGTTTTTCCTGAAATTACAATGTCCTTACCTGTTAATTTTTCGGTTTCTTGAATAATACCGTCAAAATTTTGATCTTCATATAACGAAACCACCAAATTTCCTGAATACGCCTCCGTTGCACTTCCATTTCGCATATCAAAAGTGAAATTTAGTTGCTCTTGCCCTCCAACAGCCGTTGACGTTATCTTCATATTTTCAATACTCAACTTAGCTCTATCGGTGTGGATATCAACCGTTTTTTCTGGCGAAGTAACCACACTAATAGACGGACAAGCAGTTCCGTTACACGAAATATTGTTCGCTACGTCGATAGTGTAGTAGGTTATCTTACTTGGTACAGCACAATCTTTCGCTGGTTCGTTTTTCTGTTTAACGGTTATCTCATATTTAAAATGATGTAGATTAAACATACCAGAAGGAATTTTTATAACCAATTCCTGATGGTCAATATTTTGTGTTGTTGATTCCAAAACAGGATCAGCAAAAGTTCCGTTCTTTCCGGTAACGGTAAACGTTCCTGTAACGTACTGGAATCCATCAGGTATTTTAACGATTACTTTTCCGTCAGCTCCACTAGAATTTCCTCCAGAAGCTTGAATTTGATGCATACCTTCGTATACAGCTCCGACTCCAGTTGCACAATAATTAGCATTACCCGATTTTCTGACAAGGGTATTATTTACCGTATAGTTCGCAGAATTCACCCCATCAACTCCCGCAGTAATAGCGTTATCACGCGTACCTTCAAGTTCACCGCCACACACGTTTTTACCTAAAACCTCAACACTGAACGTTGATCCTACACGGAAATCACACTTTGGTTTCACATTTACGCGAACACGTATTTTACGTTCAGGCGAATTAGTTCCTGATGCAGCTGCTGTTCCTTTAAGAATTTCATCTGCATTCAACAGCGTATACTGCAGGTTATTACCAACTGTAACGGCTGTAAGTGTACGGGTTACTGTGCTATTTGACGGATAAAATGCCTGTACTTCTTGAATATCAATACCTGTTGCTTTGGCAATAGACATCTTAATATCCACCACATTACCTGGTTTTCCGTTATTGATTTCGTATTCATACCAGTTGTCTTCACACATATGCAAACGGCCTATTTGGCTTCCAGGTGTTTCTGGATAAGGCGTAACAGTACGTTCAAGTTGTGTTTCACTGTTTGCAGCTTTCAATATAAATGAAGTTTTTGCATTATCCAATCCTGTCGTATTAGCACTGCTACACGTTTCAGGATCATTGTATCCTTTTGAGAACGAAGTACAATTCCAACCTGCATACAAGCTTAAGGTTGCATCTTGGCAATTTGTCAAGCGAACCAAAACCCGATATTCTTTTGAAGTATTAGGGGCTAACCCTTGCTCTGAAAGATGATACATTTTTTGTCCTGTAATAGTAGGTGAATGCGTAATGGCATCCGCCCCATCATAAAACCCTAAGATTTCAACTCCTTGCACATCGGGGATAGAAATCCAAGTGTAAGGCGCTTTTGATATCGTACCTAAATTTGTGAGTTTTACTTTTAGTTCTGTTACTGCCTCTGTAAGTACTACTTC
The DNA here is from genome assembly GCF_000827555.1 of Capnocytophaga canis. Classification (GTDB taxonomy): domain Bacteria; phylum Bacteroidota; class Bacteroidia; order Flavobacteriales; family Flavobacteriaceae; genus Capnocytophaga; species Capnocytophaga canis. The sequence continues at coordinate 2,121 of NZ_CDOI01000143.1, forward strand.
ATTGTTACCCGATGATTCTAATTTTATGGTAGGCTTGTTAATCATATCCAAATCATACGAGATCGTTTTTAGTTGATCCACAGGTGGATTAGAAACCGAGGGGTCAAGATTAATTCCTGCATAATGGTAAAAATCATCATAATAAGTAGGATATATTATTACATCATCAGGGGTGTCGTTTTTACCTGTGGTAAATCCTGACTGGGTAGAACGACACGAACCAATAACTGTTACCATTATGTGGGTAGCATAGTCATTCGTTTTTGAAATTAAACCTGGTGGCAATTTATAGGTTTTGGTTACAGGGTCATACGTATTCTGAATTTCATAGGTAGTAACCCCATTCGATGTAGTTTTAGTAAAATCAGAATACTCAAAATATTTAGTTATGAATTTTTCCCCGCTATCACTGGGTTGTGCTATTCTATATTGATAACGTACCCTTTCGGTTACTGAATAAGTTTTGGGTAGGGTAAATTTAAAACTCTTTATCAAACGATCAGGACGAAACTCGTGTTTAGTAAGCGATATGTTCGACCCTCTATGACGTTTACCTATATGTAATAGATTCCCATCAACATCCTTAGGAATACAAGCATTGGTTCTTTGGTTCCCATTAGTGCCATCAAAGGGATACAACAAAATAATTTTCATATTTTCAGGCGTACGAGGTGCTCCACAATACAATTCGGTTCCTGCTCTTTTCATATAAAAATGAGAAGACTCTCCTATGTAACGTTGTGTTGTATAATTGTCAAAAGATATATTATAACCTACGACCCAATCGTATTTAGTTACTTGATAGGTAGCCGTTACCTCAAAGGTTTCGCCTTGTAACAAAGGTTGCCCACCTAACGCTTGGGTCAAATTCCAATCAAAGGTCATTTGCCGATTAATTCCTGAACCACTGTTTATTTGGGTTAACGTAGATGGATCGGCATTAATGGTGTACTGAGTACCTGTACGAGTTCCGTTTGTGAATTTTACTAAAACCGATTTAGGCTTCAGCGCTACGTTTTTACCCGTTTTAAAACGATAATATAGATTGTCGGTGTTGCCCCGATTTTGCTTTCCTTTAGCAAACACCTCTACATCATCGTGTTCAAGGGCATATTCCAATAGCTCTGGAGCTATAGGTCGTAAGGTTGCTTTGGTATGTCGAATTTGCATCGTATGGTCAGTCCACCCTAATGAATTTTCAGCCCTTTCAGCATATGTTGCATCTATTTGAGGTCCATCATTATCACAATCATCTCCACAAATAATTCTTATAGGCTTGCTATCGCATATCAACCTGACGGCACATTGTTGGGGCTTACCATAATGATCCAAGTGCGAAATTTCATAATCGATAGTGGTATTAGAACTTGCTCCGCAATTGGCAGCAAGATCCATCGTTATATATCCTCTGACATTATCTTCAAGAGCCTCAAAGGTATATACATTCCCTGAAATGGTGGGTATTACGGTCTGCCCCGATGTAGGGGGAAGAACTTCATATCCATTGGATTTATACCATTTAAAATTGGAAGCCGTTACGTTAGAAGGCAGGGTGATTTTGTAGCGTATGCGCCATCTAGCTTCTTCCTGACCCGTAGAGCCTACCTCTCTTATCCAATAATTGGGAGCCTGTCCTATGGCAAAATGCACCTGTTTTGCGGCTTCTCCTTCAAACAAAGTAGGCACCACAAACGAGGCGTCTGGGGCTTGGTAATTTCTATAAAAAGTCCAATCTCGTAAGTAACGTGCTCCTTGAAGTGGATTAGCCCCTTGCCCCCCCATCTTATTACCACACAAGGTTTGATAGGTTATGTACGGATCATATCGGTAATATAAATATGAATAATAATTAGTGGAGCCACATTTATTGGACGAGTCCTCAACTTTTATTAAGTCGTATTCCAAAACAAAAGTCGCCATTGATGGTAAATCGTCATAAACGCCGTCGCCATCAAGGTCATCTAAACCTCCCGATCCATCGGGGTCAGCATTCAACGAACTGAAATCTACTTTATTGGTAAGCCCCGAAGTGTCTACTGGGGTTGTAATAAGTACTTTTGTTCCTACCTTCACGTTAGCTGGTTTAAAAAGGACTGGAAAGCGACTCGAACTCTCTTGTTTTATGTAAATAGCTAACTTATATATTGCAGAGCTCAAAGAGGTATTTGATCCGTAGTTAGTAAATGAAAGCCTTACCTTTCCTACCGATTCGCCCACAGTAGCACAAAGCCCTTTATCTATGATGAAATAGGTCTTGGTATAATCTATATTATCATAACCATTATTTACATTAGGACTTGTCGGATTTTTTCGTGTGTATTCAAGTCTGGGTTCTCCCTCAGGGGTAGCTACACGACGTAATTTTCTATTTGCAGTGTCGTCCGCTTGATACCAATCGTTTACATCACCAGTTTTTCCCCAATTGGCTGTATAGGTGATATTTTTATCTAAACAGTTAACCGTAACGGTATATTTATCAAAAACCGTAACAGAAGTAGCAGGAACCAAGCCGTTAGCTCCAGCAAACTCAGTTTTTGCTATCTTGAAAAATTTTTTGTTGCCTTCTGTACGGTAAGATGTGAGTATCGTCCCCGTTGCTGAATTTAGGCGTACCTCCCCTCCACTAATGCCTTCGGGATACTCAATAGTAAAATACACATCTTCTGCGGTTGCAGTACCTCCGTTGAGTATAACGAAACTGCCTGTGTACTCCGTATTTTTTACAACAGTAACATTAGCGTCCATCTGTTGTAAATTCATAATGGGATACTTATAGAAGTAATGGTCATTAGAGACTTTTTCGTCAGAGATGACTCCCTGCTGAATTTTAACCTTATCTCTTAACTGCTGACCTGCTCGAACCGCTAAATGTGCCTGTGGCGACATTTCCTTAACTATGGAAAATTTAACAGCTCCTGCCGAAGTTACTCCAAGATTAAAGGTAAGTTGATTGCCCGAAGCACTTACCGATGAAGCCGTAGGATTACCAGCCACCCCTGATACGGAAGTATCAAAAGTAAGCGAATTATTTTTGTAAGTCACCCCATCAGGTAAGGTAATGGTAACCTGTGATGTACCATTAGGCACATTAGCCTCCACAGTGAGTTTCCCCGCTTCAAAGCTATTTGTTCCGAATGAAAAATCCGTATCAATAGCAACCGAAACCACTGATTGCCCCTTTAACGACACGAACGTAAAAAATGTTACAAATAAAAAAAATAGTTTTTTCATATCCTTAGTAATAAAAAACGCTCAAGTTTATCCTTTAGTTATCATTTGTTAGTTGTACAAATGTGGACAAAGGTAAAAATTTTATTGTATACTCAGCACTTTTAAATCGTTTTTACAACATTATTAACAATTTTATCAACAGGAAACAATGGGACACTACATCCCACATATTATCTTCAGACTAAAGATAGATAGTGGCATGGATATAGTAACTACTTCATTAACAGTACAAATTGTATTTTACAAGATTGTGTATATATGAATTATCTGTACCTTAAAAGCCTATTTTTCAAATTATAGCCACCTATGCATCTCCTATTGTGTTAAAAAATACAGAACGATTTTTCAAAATTACAGTGTGATATAACATTCCTTGGAACTATTGTAGATTCTATTGTGTATTTTCCATATATTTTATACTTTTGCCTCGAGAGCAAATCGGCTTATCGCTATTTATAGAGGAAAGTCCGGACACCATAGAGCAGCATAGCGGGTAACGCCCGTCCGTCGTAAGGCGAGGACCAGTGCAACAGAAAGGATGTACAATACGGTTGTAGTGAAATCAGGTAAACTCTATGCGGTGCAACGCTATGTAAACCAGCACTTGAGGGCGGCTCGTTCGATGTTGGAGGGTAGGCGGTTTGAGTTTACAAGTAATTGTAAATCAAGATAAATGATAAGCGTCTTTACAAAAAGATTACAGAATCCGGCTTATGATTTGCTTTTTAAATAAAGAAAGGCTATTCGATTTATTTTCGGATAGCCTTTCATTAGTTATAATTCAGTATGAAGTAGGATTAATATACTCCCATATAGAAACCTTCTCCTGAAACTTGAAGTGTAGCTCCTTTTTCAAATCCGTTAGGATCGTCCTTGGTCGGATCAAAAATATAGATATTTCCTGAACCTGAGGTTGGGCAGATTGCCATGTAAAGTTTACCATCCTTACCTAATTTAGCAGCTTGATAGTAACGCATCCATAGTTTGGAAGGCATATTCATTTTCTTAGCTGTTTTTGCTCTTAAATCTACACGTGCTAAGCCCCAGGTAGCATCAGTTGCTTCTAATTTTGAAGCCTCAGCGAATGGCACATAAGCAATTCCGTTACCTGCATAGAAAAATCCTGTACCTGCAACATCGTGTGAAAGACCTAATTTTTCTTTTAAATCAAAATCATAACTGTTGTCATACTCTCCCGTTACAGAATTTATTTTAAATATGTGTGTTTGCTCCATCGAAATATTATAGACATCATTTCCGTCAATTAAATAAGATGGTGCACGATAGCCATATGTTTCTCCATATCCTTGTGTGGAATATGTAAGTTTTGGATTTTGGAACGAAGGATAGTCAAGCACCAATGTTGTAGCATCATGTGCAATCAAACTATTTCCTGAACCATACTGACGTGTAGCAACGATTTTTTGAGTTGTTTCATTAAACCCTTGAACAGCTGTACCTATGTATGCTTTTCCATTGTGAACAATAGCATTATCTACTCGCCAAATATGTGCATTTGGAAGTACATCAGATGATTTTGCATCTGGGATTTCTATGTCAACAGGTTTTCCTAATGTAAAATCCGTTAAATTTACACTGAGAATACGAAGTTTTGATTTTTCCTTTGCAGTTACCGCTCCTGTGTTACCATCTACTCTATACTTAGGTGTTATGTTAAAAAGCAACGCTGTTTTATCGTCAATCATTTTCCAACGAGGATTGCTGGTTCCCATAATTTCCTTAACAGAAAGATCTTTCACTTTACTATACAATTGGTCATTTCCCGAAACAGAATATTTTACGATTTTCCCGTTGCCGTACTCCAAATCATACAAAAATTTCCCATCAGCAGATGCATAAAAACGATGTGTTCGGGCTGATTCAAAGGCTTTACCAATTTTCCCTTCTCCTTCAAAAGTGATTGAGCCTGTTTTCAAATTCGTAATAGGAGCAACATTAGCTGATGCTGTTCCTTTATATCCTGAACCGTATCCCAAATGGAAAATAACTCCTGCATTTGGATCTACTTCAGGGGTTGAGCTTCCTTCCTTGTTACAGCCTACGACCGTCAAACCTGTTGCGATTATTGCAAGAAATAACGTTTTTGATGTAATTTTTTTTTGTTTCATTTTATCTTTATTTAGTTAATAATTTATTTTAAAAAATTGTATATGTGATTTTCCCAAAGATGGAACGTCCTGGTTTTTGTAGAGCAAAATTATCAAACACTTGAGTGTCAAAAATATTTTTAGCATTAAACGCTAATATCCATTTTCGATTTGGAAAGGAATAAGTTATTCCCAAATCGTGCAGTGGTTGTGAAGGAATTATGATTTTTCCTACGGCTCCATAGGCCTCCCATTCTTTGAAAAACTCATGTGTATAACTAAAATTATAATTAAATGACACCTGTGATTTTTCCTGAATTATGCCCTTAAAAATGTATTCGACATTAGCATTGGCTGTAAAATAGGGAGCATTCCTCAAACGATTTCTGTAGTGAGCATAGCGAAGCCCTGTGTCTGGCGAAAACTCTAAATTAAACAACGCATTAAAATAAGAAACATTACCATTGAAAATCAAGTGTTTATCCCAAATATAACGCAATTCAACATCAATTCCTTTACTGATTATTTTCCCCAAGTTCTCAAAACGGAAAAAATCATCACTCGGACGAGGTACTCCTCTAACAATCATATCATTAATATCACGAACAAAAAAGTTCATTTCAGCTCCCAATTGATGTTTTCCAAAAGAAAAATCTCTGAAATTTATCCCTGCATTTAAGTTATTACTATATTCAGGCTTTAACCCTAAACTTGGTGATACTCCTTGGCTCGTATTACCTAAAAGTTCGGTACTCTCTGGTAAACGTATTGACTTTTCTCCTGATAATGAAACTATTATCTTAGGTGTAAGTGCATACGAAAGCGTAAAACCATAACCTTGATCATTAACCTTATTATTATGTTTCACGTTATTTACTACGATGGTTCCATTAGGATTTCTTGTCCTTATAAATTCCGTTAAAGAAACCTGCTGACTATAAATTTTATAGAATAACGAAGACTTTAGTTTATCATCAAACAGATTTACATCGTAATTAAAACTCGTAATTTTCTTGTGATATTTTCGTTCATCTAACAAATTTCGAATATCCTCAGGCAATAAAGGATCATCTATTTGGCGTATAAACGTTCCCAAAAAGTAACTCACACCAATGAGATGATTTTTGTGAATATGATAATGAGCATTTAGTCTATTCGCTAAATTTCGTTCATCATTAGTTGCTAAAGTAGGGCTATCACCCTCTGCCCCACTCTGCCATTTAAGTAGCTGATTGTTATACCCTCTTGCAATTTCTCCTTTCCAATTGTATACATAAGGAACAGTATCAATCAACTGACGATATGTTTTGGAATAAGTTACGAATGCAGAAACGTCTAATCCATTAACAAACAGGTCATTTTTCTTGTACTGAAAATTTCCCATAGCGGTTTTGTACTCCGTTCTGCGATTACCATATACTACTTCCATAGTAGCTCCCGTTTGTATATCACGCTCCATCTCTGAAAACATAAATCCAAGTAGAAATTCATCTGCCCATTTTTTGCGTGTAAAACCAAAGTTCGATTTGATACCCGACGAATAGTATTTATCATGAAAACGCTCTGCTTTAACATGGGTGTACTCTCCAGTAATTGGATTTGTCACATACACATTTTCGCCCCAAACCTTGTAGTTATTATCCGTAACATTATAAAAAGAGGATAAAGTTGCTAAAAATCCCGTTTCTTTATCACGGTGACTTGCGTTCAAATCCCACTGGTGAGTGTTAAACGAACCGTAGGAATAGGAAGTCATGATGTTACTCCGCATATCTTTTTTCAGTACCACATTAATTCCTCCGCCCAAAGCATCTTCGGAAAGCTCCGCTGGTAGCACACCTTTGTACACCTCAATACGTTCAATCATCGAGGGAGGAATACTGCTAAGCGAAAACGAGCGTCCATAATTGCGAATCGGAATGCCATCAATGAAAATACGCACTGAATTTCCTGATAAACCATTCAAATTGAAAGAAATATCCGAACCCATTCCTGCCGACTGACGGATTTTAATCCCCGCCGAACGCCCCAAAAGCTCCGTAGTTTGAATATTTTGCATCAACACATCTTTAGTGCTAATAACATTCATAGCATAGCCTTGATCTTTGGATTGTCTGCCCTTACTTTTCCCCAAAACTTCTACTTGACTGAGGGTAATTGCCTCGTCGTATTTCAAACGAACGAACAGTTCGGTTGATTTTCTTCTTAAATCGGCTTTCACTTGAACTGACTGTCCTCCAAAAGGAATTACCTCAACTACATATTCTTTTCCTAATGCCAAGTTTTCAAGTCGGAACATTCCCTTTTCGTCAGTGGACGTATGCCTGTTCAAACTACGAATAACAACCGTAGCCATGTCCACAGGCGCTCCATTAGCGTAAACAACTCTCCCCATGAGCATTCCACGATTTTTAGGAGGTTGTTGAGCATGGATGATAGGGAAAACACCTATACTGGCGTACGTCAATAGAAAAAAAAGAAAACGAATGTATATATTATTCATCTAACTGATTTTATTCTCAAATTAATGATTTACAATTACTTACACTAATGATTTAGACTAAATCGGTGCAAATATAAAAAAAATATTTTTATGTAGAATGAATTTAAATAAAAATATTAACCTAAAATCAAAATAAATCCACTTCTTGAAGTATTTCTCTTTAACAGCTATTAGAGACATTATATCTACCAATGCTGTTTTGAAAAAAAAATGAAAATTATAGAAAAGTTACACGAAAAACAGATATAAAATTTCTCAAATCTTCTTTTTTCTGTATTTTTGCCCCCTGAATTATAAGATTATTAACCTGCTGAAAAATCACATTTTAGCGATCTAAAAAATTAATATACAGAAGAATAAATCCGTTACAACCTTTATAATTCAAACGAAATAATCATTTCAGACATCCTTATTCAATCTAAAAAATATAGCTGTGGGAAGTAAAAATAAACTAAAACGCTTCAAAGAGAACGAAACTTTTTCAAATGTACTGCAACCTAAACGGGATGAGCTACTTGCCGAATCCTTCGCTTTTAAAGGCAAATGGCATCAAGAATATTTTAAGAATAATCTGCCAATCGTATTAGAATTGGGGTGTGGTAAAGGAGAATATTCTATCGGATTAGCAAAGAAAAATCCGAATAAAAATTTTATTGGTATTGATATTAAAGGAGCTCGATTTTGGCGTGGTGCGAAAACTGCTATTGAAGAAAACATACCTAATGTAGCGTTTTTACGCACACAAATTGAACTTATTGAACATTGTTTCGCTCCTGGGGAAGTGAGTGAAATCTGGATTACGTTTCCTGATCCACAAATCAAATATAAACGCACCAAACATAGGCTTACAAATATGGATTTTTTAAACCGCTACAAAAACATACTTTCATCGGAAGGTTATATCCATTTGAAGACGGATAGCGAATTTATGCATGGATATACCCTAGGACTGCTTCATGGATTGGGACATGAGGTAGTTTATGCAAATCATAATATCTACAACAGCGATGGGGTTCCAGCAGATGTGACAGAAATTCAAACGTTCTACGAGCAGTTTTATCTATCTCAAAATAAACCGATTACTTACATTCGATTTAGAATAAAAGATAACGTTTAAGATTCAAAAAGTATAATCACTTAATTGTTAATCTCTATTGACTAAAACCATCCATCACTTCCTATTATTTGGTGTAATAAAAAAGAATAAAGATGATAAAAAATTTTTCCAGTTTGATTAGTCTCTTTTGCTTAACGTTAGTAGTTTCAGCACAAGAGCAGAAGGAAATCAACCTGCTCACAGGTGAAAAATGGTGGGGTGGAGCTACCAGCTTTGGTAATTCAATGCCTTTTTCACAAACGAAAGTCATCGACTTGCGAACTCGTAATTTCAACAATCAAACTGTCTCCCTTTTTGTGTCTAACAAAGGGCGCTATCTTTGGAGTGAAACACCAATGGAGTTTCAATTCACAGAAAATCAAATTAAAGTAAAAACCACACGTGGAAAAATTGAACTAGGAACTGGTGGAAATACCCTCCGTGAGGCTTATCTGGCTGCCTGTAACAAATACTTTCCATCATCAGGAAAAATTCCTCCTGAACTCTTCTTTTCAAAACCTCAATACAACACGTGGATTGAACTAGTTTACAACCAAAATCAAGAAGATATCCTAAATTATGCCCGAAATATCGTGAAAAACGGTTTTCCCGCAGGTATTTTGATGATTGACGATAACTGGCAGAAATACTACGGGAATTTCGAATTTCGTCCAGACAAATTTCCTAATCCTAAAGCATTGATAAATGAACTCCACAAAATGGGATTCAAAGTTTTACTGTGGGTTAGTCCCTTCGTATCACCTGATTCACAAGAATTTAGAGACTTACAGCGTAAAGGTTTCCTTGTAAAGAAAAAAAACAGCAAATACGCAGCCTTATTACGTTGGTGGAATGGATTCAGTGCTTGTTACGATTTTAGTAACCCTAATGCTTTTGATCATTTTACCCAGATACTCAAAAAGATGCAAAAGGATTACGGCATCGACGGATTTAAATTTGACGCAGGTGACCCAGAGCGTTACCTCGAAGAGGAGATTGATGTTTTTGACAAACAATCATTTGACGTAGAACAGACTTTCCTCTGGGCAAAACTCGGTTTGGAATTCCCTTATAACGAGTATCGTGCTTGTTGGCAAATGGGAGGGCAACCTTTAGTACAACGCTTGGGAGATAAAGCGTATTCTTGGGATGGCGTTTCGCGACTCGTCCCTGATATGATTGCTTGTGGACTCCTTGGATATGCTTATACTTGTCCTGATATGATTGGAGGAGGTGAATTTTCTAGTTTTCAAGGTATTGACCCTACAAAATTTGACCAAAGTTTGATTGTTCGTTCTTGTCAGATTCATTCAATGATGCCAATGATGCAGTTTTCGGTAGCTCCTTGGCGAATTTTGAGTAAAGAAAATCTTGAAATATGCTTGAAATACGCAAAATGGCACGAACAATTAGGCGATTATATATTACAACAAGCTAAAAAATCTGCTAAAACAGGTGAACCTATTGTTCAACATATGGAATACGCTTTCCCGAATCAAGGGTTTGAAGATTGTAAAGACCAGTATATGCTGGGAGACACCTATCTGGTAGCTCCAATAATGGAGAAAAGTAATGTCCGAAGTGTAAAACTTCCTAAAGGAAAGTGGAAGGATGACAAAGGAAAGGTATATAAAGGTGGTAAATCGTACAAATTTACTGTTCCTTTGGACAGATTATTATGGTTTACACCTGTGAAATAGCTTTTTTGATATTATCCAAAAAAGAGTGTAAGTTAAAGAGTTATTTAGCTATACCGAAGCATTAGTTAAATTTTCGTTTTTTAAGTTCTATAAATTCTCAATAACTCTCTGACTTACACAAATTGCTGTATGCAACCTAATTTTTTCCCTTACGAATATTCACTTTGAGATTCGTACCCTTTCTATCACAAAGAAACTTCTAAAAGTTCAATGCCTGATGTTTTCACTTGTAACGTATCACAAACTGCGGGGAAAAGCACTGTTTCTCCTTGATTTATAGATAGTTCTGTTTTTCCATCAGAAACTATTCCACTGCCTTTTACACACATGTAGATGTGAAATGAGTCTTCCGCTCCAATTTTCTTTTCAAAATCTTCCGAAAGACTTAAATAATGGGTAATAAAATAAGGGCAATCGACCATTTTATTGGTCGTGTTCTCTGATTTTGAGTAACTTACTTTAAAATCATCTTTCTTCTGATAATCAATAGCTTCCAAGGCTAATTCGGTGTGAAGCTCACGCAAATTACCGTTCTTGTCCTTGCGATTGAAGTCGTACACGCGATAGGTAATATCACTTGTTTGCTGAATCTCAGCTATGATTATTCCTCCTCCAATGGCATGAACTTTACCCGTATTGATGAAAAAAGTATCGCCTTCGCTCACCTCTTCGTAATTCATAATATCAGTAAGTGTACCTTCTGTGAGGTGTTTCTGATATTCTTCTTTGGTTACATCTTTATTAAACCCTACAATGAGTTTTGCACCTGGATCGGCTTGCATAACGTACCACATCTCAGTTTTTCCAAAAGAATTATGTCGTTTTTTTGCCAAATCATCATTAGGATGTACCTGAATTGATAAATCCTCACGAGCATCAATGAATTTTATCAAAATTGGGAAATCTGTACCAAATCTTTCATAGACATGTTTGCCTAACAACTCATTCGGATATAAATCAATCAACTCCTGCAATGACTTATCTTTGAATTCGCCATTCGCTACCACGGAAATATCTCCTTTGACTGCTGACACCTCCCAACTCTCGCCTGTGATATCGGTTTCTATCGGTTTATTAAACAATGTTTTGAGCTTCGTTCCTCCCCAAAGACGTTCTTTTAAAATGGGTTTAAATTTTATTGGATACATATTATTTATTGATATTGTTGAAAATTAATTACTATAAGCTAATCACTAACTACTATTCTCTACTTACCTACCAAAAGTATCATAATGATCTTCGGCATATTTTATCATACGATTCAGCAGTACAATATTCTCCTTTTCCAACACTGAAAGCTGATCATCAACATTATCAGAAACAGGAATATACCAATCTGTCATTTCAAAAAAGTAACGGTAAGTTGCTTTCTTGAACGAATATCCATGACGTGCGTAAACTGAATTTCGAATGATTTCCAAATCTAATTTTTTAAGATTCTTCAGATCTTTTTCGGTCAGCTTTTGCGTTGAAGCATTTATTTCAAAAATAAGTTCTGAAGCAACACGATACCCGACATCTGAGTAATTCTCTTCCTCTCCCTCTTCTGTGTCCGAATCAACAAAACTATCTATAAATTCTTTAGGGCTTGACCAATCTATCAAATCCGTATCCCTATCCAACATCAAATTAGGATCATATGCAAAAACTTTTCTCTGCAAACGCAATTCTTTTTTGGGAATACGTACGTTTTTCTTTTGATAAACTCGCCAAACTCCCACTATACTGTCATTTTTGAGTTGTAATTCAAACTTTCCGTCGGTTTTGTCATCTCCTGGTTCATTAAGGATAAAAACGTTAGATGTTTTGTCATACGTTCCAACAAAGGGTCGCTGATTTCCTCCTGTGATGCTATGTCCATAAACCGTATCATTGATTATTCTATTGAATTTCAACGATATTTTCTTGTTATAGTCACCATATTCTACTCTTGAATAATTAATTTCTTCATCATTTTCAGGAATCATAAAATCGCCCGAATAAATTCCGTACAACTCAGGATAGTGTTCTTTTGCTAAAGCCTCTCTTTCTGTAACTTCAGGCAGTAGTCTTTCTATCTGAACACCTGGATTTTCTTCTGGATTTTCTTGCTTTTTATTCTTAGGAGATTCATTACATCCTATTAACACAAAAAAAGCCATGAAAAGGATTAAATAAATTTTTTTCATAATCGTATTTTTTAAATTATCTTCTTCCAAATTAAGTATTCTACTAAAATAATGTTAGGCAACCATCCCAACCAAGCAATTATTTGATAAGTATCCATCGGAGGTAGATGAAATAAGTAAACTATAACTACTTTCCACATTCTCAGAGTAATAGCTGACAAGGTAAGAGCAAAACTTCGCCACATCCAATGTTTATGCTTGATAAATTTCCCTTCTCTTGCGGTTCTATACGCCATAAAAGTTGTCCACCACCAAAGTATTCCTAAGATAAGAAAAGAAATTACGGAATAAACATTTCCATTAGCATATATTCCCATATAAATACCTGAAGGAGCGGCAAATAGCAAAAGTAGGACAACGTATGCGCTTCCTGTCCAACTATGCAATTTAGCAATACCAAAATTTTTACGTAGAATGGCTAAAAATCCAAACAGAAGGATAAAAATACTCGTATAGACATGCACATAAAAAATAGGCAAATACATCGAATCTGCGTTCACTTCGGTCTGTTTTATCATCAAAAAAGCAACATCCGACCGAATCGGAATATAAAGCCAAGTGATTTTCAACATAAGCCAAAAGAAATAGACAAATGCAACAATCATCAAAACTTTAAGCAACCCTGTTATGTTTCTTTTGAATGCTAACATCCTGATTCGAAATATTCCTACAAAGGTAATGAAAAATGTTATAGATAATAAAAAAACTCAACACATTTTTTTGCGTTGAGTTTTCTTGTTTAAGATGTTACTTGCAATCCTGATTTATCTAATTTTTCTTTGGCATAGTCCTTGGTGACAACCAACTTCTTTTTGTTGGAACTTGGCAGCTCAAACATCGCATCGGTCAAGATACTCTCACAAAGGGAACGTAATCCTCTGGCTCCCAACTTATATTCGATTGCCTTTTCGACAATAAAATCTAAAGCTTCTGGATCAATACTGAATTTGATACCGTCCATTTCAAACAGTTTTTGATACTGTTTTATAATAGCGTTTTTAGGTTCGGTCAATATCATTCGCAAGGTTTCTTTATCCAAGGGATTCATATACGTCAGCACAGGCAAACGCCCTATAATTTCTGGAATTAATCCAAAATCTTTCAAATCCTTAGGAATAATGTACTGCATCAAATTCTTTTTATCAATCTGAGTGTTTTTTGAGGTGTTATATCCTACTGCTTGCATATTCATCCTCTTCGATATGATACGCTCAATACCATCGAAAGCACCTCCTGCAATAAATAGTATGTTCTCCGTATTGACCTCAATGTACTTTTGGTCGGGATGTTTGCGTCCTCCTTTAGGTGGAACATTTACCACTGAACCTTCTAAGAGTTTCAACAAACCTTGCTGTACCCCCTCACCCGACACATCGCGCGTAATAGAGGGATTATCACCTTTACGAGCAATTTTGTCTATCTCATCAATGAACACAATACCTCTTTCTGCTTTAGCCACATCATAATCTGCCGCTTGTAACAAACGTACTAAAAGGCTTTCTACGTCCTCACCCACATATCCTGCCTCGGTAAGTACCGTAGCATCAACAATTGCCAAAGGAACGTTTAACAACTTAGCTATGGTTTTCGCTACCAACGTTTTTCCTGTGCCAGTTTGTCCAACTATGATGACATTACTCTTTTGTATTTCTACGTTATCGTCCGTATCGGGCTGTTGCAAACGTTTATAGTGATTGTATACTGCCACAGAAAGAATTTTTTTTGTAGCATCCTGTCCAATGACGTACTGATCAAGAAATTCCTTAATTTCCTTAGGTTTTTTTAGTGTAATCAATTCATTTTGGTCTGCTGTTTTGACATTTTGAAAATTCATTTCCTCCAAAAATATGCCGTGAGCTTGTTCGATGCAATGATTACAGATACGCGCATCTAATCCATTGACAAGCAATTCAGTTTCCGACTCAGGACGACCGCAAAATGAACAAAAATTATCTGATTGTTTTTTAGCCATATTATCTTTCTTTCAAGTTGGTAAATAGAATGGAAGGCGTATGCCGAACACCAACCAGAGTTTTTAAATTTATTTTCTAACCAAAACCTCGTCAATCATACCATACTCCTTAGCTTCTTCGGCTTTCATCCAGTAATCGCGCTCAGAATCTTTATACACTCGTTCAAATGGCTGCTTCGAGTGAGTAGCGATGATTTCATACAACTCATTTTTGAGTTTTAGCATCTCTTTTAGGTTGATTTCCATATCAGTAGCTACTCCTTGAGCTCCTCCCGAAGGTTGGTGAATCATCACTCGTGAGTGTGGTAATGCCGAACGTTTTCCATCAGCTCCTGCACACAAAAGTACCGCTCCCATAGAAGCTGCCATACCAGTACAGATAGTGGCTAAAAC
>NZ_CDOI01000144.1 GCF_000827555.1 Capnocytophaga canis
TTCTTTAGCGCCATTTCGATAAACAATATCCCCTTCATCAGCCTCGCCTATGGCTGTTATCGAGATGATTAACCCTCGGGTGGAGGAAGTTGTATCGCCTCCAATCAAATCCACATCGTAAAGTTTACATGCCAATCGGATACCCTCGTACAATTCTTCCAGTGCTTCCAACGGAAAACGATTGGATACTGCAATAGATACAGTGATTTGCGTGGCACGGGCATTCATTGCGTAAATATCTGACAAATTGACCATGACCGATTTGTATCCCAAATGTTTCAGCGGGACGTAACTTAGGTCAAAATGCACTCCTTCAATAAGTAAATCGGTGGAAATAACAGCTTTTTTTTGCTTAAAATCAATAACAGCTGCATCATCGCCAATTCCTTTTAGGGTCGAAGGCTGTTTCAGTTCAAAATTCTTTGTCAAGTGAGAAATTAATCCAAATTCTCCCAAGTCAGACAAAGTGGTACGTTGCGGAGTTTTATCTTCAATCATATGGCAAAGATACTAACTTTTGAAATAAATATGAAAGAAAACAGCAGTGAATTAAAAATTTTCATACCTTTGCAAAGAAATTTATTAAAAATAATTCTAAATAAAAACAAAATGAAAAAAATATTGTTATCACTTACTTTTGTAGTAAGTTCTTTCGTAGTTTTGGCTCAAGAAACGCCTATTAAAGAAGCCTCAGTGGGGGTGGAATATGGAGCGGGAGTTGTTGATGAAAACTCAGTAGAGCGAGTATATGACGCTGAGATGTTGGCAAGTCAGTTGAATGAATCTAATCGAGAGATGAATGACTTGATAATCAGAGCTAAAGTAACGAATGTATGCCCTAAGAGAGGTTGTTGGGTTACGCTGGAAAACGATGCTAATATGCTTATGTTTGTAAAGATGAAAGACTACGCATTCTTTTTGCCGAATTCAATCGTAGGAAAAACGATTTTGTTGGATGCAAAAGCGACCTACAAAACAACTTCTGTAGAAAAATTGAAAGCCAATGCTAAAAAAGCAAAAAAATCGCGTAAAGAGATACGAGCCATCACTGAACCTCGTAAAGAGATTCATTTGTTGGCAACAGGCATCCGCGTTGTAGAATGAGGTAACCTTTCCTAAAAAATATCGGATACTCCCGAAGAATTTGAAAATGAACTTAAATTTTTTACAAGCTCAACAAAATTTAGAAAATATTAGACTTTCTATTTCTAAATTGGAAGATGAAGCTATGATTCTTAATAAGGAACCTATCTTGACTTTTAGAAAACAAACAAGGAATTATGATTTTTGTGGTGTGAAACATAAAAACCTAAGACCTTGTTTGTAGTACTGGACAAAGATACGATAGTAGAAGAAATTATCCCACATTTGCCTAAAAGAAAAAGAGGATTTAAACCAAAATCGCCTATTAGTGAGATAATTAACTGTATTTTATACAAATTGAAAACAGGTGTTCAATGGGCACTTTTACCGATGGAACAATTGTTTTCAGAGGTAGTTCCGAGCTATAAAACCGTGTTTGGGCATTACCGAAAATGGTGCAAAGAAGGCGCTTGGCAGACTTGTTGGGTAGAAATTTTGAAGAAAAACAAATCGAAAATAGATTGTTCAAGTTGCGACTTTGACGGTAGCCAAACACCCGCAAAAAAAGGCGGCGAAGAAGTCGGTTATCAAGCTCGTAAAAAAGCAAAAACAATCAATAGTTTGTACCTGTCTGATAGGCAAGGTTTGATGTTAGCAATGTCTCAGCCTATATCCGGAGAACATCACGACTTGTATAATATAGAGACTTATTTTCAAGAAATTACATCCGTTTTGAAAAAGGCTGAAATCTCCACAGAGGGTTTATTTGTGAATTTTGATGCAGGTTTTGACAGTGAAAATCTTCGGAAAATAACCGCCTCAGAAGGTATCATAGCCAATATTTTTGAAAACAAAAGAAACCAAAAATCACCCTCTGAAGCGGAACATTATTTCGATAAAAAACTCTACAAAGAGCGTTACTCCATTGAAAGAAGCAACGCTTGGATGGATAGTTTTCGTTCAGTTTTAAATCGTTTTGATACTACCGTAAATGGTTGGATAGGTTTTAATTACTTTGCCTTTATCGTCTTAGGACTCAGAAAATTTAAACAAAAGAGAAAGTCGAGATGAGTTCGTTGAATATATTTCTCTTACTCCAAGTAAAGAAAGAAATTATTACGTGTATATTACTCTTCCAAAAGGACTAAAAACATCTTATGGTAAAGATATAATATTCAATAAGGAAATGACAGGTAGAGCAGACATCATAACAGAAGATATGAGGTTAATAGAACGGTTTTTCTATCAAATACGAAAACTATTAGGTTATCAGCTTTAAACTCAAAATCAGCGCTATTGCATTATTGATACTATGAGTTAAAATGCTATATATAATTCCAAAATTCATCCGTATATATCCGAAAAAAAAACCTGATATCATTTGTGGTAAGGTAATTAAAGGAATGAAAAGTAAATCTTTTCCTTCCAATGAATAATTTTGAAAGTGTAAAAGTCCAAAGCTAAATGCACTCAAATAGAAGATATATTTAAAATTTTTTTCGTAAAAATTCAGTATATTTTTATAATATTTTTGAATTACCAAGATTGATACCAACCCTACCCCTACAGGAATCGTAATTCGGATGAATAACATATCATTAAAATTCATATTTCTTATCCCTAAAATTACATTCAAAATAAAAAAAGATAATACGATAATGGGAATAAATATCCAGCGATTAAAAATTAAAATTCCTCTGAAAGCAATTTCTTCAAGTATAGGACCCAAAAAAGCTCCTATAAGAAGTATGTACAAAAAAGAATGGTTTTCAAAAAATGAGTGAGCAGCTCCATTTTTGGGTAAGGAAACGAAAATTCTTACTCCTAAATTCAAAACTACCGTCATTGCTATAGAAAATAATAACAGCCCTATACAATAGCTTATATTTTTAATAATACCCCAATTTTTTTTCTCTCCGTAATAAACAGGATTAGAAATATATCTGAAAAACTCAATCATTATATAAATTTTTTATACACAAAAATATAGTAAAAAAGGAAGCAAAATTAATTTTGCTTCTTTTTTATTTATCATTTAATCTATAGCAGATAGCTTTTATATGAAGCATCAAATCTTTGTTTTTTTGCCTCTTGTTCCCAATATGTATTAAGTTCTATTTTCTTTCGTAAGGGTGGTAAATACACCGACTCTCTTTTTAAGTTATTTTTCATTATTGGTCATAGGCAAAAGCCAAACTCCCTTATATTGGTCGTGTACATTTCTCCAGCTGCTTTGATAAGGTTTAGGCCCATGTAAAAATCCAGTTTGGGTATTTAGGAAAAAATCACCTTTATATCCAAGACTTTCGGCGGGAAACCCTTCACCAATATGAAAGCGACTGCGTTCGGATTTATTTAGCTCATGCGCATCTCCCCAACCTGTTGAGGTTTTAACTTGGTACGACATGGCATTGGTGTTGATGTACACATCACCAACACTTCCCAACTCGTTGGCAGGTAGTTCCACTCCGAAATGAAAAGCTCCTGCTTGTGTGAGAACGGTTTGGTGTAGTTCTAATTCTTCTTTGCTACAACCAAGCACAGCTATTATGAGGAGTATGTTTAAAATTCTTTTCATAAAAGCAATATTGTTT
Source organism: Capnocytophaga canis (assembly GCF_000827555.1). Lineage (GTDB taxonomy): Bacteria > Bacteroidota > Bacteroidia > Flavobacteriales > Flavobacteriaceae > Capnocytophaga > Capnocytophaga canis. The sequence continues at coordinate 3,678 of NZ_CDOI01000144.1, forward strand.
AAGTTCCTCCTTAGACCGACAAAATTAAAAAATAATTACATAGCACACAAAATTTTAACACTGGATTTTTTTTGGAATCCTAAGTAGTTTCATTTGAGTTTTGTTGTATATTTGTCCTTTTATTTACAAAAAATTGAATTTATGAAAAAGAGTGTTTTATTTTTACTTTTTATTGTTGCCTTTGGATGCACTTCACATGATTCTAAGTTAGTAACTATAGGAGAAGTTCCTAAGTTCTCACTTACAAATCAACATAATCAAACTGTCACAAATGATACTTACAAAGGAAAGGTCTACGTGGCAGAATTTTTCTTCACTTCGTGTCCCTCCATTTGTCCGATAATGACCAAAAACACGGTGAAGATTCAAAATACGTTTCCTAATGAAGATAGGCTTGGTTTCGCCTCATTCTCAATAAATCCAGATTTCGATACTCCCGAAATATTAAAATCATACGCTGACGTACAAGGAATTAAGAGTCCCAATTGGCATTTACTTACAGGGGAAGAGGATACTATTTACGATTTAGCCAACGAAGGGTTTAACTTACATGCCAAAGTTGACGACTCTGCTGAGGGTGGTTTTGAACATTCTGGATTGTTTGCCCTCATTGATACTAATGGAAACATCGTATCTCGTAAAGATGCCAACGGAAATCCTATTATATACTACAATGGATTGGATCAAGAACACATCAAAATGCTTATAGAAGACATCCAATTTCTGTTACAATAAAATGATAGTAGTAATATGAGGCAATTATTGACATCTATCCTTTTAGGAATTTTTGCATACTCCTTCGGACAAATTCAAGGAACAGTAACCGATCAAAATCAACAACCTATACCATTTGTAAGCGTTTACATCGAAAACGGAACGAAAGGAACCACTTCTAACGAAAAAGGAATGTATCTTTTGAATACAACCGATAAAAATCCGACTGTGGTTTTTCAATCTTTGGGGTATAAAACCGAGAGACGTACCATACAAATTGATAAAACGCCCTATATTTTAAACATCTCGTTATCAGAGGAAAGCTACTTGCTCAGTGAGGTTACCGTTAGTAGTAAAGAAAATCCTGCTAACGGAATCATTCGCAATGCTATCAAACACAAAACGAGAAACAGTGAAAAAACAGACCGATTTGAAGCCGATTTCTATTCCAAAGGTTTTCTGAAACTGATGAATGTCCCGAAAAAAATTTTAGGGCAGGAGGTAGGAGACATGGGCGGTAACATCGATACAATTACCCGCTCAGGCATTGTTTATCAGTCTGAAACAATTTCTAAAATAAAATTCGAAAAACCTCGTCAAATAAAAGAACATATCATCGCATCCAAGGTAGCGGGTAACAGTAATGGATTCAGTTTCAACACTGCAGCTTCGGCAAATTTCGATTTCTATGATAACTATATGAACTTCGATGCTAAAATGATTTCACCCATTGCCGATAACGCTTTTTCTTATTACCGATATCAATTAGAAAGTACGTTTTACGATGATCAGAAACGATTGGTAAACAAAATAAAATTGATTCCACGACGCGACAAAGAGCCTGTTTTTGAGGGATATATTTACATACTTGAGGATTTGTGGGCAATTTACGCTGTGGAAGTCACAGCTAAAGGCTATCGGATGAATAATCCTGCTATTTCGGAATTGCATATAGTCCAAAATTTCGGTTTTAATGAAACTTATGGGCTTTGGACAAAGAATTTACAACGTTTCGACCTTAAGGCTAAGATATTTATGGTTTCGTTGGAAGGTACGTTTTCCTACGTATATAACAACTACCAATTCAAGGATTCTTTCTCAAAAAACGAGTTTAAGGGTGAAGTTCGACGTTTTGAACAAAATTCAAATAAAAAAGACAGTATTTTTTGGCAAAAAAACAGACAAATTCCGCTTACGGAGGCTGAAATAGTCAATTATCGGAAGAAAGATAGTGTTGAAACTGTCAGAACTTCCGATAAGTATATCGATTCAGTTGAAACGAAGAATAACAAATTCGGTTTTTTCGATATTTTCACAGGATATTCATACCGAAAGACTTCCAAAAGATACAGATTTGGCTATGATGGTTTTATCGATCCAGGCAGTATGGGATTCAACACCGTACAAGGATACTTCCTCGGAACAGGATTCTATTTCAGCCGATGGAATAAAGAAAAAACTAATAGTACTAATATAGGAGTTGATTTTCAGTATAGTTTTGCCGAAAAAAAATTGCGAACAGCAGGATATTTTACGCATTTGTTCAATCGGATTAATTACCCTCGCTTATCCGTTAGAGGAGGTAGTGAGATTCATCAATTCAATCGTTCACAACCTATTTCAGGATTGGTTAATGAAGTAATGACCTTGTTTTTCCGTGATAATTATATGAAACTCTACCACGAAGAGTTTCTGTATTTGGGATACGGTCAAAACCTTACTCCAGAAACTTACATTGATGGCTCGTTACGATTTAGCAATCGTAGTCCGTTGAAAAACAATACTAATTATTCATTTTCGAAAAAGAATAAACCTTATCTATCTAACAATCCATTATTGCCGTTGAGCGATGAACCTTCTTTTGAGCCTCACTACACTCTGTCGGCTTCCATATATGCTCGGTTTCGTTTTAATCGAACCTATACCTCTTTCCCTGACAGAAGGATATATAATGAAAATGATAGGTATCCGGAGATTGTACTTGGGATGAAGAATGTGTTGAGTGCTAGTAAGAAATCCTATCAATATCAGCAATTACATGCTCGTGTCGATTACGAACCTTCATTTGATAATAAAGGAGATATGTTTCTTTGTCTCAATGGAGGATTGTTTTTCAATGCTAAGCATATCAGCTTTGTTGATTACAAGCATTTTAACGGAAATTTGACCCATCTGCAAGTAGAGGAAGATCCCAATGCATCGTTCTATCTGTTGCCTTACTATTCGCATTCAACCAATGAGGCGTATGCCGAGTTTCACGCACGCCATCGTTTTAGAGGATACATTTCGAATAAATTGCCTCTATTCAATAAATTACAATGGCATTTTGTTACGGGTTTTCACCAACTGCACCGTGAGGGTAAACGTCCCTACACCGAATTTACGATAGGTTTGGAGAATGTTGGCTGGGGTAAAATACGCCCATTGCGAGTGGACTATGTCCGTTCATTTGATGGTAACAAAGCTGTTAATGGAGTGATGTTTGGAATCAAACTGTTTGATTAAATTTTTATGGCATTAGTAAAATTCACTTAAATGGAAAAAATATAGGCTGTATAGAAAGCACCGTACAGCCTATTTATTTGTTTGTTAGGTTTTTGTTAATATCTGTGTTAAAATTTCATTTCTCCTAAATGAATAATTTAGACTATTTTGATTTGTATAGTTTATTATTTTTTCTAATTTATCAACAATTTCAATAGACTCATCTTTCATTTGAAAAAGTAATTCTATGATAATATCCAATGTTTCTATATCCTTTCCATACGAGGCAGTTATCTCTTCAAATGATGATGTTATGAAGAAATCTATACCATGTTGTGTGTATTTTTCTGATAAATTTGATATTTCTTTAAATCTTGTTTCTTTTACAGTATTCTTAGTTAGCACTGCAACTAATTCTTGAAAAAACAAATCTATCTGTTTTTTTAGATAATCCTTTTCTATCATAACACATACAAAATAATTTGAAATCACAAGTGCATTGTAAAACAAAAAAGTTGAGTTCAGTACTTAATTACATATATTTTCTAATAGTTAAATACTTATTTTTCAGTATTTTGACCACTTTTCATCGGCGTTGGAGATTTGGTATTAAGAAAATCAACGAAGAAAAGCGTGAAAATTTTCCACTGTTCGAAGCGACCGTATGACACTATAAAAAACTGAAAATCATAGAAATAGTAAAACACGTCCTCTTTTCTTCCTGTTTTATAAACTGGGATGCATACACCGCTTAAAGGTTACCAATCTCCAACTTCATCAATCAGATTTGCCACTAATGATGTCCAACCAGTTTGGTGTGATGCTCCGATGCCCCGACCGTTATCGCCGTGAAAATATTCATAGAATAAGATTAAATCTTGGAAGTTTTCTTGGCGATATACATCTGAATGTAATCTATTCACAGGACGATTTTCTTGTGCATCTTTTTGGAAAATACGAATCAATCGCTTACTAATTTCATCTGCTATTTGATTGAAATTCAATGTGTTTTGTTCATTTCCTGTTGGGAATTGATAGGTTGTATCGTCAAAAAAGCGATATAATTCTCGCAGAGTGTCAATCAGAATATAGTTTATGGGAAACCAGATTGGACCACGCCAATTGCTATTCCCCCCGAACATATTGCTTGTTGATTCTGCAGGATCGTACGCAATTTCATACATTTTTCCTTCCAAAGGTACACGGAAAGGATGTGTGTATATCTTTGATAATGAGCGTATTCCGTAGTCGCTTAAGAATTCTTTTTCATCGACTAAGGCACGTACCATTTTATCCAATCGGTTCTTAGGAACTAATGAAAGTAGCATTCCTTTGTTGTTGTCCGAGGTTTGAATAATCGGATATTTAAGTTCGTTCATCAAGTGTTTTTGAAACCATGAAAAACTGTTTTTAAATCGTGGTAAGCGATCTAAGGTTTCTTGGTCAATATGCAACACAGCGATTAGAGAAAGCATTCCTGCTACTGAGCGTACTTTTACCAATTTGGAATTACCATCTTTGAATATAATCCTATCGTAAAAAAATCCTTCTTTTTCGTCCCAAATGCCTTTATGTTCTTCGCTAATATGGTTCAATGCTTTGGCTATGTGGATAAAATGTGCAAAATATTTGGTTGCCATTTCCTCGAAAGACTCATCGTGTTTGGATATTTCCAAACTGATTTTCAGCATACATAGGCTGTACAAAGCCATCCATGCCGTACCATCTACTTGTTCCAAAGTTTCCACTCCTTCAATACCTTGTGTGCGGTCAAAAACTCCAATGTTGTCCAGCCCTAAGAATCCTCCTTCAAAAATGTTGTTCTGACTGGAATCCACTTGATTTATCCACCATGTGAAATTCAGGGACAATTTATTGAACATTCGTTTGAGAAAACTAATGTCGGATGTACCATTTTGTTTCTGATCAATATTGTAAATCATCAACGTTGCCCATGGTTGTACTGGAGGATTTACATCACTGAAGTTCCATTCATAAGCTGGAATTTGTCCATTAGGTCTCATATACCATTCCTTGGTAAACAGTAGTAATTGCTCCTTAGCAAACTGAATATCAATCATTGCCATGCTCACACAATGAAAAGCGGAATCCCAAGCGGCATACCACGGATACTCCCATTTGTCGGGCATTAGCAGTACATCTGAATTTCGCAAAGTTGTCCAATCGGAATTACGACCTTTCCAACGTTCTTTAGGAGGTGCAGGATGTTTACTATCGCCTTTGAGCCAACGTTCAATGTTGTAGTAATAATATTGCTTACTCCATAACATTCCCGAAAGAGCTTGTTTTTGAATTAGATAGAGTTCTTCGTTTTTCGTTTTTAACCTATTACGGTAAAAAGTATCACACTCTTGTTCACGCGATGCAAATAACTCATTTACACCGCTAAAAGGATTTTCTTTTTCCTCATTAGTAAGACGTAAATAGATAATTCGCTGTTCTTTAGTCTCAAGTTCAAAAAAGTACATCGGCGAGAATTTCGTTCCATGGTTTCGTTGCGTAGCAAGTTCGAAATCACCTGAAATCACAGCATCGTGAAACAAATCTTTTTTGTAAGGATGTTCGTTAGGATGTTTGTGTAATTTTTCGTTATTACTTTCATTTTCAGTGAATAAACATCTATCGGCTTGTTCAAAATAGAGATAGTAATCTTCCTCCAAGGCATTGCTGATTTTTACACTATTTTCATTTCCCTTTCGGGAGATACTCGGCAGGGGATTTACATCAAAAAAACTCCAGTGATTTCGGAGTAATAACGTTGGTAACACAAAAATTGGAGCTTTCTCTTCCCCTTGGTTGATGATGGTGATTTTCATAAAAATATCCTTTTCATCAGCTTTGGCATATTCTACTAAAACATCAAAATAAGCATTGTTTTTAAAAATTTCGGTATCAATCAACTCAAATTCAAGATCTCGCAATCCCTTTTTACGGTTAGTTTCTTCCAAAAGTTTATACGGAAATTCCGATTGAGGGTACTTGTAGAGGTATTTCATGTAGGAATGTGTTGGCGTGTTGTCTAAGTAATAATACAACTCTTTGACGTCCTCGCCGTGATTTCCTTGATTGTTACTCAATCCATAGAGACGCTCTTTGAGAAAGGGATCTTTACCATTCCACAGAGCTACCGACAGACATATTTTACTATGATTGTCCGAGAATCCTGCTAGTCCGTCCTCTCCCCAACGATAAGTACGACTACGAGCATGTTCATGAGGAAAGTAATTCCAAGCATCTCCGTTTGCACTGTAATCTTCGCGAACTGTACCCCACTGACGTTCACTTAGATAAGGCCCCCAAAGCAACCAGTTTTTTATTTTCTTATCTTTTTCTTCTATGCGTTTTTTTTCGGTGTTCATTACACTATAATTTTTGTTTTGTAGAGATATGTTGTACCATATTTCTGCTGAATTATCCTAATAAATTGTAATATACGATTCCTTCTATAGATATTTATTCGTTTACCTGATGGTTATCCATATGAATGTTTACAAATATACATGAAATATTATTACGATTAGATTTTTAACCTTAACTTAACTTTTATTTTCCACCATAGAATTATTAGCAGAGGTTTTATGAGATGTAATTTGTAACTGACAAATATTGTAATATGTTGATTTTAAGCTGAAATGTTTTAAAAAGTAAGGGAAAATACCAATATGATGAGAGTAATTGTGTAATATTTGTCATAAAAAAAGAGCTTTTTTGGATTACAAAAAGCTCTTTTTATTACAGTTATAATTTGGGTGGAATACCGGGCTCGAACCGGCGACCTTCGGAACCACAATCCGACGCTCTAACCAACTGAGCTAAAACCACCATTTTGCATTTGCGAGTGCAAAGATAAAAAATATTTTTAAATTACAAAAGTATAAATGCAAATATTTTTATTATTTTATTGAGTTTAGTGCTTAATTGCATATATTTTTAATGGTTAAACACGTATTTTTCAGTATTTTGACCACTTTTCATCTAAGGAAAAGAACAGTGTATAAAATAAATAATGAACTCGTTTATTTTATATCATGTTCCTTTGTTAAACATATAAATAACTGATTAATAGTGGATTGAACTCTGTTTAAACAACTTCATTGATGATACTTGTGATATATTCAATCTGTTCATCATCCAATTCAGTGTGCATAGGCAATGAAATGACTTCTTTCACAAGCTGATTGGTAGCTACAAAATCAGTTTCATCATATGAATCATTTGTATAAGCCTTTTGAGCGTGAAGTGGAATAGGGTAGTAGATACCGTAAGGCACACCTTTTTCTGTTAAGGCCTTTGCTAAAGCATCGCGTTTTCCATTAGTGATTCGCAGTGTGTATTGATGATAAACATGGTCATAATTCGTTTTAACAAAAGGGGTTACGATGTTTGGGTTTTCCATAAGTGCTTTTGTATATTTTTCAGCAGCAATTCGACGTTTTTGGTTGTAAGTATCCAAATGTGGTAACTTGGCTCTTAAAACGGCAGCTTGTAGGGAATCCAATCGAGAATTTACTCCCACAACATCATGATGATAACGCACGTACATTCCATGGTTTACGATACCACGTAGGGTGTACGCCAAATCATCATCGTTCGTAAAAATAGCTCCTCCATCGCCGTAGCATCCCAAATTTTTCGAAGGAAAGAAAGATGTTGCTCCTACATGTCCGATAGTTCCTACTTTTTGTTTACGTCCATCTGACCACGTAAAATCTGCCCCAATAGCCTGTGCGTTATCCTCAATAACGTACAAATTATGTTTCTTGGCTATTTTCATAATAGCTTCCATGTCAGCAGGTTGACCGAAAAGATGTACAGGAACAATTGCTTTAGTTTTAGGAGTAATGGCCTTTTTGATGGCATCAATATTGATGTTGAACGTATCGTCATAAACATCTACTAACACAGGTGTAAGATTTAACAATGCAATTACTTCAACAGTAGCGGCAAAAGTAAAATCGGCTGTAATGACTTCATCACCAGGTTTTAACCCTAATCCCATCATCGCAATTTGCAATGCGTCTGTCCCATTTGCACACGGAATCACGTGCTTCACACCTAAATAAGTTTCTAAATCCTTCTGAAAAGCACTTACCTGAGGGCCATTGATGAAAGCTGTGCTGTCTAAAATCTCATTAAAAGAAGATAAAACTTCATCTTTAATTTGTTGATATTGACCATTTAAGTCAACCATTTGTATTTTTTTCATAGAATATACTGTCTATATTTTGATACTCAAATAGATTCGTTTACAAGCTACAAAGGTACATAATTGTTGCGAATAATCAATATTTCATTGTGTAGAAAAAAAATGAAAAAAGCATATAACGGTTGGTGTTATATGCTTTTCTTTGGGTTATTTTGCTATTTATTTACAATTTTTTTGTACAAATCAAAGTAATAGCTACCATCAAATGTATCACTGACTCCTGAAATGCTTTCAAATGAAAACACGCCTACTGTGATTAGAACCAGACCCACTACAAAAAAAGCAACTTTTTTTGAAGGAGAGGTTACGTAATAATACAGTGAAATAGTCCCTAATATGCTAAAAATCAGATAAGGAATCACAACCCTAATACCATCCGTAAAAAAAGATGTTATGAGCAGTAAACTCAAAATGGGAGCATTTATCCAAATTAAATTATGGCGAGCTTCTTTCTTTTCTTTGTTACGAACTACAAAATATGAAACAAAGATATTTAGTAGCAAAAAAGTGATAAACATATAGTGATGATAACCACTAAAAAGAATTCCCGCAAGTAGGTATAATCCAATACCTATCAAACTTTTTTTGATGATTTGTTTCATAATGAGAGATGTTAAATGATTATACATCCCCAAATGTATGCATAATCATTTAAAACTCCAAATAATCATAAATTTTTCTCTAATTAAACGTATATTTCACGGATAACCCCGTACGGATGGTTGTCATCGGGAAAGCTGTTGAAATAGCTGATTTTGAGAAATTATATCGGAAATAGTACGAAGCCAGCAAGTTTCTGCTCAACGCATATTCTGCCGTAAAATCACCAATCCAGTTGCTTTGCCCTGCGGTTACTTGGTTGTTGGTAATTTCCATATTCCTGATAACGGTAAACTCATTCAGATGCGAGAGAGTTCCCTTGAGTATCAAATCACTTTTCAAAGTGGTTCGTACGCCATTCACTTTGGTTACAAAACGTAAATCTTTGATGCGATAGCCTAATCCCATTCGAAATTCCTTACGGATAATTTCGGTTAAATAGTCGTTGTCCAAACTGATGGATATAGTGCGGTCACGATTGATTTCAAACAACGCACTGATTGAGTTTTTCATTTCCATATCAGCACGAATCAGCGGATTGAATTGCTCTACCAAAGTTACGTTGGTGAATAGTTGCTGACTTAAATAATCACCTTTAGCATTGACTTTAAACAAATTATTAGGGTCGAATTCTAAATTCGTACGGAACTCACTTAGCACATAACTCGCATTATAGCCGTGAGCTAATGAAAATCGATTAAAATATCGTTTCATTGATTCCAATCGCCCCAATCCTGTGTAGGTTATTTTCCATTCAGGAACCGGAATGTTTTTAAAGGCACTCAACGAAGTGGAATTAGCATTTCCACCTGAATAGGCCGCAAAAAACGCCGGAATCATCACCGATTGACTGGTTTTGCTGTATCCCTTTGGAAAACCTTCTTGATCAAGATTATTTGGATCGTTCAAGTCTACACCTCTTTCTGAAGCCAAACGACTTGCTATTGTGATGCGATTTTCTTTGAAACGCTCAAACGGTACAGAGTTATATTCGTCTATTTTGTTGAAAGTGGTCGCAATCAAATTGGTTGTAATGTTGAAGTTACCTACTTGATTTCCTATAAGTTTATTATATGTTAGGTTGTTTACTTCAAAGGTCTCGGTGTAATTATCGGTATACTGACGTTTTGCTTTCAAATCAATTTGCAGATCAGGAATCGGTAACAAATTGGCAGTGAATGTTAAATCACGTTCCTTTGACTGTAGGAATTGATCGTTAAAATCAACAAAATCCGTTAAATACCCTTTTTTTGCCATTTCATAACGCACATCCGCCTGACTTCCAAACATGAAACCAAAAGAGGGTTTGGTTGTACCTAAGAATCCTACATTTTGAGTATACCCGGGTAAGGTTTTCCCATTGGTTTCAGCATAATTTACGCTAATGGTTTTCAGCATTGTAGCCAACGATTTGCCTACTGACGGCTTTTCACCGCGAGGAGTTGGTTTCACTCCCAAATAGCGGTAAAACTGTTCAAAGGATGCATTGACCATCAGGTTGTGCGTATTGGCATTTTGTAAAGTATTGATATCGTGTTTTGCTAACTGCAGTAAGGTTTGCGATCCACGTTGCCAATCGAAGTCGCCTGAGTAAGTGTAGTTTGCTTTCATAAAATCCAAAAATGGAAATTTGGACAGGGGTAGTTCATAACTTATTTGTAGTTTTGACAAAAAGTGATTTGGATTACCTAAATCCCAGAAATCACTCCACAAGGTTACGTTTCTGTCATATGAAGCTACATCACCATTACTGTCGTAGATGTAATAATTTCGGATAATACTATTATTTGTAGCGTTGAAACTTGCTTTCAAAGAGCGGGTTAGGTTGTAGTTTACTCCGAATTGATAATTATGTAAATAGTTACGCTGTTGTAATTCGGGTAAGGTTTTTTGCAAACTCGCGTCTACTCCTTCAAAATACACATCGCGAAATAATTGTTTTGATAATGAACGATTTACATCGGAAGAGAACATAATGCTGGTAGGCAATAAGTTAAGATTTACATCTGCCAACCATTGCCAGTATTTTTTACCCGTAAAACGTTCCGATTTTTTGAAAGGTTCAATAGTTTTATTTTCAAATCCATAGTTGTACAAGAATCCCGCTCTGACGTTTTGTTCATCTTCATAACGGAGTTCATAATCATGGTGATGCATCTCGTTATAGGCATAGTTAAACGTAAAGTTTTCAATATTGTACATACGTTTTTTCTGTCCTTCGGAAAAATTTTTCTTCACACCAATCAGATTGATTCCTTTGCGAACAGTCAGATTTTCAGCCTGTTCCCTGATAGTTTTGCGTTCTTCTGGTGTTTGTGCAATATTCAAACGATCATCGAGCTTAACATCTTGATATGAAGGATCATAGAACGGTGTAGAACGTTTTTGAGCATGATTTAAACTCACGGGGACTTGTATCTGCCATTTTTCGGGTAGTAATTTCCCTGCATTTATATTCATCACCACATCGTATTCTTGAGTGTTGTCAATTGAACGTTGGTTAGGCGTCTGGTCAACTGCACCGAAACCTACCGTATGCATACGTCCTGTAGCTGAGATATTTAACAAATCGGCCGCATTCGCATCTAGCGCTCCGACCATTGCCCAACCACCTTTGTTGGACAATTCTGCTACCCGAAGTTCATTGAACCAAAATTCTCCACTTTGGGTATTTCCTGTAATGTTTTTCACTCCAATCATCACTGAGCGGACACTTCCTAATGAAGGATTTCCTTTGATTACATAACGATTTTCTCCTATGGTATAAGGCGTATTTTCGTTTACTACATTCAGATTGGTATCGTAATAAGTAGCGTTGTTCAGTGTTTGATTTCGAAGTCCAATGGCTTTCATTTTTGTTAGTACATCCATTGACACAATTAGCTGATTTTCAGTTGGCCATATAGCCATATCAGTGTTTGCTCCTGAAGGTGTGATTTTCAATGGTATTTCTACCTGATAGTAATTTTCGTTAAAATCCGTACCGATACGCATAAATGCTACCATCTGATTGTCAGATAATGATTTATTTTGATACGCTTCTGCATGGACAAACATTTTGATATATTTGTACTGACGTAAATCCAAATTCATCACCTTATAAACAGCGCGGCTATCTAAAGGCTCTAAGTTATTTACACTGTAGGATAATGATTGCTCATTCTGTTCAACCAAAGTATTGTTAGCGTTTATACGTTCGCGGTATACTCCAGGAGGCATACGATATGGAATAGGGGTACGTGTTTCATTTTCAATTAGATTCACTGAACCTATTTCCACTTGGGTGTTATCATCTGAAGGATCGTCTAAATTAGTTTCTAAGGTTTCGCTGTAGTATCGCCAATCTCCACGAACCAAATCTAAAGTTCCGAAACGTAACAACATTTCTTGTGAAAATCCAGTCATGTACATCCGCATATGGGTAATGGAGTTCATGATGTCAATTTCTTCGTTCGGAGCTAATGGGAATTTATAACCTTCACGCACCATTTGCCCTTGAGCAATCGGAATTTTAAACTGAATCCAACGAGCGGATACGGTTCTGCCATTAGGAGCTTCCACAGCTACCGTTCTAATATCGTTTACAAAACGGTCGGAACGCGTAATATTCGGACGGATCTTCACTCGATATTCATAGTAATTATTCTCCGTATTCATAGCGAAATCCCCATTAACATCTTCAATATCAGGATTTGTAGTTGCTCCTCGGTTACTTTCAGTTACGGAAACAGGAGAATTTGCTTGTGTTCCATTGTAGTTGAAATAGCGATTCAAAATGCCTCCACCACGACTCATGAAATACTCATAGTTGTCCAATGCAGGGTCGTTCGGAGATTCGCTTAGATTGTTATTATAGACTGAAGCCTCATCACCATCGGATAATCCGTCTAAACCAATGTCTTGTAAGGCTCTGTTCGATGAATTGGTGTCAAACGCATAGAGTAGAGACTGAGCTCCGGGTACCTTGCCCCATGATGAGGAATTGACCGCTGCTGATGATGATAACCCCGGCAATCCGTTTTCATATTGCTTCCTGCCGTCCTTCAAAACGTCTTCTGAAATGTTTCCTAAGTTAAATACCAATTCTCCAGTTCCACTGTATTCACCTGAATGATAAGGATCTAACATCCAGAACTGTATATATTCAATATTACTTTCTTGAAAATCAGAATATGTTAATCCACGCATGATGCCTCCCCATTTCTCATCAGCATTGGCAGACTGAAAAGCTGGATTATTGTTGTACGAACCTTTATTATTTGGATAATATGCCAAATCCAAGGTTGTTTGTACAAGGGATTCACCCTGAGCTACTTGCTGTTCAGGGAATATTTCTTCTAAATAGATACGCCGTGTGCTATTTTTTGAGATTTCATCACCACTCACGTCGTTCGGTTTTTGTGATGAATAGAAAATAGGGTCAATGGTATACCATGCTAATTTGGCACGACCGTAGCCGTTTCGCATATTTTCAGGATCTTCAGGTGAAGTTCCGTATAACCTTCGTGGAGAATTTCCTGATCCTGAGCCAAATTCGAGAGGAGTACTGGCTAATTTCCATGCTAAAGGAGAGCGAATATCAATAGTTGCTTGAGCCGACTCAAAATCATCTAAGTAGACGGTAGTTTCTCCATCGAAATCATCTCCTTTAGGAGTTCCGGGGACAAGGTACGCAAATTCTCCTCGTACAGACAGATTAGAGGCTACATCTGATTTTATGGTAGGAATGCGATTTACCCAACGTGTCAAAAAAGGTAATTCAGTGGAGTATGTGCCTCCAAAACCAAAAATAGTGTTATTGACCGACTCTTGTCCATAGCTTGTTTTTTGGGTGAATGGACGCTCACGCAGGTTCACAACCGACGCTCCCATAATGAATTTATCACTGAATTTATGTTCGATATTCACTCCCATGAATCGAGTGGTCTGCCCACCAAAAATCAGATTATTTTCCATGGATACTTGAATCGGAATGTTTGATGCCTCCAAACTCGGATTTGTAATTTCGACCGTTCCCGACATATAGTCCACTAAATAATCAATACCCTCTTCGAGAATACGCCCTCCTGCCGTTACGGTTACTGACCCTCGAGGTACGTTGAACGCTCCTAATGAAATGCCACGCCGTCCTGAGGATTTGTAGCGTCCTTTCATTTGGAATTTATTTTTACTACCGTCCATCTGAGCCTGTGTTTTGGTATTGGCATACAAACTGGGATAGACATATTTTCGTTGGTTTTCGTTATACGTAGCAGGGTCATCGTAATTTCCACCTCCTAAGGTTTGGTGAAGAAATTTTCCAAAAGGCTCTACTTTAGTAAAAAATATCTTTCCGTACTGTTGATCAACTGTAATTCCTGGGATAAAATCAAAAAATCCGTCACCTCCAGGTTGGGGATCTTGGTATTTATTTAATCGATCGAAATTGAACAAATTTAGTAGGATTTTATCTTCCAATCCATTATCCCAACCCGCATCGGACACTTTTGAAATATAGTTTAGCGGGGATGGATCAGAGTAGTAAATATTCATTCTGAAATCCTCAGGGTCTAATTGCCCGGATCCTAGGGAATAGACGTTTTTCATCATTAAATCCCAGATAGGATCTTTTACGTTCAAACGATTACTCTTTAACATTTTCAGTACCAACAAATTATTGGTGATAGCGTTTTGGCTTGCTGAAGTGTTATAGGTTGTCGCTGAAATACCATCATTGGCAAATTCTCCTACTTGAAACACTTCACTCCCGTAGGTGTATTGATAAGCAACGGCCAGTACTTCATTGCTACTCAAGGCAACGTTTAGCGAAATGTATCCTAATTTTGTATCTACTTTATAATCAACCCCTTCTTCTAACTTACGAGCGTTTTCAATCACCGCATAATCATAGCCTTGGTTCACTAAATTGGAAATGGCACCGAAGCCTTGTTGTAAAGTAGCCACATCGCGAATCGCATCGGTTAACACCGAGGAACCTCCAATTTCAGCAGGGTCAAAACGGTTGGCAGCATTGGTTGGCATGTTGTTAGTTGTCGATGAAAAAAAACCTATGGGAGCATTTTGGTTGATGCGTGTGTTCAACGGATTAGCTTCTCCTAAATCCTGTAGTGCGAGTATGTTACGTATATTTCCTGTACGGTTATTACGATTTGTAACCCATACTTCCAAACGTGTGATTTGTACTTTGCTGTTAATAAAAGGATAATTTTCTAAGGCTTTATCATAATTATCACGGAAGAATTGTGCTAAGAAAAAGTTTCTATTTTCGTCATAGTCCAATGCGGTAAACTCAAATTCGGTAAGTATTCCTCCTCCCTGGGCAGTCACTGTTTTCCGTTCGGACTTTTGTTCAGAAAATACTCCTGTAATGGTAGTGCGACCGAATTTTAATTCGGTTTTCACCCCAAATAGACTCTGCGAACCAGTGATTAGAGAGTTAGACATCGGCATACTGATATTTCCTAACTCAACCTTTTGGATAATATCATCCTCGTTAGGTTCGTATTCCAACTTAAAAACGTTCTGAAAATCAAACGAAGCCTGAGTGTCATACTGAGCGTTTAATTTTAATCGTGTCCCGACTTGCCCCGTGAGTCCTAAACTGATTCTTTGATCGAAATCTAACCCATAAGTGATTCTATTTCTTGGAGTTATAGCTGGGTTGTCATTTTTATTAACGTATAAACCTAAATCAATTCCTACGTTTCCTTTAGGGATAAGGTCAATATTTCGCCCTCCAAAAATACTTTCAAATAACTCGGACTTAACATACAAATCAGGAAGCAAATCACGTTGAGCTTTATTTTTCTGCTCCTCTCCTTTGTTACCACTCAAAGCACTACTTTTTTCTCTAAAATAAGCACTTCGTTGTTCTCGTGTAATCAGCGCTTCATATTCTTCAATAGTAAGAATTTGAGGTACAGTCAAATCGGTTTCACCTAATGTTTGACGGTACACATAGCGATTCAATTGCGGGTTATAGGTATAGCGATTAGCAATGCTGGATGGTGTTCGCAATCCTATTTTGGGGATATTATTCTTAGTTTGTGTTGTATCTTTCGTAATTTCTTGTCCCCAAACCGATAGGTTAGTAAGAAATGCTATGAGAAAAATATATTTTAAATATCTATTCATCTTCAAGTAGTTAGATTTGAAATAGTTCACGCTGAAGTTATAAACTTTTCAGAGCTATTTTGATAATTTGTTCAACACTAAGTTCTTCCGAATCTGATTTGATAATTTTATCTACTACTTTTTCGGCTTGTTTACGCACAAATCCTAATACTTCTAAAGCTGCTAAAGCTTCCTCTTTGTTTGTATTTGATTGTGTAAGAGCTACTTCTTCAATATTTTGCACTTTCATCATCTTTTCTCGTAAATCCAAAATAATACGTTGTGCAGTTTTTGCTCCTATACCTTTAACACTCTGAATACTAGCAACATCTCCATTGACAATAGCTCCGCGAACTTGAGCAGCTGTCAATGATGATAGCATCATCCGAGCTGTACTCGCTCCAACACCTGATACGGAAAGCAACAGTACGAATATCTCACGCTCAGCACGGGTGAGAAATCCGTAAAGTGTATGAGAGTCTTCCTTGATTTGTAGATGAGTGTAAATTTTTATGGAATCAGCTTCAGGTAGAGCTGCAAAAGTATTTAAGGTGATGTTCACGAAATACCCCACACCGTTGCAGTCAACAACCACGTGAGTAGGGTTTTTCTCAATCAATTTTCCTTGTAACTGAGTAATCATGTTTATTTAGCGTTCAAAAAAGGGAAATTTTTGGCTAAAATAGAAAATATATTTCAATTACAAGGTAAATAATACATTTTTAAGGTTTGCTTAAGGGAGTTTTAACAGAGCGTATTAAGATCTATAATCATTAATGTAAATGTTGTTATGTCTTTTGAGAAAAAAAATCTCAAAAAGAATAATACTAAAAACCACAAAACTACTAAAATCAGTAACTTTGTGGTTTTTATACAGCTAATTTAGTATATTATGACTAATATCCCTTCGCTTTTTGGGCATTTTTCAATTTAGGATTTCTGTCGATAGCTGAAATTGGGAAAGGTAAACGTATAAACTTGTCTTCCCAACGACGTTTCTGAGCCAATTCACCGTGAATACTATAAATGCTTTTCATTACTTGCGAAGATATTCCCCAACGTCTAATATCGTTCCAACGGTGTCCCTCTCCTGCCAACTCAATACGACGTTCATTACGAATTACCTCACGCATAGCTTCTTTTGAAAGTCCTGCTGTCACATCGGGCATTCCTACACGTGAACGTACCTCGTTAAGAGCTTCATATACAGAAGCATCGGCTCCAGCAACTTCGTTCTGAGCCTCGGCATACATTAGTAGAATTTCAGCGTAACGAATTAATGGATAATCATTTACTTTTCGGTAGACGCCATTTTCAGGGTCAACCATTTTTCTGTAATTATACCCTGTTTTTGATGTGTTGCTTGCTTTTCCGTTGTTTTGCCAAACGAATTTGCTATCTCCTATGAGAGTGTTCCAAATAGCTCCTGGGAACAAAATGGAAGCATACAAACGTGTATCTCGGTTTTTAAACTCATCAAGATAAGAAGGTTGATAGTCTCCATTGTTGTAACGCACTTTTCGTTCATCATCCGTTGGAGGAGTAAAAGCCGTTCCGTCAGCTTTCCAATAAGAATTAACTAATTCCAAAGTAGGCGTAATAGAACTCCATCCACCACTAGTGTTACTTGATAACAAGTATAGACCAATGTAATTAAAATTATCCTCTATAAATTCTTGATTTAAAATGACCTCTACATTATTTTTATTCTCCTCCCAGAACATCTTTTCATAACTACGAAGCCCGTTGTAAAATTTTTGTTTGTGGGTATTGTCAGTGAAATCAATAAAAGCAGAATAATCATCTTTATCGCTATTTATGTCTACGTCTAATTTGAAGAGTCTATAACCCATTCCCATAATGTTTCGAGTAGCTTCAACCACTTGTGGATATTGACCATAAAACATATGTACACGTGCTTTTACAGCATAGCCTGCAGCTCTCCCCAAACGACTTTTTACCGAAGGCGTAGTAGGTAAATCAGGAATGCTTTCGGTTAGTTCATTAAGTACAAAGTTAATTACATCATTTTCAGAAGTGGGTTCTATTTGTCCCTGCTCAGTTTCTGTAATAGACGTTTTGATAAGAGGTACAGCCCCGAATCTGGAAGCCATATTGAAATAAAACCAAGCTCGAAGGGTTCTTACTTCTGCTTTATACTGTTTCTTTAAAGCATCAGACATAGGAACTCTGTCAATATTTTCTAAAAAATAATTAAAACGTCGTAACCCTGTAAAGCCATAACCGAAATCGTGATTGTCGGTAATGTCTCCTGCCGAAGCTACAGTAGCTTTGCTTTCCCAAGGATATTGGCAAAATGAATTATCTGCATAACCATCATCATACGCGTCATAAACACTCGAAGGGAGATACGCATAGCAACCAAGCAAAGCTCGTGTGGCATCGTCTTGGGTTTTCCAAAAACTATCGGAAAAAATTTTGTCCTGAGGCTCTCTGTCCAGATTACAACCCGCAATGAACAGCCCTACTACTAACGGAATTATATACTTTATTTTCATGTTGATTTTTTTTTTAAAATGATAAATTTACACCGAAAATGATATTTTTCATATTAGGATAAGTACCCCGAGCAGAAGGTGCTTCAGGATCAAAATCCTTCATACGATTATCCGCACGGAAAGTTATCAAGTTCGTTCCTGAGAGATAAAAACGTACCTTTTGACATCCCATGTGTCGGCTCACCTCTTCTGGCATAGTATACCCTAGAATAATACTTTTAATACGGAAGTAATCAGCATCGTATAGCCAAAAAGATGAAGTTTTGGTGTTGTGATCATTAGCTGAAGTGATAAGCAAACGAGGGTAATTAGCGTTAGGATCAGGATTTTGAGTTGTCCAACGTCCTAAATGATATTCTTTACCTCCAGCTCCATTGAAAAACGCCTGTGAAGCTTCTCCTGAGAGATAAACCATTACATCATTTACTCCTTGTCCTTGAACTGAAAAATCAAAACCTTTGTACGATACATCAAAACTTAATCCATACGTAAAATAGGGAACATCATTTCCTAAAACAGTACGGTCGTTAGCATCGAATTTTCCGTCATGATTCACATCAACATACTTAATATCACCAGCGGCTGTGTTGGTACTTTGTTTTACGTGATTGGCAACTTCTTCCGCATTTCTGAATAACCCTTGAGCTTGATATCCGTAGAAAGCACCGATTGATTCTCCTTCTTTGATGATAAAATTCCCACTGATTTGATTATCTTGTCCTTGTAAATCAAGAACTTTATTCCAAATTTTCGAAAAGTTCCCTGAAATACCATATTTCAGTTCGCCAATCTCTCCTCTGTAAGAAACAATTGCTTCAATCCCTTTGTTAGAAACCTTTCCTGCGTTTGTAGAGGCTTGCTCTTTATTTCCTAATCCTAATTCATAAGGTTGTGGTTTTTTCAATAAAATATCAGTAGTTAATTTGTCAAAAACATCTAATTGAACGTTTAATGAATTTCTGAAAAATGAAGCGTCAAGCCCGAAGTTCGTCATTGTAACGGTTTCCCAAGTCATATCTTTATTAACTTGAATAGAAGGCCAAGCTCCATCTGCTTTAACCCCGTTAGTAATGTATGCCGAACCAACTCCTAACGCATCAAAATAATCATAGTATCCCACATTGTTTACGTTACCCAATTGCCCCCACGACGCACGTAATTTCAAATCTGAAAGCCAATCAATATTTTCCATAAAATTCTCTTGTGAAATACGATACGCTGCAGAGAATGAAGGGAATACACCTAATCGATTATCTTTATGGAATTGTGAAGATTGGTCAGCACGTACATTGGCCTCAAATAAATATTTACTAGCGTAGTTATACTTTAAACGGCTAAAGTAAGACAAAAATGCTCGTTCTTCAATTCTACCATCATTACCTAAATTTTCAGCTTTTCCTGAACCTGCATTAATTGAGTTTAGATTGTTATTAGGAAAATCTTTACGTGAAGCACGAATCCACTCGTATCTATAATCCTCGTATTGAGTTCCTGCCATCAGTGAGAAATCATGATTATTTAAAGAAAGATCATAGTTTGCATAAAGCTGGGAAACTAAATTTTTAGTGTGTTCCCAAGTCTTAGTCATTTTATTAATCGTATTTTCCCCTTGGGTTCCGTTCATTGGTTGCTTGCTGATAAACCCGATTAGTTTTTCTACCTTATTCTCGAAGTTTGTATCTCTTTTGTCATAGGTTCTATACGATAACTGCCCCGTAAGGCTTAATCCCTTTATAGGTTTCCAGACTCCATTTAATGAGGCATTGAATCTAGTGGTCATGTAATCATTTCTACCATATTCAGCAATTTTTCGGAGAGGGTTGTTTTCCGCTAAAACAGTACTTTGACTGCCTCCGGTTACAGTTCCCCAGCTTCCATCGGTGTGGCGTGCTACGGTTAGTGGAGTCATTCGGTCTAAATCGGTAATAGAAAAATTACCGTCTCGTTTGTAATCATCACGAACGTATGAAATATTTGTTCCTAAGGTAAATTCGTCTGTGAAATCACGCTCCGTATTGGCTCTGAAACTGTATCTGTCCAATAAACGTCCTTTTACTACGGATTCTTGTTCATAAAATGTTCCACTTACAAAATAACGTGTTTTTCCTCCTCCTGAAAGGCTAATATTATGCTCTTGAATAGGGATTTGTTTTCTAAAAACCAATGAATACCAATCGTTATTAGGATATAAATCAGGTGAATCTTGTGCCACGATTCTGTCCATAGCCATCTGATCGTAAATAGCATTTTTACCTGCATTTACGTTGGCTTCATTCAAGAGTGTAGCGTAATCGTAGGCGTTTAATTTTTTAGGAAGAATAGTTGGCGATTGAAAACCGTAATATCCGTTGTAAGAAATATTGGCTTTTCCCTCTTTCCCTTTTTTGGTAGTCACCAAGAAAACTCCGTAAGCAGCTCTGGCTCCGTAAATCGCTGAAGCAGCAGCATCTTTCAAGATACTGATACTTTCAATATCTCCAGCGTAAATTCGTTGAAAATCACCTTCACTAACAGGTACACCATCAACTATATAGAGCGGTGCTGCAGTGCCGAGATTTCCACGTCCACGTATGTTGATGTTCCCCATATCCCCACCGATGTCGCCTGGCCGAGAAATAATTGTTACACCAGGAGCAACACCTTGTAGAGCGTTTGCAAGCGATGTAGTAGCCTTTCCTTCAATCGCTTCGGCTTTGACCGTATTTACGGTACCTGTGAGGTTGGCTTTCTTCTGAGTTCCGTAGCCCACTACAACTACGTCGTCTAATTGTTCAGCTTCTTCTTCAAGCAAAACATTGATAATCAATGTTTTACCCCCCCCCTGTAACTTTTTTACTCTGCGTATGGAAGCCCATAAAGCTGAACTCAAGTACATCGCCTTCTTGGGCTTGAATTTCATAATTTCCATCGAAATCAGAACTCACCCCTCGGGTTGTCCCCTTTACTAAAACATTTGCACCTGGTAGTGGCGCGTTGTTCTGGTCGGTAATTTTACCAGTTACCTTTACTTGTGCTAACAAAGGCGAAGTCAAAAACGCTAGCACAAATAGCATTAATACGTGTTTATACATTTCTTTTATGTGTTGGTTTTACCCCACAAAAGTATATAAAACTCGAAACAAAACAAAAGTTTAAATGTTAATTTTTTTTCATTTTTTTTATTTAATTCATATAGAGTTGTTTAAAAATATACTTCCCGCTTTTTTCTTATAGCCAAATTTAATTATCTCAATACAAATGTGATTAATATCATTTCTTAGCTTATAGAAATAGAAAAGAAACACATTTTGTTAATCTTAAAAAAAATAAAATCATCTTAAAAAAATCTTTGTTCAAATATTTTGTTAAAGAAATAACAGTTTTTAAAGCGATTTGTTTCTTTAAAAACTTTCTCAAAGGAATGTAGTTTATTTAGAATTTATATAAATTGAAATGAAACAGAATAACTTTTTTTTGTATTTTAAGAATATGTTATACTTTTGTGTCTTGAATCAATAAATGTTTAGAGTTCAACTATCGAAATATTAGATAATATATTTTTAATATGAAAAAGGTTAAAAACCATAACTTGTTTGGTGTCAGTGTTTTCTCTATTTTACTGACATTCATGTTTTCAACTTCGGCTTTTGCACAGGGCGATCCAGCTAAGGGAGAGACTTTGTTTAAGGCAAACTGTATGGCTTGTCACCAGTTGGATAAGCGTACTATTGGACCTGCCTTGGGTGGAGTTACTGAAAGGAGAACCACTGAATGGCTTCATGCGTGGATCAAAAATAGTGAAAAATTGATTGCCTCAGGAGACGCTGATGCTAAAGCTATTTTTGAGGAATTCAATCAAGTGCCCATGGCACCCTATGAAGACATTTTATCAGAGCAAGATATAAATGACATCTTAGCGTATACAGCTAATCCGCCAGTAGTGGAAGAGGTAGAAGAGGAGGTGTTTGTTCCTGTGGAACGCCCTGAGGTTGTTGCCGAAAGATCGCTCATCTACTTTATCACTATTGTTGGTATACTTGCAATTATTGTTGCGTTGATTGTTATTTTGTCGGTGTTGAATATGGCTTCCAAAGTTATTGCTGAAGGAAACATTACAACGGAAGAGTTTTCAAAACGTAAAGAAGGTTTCTTGGTTAGAGCATTTGCCGAAAATCCGTTCTTTGTACTGACTACGGTAACAATTTTGTTGTTCGGTTCAACCTATGCAATGTATGGATACTTTATGCAAGTAGATGTTAACCAAGGATATGAACCTATTCAACCGATTCACTTCTCTCACAAAATTCACGCAGGAGATAACCAAATTGATTGTAAGTTGTGTCACTCTGCAGCTCGTGTGTCAAAAACAGCGGGTATACCATCTTTAAATGTATGTATGAACTGTCATGAAACCATTTCAGAATATAAGGGTGAGCCAGATATGGTTAATGGTTATACACGTGAATTCTATTCTAACGAGATTAAAAAATTGTATGACGCAGTAGGCTGGGATGCTCAGAACTTCAAATATACAGGAGAGACGAAGCCAGTACGTTGGGTACGTGTTCATAATCTACCTGATTTCGCTTACTTTAACCACTCGCAACACGTAACAGTGGCAGGGGTGGATTGTCAACAATGCCACGGAAAAGTAGAAGAAATGGAGATCTTACATCAACATGCTCCATTGACAATGGGATGGTGTGTGGACTGCCACAGAAAAACCGAGGTGAACACTGATAATGGATATTATGAAAACTATAAAGAAGTTCACGCAGAGTTGGCTAAAAAACTTAACGTAGAAAAACTTACTATCGCTCAATTGGGTGGTTTGGAATGTGGTAAGTGTCACTACTAATTTTCGATTTATTATTTTTTAAAGAGTTAAATTTCAGAATATAACTAACTATGGCATCAAACAAAAAATACTGGAAAAGTGTAGAAGAACTTAATGAGAATTCAGTCATAGATACACTGAAACAGAATGAGTTTGTCGAAGAAATCCCAGTAGATGAGTTTTTAGGAGATAAGGCTACCTTAGAGTCCTCATCCACAACCCGTCGTGATTTCTTGAAATATGTAGGTTTCACTACGGCAGCTGCTACTTTAGCAGCTTGTGAAGGGCCTGTTCACAAAGCAGTTCCTTATGTTGTGTTACCCGAACAAATTCGTCCAGGAGTAGCTGACTACTATGCTACGGCAATTGCTGACGGATATGATTTCGCAAGTGTACTTGTGAAAACCCGTGAAGGAAGACCTATTTTAATTGAACATAATAAAGAAGCAAACTCCCATTGTGAGGCAAATGCTCGTGTGATTGCTTCGGTATTGAGCCTGTATGACAATCTCCGTGTAAAAAATCCGATTGCAAAAGGAGGTTCAGCTATATCTTGGAATGATTTAGATGCAGAGGCTATGAAAGCCTTGGAGAAAGCAGCACAAGAGGAGAAGCAAATTGTCGTATTCAGTCATACTTTAGCAAGTCCTTCAACCTATAAGTTAATTGAGAATCTCAAAGAAAAATATCCTACCGTGAAATTGGTGGAGTATGATGCCATTTCAGAAGAAGCTACTCTAAACGCATTTCAAAAAAAATATGGAGTTCGAGCAATGGCGGACTATGACTTTACAAAAGCAGATGTAATTGTTTCTTTTGGAGCTGATTTTATCGCTGATTGGCAGGGAGGTGGCTTTGAGGGAGCGTATGCCCAAAAGCGTATCCCAAAAAATGGGAAAATGTCAAGACACATTCAGTTTGAGTCAAATATGACTTTAACAGGAGCGAATGCTGACAAACGAGTACCTTTGACTCCTTCACAACAAAAAGTTGCATTAGCGAAATTCTATGGTTATTTAACTGGGATTTCTGTATCAGGAAATTTAGATGCTAAAGTAGAAGAGCAGGTTAAAAAGGCTGCTGAACAAGTGAAAAGAGCTGGAACAAGAGCCGTAGTAGTTTCAGGTATTCAAGACGAAAATGCTCAATTGCTAGTATTGGATATTAACGAAAGATTACAAAGCGTAGCTTTCAACACAAAGAACCCTATCAACGTTCGCAAGGGAAGTCTTGTGGCTTTGAAAGAATTGATAGCTGATATGAACAGTGGAAAAGTAGGGGTTCTGATTATCAATAATTTAAATCCATTATACACTTTGCCTAACGCAGCAGAGTTTGAAACAGCTCTACAAAAGGTAGCTTTTTCAGTGTCTTTTTCAATGAAAGCAGATGAAACGGCAATTAAAACAAATTATATAGCTGCAGCACCTCACTATCTCGAGTCTTGGGGAGATGTTGAATTTAAAAAAGGATACTATGGTTTAACACAACCAACAATCCGCCCTCTGTTTGACACACGTCAATTACAGGATGCATTGTTAAAATGGTCTGGATCAGACAAAACATACTACGATTTTATTAAAGAAAATTGGACAGTTTCCATTTTGGGTGAAGCTAAATGGAATAAAGCTTTACATGATGGAGTATTTGTTTCAGCTAAAGAAGAATTAGCAGTAAGTAATGAGGTTTCTGTGAATGAAGCACTTAACTCGTTGGCAAAAACTTCGACCAATGGGTTTGAATTGACTTTGTACTCAAAAATAGGAATTGGAGACGGGCAACAAGCTAATAACCCTTGGTTACAAGAGTTACCAGATCCGATCACGAGAACTACGTGGGACAACTACTTAACCATGTCATCCTATGATGCTAAAGAATTAGGCATTAAAAACTGGCACGTAGCTACCGGAGCTTTAGACGGGAACTACGCGGAGATTACTGTAAATGGAATTACGCTGAAGGTTCCTGTACTTATTCAACCAGGACAAGCGAGAGGTTCTGTTGGTTTAGCATTTGGCTACGGGAAAAAAGAAGCTATGAAAAAAGAGATGCAAGTGGGAGTTAATGCTTACCCACTGTATCAGAACTTCGATAATGTACAAAGTGTAACCATCAAAAATATTGGAGGGACGCATGAATTTGCTTGTGTTCAGTTGCACAATACCCTTATGGGACGTGGGGATGTTTTGAAAGAAACTACTTTAGAAGAGTTTAACACGAAAGATGCGAAAGAGTGGAATGTAAAACCAGTGGTGTCATTAGATCACAAAGAGGTATTAGCTTCCAGCGTTTCTCTTTGGGAAACTTTCGATCGTTCCTCAGGGCATCACTTCAATCTATCTATTGATCTAAACGCTTGTACGGGCTGTGGAGCGTGTGTGATAGCTTGTCATGCAGAAAATAACGTTCCAGTAGTTGGGAAAGAAGAAATGAGACGTTCGCGAGATATGCACTGGTTGCGTATTGACCGATATTATTCTTCGGCAGATACCTTCAAAGGTGATTTAGAGACTAAAGCGGGAATTGAGGGATTGAGTGCTGCACTTTCTACCTACGGAGAGATGGAAGACCCAGCTGAAAATCCGCAAGTAGCGTTCCAACCGGTTATGTGTCAGCATTGTAATAACGCTCCATGTGAAACGGTATGTCCAGTAGCTGCAACCTCACACGGTCGTCAAGGACAAAATCACATGGCATATAATCGTTGTGTGGGAACACGTTACTGTGCTAACAACTGTCCTTATAAAGTACGACGTTTCAACTGGTTCTTATACAACAATAACGATGAGTTCGACTTCAACATGAATAACGATTTGGGTAAAATGGTATTGAATCCAGATGTAACGGTTCGTTCACGTGGGGTTATGGAAAAATGTTCATTCTGTATCCAACAGACTCAGGCTGTTATCTTGAAAGCTAAAAATGAGGGTCGTGCAGTTCGTGAAGGAGAGTTCAATAACGCTTGTGCTTGTTCAGCAGCTTGTGGGACAGGAGCTATGGTGTTTGGTGATATCAACGAGAAAAATAGCGAAATCGCTAAATTGATAACCGACGACAGAGCATATCATTTGTTGGAACACATCGGGACACGTCCGAATGTGGTGTACCAAGTGAAAGTAAGAAATACGAACGAAGCATAAAAATAATTTAATAACTAAGAAATAATATAATAAGGATATGGCGTCGCATTATGAAGCACCTATACGAAAACCCTTAGTAACAGGCGATAAATCGTATCACGATGTTACGGTAGATATCGCCCGTCCAGTAGAGGGTAAAGCGAACAGGTTATGGTGGATTGTATTTTCCATTTCATTAGTAGCTTTCCTTTGGGGGTTGGGAAGTATGATTTATACAGTATCAGTAGGTATTGGTACTTGGGGATTAAATAAAACAATCGGTTGGGCTTGGGATATTACCAACTTCGTTTGGTGGGTTGGTATAGGACACGCAGGAACCTTGATTTCTGCTGTGTTGTTGCTTTTCCGCCAAAAATGGAGAATGGCTGTAAACCGCTCAGCCGAAGCAATGACTATTTTCTCTGTAGTTCAGGCGGGACTCTTTCCGATTATTCACATGGGAAGACCTTGGTTGGCGTACTGGGTAATGCCAATTCCAAACCAGTTTGGGTCGCTATGGGTAAACTTTAACTCTCCGCTTTTGTGGGACGTATTCGCGATTTCTACCTATCTTTCGGTATCGTTGGTATTCTGGTGGACAGGTCTGCTTCCTGATTTTGCCATGTTGCGTGACCGTGCCGTAAAACCTTTCCAGAAAAAGATTTACAGTTTAGTAAGTTTTGGTTGGAGTGGACGTGCTAAGGATTGGCAACGTTTTGAAGAGGTTTCTCTTGTTTTGGCAGGTTTGGCAACTCCGTTGGTACTTTCCGTACACACCATCGTATCGTTTGACTTTGCTACCTCGGTAATTCCAGGTTGGCATACTACTATCTTCCCGCCTTACTTCGTTGCTGGGGCAATCTTTTCAGGTTTTGCGATGGTAAATACGCTTTTGATTATCATGCGTAAAGTATGTAATTTTGAAGATTACATCACCATTCAACATATTGAATTGATGAACATCGTAATTATGATTACAGGTTCTATCGTAGGATGTGCATACATCACGGAGTTATTCGTAGCGTGGTACTCAGGTGTAGAGTATGAGCAATACGCTTTCTTGAACCGTGCTACAGGACCTTACGCTTGGGCTTACTGGTTGATGATGGGATGTAACGTATTTTCTCCACAATTCATGTGGTTCAAAAAATTGAGAAGAAGCATTATGTTCTCGTTCATCATTTCGCTTGTGGTAAACGTAGGAATGTGGTTTGAGCGTTTCGTGATTATAGTAACATCTTTGCATAGAGATTATTTGCCTTCATCTTGGACAATGTTCTCACCTACCTTCGTTGATATTGGAATTTATATCGGAACTATTGGATTCTTCTTCGTGTTGTTCTTGTTGTATGCACGAACATTCCCAGTGATTGCACAGGCTGAGGTAAAATCAATCTTGAAATCATCTGGCGAGAAATATAAAAAACTAAGAGATAACGACCCTAATCATTAATCATCATGAGTAAGAAAGTAGTACAAGCATTATATAATGATGATGATATTTTAATGGCAGCTGTAAAAACAGTTCGTTCTAAAAATCATCAGATTTCGGAAATATATACTCCATTTCCTGTTCACGGATTGGACAAAGCCATGGGGTTAGCTCCTACGCGATTAGCGATAGCTTCGTTCATTTACGGCTGTATAGGGTTAACTGTAGCTACCTTGATGGTTAATTATATCATGATCGAAGATTGGCCACAGGATATTGGAGGAAAACCAAGTATGACATTTTTACAAAATATGCCTTCTTTTGTTCCTGTCATGTTTGAGATGACGGTATTTTTTGCAGCTCACTTGATGGTAATTACTTTCTTTTTGCGAAGTAAATTATGGCCATTTAAAGAAGCAGAAAACCCTGATGTAAGAACTACTGACGACCATTTTTTGATGGAAATCGCAGTAACTGAAAACAATGTAAGTGAAGTAACAACTCTATTGAAGGAAACAGGAGCTGTTGAAATTAAAATAGCAGAAAAATAGGAGATATGAAAAATATAGTTAAAATAGCTTTATTCAGCAGTGTATCTTTACTTTTAGTATCTTGCTTTAACAAACGCGAGCCGAACTATCAATTTATGCCGAATATGTATGAAAGTGTTGGATATGAGACTTATCAACAATCACCGGCATTTAAGGACAGTATGCAAGCTCAACTACCTGTAGCAGGTACCATCAAAAGAGGATGGCAACCGTATGAGTACGCGGACACACCAGCGGATTTGTTACTTGCAAAAGAAGAACTGAAAAGCCCATTAGTAGCTGATACAGAAAACCTTGAGCAAGGTAAGTTTTTGTATGACATCTATTGTGCTGTTTGCCATGGTGAGAAAGGTGACGGAAAAGGAATTTTGGTTGAAAGAGGTAAATTTGGAGGAGTGCCAAGTTATGCCGATAAGAATCGTGTTATTACACCAGGCGGAACGTATCACGTCATTTATTATGGGCTGAATGCTATGGGTTCGTATGCCTCACAAATCAATGAAAAAGAACGTTGGCAAGTGGCGTTGTACGTAGAAAAACTACGTGATGAGTTAGTAAAATAATTTCCTAAAAGAAAGATATTTAGATTATGTATACATTTTCAAATAAATTAAGACTTACAGCAATTGTCCTTATCATCATTGGGATTATTGGAATTGGAGTTGGATTTTTCACAGCACCCAAAACTGTAGAAGACGTTAAAACCATGGAACAAGCTCATCATTCTGACGCTCACGCTGATGCTCACCACGATGATGCTCATTATGAACATGTGTTACATCAATTGCAGAACAAGCCTTGGGCTGCGGTTTATGTGGCGGCCTTGTTTTTCATGTTGATTTCTTTGGGAGTATTGGCTTTCTATGCAATCAATCGTGTGGCACAAGCAGGTTGGTCTCCTGTGCTTTTTAGAGTCATGGAAGGAATCACAGCATACTTATTTCCTGGAGTGGTTATTGTTTTTACCTTATTGGTACTTTCAGGGATGCATTTCAACCATCTTTTCATATGGATGGATGAAACAGTGGTGGCTCACGATGCTCTTTTACAGGGTAAACAAGGCTATTTGAACGTGCCTTTCTTCTTGGGGAGAGCCGCGTTTTATATGTTAGGTTGGGTAGGCTACCGTTATATTTCGAGACGTTTGTCGATAGCTGAGGACACAGCAACCACTAATCGTCCGTTTGTTAGAAATTTCAAGTGGGCAGCTGGATTCTTGGTGTTTTTCTTGGTTACCGAATCGATGATGTCTTGGGATTGGATTATGAGTGTTGATCCGCACTGGTTCAGTACTTTGTTCGGATGGTATGTATTTGCAAGTTTCTTTGTATCAGGGATTACAGTCATCGCAATGATTACAATCTATTTGAAAAGTCGTGGTTTTTTACCTCATGTGAATAGTAGTCATCTGCATGATTTGACTAAGTTTATGTTCGGTTTGTCAATTTTTTGGACATACTTGTGGTTTTCTCAGTTTCTATTACTTTGGTATTCCAACATTCCAGAAGAGGTGACTTATTATGTTTCAAGAATTAGAGATTATAAAGTGTTATTCTTTGGAATGTTACTGTTGAATTTCATTTTGCCTTTGTTGGTGTTAGTTAATACAGATTACAAACGTATCAGCAAATTGGTTTTCGCTATGGGAATTGTAATTTTGGTAGGACACTACGTTGATTTTTACGTAATGATTATGCCGGCTACTGTTGGAGATCAATGGAGCATAGGAATTACTGAGATTTCTGCTGTATTATTCTTTTTAGGGTTGTTTATCTTTGTGGTGTTCACTGCATTATCCAAGTATCCGTTGTTGCCAAAAGGCAATCCGTTTATTGAAGAAAGCAAGCATTATCACTATTAGGATTCATAGTTACATTTTTAATATTTACTCAAGAAGCTATCCGAAATAAGATTTGGGTAGCTTTTTGGTTTTTGAAATGGTGGCTATAGTTGGTGTACTATAAATTTACGGATATCCTCAAAGAAAGAAAAAAAATCATTTTCAAATACGGATTCGTGTTCAATAAGGGGTTTGATTGCATATTGCATATTTGATTTAAATCCAGTTCGTCTGTCCATTTGGTAGAGAATCTTTTCCATGCCCTCTAATGAAGCATATGCTAAGAGCCAATTATCTTTAATCATATGTTGCATTATAAAAATAGTATGTTCATTCAATTTACTTTTCTCACATTCAAGTAGTTCATAAAATTGTTGAACATAGTCTTCTAGGCGGATGTCGGAATACAAGTTCCAGTTTTTTGCTAGAAAATAATCGTAAAAAACATCTGTAATCACTCCTGAATAATGTCCAAATTTAGGGACTAATCGTTTTCGGCTACTTCGAAAAGTGGGGTTAGTGTCAGTGAAAGTGTCTATTTGCCGATGTAATAAAATACCTTTTTGTATCGGTTCAGGGAAAGAAAGATACTGCTTTCCACGAACGGTATCCGCCATAAAATTTCCAATTTTTACTAAGTTGTCTTCTTCTCCCGATAAATAGATGTGTGCCAAAAAATTCATAGTCAACCTATTTTCTGGCAAAAATATAAAATACGTAGGAATTTATCTATATTTGCAATAATGATAGTTTATAAAAAATGAGGAAACGAAAAAGACAACATACCGCTAAGAAGAGAAAAGAATTTTCATGGAATAAGTTCCTCGTCGTATTTATTCTTTTTTTTAGTTTGCTAATTGGAGGGTTTCTTTATGTAAGAAAATATTATCCTGCACATTATCAGCGAATATTAAATAAAGTTTTTTTGTCAAAAACGAATATAGATTATG
This sequence comes from Capnocytophaga canis, assembly GCF_000827555.1. Classification (GTDB taxonomy): domain Bacteria; phylum Bacteroidota; class Bacteroidia; order Flavobacteriales; family Flavobacteriaceae; genus Capnocytophaga; species Capnocytophaga canis. The sequence goes on from NZ_CDOI01000144.1 coordinate 35,043, forward strand.
AAAATAAGCGTATAGAACGGATTTCGTACAATTATAGAACCAAAACTTTTGGGATTGATTTATCCCATTACCAAGAACGAAATGATATTGTTTGGGACAGTTTATATTTGGAGCGAGGAAATATCCCTTTGAAATTCGCTATCTTTCGAGCCACAATGGGAAATAATACACGAGATAAAAATTTTCATTATTTTTGGGAACAAGCAAGGAAACAGAAGTTAGTGCGAGGAGCTTACCATTTTTATCGTCCTGATGAAGATCCTGTTCAACAAGCAACCTCTTATTTGCAAACGATAACATTGGAAAAAGGGGATTTTTTACCCATTTTAGATATTGAAAAACTGCCAAAGAAGAAAAAAGTAAAGCAATATCTTCAAGATATTCAAGTTTGGTTGGATATTGTGGAAAAAAAATACGGCCGAAAACCTATAATTTACACCTACATTAGTTTTTATAATGACTATTTACATGATAAATTCAAAAACTATCCTCTTTGGATAGCCAATTACAATAATGTACTCACCCCGACACATATTCATAATTGGAAAATGTGGCAATTTACAGAAAATGGGATTACTCCGGGTTCTAAAGTGAAAATAGATTTGAATATCTACAACGGAAGCGAAGAACAGATGCAAGAACTTCTGATTCAGAAATAATGTTTTGATTGACGGTTCAATCACAGCGTTATTGTCTTCCAATTAATGAATCTATATCCCAGCAAAACTTATATTATTGATTATATAAGAATAGACTCTCTGTAAATAACTAAATTATTGATTTTTCAGAAAATAGTTCAGGTTGCGAAATAACAAGAGAACTTTTACCATAGGAGTTATCTTTTTGAACGAAAAAAAACATTATCTTTGCCAAATGGAAAATAATAGACAAAAGAAAATAGCAGGGATTATTCAAGAGGAGCTTGCCAAAGTGTTACAGCAGTCTATTCGAGATGCAGGGCAGCACAATTTAATTATATCGGTAACAAAAGTAAGTGTTACAGTTGATTTGTCGGTTGCCAAAGTTTATCTGAGTGTCTTTCCTGAGTCTAAAGCGGAGGATATCTTAAAAGGGACTATTTCAAATACATCTTTGATTAAGCACGAATTGTCGCAAATCACTAAAAACCAATTCCGACGTATGCCTGATTTGCTTTTCTATATAGACGATTCATTGCAATATATAGAAGGAATTGAAAAATCACTCAAAGGCGAAGAGAATCCCATTGAAAATCGTGAATTACTTTATAAACGTAAAAAATCATAGCCTTTGAAGGCAGTTTTTTACATAGCTAAACGCTACATGGTAGCAAAGAGTTCGCAAAATGTCATCAACATCATTAATCGTATTACGGCATTGGTGGTGGTACTTGGTGCGGTGTCTCTTTTCGTTGTTTTAGCAGGGTTTGCAGGATTGAAAAATTTTACACTTTCATTTTCTTCCATTTTTGATCCTGATCTAAAAATATTTCCCAAGACTGGAAAATACATCACTTTTTCTGATGAAGTAGCAAATAAATTATCAGACACTGATGAAGTTGCTTTTTTTAGTAGTATACTTGAAGAGCAAGTTTTTTTAAATCATAAACAGAAAAATCATATAGCCTATATCAAAGGAGTTGATGAACATTACCCGTTGGTGTGTGATGTTGATAGTATTTTGGTTTTAGGTAATTGGGAGATTCAAGCTCCTAATGTAGTAGTTGGAGCAACGATTTTTAACACCTTAGGATTAGGGTTTGTTGATACATCGTCGCCTTTGCAAATTGTAGTTCCAAAGTCGGGTAGAGGAAGTATTACCCAAGAGGTAAAGCCTTATCGAGAATCGTTTGTAGTCGTTGCAGGAGTTTATCAACTTACCGAAGAATTAGATAAAAAATATGTCTTTTCATCACTTTCCGAAGCTCAACAAATCCTAGGACTATCCTCTGACCAAGTTTCAGCTATTGAAATCCGCCTAGCGTCACATGTTTCTGAAAAAGAGGTGATTGAAAAAATTTACCAGATTTTTGGAGACACCGTAATCGTGAAAAATAGGATGCAACTCAATGATGCTCTTTATCGAATGTTAAACACAGAAAATATTGCTATTTATCTGATTTTTATATTAGTACTAATCATAGCATTATTCAATTTGGCGGGAGCTATTATCATGATGATTCTTGATAAAAGGAAGGATTTACATACACTGTATGCGTTAGGAATGAATGTTTCCCAAATGCGACAACTTTTCTTTTTGCAAGGAACGATGACTTCGGTTATCGGATCTTTTTTGGGAATAATTATTGGGATGTTGATTGTGTTTCTGCAACAGCAATTTCAGTTCGTTACTATTGGCGTTGGATTGCCTTATCCTGTTGAAATAGAGTGGATTAATGTGTTTTTGGTTTTCTTTACTATAGTAATTCTTGGGGTGTTAGCTTCGTGGATAGCTTCTTCAAGAGTACGATTACAACCTTAAAAAAAGGAGCAAATGAGTTGGTATGATTTTATAGGTTATGCGGCGTCACTTTTTGTAGTGGGTAGTTTTTTGATAAAAGATAATATCATCTACATACGCCTTACCAATTTGATAGGGTGTGTTCTTTTTGTGATTTATGGTGTCTTGATTAATAATATTCCTATTATTTTACCTAATGCGTTTTTGATGTTGGTACAAATATATTTTATTTTCTTGAAAAGAAAAGATAAGAAAAAACAATCCTGTGATAAATAAAAAAAGGTCGTCTAATTTTTTAGACGGCCTCTCTCTGTCTTAAAGTCTATGAAATAGATATTTATTCCTTAAATGTTCCTTTAAAGTTTGACTGATATTCTTGAAAGTCAGCTCTTGTTTTTATGTTTTTATAGTCGTTATTGGCAACTAATTTTAAGAATATTTCCAATTGAGTAGCAGGCATACCTCCTTGTACAGGCAAGATATACTCTCCGTTATCATCAAAAAATATCATTGTTGGGTAAGCATTCACTTGAAGGTAACCAGCAAAAGAGTGTTGGCTATTTCTTGTTTGAGCTTTCGAAGCATCGTATCCTTGATTTTCAAACTTTTGACCTTTGTAATTTACAACGTCATTTCCTTCAGCATTGAATTTAACAGCATAGAAGTTTTTGTTCATATACTCAACCAAGTCTTTGTTTTTAAACGTTGTTTTATCTAAATATTTACAGGGGCCACACCAATTTGTGTATACATCTACAAATATTTTTTTAGGATTTTTTTTCTGAGCTGCTAAAGCCTCGTCAAAACTCATCCAGTTAATTTCCTGAGCCGAAATAGTAGCCAATGTTCCCACCATTAGGGCAACTATTGCAAAAATTCTTTTTGTCATGATTGTTAAATATTAATTTTTATAGGTTTGAGGCATCAAAAATAATGCCAAAATTGAGTGTTTTTAATCGTTGATTTTTAATGTTTTACAAATTTATCCCGTATGCTTTTAATTTATTATACAAGGTTTTTCGAGTGATGTTCAGAAGTTTTGCTGCTTCTGTCTTGTTGTAATCAACTTCTTTCAAAGCGTTGATAATCAAATCTTTTTCATTATCTTTAGTTGAAAAAGAAATTTTTTGTATGGAAGGAACTCTTGATGAGTTTATGATACTTTCAGGCAAATCATTCTCGGTAATATAGCTGCCTTGAGCAAGTAATGTTGCTCGTTTGATAGCGTTTGACAATTCTCGTAAGTTTCCATGCCAAGAGTAAGAAAACATATGTTGAACGGCCATTTTTGTAAATCCTAATATGTTTTTATGTAATTTTTGATTTGCTAAATCCAAAAAATAAGACGCAAAAATCATCAAATCGTCTTTGCGTTCCTGTAATGAAGGTACTTTTATTGAAAATTCATTCAATCTATGATACAAATCTTCACGAAACTGTCCTTTTTCAACTGCTATAAGTAAATCTTCGTTGGTAGCCGCCAATACACGTATGTTTACATCAATTTCCTTAGAGCTCCCTATGGGTTTAATTTTCCGTTCTTGCAACGCTCTTAGCAATTGTATTTGATTTTCATAGCTTAGGTTGCCTACCTCATCTAAGAAAATTGTTCCTCCATTAGCCTCTTCAAAATGCCCTTTTTTATCTGAAATAGCTCCTGTAAATGAACCTTTTACATGTCCAAAAAACTCACTTGACGCAATTTCTTTGGGAATTGCTCCACAATCAACAGCGATGAAGGGTTTACTGGCACGTTCACTTTTCATGTGTATTGATTTAGCTACTACTTCCTTACCTGTGCCACTCTCTCCAGTAATCAAAACAGACATGTCAGTTGGAGCAACTAAACGGATAAAATCGTTTAATTTTTTAGATGCAACACTGATACCTTCTACAAAAAGTTTTTGCTTTATTCTTTCGGAAGGAAGAACATCTTTATTTTCTGGTTTTGAAGTATTTTTAATTTGGAAAGAAGCTGATTTTTTGGCGTTTGTAATTACATTAAGAACATCTTCACGTTGAAAGGGTTTCGAAATATAGTCAAAGGCTCCCAATTTCATTGCCTCAACAGCTGTCGAAACTTCGGCATAACTGGTCATTACAACCACAGGAATCTGTGGATATTTTTCTTTTACTTCTTTTAACAAAAGAATACCATCTCCGTCAGGAAGTCGCAAGTCGGTAAAAATCATACCCAACGAAGAGTCAAGCATTGTTAAAGCCTCTTCCAGCGTAGAACTTTCAACAATGTCATAGCCGTTTCTTTCTAAAAATCGAGACAGCATTTTTGAAAATGTAATGTCATCTTCTACTAAAAGTATCTTGTTCATTTACAGCGGTTTAAATTACACTATCTTTCTTCAAACCACAAAGTTACTATTTTTTGGTCAAAAAACGCTAAACAAAGGTCAAAAAAACGAAAAGGTTCCTTCTTTCGAAAGAACCCTCTCAACAATGCATATAAATACTACTACTAACTCCTGATTTAATTCTTGATTAAATTATCAAACTTGAAAAAGCTTTTTTCATAAATTTTTGTTTGTAACAAGTTCGATAAAATCAATGTTTTGAAAAAAGTAATCTAGATGTTTTTTGATGATACATCTATGTGTAATTTAATATTTATTCAATAATTTCCCAACTATTGGTTTTAATGATAATTTTTATCTAACAATGTTTCTTATAGCAATTTTAAGTAATTCGTTTTTTTCGTTTGTGAACTAATCTTGATAGCAATAAATTTAATATGCATAAACATCATCTCTCATGGTACTGTTCGTACTTTATATTCTTCATGTTTACGTTCATTATATAGAAAATACTGTGCCAAAAAGGAATGTAGTAAATCTTACTTTTGTAAATATCTAAAAATAAGTGTTTTATATTAAAGAGTGTAATTTTAACAATACACATAAGTGTGTAAAAAATGTAAAAGTGTAGCTTAAAAATGTGTATTTTTTACACAAATAAAATTTCATCTTCGTCTAACAGTTCTTCATTACGGAAGCGAAGTAGAATTTGAGCCACTGTTACGGTATCTTTTTGGCAATAGATAGCAATGCGGTCGATGTCTTTCTCTTTATAGAAAACTTCACGTACTTGGCTACCATCAATGTCATCTTTCGGGGATGGGATTCCCAAAATGTGAGTGAGTAGTTTCAAAGAGGTGAAATGTTTGTAGTCTCCAAACTTCCAAAGTTCGAGTGTATCTAAGTGTGGAACTTCCCAAGGCTTCTTACCAAATAGCTGTAATTTAGCTGGTATTGGTAATCTATTGATAATCATTCGTCTTAAGATGTACGGAAAGTCAAACTCCTTGCCGTTATGAGCACATAAAACGTGGTTAGGACGTGAAAAATGTGATTCAATTAGCTGAGCAAAATCTTTTAAAATGCATATTTCATCACCGATAAAAGAGGTTACGCGAAAGGTACGTTGCTGGTTCCGGAAGGAAAAGAATCCAACAGAAATACAAACAATTCTTCCAAATTCAGCCCAAATACCTGCACGGTCATAGAATTCCTCAGCACTGAATTCCTCTTTTCGAGAGTATTTCGTTTTTTCTTCCCATAGTTGTTGTGTCTCTTCGCTGAGTTCTTGGTAGCTTTCGAACAGAGGTACTGTCTCTATATCAAGAAATAAAATATCTTCTAATGGTATCTTATTGAGCATTTTGTAACATTTTATAGGCTTGATCAATGTATCCATAGATATCATCAGTAAAAGGATCTCCGAGTTTATCCTCTCCTTTTAGATGCCCCAGGCGTACGATTATGATTTTATCTTCGGGTTGCATGATTACATATTGTCCTAGATGTCCTCGCATCATAAAGAATTCTTTTCCATTTCGACTGAGTAACCACATTCCATAGCCATATTCTGGGCTTTCCGTAAATCTGGGTTGAATGGACTTCGCTACAAAAGAAGAATCAAGAAGTTGATTACCATTCCATTTGCCGTAATTCAGATAAAGTTTTCCCATACGTGCAAAATCACGAGCATTGGAAGCTATGCAGCAATAGGCTTTTTCTAAGCCTTTTTCCTCGCTATCAATTTGCCAAAAAGCATCATATTCACATCCTAAAGGTTGCCAAAAGGTTTCTGAAAGATAGTCAGTTAGTTTTTTTCCTGTTGCTTTTTCCAGAACCATTGCTAAAAGTTGTGTGTTTCCACTTTGGTAAACGTATTTTTGTCCTGGTTCTTCTACAATCTTAACTTTTTCTAAAATGATTTTGCGAAGATCTTTATCATAATAAGCCTGTGTGGTTACAGAAAAAGCGTTGTAATACGATTCATCCCAATTGGAGCCTGAAGCCATGGAACTCAAATCACCCACTGTGAGGTCAGCTGCTAATCCAGTTGAAAACTCTGGAAAAAAATCACCTACTCGCTGATTCAAACTTTTGATGTACCCTTGCATAATAGCTTTTCCAAGCATTGCTGAAACATAAGTTTTAGCCATTGAAAATGAGTTACTAAGAGTTTTATGGCTATTGTCGTCAAAATATTGTTCATGCCACACACTGTCATTTTTGATAATCATGAAAGCGGTGCTGTGATATTTATCATGTAAAGCATCTAACTCCTCTGTAGAAGCGACCTCGTTATAGTTTTTGTGAATATTCCAAGCCTGTGGTTTGCCACGCTGAATAGTACGGTTATCAAAATAAGTAAAATCCGACAGAAATGCCGTACGATGCCCACTACCATAAACCACACGAACAGCAGTGAAAACATAGCCATATCCCATAGCATAGAAGACTGTAATGGTAATGGCAATCAATAAAACAAGTGCAATTAAAAACTTTTTCATAATCTCAATGGTTGATGCTTCACAAAGGTACAAAAAAAATATGTACGAAGAGCATTTTGCATAAAGAATACTGATTTGTAGTTGAGGATGTTGTAATTTACCTAAAATACTCCCATACTTTTTTAGCACGATATCCAATCACAGCTTGTAAGTCCTCTAAAGAGGCTTCCTTAATTCGTTTTACCGATTTAAAATGTTTCAGTAAAGACTCTTTAGTCTTGTCGCCGATACCTTCAATATTATCCAATTCTGATACAATGGCTACTTTGCTACGCTTCTGTCGGTGAAATGTAATTCCAAATCGATGTGCCTCGTTGCGAAGTTGTTGGATTAGCTTTAAAGATTCAGATTTTTTGTCTAAATAGAGAGGAATGCTATCTTCAGGGAAATAAATCTCTTCCAAACGCTTAGCAATACCAATAATGGCTATCTTTCCCCGTAGATCTAAACTTTCTAACGATTTCAATGCTGATGACAATTGTCCTTTCCCTCCATCGATGATGATGAGTTGGGGCAGGGGTTCATTTTCTTCTAACAAACGTTTATAGCGACGATATACCACTTCTTCCATAGAAGCAAAATCATTTGGGCCTTCTACTGTTTTGATATTGAAATGGCGATAGTCTTTTTTGCTTGGTTTCCCATTTTTAAATACTACACAAGCTGCTACTGGGTTTGTTCCCTGAATGTTGGAATTGTCGAAACACTCTATGTGAATAGGAGGTTCCGATAGATGTAAATCTCGTTGTAATTGTGATAAAATTCGGTTCGTATGTCTTTCAGGATCAGCGATTTTAACTTGCTTAAAACGTTCTTGTCGGAAGTGTTTAGCATTGCGTAGAGACAGTTCCAACAACTGATGTTTTTCTCCTAATTTAGGAATAGTTAATTGCAAATTATTAGGTAGAGTTACTTCGAAAGGTGTGATAATTTCTTTGGAATTAGAGAAAAATCGCTCTCGGATATCCACAATGGCAAATTCCAGCAGTTCTCGGTCGGTTTCTTCCAATTTTTTCTTGATTTCGATGGTATGAGCTCTTACAATAGCACCATAGGCCACCTGTAGAAAGTTTACATAACCATATTCTTCATCCGAAACAATAGAAAAAACGTCTATATTGTTGATTTTTGAGCTTACAATAGTCGATTTAGCTTGATAGTTAGTCAAAATATCAATTTTTTCTTTGATTTGTTGAGCTTCCTCAAAACGTAAATCCGTCGCAAGTGATACCATTTCTTTTTTAAATCGTGCTAAGGCATCTTTGAAGTTTCCTTTTAAAATCTCGATAATTTCACTGATATTTTGCAGGTAATTTTCCTCTGATTGCAATCCTTCACAAGCTCCCTTACAATTCTTAATGTGATACTCTAAACACACTTTAAATTTCTGATTTTGAATATTTTGTTCTGATAAATCGTAGGAACAATTACGCAGAGGATAAAGTTCTTTAATAAGTTCTAATAGTGTTCGGACGGTTTTTATGCTAGTATAAGGTCCAAAATAAAGCGAACCATCCTTGATCATTTTGCGCGTTTGGAAAACACGAGGAAATCGCTCTTTTTTAACACATATCCACGGATAACTCTTATCGTCTTTGAGAAGAATGTTGTAGCGAGGTTGATATTTTTTTATGAGGTTATTCTCCAAAAGCAAGGCGTCGCTTTCGGTGGCTACGACAATGTGTTCAATGCGAACAATTTTTTTTACCAAAACCCGTGTTTTTCCTGATTCATGTTTTTTTTGAAAGTAAGAAGATACCCGTTTTTTGAGATTAATTGCTTTGCCAACGTAAATCAACGAGTCCGATTTGTCGTAAAATTGATAGACTCCTGGTTTGGATGGCAAGGTTTGTAGCGTAAGTTCAATGGACATGCATATTATCTTTTTGAAACTCTATATCATCATAGCCAATACTCAATTCTCTCTTAATCACTAGCAACTTGAAGACTCGTTATGGTTCACTACCCCAACGTTACCATTTTAATGGCAGCGATGGCAGCTTCTACTCCCTTATTACCGTGTTTTCCTCCACTTCGGTCTAAGGATTGTTGCATATTGTTATCAGTGAGTACACAGAAAATAACAGGTATGTTTTCGGAAACATTCAATTGTGCAATCCCTTGTGTAACTCCTTGACAAACAAAATCAAAATGTTTAGTTTCTCCTTGAATGACACAACCAATCGCGATGATAGCGTCTATCCTTTGGGTTTTAATCATCTTTTTACTTCCGTAGATAAGTTCAAAACTCCCCGGTACTTCCCAACACAAAATATTTTCTTCCAAAGCACCACAATCTTTAAGGGTGTCAATGGCTCCTTTTTTTAACCCAAAAGTTACTTGCTCATTCCATTCGGAAGTAACGATACCAAACCGATAGTTTGCTACATTGGGAATTTTCGTTTTGTCGTATTGTGATAAATTTTTGTTTTCTGTTGCCATAATGTATTGTATTTAAAAGACACACCCACCATTTGTTCTAAGAAAATGGCAGGTGTGGAATCATATAAATTTATAAACTATGAAGAAATTTTATCTTTTCTTATAGTGACGCTTAATTGCTTATTTTACCAATAAGAATGTCGATAGTACGAGCTTCTTCGGAAGTTGGGTACTCATCTTTGATTTGCTCGAAAAGTTTACCAGCCTCTTTATTGTCGTTCAACAACATAGCTGTTATTCCAGCTTTTTTCAAATACATCGGTTTAGTAAATTCGTTATCACTATGAGTATATGCTTTTTTATAGAAATTCAATGCTTCCTGATTGTTTTTCAACTGTGAATAGGCATCACCAATGTTCCCTAAGGCTAAAACTCCCATCACATCGTCAGGTGAATCGAATTTTTTTAAATGGTCAATAGCTTTTTGGTATTCACCTTTATGCATGTAAGCCATTCCAGCTCCATATTGCGACAAATTAGCAGCCTTTGTACCGCTATACTCTTGGATGATTTCTAAGAAGCCGTACTTCCCTTTACCTCCTTCCAACGAAAGTGTGAAAAGCGAATCTTTTGCACGATCGTCAGTAGCGTTTAATGCTTCATTGAAAAATTCATTCGCGAAAAAGAATTCGTTTGCTCCTTCTTTCTCTTTTGGAGCAGAAACAAATTGTTGATATAACAGGACTCCCAAACCTACCACAGCTACAGCGACTAACACTCCAAGGATGGTTTTTTGATTTTTTTGTACCCAAGCCTCTGTTTTTGAAGCTCCTGCATCAAGACTGTCAAAAACCTCAGCCGTAGTACTCTCTTGGTGAAGTTGCTCTTCCTCAAGTTCGTCTAACTCATCTATCTTCTTTTTTCTATTAGGTCTGTTGTTTCTTTTTTTATAAACTGCCATGTCTTTTTTGATTAAAAGTTTGGCAAAAATAAAACTTTTATTTGTATTTGAAAAATGGTTTGACAAAAAAATATAAAAAATAACGAATTAACAATTATTCGTTTTGGAGTAATAGTTCCATTGTTCTGGTTAATAGTTTGTAAATCAGTGTTTTTAGAATATATTTTTGTTAAGATAAAAATATATTTTACTTTTGTGGGATATTTTCCACAGAATTCTAAAATACATAGCGTTATGACATTAGGCGGTATGTAATTCAAATTATCTTTTATGAATAAATTTATCCGAATCACCGAATATCTTGTTTTTTTGTACCGACTTTCCTTGGTATTCTTGTTCTATTTTGTAGCTCGACTTCTGTTCATAGCATTTAATATTGACGTTATAGATGGATATAACTTTCTGACAGTGAGTAGGTTATTTGCGTATGGAATCCAATTCGACACTACAGCGATTCTTTATGTAAATTTATTGTTTATTCTATTGAGCATTTTTCCTCTGTGGGTAAACACTCGAAAGGGATACCAAAAAATGGTTTTTTGGGTGTATTTTATTCCAAATACTATAGCTTATGCGACTAATTTTGTGGATATGATTTATTATCCATTTAGTAAATCACGATTGACTACAGCTTCTTTTGCAGTGATTGAAAATGAACAAAATAAGACCGCTTTGTTTTTTACCTTTGTGGGGATGTATTGGTATGTTTTTATAATGTTTATCGCTCTGATTTTCTGTTGGATGTATTTTTACAAACGAATCAAAGTTCGTGAGAATACGATTCATCCATTACCATATGTTTTTGGTTCGTTGGTGGGGTTAGCGGGTATAGGTACGATGGTTCTGGCAGGGATTCGTGGAGGAACGCTCTCCCATTCGTCGCGTCCGATAAATATTGTTGATGCTAGTCGATATGTGTCGGTCTCAGCTCATGCGGATGTTATCCTAAACACGCCTTTCACACTTATCCGAACTATAGGAAAAAATAAGGGATTCAGAACCTATGATTTTGTATCAGAAGACTATATAGCGGAACATATCAAGCCTGTAAAGTTGTATTACCGAGAGGTAAAAAATAAACCTAATGTAGTTCTTTTTATTTTGGAAAGTTTTGGTCGAGAATATTGGGGATGTATGAACAAGGATAGAAATATCCCCGATTACAAGTCATACACTCCCTTTTTGGATTCTTTAGCACAGCATTCAATGGTTTTCGACAATGCGTATGCCAACGGTCGTCAGTCTATTCACGGAATGTCGTCTATCTATGGAGGAATACCGACCTTGCAAGTGGCATACACCTCATCGCCTTATGCTCAACAGCCTACACAATCACTGGTTTCAATCGCCAACGAATTAGGATACGACACCTCGTTTTTCCACTCAGCTCCCAACGGCTCAATGGGGTTTTTAGGGTTTTCCAACATACTTGGGTTTCAGCACTACTACGGCAAAACAGAGTATGGCAATGATGTTGATTTTGACGGAGTTTGGGGCATTTGGGATGAACCTTTTTTTCAATTTATGAATACTGTTCTTAGTCAAAAACAACAACCTTTTTTTGGGTCGATATTTACCGTTTCATCCCACCATCCTTTTAAAGTGCCTCAGCAGTACGAAGGTAAGTTCGATAAAGGAAATCTGGAAATTCACCAATGCGTTCAGTACACGGACCATGCGTTGAAGAAATTCTTTGAAAATGCTAAAAAACAATCTTGGTTTCAAAACACTATTTTCCTGTTTACGAATGACCATGGCAATCAAACGTATTACGACCTGTACAAACAACCTATTACTAAAATGGGTTCTCCAATAATGTTCTATAGTCCTAACGAAGAGTTTGTTACCATAGGAAAATCATCGGAAATTGCACAGCAAATCGACATCTATCCATCGTTGGTAGATCTAATGGGTTACAATAAGCCATTTCGTTCATGGGGGCGTAGTTTGTTTGCTGAAGCTAACGAAACACCACGAGCCTATATTTCTGATACACATGTCTATAGCTTGATGCAAGGTAGTTACATTTATGTAATGAATCAAGACGGAACGATGAACGGCATTTACGAACGTGAAGATGAAGGGTTGAAAAACAACTTGTTAGGAAAAGAAAATAATCCCGAAACAGAAAAAGGAATCCGTGATTTACAGGCTTTTATTCAAGATTATATGGATAGGGTAATTCACAAAAAGTTGGAAAATTAACTAAAAAAATCACTGTAAAAATTCCTTGTCTGCATTAAGTTTTCGTGATTGCCTGATAATATGATTTTTCCTCCGTCTAAAATACATATTTCATCGGCTACTTTTTGAAGAGAATGCAGTCGATGTGAGATAAAAATTATCATAGTTTCTTTTTTGATTTTTTGTCGGTCATTAGTTATTAGAATTACTTACTTTTCTTTTTATATATCTTTCGCTTTTGGCTCATCAAACAAAAATAGCTTCCCATTATTACGAATATAAAAAACTTTTCCACTTCGTCATAACTTATAAAATAAGCAGCAGCTAATAAAGAAACAAATCCGAATACACCAAAGGAAATTTTTTGTGCGTTTTGTTTTTCAAATGATATTGCAAACAAGGACAAGCAACCCATAGAAGCAAGTGCAAATGCTATCTTAGTTATAAATTCATACAAAAACTACAGAAATTAATACTATACACAGTAATAAATAGTTTAATAAACTTTTCATAGTAAAAAAATTGAGTCATACTTATATTATCAATCCAAAATAATACTAAAAACAAATACTATAACTTATTGATTAACAGGTGTATGTTTATGTTTTTTTCCAGATAACTACACTTTGTTTAAATCTAATTATCTCATTTTCGCTTTTTTTTTCGTTACAACATATAAAAATCAAATAGCTAATATAAAATCAATTAGCCCTGTCTTTTCTCTTCTTTTATAATTTTAAAAATCAGAGCAAAAATAATTACCAATGCGGGTACAAGAAAAACATCTCTTACTGTGGTTGTTTCCAAAATTCCGTTTGTTAGAACAATAAGAGATATTATTATAAGCAAACCTACCAATATTAAACCCAATTTCATATATTTCATAATACCACAATATGTTTATTAATAATATTTATCCAACATTAATCTGTGGAGCCTTTTCTATGGATACCATTTTATTTAAGTCTAATTGCTTTATTTCTTGTTGTTTTTATACATATTTATAAATATAGTACACAAAAGAGGGATTAATCCTAAAACTACAATAAAATTCAACCCTTTCCCCAAACCATTATTTGTTAAAATATTCACTAATAATATAATTAGAAAAAAAGCAGTAAGTATTATTATAGTTTTATTTTGAATATTCTTATTAATCAAAACACCCCGAATAAGCTGCTCCTGCAGTAATTGCCATTGCTGTAAAAAAAACCGCAGGAACAAGGAATCCACTTACAAAAGCAACCGCAGCCAGTCCCCCTCCTATTAAACAGGCTCTCTCGCTTGCTTTCCCTCCTTGAAGTTTTTCCATTTGATTTAATTCTAACTTTTTCATAACAGTAAAATTTTTAAAATAAATAATTCACTTAACGGCTCATATAGTTTTTCCGGATAACTACAGTGTAAATCTAAAAAAAAAGATATTACAATTCAAAGAAAAAAATAAACTTTAACATTATTTAACTCTAATAGTGTTTTTATCAAGTTTTATTGTTATAAAAATGGGTTAAATGTATTTGTTTTTAATTTTAATAGTTATTATTTTATGAATAATATAGCGTTTTAAAATATGAAATATATAATAAAATAGTTGTTATTTTGATAAAAATTCAATTTAAATAAAATCTGAATATAAATTACAAAATGAAGAGTGGGGGACTAAAAAAATCAATGAATTAGTTTTTTTGTAACAATTAAAACACAAAAACAAAATGATACAAACAAACGCTACATCAACTTCTATTTTTCAATTCTTTGGCTTTCAGGAAAATATTTGAATATAAAAGTAATCGCCGAACCTAAATACAAGATAGCTTTGTGTTTTCTGCTCAAAAAATCTACCATAAAGAAATTGACCAATATGAGTAGTAATAAAACTATTGAATTCAGTACTTAATTTCATGTATTTTTTAATGGTTCAACACTGATTTTTCAGTATTTTGACCACTTTTCATCGGCATTGGAGATTTGGCGTTAAGAAAATCAACGAATAGAGCGTGGAAATTTTCCATTGTTCGAAGCGACCGTAGGAAGCAAGTTTGGAAAATTTTAGCGACATGAGTCTGATTTTTAGACAAATATCCAAAGCCTTGATTTTTGGTTCTTTTCATCTAAGGAAATCCAACTAATTTTACAATATATTTATTATCAGTGTGTTACTTGTTTTTCAAAGTCTATGAGGTAACGATTTAGTAACGGAGCCAATTTCATTGATTTTATTTGTTTTGCGTTGTAACTCAACGATGCGAAGATACAAACTATTTATAAATTGACAAAATCATCTTACATCTATAATCAAATTAAAAAAGGCGTGTTTTTCGAAATGGAAAACACGCCTTTTTGGTCGTGTTTTAAAAAGTATGATGGTATAAAAATTTGACAATCAGGGAATAAAGTTGTATTTTTGTTGAATGCTAATAACA